>QCDK01000007.1 GCA_003278765.1 Prochlorococcus sp. AG-355-G23
CTTATTCAGTTTATGGGCCTTTTTATAAAAACCTTAAATCAAAAATGAATTTACTAGGTCCATATGACCAAGATAAAGTTGTTTTCCATTTTAAAGATATAGATAATAAACTCAAAGAAAATAATACAATAAATTCATCTGATTCGGTTCTAGAGAAATTTATCAAAAATATCAAATTTCCTGGTTCGAATATTTGTCCATGTAGACCTGGAGAGAATGCTGCAGAAACATTATTAGAAAACTTCATTAACGAAAAAAAAATATATTCTTATAATTCAGCACGAGATTTTCCTTCCCATAATGGGACATCTTTTCTAAGTGCATCTCTCAGATTCGGCACTATTAGCATTAGAAAAATTTGGAACGCCACATTAAATTTAATTTCAGATTTTGCAAATCAAGGAAATTATCTATCAATTGAAACTTGGCAAAAAGAACTAGTTTGGCGTGAATTTTATCAACATTGCTTATTCCATTTCCCAGAGCTAGAGAAAGGTCCATATAGAAAAAAATGGGATCACTTTTCATGGCAAAACAACAATGAATGGTTTCAGCATTGGAGCAAAGGAGAGACCGGAGTACCCATAGTTGATGCTGCAATGCGTCAATTAAATAGTACTGGCTGGATGCATAACAGATGTAGGATGATAGTCGCTTCATTTCTGGTAAAAGATCTTATATGCAATTGGCGAATGGGCGAGAAAAAATTTATGGAGACTTTAGTTGATGGAGACTTAGCTGCAAATAATGGGGGATGGCAGTGGAGCGCCAGTAGCGGTATGGATCCAAAACCACTTAGAATTTTTAATCCATATACCCAAGCAAAAAAATTTGATCCTATTTGCGAATATATAAAATATTGGATTCCTGAATTATCTAAAGTATCAAATTCAGAATTATTAAATGGGGAGATATCTAATTTAGAAAAAAATAATTATTCAAGCCCAATTGTCAATCACAACATACAACAAAGATTATTTAAATCACTTTATGCTGAAATTTGAATTTCCCCTATACAATTCTTTAAAACTTTATTTAAATTTTCTGCTACATAAACTTGCTCTTCATAAGAAATTTCAGGAAACATTGGAAGACTAAGAACTTCTGTACAAATCTTCTCTGTATTAATGAGTTTTGTTCTAGAAAAATTTTTATTTTTGTAAGCTATTTGAGCGTGTATTGGAATTGGATAATAAATAATTGAATTAATGCCTTTTTCAAAAAGTTGTTGTTTTACCATATTCCTTAAGGAATAGTATTTTTTGCAATCAGTATCAAATAAATTTGAAAAATCTTCATTTAAAAAATATTTATCGTTTCTTAATTTGATTACAAATTGATTCCAAGAATGGGAAATTGAAGCAGAGCTAATTTTTGGAAAACTAATAAATGAATTTTTTTCTAATAAATCAAGGTAATTATTAGCAATTTTTTGTCGATTATTAATCCACTTAGAAATATATTTAATTTTAATGTTTAATATGGCAGCTTGAATGGTATCAAGTCTGCTGTTATATCCAATTTGGGTATGATGATATCTTATTGGGCTGCCATGAACAGCCAGTTCTCTAATTCTTTTGGCAATCTTCTGATCTGAAGTTGTTACTGCTCCACCATCTCCAGCAGCTCCTAAATTTTTTGTAGGGAAAAAGCTAAAACAGCCTACATCACCGATACTACCAACTTTGGAAGTTTCCCACATTGTGCATGTTGCCTGAGCACAATCTTCGATTACTTTTAAGTCATATTTCTTGGCCAAAGATTTTATGAAGGTCATATTCACTGCATTACCAAATAGATGAACTGGCATAATTGCCTTGGTATTAGGATTTATTTCTTTTTCTATTAGTTCGGTATCAATTAGATAAGTTTCTGGATCTATATCTACCAAAACAGGATTAGCACCAACTGCACTAATAGCCTCGGCAGTTGCAAAAAAGCTAAAAGATGAGGTAATAACTTCATCACCCACACCAATATCCAATGCGCGCAAAGCTAATATTAAAGCATCAGTTCCACTATTACATCCAATAGTATTTTCAACACCAATCAGATTTGAAAAACTCTCCTCAAATTTGGCAATTTCTTGACCTCCAATATACTGGCCCCCTTTTAAAACTTTAGAAACCTCACTCTCAATTTCTAAGCCAATTTCTTGGAACTGCCTATCTAAAGTAAATGGAGGTATCTGCATAGTAAATATATTAACCCTAAACCATATTTCTATGGGTAAAAAAAATTTTTAATTCATTTAAACCAACTTGGTTCTTTACCAGGAGTCCATTTTATATTGCAACCTAAAGAAGGCATCTGATTTGAAGGATAAGAATTATCTTGATTCAAATCTTTTAAAGCAGAGCGCAAATCTTTTCCAGATAGAGGAATATTATTACCTGGTCTACTATCGTCTAATTGGCCATGATAATACAATAAAAAATCACCATCTCCTTCATTTGAAAAAAGATAAAAATCTGGGGTGCAAGCCGCTTTTAATTTCTTAGCAAAATTTTGATTTGCATCATATAGATAAGGAAAACTCCATCCCTGTGTTTGTGCTTGTAATCTCAAATTTTTTGGAGAATCTGAAGGATGCGTGACAATATCATTACTAGAAATTGCAACTGTTTGAACTGTATTTTCAATTTCTTTACTTAAGGTGAAAATTTGATTCTCAATATATTTAACAAATGGGCAATGGGCGCAAATAAACATTAAAAGTAAATGCCGATTATCTAGATTATGAGAATTAAAATATTCATTTTTTGAAGAATTAGCATTTAACATTTCGAAATACGGCAATTGAAAACCTAATTCCAAAACCGTAGAATTTGTTTTTACCATGTTCAAGTTAAAATTCTATGATATTTGAAAATTATTGTATATTTTGCAGTAATCCGTAAAGATAGGTACTTTTATATAGGAGAATAATAGAAATAATAAACAAAATGCTTCTAAATCTAACTGGCAAAAAAATTCTTGTTACGGGAATTGCCAACAATCGTTCAATAGCATGGGGTATCGCTCAACAACTTTCAAAAGCTGGCGCAGAACTTGGAATCACATATTTGCCTGATGATAAGGGAAGATTCGAGTCTAAAGTTAGAGAACTGACTGAACCTTTAAATCCATCGTTATTTTTGCCTCTTGATGTTCAAAATCCAGCTCAAATTGGAGAAATCTTTAAAAATATAAAAGACAATTGGGGGCAAATTGACGGATTAGTTCACTGCCTAGCATTTGCAGGACGCGATGAATTAATTGGAGATTATAGTGCTACCACTTCAGAGGGTTTCGATAGGGCTCTTAATATAAGTGCATATTCGTTAGCACCTTTATGTAAAGCAGCAAAACCACTTTTTAGTGATGGTGCTGGAGTTGTCTCGTTAACTTATTTAGGTTCAGAAAGGGCGATTCCTAACTATAACGTGATGGGAGTTGCTAAAGCAGCTTTAGAAGCTTCAGTAAGATATCTTTCTGCAGAACTTGGTCCCGAAAAACAAGTCAGAGTTAACGCAATAAGTGCTGGGCCCATAAGAACACTTGCGAGTTCTGCTATAGGTGGCATTTTAGATATGATTCACAATGTTGAAGAAAAGGCTCCTTTACGCAGAACAGTCACTCAAACAGAAGTTGGTAATACAGCTGCTTTTTTATTAAGTGATCTCTCTAGCGGCATTTCAGGCCAAACAATTTATGTTGATGCGGGTTACTGCATTAATGGAATGTAAACTAAGTTTTTTGCAAAAAAATGTTATCTCTAAGGCAATCTGAAATAAAAAGAAAAACGAATGAAACAGATATTTCTGTATTTATAAATTTAGACGGAAATGGAATTTCTGAAATTGATACCGGGATACCATTCTTAGATCATATGCTTCATCAAATATCCAGTCATGGTTTGTTCGATTTAAAAATAAAAGCAATTGGAGATACCCATATTGATGATCATCATACAAATGAAGATGTAGGAATCGCATTAGGCAAATCATTTTCAAAAGCCTTGGGAGAAAGAAAAGGAATAAGCAGATTTGGACATTTCTTTGCCCCATTAGATGAAGCATTAGTTCAAGTCACTATAGACTGTTCTGGTAGACCGCATCTAACTTATGATCTTCAATTAAAAGCCCCTAGAATAGGAAATTATGATACTGAACTAGTCAGAGAGTTTTTTATTGCCTTTGTAAATAATAGCGGTATTACTCTGCATATTAATCAAATACGAGGAAGTAATTCACATCACATAGTTGAGGCGTGCTTTAAAGCTTTTTCAAGAGCAATGAGAATGGCTACCGAGATAGATCCAAGAAGATCTGATTCAATTCCAAGCAGTAAAGGTATGTTAGAAAAACAATAAAATAGGAATTTTTTCGAATAAGCCACAATTCAATTGATTTTTGGCGAAGATAGATTAAGTGATTATTTTGTTGTGACTAATTTACAAGATAAAAAAATTGATAAATTTAAAATTTTTAAAAAAGAAGATTGGTCAAGTGCTTACCAAAATGTAAAAAAGGAGCTAACTAAAGAGCCTCTAAAAATTAGTAAAGGTAATAATATTAATAATTTAAATGGAACATTATTAAGAAATGGACCAGGAATATTAGAGAGAGGTGGACAATGGGTTCATCATCCGTTTGATGGTGATGGGATGATAACATCTATAAAATTCGAAAATGGTCAGCCATTCTTAACAAATAGATTTGTTAAAACTAAAGGCTATTTGGAAGAAGAAAAAATAGATAAATTTATTTATAGAGGTGTTTTTGGAACACAAAAAAATGGAGGAATTATAAATAATGCATTAGACCTAAAATTCAAGAATATCGCTAATACACATGTCATTAAATTAGGAGATGAAATTCTCGCATTATGGGAAGCAGCAGGTCCACATGCAATGGACCCTGAAAGTCTTGAAACTATTGGTTTAACAACATTAAAAGGAGTACTCAAGCCTAACGAAGCATTCAGTGCTCATCCCAAAACAGACCTAAACTCAAATGCATCTTCAGAACTTTTAGTCACTTTTGGAGTACAAACCGGTCCAAAAAGTACCATTAGATTAATGGAATTTGATAATGCTGGTACAAATGCTGGAGAGCTCATTTTTGACAGGAAAGATACCTTTAATGGCTTTGCATTCCTTCATGATTTCGCAATTACAACTAATTGGGCAATATTTTTACAAAATGCTATTGATTTCAATCCTCTTCCATTTGTAATTGGTCAAAGAGGAGCGGCACAATGTCTAAAGTCAAACCCAAATAAAAAGGCAAAGTTTTTTATCATCCCCAGAGAAAGTGGATTATTTAGAGGACAGCCTCCTTTAACAATAGATGCTCCAAAAGGATTCGTTTTTCATCATGTAAACGCATTTGAAAAAGATTCCAAAATAGTATTAGATAGTATTTTTTATGATGATTTCCCATCAGTTGGTCCAGACGAGAATTTTAGGGATATTAACTTTGATAATTATCCAGAAGGAAAACTGAAAAGATCAATTATCGATCTAAAGACAAAAACTTGTGAACTTGAAACTTTCAGTGAACAATGTTGTGAATTTGCTGTTGTTAATCCCAAAAACTTAGGATTAAAAGCAACTTTTAGTTGGATGGCGAGCACATCTCAAAAGCTGGGGAACGCTCCACTTCAAGCAATAAAAAAAATAAATTTAACTTCTAAGGAAGAGATCTTTTGGTCAGCAGGTCCAAGTGGATTTGTTAGTGAACCAATTATGGTTCCATCAGAAAACTCTTCAAAAGAAGATGAGGGATTTTTATTTATAATTCTATGGAACGGAGAAAGAAGAGGAAGCGATTTAGTGATTTTAGACGCAAAAGACTTAAAAGAATTAGCTGTTTATGAATTACCCATTTCAATTCCTCATGGCCTTCATGGATCTTGGGTTGATTGAATTTAAGAAAAAATTTCAATTAAATTTGGAATAATTTTTTTTAATGCTTTGCCTCTATGACTATATGAGTCTTTAATATCATTATTCATTTCTGCGAAAGTTAATCTGGTAGAACTCTCCTCAAAAATTGGGTCATACCCAAAACCACTTTTTCCTCTGGGGTTTAAAATAATATTCCCATAACATTTGGCCTCAGATTCAATAATCACTTCACCATTTGGGGAACAAACACAAATATTAGCAATAAAGAAAGCACTTCTATTTTGAACTCCATCAAGTTCTCTTAAAACTCGTTCAATTCTCTTCTGATCATTTTCTGCATATCTAGATGAGTAAATGCCAGGCTTACCACCTAGTGCTTCAATACAAATTCCTGAATCATCTGCTATTGAAAAATTATTCATTTTTCTCGAAACTTCACTCGCTTTTTTAATTGCATTATCTCTAAATGTCAGCCCATCCTCTTCAACTTCTAATGATTCTGGCTGGAGTAACAATTTACAATTAACTCCAGCAAGCAATTTCTTATATTCTTCAATTTTACCTTTATTCTTACTCGCTAAAAATAAATTTTTCATCCTTATTTACCTGCCAAATTTATAAATTCTTGACCCCACTCTAATACCTCAATTAGAAAAGTTTCTTTTGGTGCCTCACAATATAACCTTAAAAGAGGTTCCGTTCCAGAAAACCTAAAAAGAAGCCAAAAATTTTTATCAATTCTTAACTTTATTCCATCAATCTTTGAGATACTTTTTAACTTGTGATTATTAATATTCTCAGGAATATTATCTATGATGAATTCTTTTACATTATTTTTTTCTGACTGATTTGGAAATTTAATATCAATTCTTTTATAAAAACTTGGCCCAAAATCTTCTTGAATTTCATCTAAGGTTTCATATAAATATTGCGATTTTTCAGCAATTCCATTTAATAAAACCATCGCTGCATATAGAGCATCTCTTTCAGGCATAAAATCACCAAAACCAACTCCCCCAGATTCCTCTCCTCCAATAAATATTTTTTCTTTAATCATTTTTTCAGCAATATATTTAAAGCCAACTGGAAGTTCAAAAACATCTCTATTTTGACTCTCTGATATATTTTTAATAATATCTGAACCACTAACAGTCTTTAAAACTGGATAAGAATTATTTTTAATTTCGCCCAAATAGCTAATAAAGTATGGGAGTAAATCTTGAGTACTAGAGTATCTTCCTTTTTCATCAATTGCTGCAATTCTATCACCATCACCATCAAAAATAATTCCTAAAGTTTTTACTTCATTTGTTGAATTTTTAATAAGTGTTTGTTTTAGATCATCTGCATAATTCAAAAGAGGTTCAGGAGGTTTTCCTCCAAAAAAAGGATCAGCATCTTTCCTGATTTCTGAAATAACTTCTAAATCATTAGAAGCAAAAATCTCAGCCATACAATTTGCAGCTGAACCATGCATAGAATCTACAAAAATTCTCAATTTCATTTTTTTTAATCTCTTGGAAATATAGTCAATATCAAAAAGGGATTTAATTCTTTCTAAATGAAATTTCTTAATATCTACCAATTGATTAATACCATCTATTTTTTCAATTGAATTTCCAAGCATTAATCTTTTTTCAACTTCACTTGTAAAAGATTCGTCAACAGAACATCCATTAAAGCTCTTTATTTTCAGACCTAGCCAATTATATGGATTATGACTTGCTGTTATTACTAAAGCTCCAAGACAACCGACTTCTTTGGCATAGAAACTACAAGAGGGTGTTGTAACAAAGCTATCAGATAAGATCGGTTCGAAACCACATCCTCTTACAAAAGGCACTATTTGCTTGGCGAATTCACAAGCCATAAATCTACGATCATATCCAATAATAATTTTCTTTGAATTAACTTCTTTATAGTATTGATAATGCAACTCCTGACATGCAGCTACAACAACTCTTGAAAGATTGGACAGGTTAAAGTCAAAACCAATGATTCCTCTCCAACCATCAGTTCCAAATTTTATCTTATCTAATTTATCAGCTGTCAAATTTCAAATTTCCTTGATTTCTTCTAACTATCTATACTAATTTATATGAGTAAATTTTAAAACCGCCCTTAAAAAATAATTTGAATTCTCTTCATTTAAAAAGTTTTACAAGATGCAAAAGAAAAGCATGGCTCGATTTTAAGGGTAAAAAATCTTATGAAGTTTGGTCTCCCCATAAAGCTATAGATAAAATTAATCAGTTTCAAATTTTCTCTGAATTTTGTAATGGTGAAATATATACGGGATTAAAAGCCTGTGAGACTGGTTATCAAGGGGTAATTGGAATAAAAATCAAAGGAAATCTTTTACAAAATATAAACTCAGAGATACTTCCACAATTACTTTTTAAGACTAAAGGTAAAAGTAAATGGGGAAAATATAAATATTTACCTGCTGTTTATAAGTTAGGCCACAAAACAACTAAAGAACATTTATTCGACTTAGCTTTTTGTTCTATGCTTTTGGAATCTTTTCAGGAATCTAAAATTGAGAAAGGATTAGTAATTTCAACTTTTTCTAAAAAAGTTAAAGTTGAAGAAATTTATTTAAATAAAAAATTAAGAAAAAAAGTTTTAAATGTTTTATTAAATTTGAATGAATGCTTGGAGGGATCTATACCAGAAATAACTCAAGATAGAAAAAAATGTACTATTTGTTCCTGGCAAAAATTTTGTGACAAAGAAGCAAAAGAAAATGGATATCTAACAGATATAGATGGAATAGGATCCAAAACGGCCTCGTTGCTCAAAGCAAATGGAATAACTAATACCCGAACATTAGCTTCGTACAGTGAAAAACAACTTGGAGAGAAATTATCTAAATTCAAAGATCAGAAGTATGAAAAAGCATCCATATTTGTAAAGCAAGCACAAGCATATATCTCTGGCGAACCATATTTCATTTCTAATAAAAATAATGCGGAAGATCTACTAGCAAAAATATGTTCAGGATTTTATATATTTGATATTGAGTCAAATCCAGATGAAAAGCATGATTTTTTATATGGATTTTTAAAAGTAAATAATTTGTCTATAAAAAAAGAAGATCTTATTTATGAACCAATCTTAAATCTTAAAAACAATAAAGGAGAATCTTACAGGCAAATTATTGAAATACTTTTTTCAAACAAGGAATGGCCAGTTTTACATTATGGAGAAACTGAAAAAATATCAATAATTAATATTGCTAAAGAACTAAATTTTAGTTTTGAAGAAATTGATTCACTTTCCTCCAGATTTATTGACTTACATACCTTAATAAGAAAATCTTGGATATTACCGCTAAAAAACTATGGCTTAAAAAATGTTTCTAATTGGCTAGGGTTTGAATGGGCCCAGAAAAATGTAAGTGGCTCTAAAGCACTTTATTGGTGGATTCAATATCAAATTACAGAAAACCAAATATTTTTAAAGAAAATTATCCAATATAACAAAGATGATTGTTTTGCTACTCTACAAATTGCAGAATATTTAATCAAAAATTGATTAAATAAAAATTGATCCTACAGATTTATTTATAATAATTTTTCCAAAAATTTCTGAAAAAAAATAACTTTCTTCCTCTAAATATTTTCTTTTTATCATAGCTAAGCCTTTCATTTGACAATCTGATTTACAAAAACTAGTGATTTTGCCTACAGAAATATCCTTGGCAGAATTCGTATATAAATTTTTATCTTCTAAATCTAAATTAAAATTAGATTCAGTTGATTTCCAAATTCTTATTTCCTGTTTTAAGGAAGAAACATTTTTTATTTTTGACATTGTTTCTTGTCCTAAATAACAACCTTTATTAAAATCTATGAGATCTTTTAATCCAAGCTCAAGAGGATTATTTTTTCCGTTTATTTCCATTTCTAATGAGGGTATTGCCTGATTAATCTTCCACAGTTTTAAATCGTTGGGATTTAGTAAATTTAGTTGATTTTTATATATTTCAAATTCTTTATCTTCTGTTTTGAAGAAAATAGGCTGGTAAGTTCTCCATGAACTAGATTCATCAATTTCCTGAATTCTATTTATCAAGGAAGGTTCACTCAGAAGTACATCGTCCGCTGGAAAAATAATTTGATTAAAGTAATCAATTGTTTCATTTGTGTTACCTGCCAAAATAATTACTTCTAAGCTTTTTTCTAAAAAAATAATTTCAATTAATGACCTTAGAACTCCATTTGGAGTTAACCAACAAGTTCTGATAACTTTATTTTCTGAATTAAGAATATTACCAGTTGTTATTCCATTCAAAAATTTTCTGGCATCTTTTCCAGTAATTGAAAAACAATCAAATTTTTCAAGCCAAAACTTTTTTTTTATATCTTGCATTTTGAAATAACTATAAAAAATCTTTTATTGTAAAAAGACTCTTTAATTTAACATTTTCATCTTCAAGGGCTTCCAATCCTCCTTCTTGCCTATCAACTATAGACAAAACCTCCTCAACAACATAATTGTTTTCTCGTAATTTTTTTATAGCTTTTATTACTGAGCCAGCAGTTGTAACGACATCTTCTAAGACAGTTACCAAAGTTCTTTCTTCTAATAAAGGGCCCTCTATTCCAGCTTTGGTTCCATATTTCTTGATTTCTTTCCTAATTATTAAACCATCAAGGTCTAGTCCATTCAAAGCTGCTTTAACAATTAATCCACTTACAAGAGGATCTGCACCTAGTGTCAATCCTGCTACAGCTTTTGACCTTGAGTCCTTTAAATCTAAGAATAATTCACTGATTAAGTTTAAGCCTTCGCCATTTAATGACACTGGTTTACAGTTCAAGTAATGACTGCTTTTTTTTCCTGAAGATAAAGTGAAGTTTCCTTTCTTGTAAGATTTTTCAATTAACTGTTTTAACAACTCTGCTTTATTTAAATCATACTTATCTGAAAATTTGCCCATTAGTAAATGTTTAGTTTATATTTAAAGATTAGAAGAAAAAAAGAAATCTCACAAAAACTTCCTAATGAGGTGTTTTTTTGAAATATTATTTTTATATTGTATATTGAAATTCAATGTAATTAAAATTACACAAATTCCCTTGGGGGGTGTAGCAATCTGGTGAATGCACCAAACTCATAATTTGGCTAAGGCGAGTTCGATCCTCGCCACCCCCATTATTCATTTGTCATTGAATGAAAATAACTCTACTTTTATTTCTTTTATTTCTACCAGCTTTTTTCGCAGCGAGTGAACTCTCTTTTTTATTAATAAGGCCAAGTAAAGTTTTAAGGTTAATAGAAGAAAAAAAGAAAGGAGCATTTTCAATTTTAAAAATTCAAAAACGCTTTAGATCTTCACTAATTGCTTCTCAATTTGGAGTAACAATTTCATTAATTGCAATTGGATGGCTCAGTAATAACATTGCTTATGATTATTGGAAAAGCAATATTTTATCAAATAGATTTTATGATCTTCTATTTTTTTTATTTGTCGTTTTAGTTGTTACTCTTATTTCTGGACTAATTCCAAAAGCTTTAGTAATTAACAATCCAGAATCTGCCGCATTAAGGTTAACCACAATATTCGATGCCGTGAGAAAAGCTATGAATCCTATAGTGAAAACAATAGAATTCTTTGCTAGCGCTTGTTTAGGCTTGTTCAATTTAAATAACAAATGGGATTCTTTAAACTCGGGTTTATCTGCTGGAGAATTAGAAACTCTTATAGAAACAGATAACGTAACAGGTTTAAAACCAGATGAGAAGAATATTCTTGAAGGAGTTTTTGCTTTAAAAGATACAAAGGTTAAAGAAGTGATGATTCCAAGATCTGAAATGGTAACTTTGCCAAAAAATATAATCTTTTCAGAACTAATGAAACAAGTAGATAAAACTCGACATGCTCGCTTCTTTGTGATTGGTGAGTCTTTAGATGATGTGTTAGGTGTATTAGATTTACGTTATCTAGCTAAGCCAATATCAAAAGGTGAAATGGAAGCCGATACATTACTAGAGCCATTCCTTTTGCCAGTAACAAAAATAATAGAAACATGTTCACTAGCAGAAATATTTCCAATTGTAAGAGACTACAATCCTTTTTTACTAGTTGTTGATGAACACGGGGGGACAGAGGGACTTATAACTGCAGCTGATCTAAATGGCGAAATAGTTGGAGAGGAAATGCTCAATAATAGAATTTATTCAGACATGAGAATGTTAGATAATTTCTCTAAAAAATGGTCAATAGCTGGGAAATCAGAAATTATTGAAATCAATAAAAAATTAGGATGTTCTATTCCAGAAGGTACTGATTATCATACACTTGCTGGATTTATGTTAGAAAAATTTCAAATGATTCCAAAAATTGGCGACGTTTTAGATTTTAATAACATTAAATTTGAAGTTATTTCTATGTCAGGTCCAAAAATTGATCGTGTTAAAATAATCCTTCCCAAAAACTAAATGTGACTCCCCATAGAGGATAATAATAATAAATATATGGATTTGAAATTATGCAACCAACCTCATCACCCGTAAAGGTTGGAGTCATAGGTATAGGAAATATGGGCTGGCATCATGCCCGAGTACTAAGTTTACTCAAAGATGCAAATCTCATTGGAGTCGCAGATCCAAATGAAGAGAGAGGCAAATTAGCTACTGAACAATTTCAATGTGAATGGTTCAAAAATTATGAGGACTTGATTCCAAAAGTTGATGCTATCTGTATTGCTGTCCCAACACTTCTTCATCACAAAGTAGGACTAGATTGTCTCAAGGGAGGTACTAACGTTCTAATTGAAAAACCAATTGCAGCTAACGAGTTGGAAGCAAAATCTTTAATAGAGGCCGCTAATGGAAGTAACTGTCTATTACAAGTTGGGCATATTGAAAGATTTAATCCTGCTTTTAGAGAATTAAATAAAATAGTAGAGAATGAAGAGATTGTTGTTTTAGAAGCAAGGAGGCACAGTCCTCATGCAGATAGAGCAAATGATGTATCTGTAGTAATGGATTTAATGATTCATGACATTGATCTTATTTTAGAACTTGTAAACTCAAAAATACAAAAATTAGCAGCTGTTGGAGGAAGAAATAGCGAAGGATTGATAGATTATGTTAATGCTACTTTAGTTTTTAAAAATAATGTTATTGCAAGCTTAACTGCCAGCAAAATGAGTCACAAAAAAATTAGAAATTTAAGTGCTCACTGCCAAAATGGCCTAGTAGAAACTGATTTCTTAAATCACTCTTTACAAATTCATCGAAAGTCTCATGAATCATACACAGCAGAGCATGGAGAATTAGTTTATAGAAATGATGGATATGTGGAAGAAGTTAGTACAACCTCCATTGAACCTCTTTATGCAGAACTTGAGCATTTTCTTAAATGCGTTCAGGGTAAAGAAAAACCAGAGGTAGATGGTGAACAAGCCTCAAGAGCATTAAAAATTGCTGATTTTATAGAGAGTGCTGTAGATAATTCTGGAGATGCAATTTTACTTGAAAATCCATTCTAATACTATAATCTAAACAAAAAGATTTTTATTTAAATCCAACTGCAGCTTGCCAAACAAATACCAACAAAAAGAAAAATAAAGGAATAAGTGGAAGAACATCAACAGTTGGAGCAAAGGCCTTGTAAGCCTCAGGCAATTCTGCGAATGTATTAAATAGATTGAGCACCTTTTTAAATAATTTAATTAATTATGATAAAACGTTACCACGTATGGTGAGCGATAGAGGATGTTTTCCAAGGAGCGAAATCATTTGTAAAACAATTATCTTTAATTGCATTAGAGATTGCATTGGTAAATCTTATTAAGTGAGCAATATTATGCAAACTTATGAGTGTTAGGCCTAATATTTCGTCATTTCTAATTAGATGATGCAAATATGCTCGAGAATAGAATTTACAGGTCTCGCATTGACAAGTTTTATCGATCGGAGAAAAGTCATTTTTAAATCGAGCATTTCGTAAATTCAATCTTTCATCATTAAAAAACGCAGTCCCATGTCTTCCAAGTCTTGTAGGCAAAACACAGTCAAATATATCGAATCCATTTGCAATAGCTAATGAAATTTCTCTTAAAGAGCCAATTCCCATTAAATATCTTGGTTTATTTATTGGTAAGAATTTCGGAACGTAATTAATTACACTATGTATTTCTTCGACTGCCTCTCCAACACTTACACCTCCAACTGCTATTCCAGGCAGATCAAAAGAACTTGTATATTTTGCGCTATATTCTCTCAATCTCGGATACTTACCACCTTGAACTATGCCGAATAATGCTTGATTGGATTTATTATGAGTCTCGACACATTTTTGCAACCATGAATGAGTTCTTTTTAAAGAGTCCTCAATATCATTTTCGTTAGCTGTATGCGGAGGACAATGATCAAACGCCATCGCAACATCCGCTCCAAGATCCATTTGAATCTGTATTACTTTTTCAGGTGATAAAAATACATGACTACCATCTCTTGGATTTTTAAATTCCACTCCTCTATTAGAAATATTGTTTAATTTAGCCAAACTAAAAACTTGATATCCTCCTGAATCAGTAAGAATAGGCTTAGGCCAATTCATGAACTTGTGTATTCCACCAGATTCTTTTACTAATTTTTCTCCAGGTTGTAAATGGAGATGAAAGGTATTTGAGAGAATCATTTCTGATCCTGTAGAGGTTAACTGCCTAGAAGAAATTCCTTTAACAGTTGCCAAAGTACCCACAGGCATAAATTTTGGTGTATTTACCACACCATTTGGTGTATGAAATATACCTGTCCTTGCACCTGTATTACTGCAATTCGATGTAATTTCAAATTCAAACACGATAATTTATAAAATTTTTTGATACTTTTTCATTAATCTAACCTATTATTTAATATTGAATCTATTTTTATCTCATCAAAAAATATTTAATAAAAAATTTGGCAGGCTCTTGGATTTTCTATACGACATTTCCAAAGATACCTTTAATTGATCCCGAATTTAAAAATATTGCACAATTCGCACCGCCTTTAGGATTTTTTATTGGAACAATACAGAGTTATGTTTTTCTTTTTTTAAGAACAAACTCTTGGTCAATTTATGCATCTGCATTAATTTGTTTGGCTTCGGGATATTTAATTACTGGTGGTCTACACCTCGATGGTTTAATGGATACTTTCGATGGTATTTTTGCAGTTAAAAAGAGACGTTTAAAAGCCATGAAAGACAGTAAAGTTGGTTCCTTTGGCGTTCAAGCTTTAGTTTTTATAACTTTAATTCAAATTGCTTGCATACTGAAAATCCAAAACCTAATAATTTTTGTTTTACCTATATGCTTATTTTGGGGAAGATTTTCAAATCTATTTTTTATAGAAAAGTTTAAATATATTAGTTATAAGAAAAAATCCATAAGTCACAAAAAGTTTTGGAATGGATTTAAAAAAGAATCTTTGATCTCCATTATTTTTCTTTTAATTTTCATTGCATACCAATCTGTTTCAACTATATCCCAAGATATATTAATTAAATTTTTAATTCTTATTTTGATTGGTATTTTTCTAAGCTATTCTATCCCAAACATACTGGGTAAAAAAATTGGAGGCTTCAATGGAGATGCCTGCGGTGCAAGTGTTGTACTAGTTGAAACTGCAATGCTGTTCATGCATGCAATTCTTTTATAGGTAATTCTAAATAAAAAATATTTTTCTTCTCAAGATTTTTTGATTTCTCAATGTTATCAATCGAGTTATTTTCCAGCAGTCTCAAATCTCCTCCAATTTGTTTTGCTAATTTCCTCGCCAAAAAAAGTCCCACACCAGTACCGTCCTTCTTCTTAGCGGCAGATCCTCTAAAACCTTTTTCAAAAATTTTCTCTTTTTCATTTTTGGTTATTTTTTTACCCTCATCAAATATACAAAGTCCATTACTCGTAATTGCAAGTCCAATTTCAGCATCTTTTTGGGCATATTTAAAAGCATTTTCTAATAAATTGGCCACAATTTCAGCAATTACAGCATATTTTGACTTTAATGGCGACATAGTCCAATTTGGCCAAAGAGAAGGTTCCGTCCAATCTCTATTCTCTAAGTCTGCATTAGCTTTACCCCTTTCTAATATTGGCCTTAATAAACTCTGAATAGTTATTACCTTTTTACTATCTAAATTTGGTGGTAATAATAATCTTTCCTCTCCAATCTCTAGAGGAAGTTGAATAGGTGAATTTAATTGCGCAAAAGAATCCATATATTGATTAATTTGTTTTTGCTCTATTATCATGCGTTCGACTATTTCAATAGAATTATCATCTGAACCAAGTCTTTTTATTAATAATTTTGCATATGTCCTAATAGCAGCTAATGGATTCCTTAATTGATGAATTATGACATTGACCTGATTTTTTAAATAATTTACTTCTTCATTTTTATTTTGGCGTTCCAATTCGATAGAGACGCATTTAGCTAAAGATATTGAAAGCGCTTTTAATCTAGAATCGAGAGATACTGGCCAATTTCCTCCTTTTAAATCGGTTTCAACCCTAAGGACACCCAGTAGAATATCGTTTTCTTGTAGCGGGTACCATCTTCTATTAGGCGATGAAACCTTTAGTGAAGGATCATCTTCTATTGAAGTAAGTAGTCTATCAATTTGTGGCCATTGACCAATCATTTCAAAAGATGCTTTAGTTCCTTGCTTAGCTGAAGCAAGATACATAACTAAATTAGTCACGCCCATTGAGCAACCAAAACTCTCTAGTTGTTTTAGGATTAGTTCTTCAAATTTTTTTGAAAGATTCATAATAAATGAAATTTTGAGAAATTTTTTAAAAAAAAACTTGAAAAAGGGCTTGTAAAATATGAAAAAAGTATTAAGATATATAAAGAGGTCTGACTTTAGCCAGCCTTAAATATGAATATTTAATCATATTTTAAGCTACATCAGGGGTTGATGGGTCCTCTATGTAATTTGAAGTGAATTTAACATCACATATGCAAGATTAGTAAAAATAAATAAGACTAATCTCATTAATAATTTCAGGAGTACCAATCAATGTCAAAAAAAAGGAAAAGAATCAGCAGGAGAAGATTGGCTGGCCAAAGAGTAATGGCACATGTACCTATTTATCATATCGAAACTGGCAAACATAAACCAGTTACAGCTGCAAGAAGATTCATAGCCGAAAATGGTCTCTCAGCCCCTTCAGTTTTCAATGTCAGAAGAAATGAACACACCACTGATAGATTTTTTTGGGGTGAAAAAGGATTATTCAGCGCCCAATATGCTGAAGAAAATCATTTTCTATTTCCATCACTAAAAGTTGTAGTTGAAGGCATTGGTGAAGAAAAAATATTTGAGGGTCTAGAACTTACTGCAGATGATTGGGAAGAGATTGAAGAATATGAATATGCTTTTGTTTAAAAAATATTACTTATATTTGAACTTATAAAATTAATTAAATTTGAATCAATTTGATGAAATCCATCGAATTCTAATAATTCACAAAATTTAGAAGTCTTACCCTTTACCTTTTCATAAATAGTTCTAGAAGCATCTATAGACACAACGTCATCAAATAAACCATGGCTAATAATCAATGGCGAGAATTTTTCTCCAGGGTCCCAGTTGGGGTGAGGATAACCACTACAAGCAATAATTAATCCAAAATTTAACTTAAATCCCGCATCAATTGCCATTGCCGCTCCCTGAGAGAACCCCAACAAAATTGTTTTTCTTAGTGGAATCCGATCAGTATCAAATTTTTTTAATGTAAGTAAAAGTTTATTTACTTCAATCTCAGCTCCATTCCAATCATGTGGGTATAATCCATACCACTGTCTTCCCTGACCACTTGGGTGTAATCCAGGAGCCCTCAAAGAAATTACCTCAAAATCAAGATTTATTTTTTCAGTCATTTCCTTTCCTAATGTTAAAAGGTCATCTGAATCGGCTCCCCAACCATGCATCAAAATAATTCTATGAGTTGCAGTTTGAGAGCTAATCGAGACAAATTCGTGATTGATAGCATATTTCATGTTTATATTCTTAAGTAAGTAAACTTTCCCATAATGTCTCCATTAGCTTTAGTTAGTGTCTCTGATAAAAAAAATATAATCCCATTTTGTAAGGAATTGGTAGAGCAATTTAATTATAAAATTCTATCAAGTGGAGGAACTGCCAAACATCTTATAGAGGCAAAAATTCCAGTTATTAAAGTTGCTGATTTTACTAATTCTCCAGAAATTCTTGGAGGAAGAGTTAAAACTTTACATCCAAAAATCCACGGCGGGATATTAGCTAAAAGAACTGATGAAATACATAAAAAAGATATAAAAGCTAACAATATTGAATTAATAGACTTAGTAGTTGTAAATTTATATCCATTTAAAAAAACTGTAGAGCATGGAGCTAAATGGGAAGATGCTGTTGAAAATATCGATATCGGAGGGCCCTCTATGATTCGTTCTGCAGCTAAAAATCATAAAGATGTTTCCGTTTTAGTAGATCCTAGTCAATATCAAAATTTTCTTGAAGAATGTAAAAAAGGTGAATTGAAAGACTCATATAAAGCAAAATTAGCCCTTGAAGCTTTTCAACATACAGCAGACTATGACACTGCAATATCTAATTGGATAAGAAAAGAAAGAGATTTACAATCTTCCAAATATATTGAATCTTATCCACTAATCAAAACCTTAAGATATGGGGAGAATCCACATCAAAAAGCTTACTGGTATGGTTCAAGTAACATTGGATGGAACTCAGCAGAACAACTACAAGGAAAAGACTTAAGCTATAACAATTTATTAGATCTAGAGTCGGCACTTTCAACAGTTTTAGAATTTGGCTACACGGAAAAAGATGAACTTACAACCGATATGTTTGCCTCTGTTATTTTAAAACACAATAATCCTTGTGGTGCCTCTATAAGTAATTCAGCTTCCCAAGCATTTTTGAATGCTTTGGAATGCGACTCTGTCAGTGCATTTGGAGGCATAGTTGCTTTTAATTCAAATGTTGATAGTGAGACCGCCATTCACCTCAAAGATATTTTCTTAGAGTGTGTCGTCGCTCCATCTTTTGATAAGGAAGCTTTAGAAATTTTAAAAGTTAAAAAGAATTTAAGAATTTTAAAGTTTTCAAAAGATCAACTTCCAAAAAAGAATCAAAATTCTACTAAATCAATAATGGGAGGCTTACTAGTTCAAGATACTGATGATAGTGAAGAAAAAACTGAAAATTGGATTTCAGTAACTAATAAAGAGCCTAGTAATCAAATTAACCTAGATCTAAATTTTGCATGGAAAATTTGTAAACACGTTAAATCTAATGCAATTGTTATTGCAAAAGAACAAAAAACTATTGGAATTGGAGCTGGACAAATGAATAGAGTTGGAGCAGCAAAAATTGCATTAAAAGCAGCAGGAAGGTTAAGTTGTGATGCTGTCTTGGCCAGCGATGGGTTTTTCCCATTTGCAGATACTGTAGAACTTGCAAATGAATATGGTATAAAAGCTATTATTCAACCTGGAGGAAGTCTTAGAGACCAAGAAAGTATTGATATGTGTAATTCAAAAGGAATCACTATGGTTTTTACCCAAAAAAGGCACTTTTTACATTAAATTATGTTGATTTTGGATAGTAAGTAATCTTGTTAGTTTTTCTAAATAAAGATAACCTGCCTGGACCTGCACATAGAAAGTAGAGAGAAATAGCCCCATATATAAAAGACAATTCGAAAGCATAATTATGACCTTCAACCACTGCCAGAGGAAAACCTTCTAGTCCAGTGTCAAGGAGATGAAAATAAACTGCAAATGCCATGGTAGAGAATAGACCAAGAGAAGAAAGCCTCGCAAAAATCCCTAAAGCCAATCCTAATGGGCATACTAGTTGAGTAATTGCTGCTCCAAAAGTCCAAATAACAGGATCACCAGGCAAAAATGGGAAATACTTACCAACAACAAACTCTGCAAAACCCTGCGGATCTTGAAGTTTTTCAAGGCCATGATGAATCATCAAAGCACAAAAACCTATTCTTAAAACAAAAATCGATAGTTCCCCAAGAATATTTACCTCTGAGCCTGAAGATGAATTGGCAACAACAACTTCAACTTTTTGGGGAGCTTTAGTTCTATTCATACTTGCAGTTTGAACCTGATTAGTTTGTGCTTTGTCTTCCATACTTCGTTATTTTTTCATTATTCTAGTTAATAAAGTAGATCTTTTGGAATTATCTGACTAATAAATTAAAAAAACTAAGCAAATTTTTGAATAAATAACAAATTCAGGAAGCAATATCAACTAACTTTTCAATAACATCTGCAACAACCTTGTCAGGAGTGGATGCACCTGAGGTAATTCCAACATTAATTTTTCCAGTGGGTAGAAAATTATTCTTAAGTTCTAAATCTGATCCCAGTGGTTTATGAAATATTGAGTTTTCTTTAACTGATATCCTTTCCGGCGTATCAATGTGGAAAGAAGCAATATTTTTAGTAATCGCTATTTCTTGTAGGTGAGTCGTATTGGAAGAATTGAAACCTCCAATAACTACTAAAATATCAAGGTCTTCATCAACCAAAGAGAACATTGCATCTTGTCTTTCTTCAGTTGCATCACAAATAGTATTAAAAGCTAAAAAGTGACTATTTAAGTTTTCTGGTCCAAATTTTTTTAACATCGTCCTTTCAAAAACCTTTCCAATTTCCTCAGTCTCGCTCTTAAGCATAGTTGTCTGATTTGCAACTCCCACTCTATCTAAATCTTTATCAGGATCAAATCCATTAGAACAAGCTTTAGCAAATTTGTTCATAAACTCATTTCTATTACCTCTCCCCAGAATATATTCAGATACGTAATGTGCTTCTTCAAGATCAAGTACAACTAAATATTTACCTGCGAATGAGCTTGTGGCGAGAGTCTCTTCATGCTTAAATTTTCCATGAATAATAGATGTGAAAACATGTTTTTTATGTTTTTCAACTGTATGCCAAACCTTAGAAACCCATGGACAAGTCGTATCAATGATATGACAACCTTTCTCATGCAAGAGTTTCATTTCTTGAACAGTAGCTCCAAAAGCAGGAAGTATAACAACATCCCCATTAGAAACTAAAGAAAAATCTTTGATTCCATTTTTAGCTGAAATGAATTTCACATTCATTTTTCTTAAATGATCATTAACCGAGGGATTATGAATTATTTCGTTTGTTATCCAAATATTCTCATTAGGGTAATGTCTTCTAGTTTCATAAGCCATTGCAACAGCTCTTTCAACTCCCCAACAGAAACCGAAAGCTTGGGCCAACTTAATATTTAGTCTGCCTTTAGTGTAAGTAAAACCATTATCTCTTATAGAACTTATCAAATCACTTTGGTAAGCTTCTTCTAACGCTTGAGCTCTTTTTGTTGGAGAATCGAAACCCCTTCTGTTGTATCTATCAGAATGATGAAGGGATCTTCTAAAAGCTTGAGTGTCCATTTTCATATATTACAACGTTTTAAATAATTTTTCGTAAAAAAAAAGAAACCTGACATAAGTCAGGTTTCTTAAATAAGTTTTCAGTTAGATTATTTAGCAGATGCAAAGTCTGGATATGCTTCCATTCCATGCTCTCCTATATCTAAGCCTTGAGTCTCTTCCTCTTCAGATACTCGGATTCCACCGAATAATCCTCCAATTACAGACCAGGCAATCCAGCAAGTAACTAGTGTCCAAATAGCATAAGCTGCGGCACCAAGAGCTTGAACTAGAAGAAGGGTAATACCTCCACCATTGAACAATCCCATACCTGCTCCATCACCTTGTACAGCTGTACCCCAAAGACCGATAACAACAGTACCCCATACACCACAAACTCCGTGAACAGAGAATGCGCCTACAGGATCATCGATCTCAGCGGCATCAAGTGCTGCAACAGAAAATACAACGATTATTCCCCCCACTAGTCCTGCGAACCAGGCTCCAGCAAGAGTCATATCACCACAACCAGCTGTGATACTAACCAAACCAGCAAGGATTCCGTTAATTATCATTGTAAGATCAGGCTTACCAGAAGTTAATGTTGAAACAATAGTTGCACCAATAGCACCAGCTGCTGCTGCCAAAG
This sequence comes from Prochlorococcus sp. AG-355-G23, assembly GCA_003278765.1. GTDB lineage: Bacteria > Cyanobacteriota > Cyanobacteriia > PCC-6307 > Cyanobiaceae > Prochlorococcus_A. The sequence continues at coordinate 21,980 of QCDK01000007.1, forward strand.
TAGTTGTTACAGCAACATATGGAACCCATTGATCCATAGCAAGTTGAGAACCGGGGTTAAAACCATACCAACCTATCCATAGAACTAATGCACCTAGAGTAGCTATAGCCATGTTGTGACCTGGCATAGCCTGTGGTTTCCCATCAGAGTATTTGCCAATTCTTGGTCCAAGAAGCATAGCTCCTACAAGACCCGCCCATGCTCCAACTGAGTGAACAATTGAAGAACCAGCAAAGTCTACAAAACCTAAAGAATCAAGCCAACCACCATTCCATTTCCAGCTACCAGCAATTGGATATATAAATGCAGTTAATACGACAGCAAAAACAACAAATTCTCCAAATTTAACTCTTTCAGCAACAAGACCGGATACGATAGTTGCCGCAGTTCCTGCAAATGCAGACTGGAACAAGAAATCAACTGTTGGGACTAATCCAGCATCAGTTACCATATCTGCAGTAACTGTTGGATCAAAAAATAAGCCTCCAAAATAAAGCCATCCGTCAGCAACACTACCTCCGTACATTAATGAATAGCCAATAAACCAATAAGAGGTCACAGCTAGAGCAAATACGAATAGGTTTTTAGCAAGGATGTTTACTGCGTTCTTAGAACGACACATACCTGCCTCAACCATAGCGAAACCAGCGTTCATAAAGATCACTAAAATAGTAGCGATCAAAAGCCATAAATTGTTAGCAAGAAAAGCTGCATTCAACTCAGGTAAATCAGCTGCGTGAGCTGAAAGATTAAAAATACCTAAACCAAACAAAGCTAAAGGAACAGTAGCAAGCCACAACATTGAGCGGTTTGAACTAAATCCTCGAATACTCCTCAAAAGGAGCATAGGTCCATTAACAAGACTTGCATCTTGTAATCTGGACCTAGAGCGCCTTTGAGGCGTTTGCAAAGCAGTGGTCATAAAAAAAAATTAGATCTGCAAAAAAACAGTTTGTGCTGTTTCCTTTCATATTCAATTTTGCTCAAAAAACTTATTAGTGTCTAGTAGTCGTTGTTACCAATTTTATAGTTGCACCTCAAAACTATATCTGTTAAATTTAAAAAATTTTTTTTTGAGAGTTTCAAATTATCAAGATTTTATTTATTTCAAAGGTTTAATTCCTTTCCATGATATGTGGTCTTTATGAAATTCAAAGGAACATGGGATAGTTATCATTCCTGCACTTAAAGATTCTCTAAAAAGACTGCCGTATAAGGGATCTGCATCATCTCCAGGAGCAAAAAAACAAGCGTCTTTTCTCGTCATACAAAGTACTAAAACACTTTTACTTTCAGGAATTAATTCCTTTAATTCCATGAGATGTTTTTGACCTCTTTTCGTTACTGTATCTGGGAATAGAGCTACATTTTCTTTAATCCAAGTCGTATTTTTAACCTCTATGTAAATGTTACGTTTATCAGGATTTGAAGATTTTGGGGTTAAAAAAAAGTCAATTCTGCTTTTTTTATCTTTTCCATAAGGAACTTCAGATTTAATTGTCTCTATTTCACCAATTATTTCTATTAGCAGATTTTTCTCAATAACTTTTTTGATTAACTTGTTTGCAAATAAAGTATTAATGCCTACCCATACCTCTTCATTTTTTGCATTAAAAACACATATCTGTTCCCAAGTAAAAGGTAATTTTCTTTTTGGAGAAGTGGAAACACTTATTCTTACTTTTGCTCCCTCACTCAAAAGTCCCTTCATTGGGCCAGTGTTAGCGCAATGAGCAGTTACTACATCTCCACTCTCTAATTCAATATCTGCAAGAAACCTTTTATACCTCTTAATTAAAACCCCTTCAATTAATGGATCAAAATCAATTATCCGATCATTCATAAATATGTCATAACTTAGAAACCAAATATAATTGAAACTTAAACTTATTGAAAAATTTGAGACGAATCCAAATGCATTCATTTTTAAAAAATAATGTTTTTTCAATTTCGTTTGGTACTAGTCTAAGTAAATTAGCTGGATGTATAAGACAAATATTTATAGCTGCTGCTTTTGGGGTTGGAATAACATACGACGCGTTTAATTATGCATATATAATTCCTGGTTTTTTGCTAATAATCATTGGGGGTATTAATGGTCCATTGCATAACGCAGTCGTTGCAGTTTTAACTCCGCTTAACAAAAAAAATGGAGGGATTGTTTTAACTCAAGTAAGCATAAAACTTTCAATATTATTATTAATTTTAGCCATATTGATTTACTCGAATTCCAGTTTATTAATTGATTTATTAGCCCCGAATTTAAGTTTCGAAGCTAAATCTATTGCCACTTACCAATTACAAATACTTACACCCTGCATCCCTTTATCCGGATTCATAGGTTTAAGCTTTGGGGCCTTAAATTCCCAAAGAAAATTCTTTTTATCAAGTATAAGTCCAGCAATAACAAGCGTAACTATTATTTTTTTTATTTTATTTAGTTGGATTTTCAATCAAGAAAATATTTCTTCTAATTTCTTTACTTATTCGGGATTACTGGCATTTGCAACTTTGACAGGAACTTTAATTCAGTTTGTTGTTCAAATTTGGGAAATAAATAGAATTGGTCTCTTGAAATTAGAGTCAACCTTCAATTTATTTAGAGATGAAGAAAGGAGGATTTTCAAACTAATAATTCCAGCATCTATCTCATCAGGTCTTGGTCAAATTAATGTTTTTATCGATATGTTTTTCGCTTCAAGTTTTCAAGGCGCAGCATCTGGACTGGCTTACGGAAACTTTCTTATACAAGCCCCATTAGGCATATTATCTAACTCTTTGATTCTGCCATTACTTCCAAAATTCTCTAAATTTAGAAGTAAAAAAGACGAAAGAGGTCTCCAAAAAAAATTGATATCTGGGATAGAGTACTGTTTCTTGACAGCTATTTTTTTAACCGGATTTTTCGTAACATTCAATAATCAAATCGTACAATTAGTTTTTCAAAGAGGATCTTTTGATTATTCAGCAACTTTAAAAGTAAAGAATATACTAATTGCTTATGCAGTTGGTATACCCTTTTATGTTTATAGAGATTTATTAGTAAGAACTTACTATTCAATAGAAAAAACAAACTTACCTTTTAAGTCTTCATTTGCAGGGATAATATTTAACATTTTTTTTGATTGGTTTTTAATTGGTGCCCCAATTAAGAATTTTGGGAATCTTTCTCCCTATAATTTTGGAGTTGTGGGAATAATTTTATCTTCAGTAATAGTCAATTTTATAGTTTGTATTTTTCTTTCTATCAATCTGCGCAATGAAAATATCATTTTGCCTAACTTTGAATTATTTAAGAAAATTATCCTCATGTCATTAGCAGCATTTATAGACAGCACACTTTGTTTTACTATTCTCCAAACTATGAATAACTTCAATTCAAATCTCGCGAAATTTTTGTTATTAATATTTGGAACTCTAACTTTTTTTGTGATTTATTTTTTACTTACAAAATGCTTGAAAGTAAATAAATTTAAAGTTTCAAAAAAAGTGATTAGTTTTTAAAAAAACTTTCCAAAATCTCCTCTAATTCTAAAATTTGTGAGTTAGTGATTAAATTAATCAGCGAAATACTATTAACACCATCACCTATTTTTACATTTATTGCTTTCAAACTTAATTTTGCAGCCTCCAGTGGGCCTTGATCTTTATTGCTGATACATTCAATAGCAAGATGCCTAGCAAGGCCAGCGTCTCCAAGATACAAATTCCACTTCTCTATTTTAATAAAAACCTTTTCGGAAATAACATTTTCTAGATCACTTATACATATCTGAGAGTCCATAAATATAAATTGATTTAAGTTGATTGTTTTGAAGTATCTTTAGGTTTTTTTATAATTACGAAAAGTAGATGGGAGGCCAAAAGAACTGACCAGACAATTGCAAAATTATTAAAAAAACCTATTTCATATTTAATCTCTTTTAAAAGCCACGTGCCACTTACAATCGCAGTAAATATCATGCAGTGAATAACAAAATTTACTATTCGAGAAAAATGTTTATAGATAGGATCTTCTAAATCACCATTTCCGTACCACTTTATAGGCATATTAATAATTAGATTGTTAATAATAGATATTTTACCCGAAATCTAGTTGACTAAGAGACCCTGAAACAGAGATATTACATAATTATGCGCCTGTAGCTCAGTGGATTAGAGCACCTGACTACGGATCAGGGTGTCGGGAGTTCGAATCTCTCCAGGCGCGTTTAAAATTCTGAAATATTCTTTTTATATTTTTCTAAAAAATATCGTCTATATTATGGGTATTACTTATCAAATTCAATGAATATCCTTCAAAATCTTAAAGAAAGTGATCCAGTAATATCAAATTTTATCAACTCTGAAAAAAATAGGCAGGAAACTCATCTTGAGTTAATCGCAAGCGAAAATTTTGCATCAATTGCCGTTATGCAGGCACAAGGTTCCGTCCTTACAAATAAATACGCCGAAGGATTACCTCAAAAAAGATACTATGGGGGATGTGAATTTGTTGATGAAATAGAAGAATTAGCTATTCAGAGAGCGAAAAAATTATTTAATGCAAATTGGGCTAATGTTCAACCACATAGTGGAGCTCAGGCAAATGCTGCTGTTTTCTTAAGTTTACTTAAACCTGGAGACACAATCATGGGGATGGATTTATCTCATGGTGGACACCTAACTCATGGATCTCCAGTAAATATGAGTGGTAAGTGGTTCAATGCAGTTCACTATGGTGTAAATAAAGAAACTAGTGAATTAAATTTTGATGAAATAAGAGAGATAGCACTTGAAACAAAACCAAAATTGATCATATGCGGATATTCTGCTTACCCAAGAACAATCGATTTTGAATCATTTAGAAATATTGCAGATGAAGTTGGTGCTTTCTTAATGGCTGACATTGCACATATTGCCGGTCTTGTAGCAAGTAAACTTCACCCAAATCCCATACCTTATTGTGATGTAGTAACTACAACTACTCATAAAACATTAAGAGGGCCTAGAGGGGGGCTTATCTTATGTAAAGATGCAGAATTTGGAAAGAAATTTGATAAATCTGTTTTCCCTGGAACTCAGGGTGGCCCCCTCGAACATATAATTGCCGCTAAAGCAGTTGCATTTGGAGAAGCCTTGCAGCCAGATTTCGTTAATTATTCCCAACAAGTAATAAAAAATGCAAAAGTTTTAGCTGCAACTTTAATAAATAGAGGTATCAATATCGTGAGTGGAGGCACTGATAACCATATTGTTTTACTCGATTTAAGAAGTATCAATATGACTGGTAAAATTGCCGACTTGCTTGTAAGTGAAGTGAATATCACTGCAAATAAAAATACCGTGCCATTTGATCCTGAATCACCTTTTGTAACCAGCGGACTAAGATTGGGAACTGCTGCATTAACTACTAGAGGCTTTACTGAGAATGCTTTTGCTGAAGTTGGCGAAATTATTGCTGATAGATTACTTAACCCAGACGATTCATTTATCGAAAGTCAATGTAAAGAAAGAGTATTAACCTTATGTAATCGTTTTCCTCTTTATGAAGGCAAACTTGAAGCGTCAATTAAATGAGTCCTAACTCTAAGGGAGTTGAAATTCTTTCTATTGGAACAGAGCTACTCTTAGGAAATATTATAAATACAAATGCTCAATGGATTTCTGAACAGTTATCTCAATTAGGCTTAAATCACTTTAGGCAATCAACTGTAGGTGATAATTGTGATCGTATTATAAAAGTAATTCAAGAAATATCGAAAAGAAGCAATCTCCTAATTACAACTGGAGGTTTAGGACCCACCCCAGATGACTTAACTACTGAAGCAATAGCCAAATCTTTTAATGTAACTCTTTTTGAAAGACCGCACTTATGGGATGAAATTAAACAAAAACTGCCAAACTCAAAACTCCAGGACGATTCATCTAGCTTAAGGAAACAATGTCTCTTCCCAAAAAATGCTCAAATAATTAATAACCCTAGGGGCACTGCCCCAGGAATGATATGGGAACCCAAAAAAGGATTTACTATTCTTACTTTTCCTGGAGTACCAAGTGAAATGAAAACTATGTGGGAAGAGACGGCTTGTGATTTCATTAAAACCAAATTCTCAGATAAATATACCTTTTATTCAAATACTCTTAAATTTGCAGGTATTGGAGAATCTAGAGTTGCAGAAAAAATTAATGATTTATTAAATCTTAAAAACCCTACCGTTGCTCCATATGCAAACTTAGGAGAGGTTAAACTCAGAATCACCGCACGAGCAAAGAATGAACTAGAAGCAAAAAATATAATTAAGCCTGTAAAAGAAAAATTAAAAAAAGAGTTTTCAAAATTTATTTTTGGAGAGGATAGTGATAATCTTCCTAGCGTTTTAATCAAAGAATTAGCCAAAAGGGACCAAACCATCGTATTTGCTGAATCCTGCACCGGAGGACTTCTATCTTCATCATTAACATCAATATCAGGCTCATCTAAAGTTTTTAAAGGTAGTATAGTTTCCTACAGTAATGAGCTAAAAAATTCATTATTAAATATTTCTGAGGAGAAGCTTACAAAATATGGAGCAGTTTCTGAAGAAGTTTGTGAGTCCATGGCAATTAATGTAAAAGAGAAATTAGAAGCAGATTGGGCAATAGCAATTAGTGGAATAGCTGGTCCTAACGGAGGCAGTAAAGATAAACCGGTTGGACTAGTATATATTTCAATTGCAGGACCGAATAATCACATAACTAATATAAAAAAACTATTTAACTCGACCCGAAATAGAGTAGAAATTCAAACACTAAGTGTAAATGTGTGTTTGAACGGCCTCAGATTAATCCTATTATCGAATAGTAAGTAATTATTTTTACAAATTGAGTCACGGTACCTTATTTGATAAAGTTTGGGATTTACACAAAGTTTCAAGACTTCCAGGTGGATCTGATCAAATATATATTGGTCTTCATCTTATCCATGAAGTTACAAGTCCTCAAGCATTTGGCGCTTTAAAAGACAAAAACTTAAAAGTTAAATTCCCAGATAGAACTGTTGCTACCGTTGATCATATTGTGCCAACAGACAATCAGAGCAGGCCTTTCAAAGATAATCTCGCTGAACAGATGATTGAAACACTTGAGAAGAATTGCTTAGAACATAAAATAAGATTTTTTAATATTGGTAGTGGTAATCAAGGCATAGTTCATGTAGTAGCTCCAGAATTAGGGCTAACTCAGCCAGGAATGACAATCGCCTGCGGAGATTCTCATACTTCAACTCATGGAGCTTTTGGGTCCATTGCTTTTGGAATAGGTACAAGTCAAGTAAGAGATGTTCTTGCTACCCAAACCATAGCCATGAACAAATTAAAAGTGAGGCAGATTTGGTGTGACAATAAATTATCTAAGGGAGTTTATGCTAAGGATTTAGTACTTCATATCATTAATGAACTTGGTGTAAAGGCAGGAGTGGGTTTCGCATATGAATTCGCAGGGCCTGCAATAGATGAATTATCAATGGAAGAAAGGATGACGATATGCAATATGTCTATTGAAGGAGGAGCAAGATGCGGCTACATAAACCCTGATGAAAAGACCTTTAATTACATTAAAAATAAATTATGTGCTCCTAAAAAGGAGCATTGGGATAAAGCGCTCAAATGGTGGCAATCATTAAAAAGCGATGAAAATTCAATTTATGATGATGTAATTAAATTAGATGCTTCTAAAGTTGAACCAACCGTAACTTGGGGGATTACTCCAGGCCAAAGTATAAGCATTAATCAAAAAATCCCCCATTTAGATGACTTATCTCCAAATGATAAAGCAGTTGCAAAAGAGGCTTATGAATATATGAGTTTCAAGCCAGGACAATTTATAAAAGATACTCCCGTAGACGTTTGTTTCATCGGTAGTTGCACTAATGGAAGAATCAGTGACTTAAGAGTTGCAGCCAAAGTATTAAAAGACAAAAAAGTATCCAAGAATGTCAAAGCATTTGTAGTTCCAGGTTCAGAAAAAGTAGCCACTGAAGCAAAACAAGAAGGTATTGATCAGGTATTTAAGGATTCTGGATTTCAATGGAGAGAGCCTGGCTGCTCAATGTGTTTAGCAATGAATTCAGATAAGCTGATAGGAAATCAAGTTAGTGCTAGTTCTAGTAATAGGAATTTCAAGGGTAGACAAGGATCTCCCAGTGGAAGAACACTTCTGATGAGTCCAGCAATGGTTGCTGCTGCTGCAATTAATGGCAGAGTCAGTGATGTTAGAGAATTTATCAATTGATGAAAATAAAGTTTACCCCACCAATTGGAAAAATTTCAAATATGCAAGGGCAATGTATATCCTTGATTGGTAATGACATTGATACAGATCGAATAATTCCAGCGCGTTTTTTGAAGTGCGTTAACTTTGATTCTTTAGGTGAATATGTTTTTGAGGATGATAGAAAAACTTTAAAAGGGAAGCATCCTTTTGATCTAAAGCAAAACAAAAATGCCTCAATACTTGTTGTTAATAGCAATTTTGGATGTGGTTCAAGCAGAGAACATGCCCCTCAAGCTCTTATGAGATGGGGCATAAAAACAATCATAGGCGAGAGTTTTGCTGACATTTTTTATAGTAACTGTATTGCAATAGGAATTCCATGTTTTACGCTATCTAAAAAATCCATAGAAGTACTACAAAACTATTGCGATAATCAATGTTTATTTTTAGAAATTGATCTGAAAAAATCCTTAGCAAAATCAAAAGATTTAAATTTCAATCTAAAGATTAAGGAAAGCTCAAGAAAAATGTTTTTATCAGGAGAATGGGATGCTACTTCAACACTACTTGAGAATGAAAATTTAATAGAAAATAAATTTACCCAATTACCTTATGTAAAATTTAATACTAATTCGTTATAGCTATTTAAATCCATAGAGACTAAAAGAAATGCCTCCAGCTTGATTATGAGGTTGATAAAAAATACCAAATTCATATGATCTTTTTTTCCAATTTAAAGAAATTTTAGAATCTATAAATTCACCATATTCATTGGAATCGTTTGTTAAGTTCAAAATCCCAAAACTTTTAAGAATAATAGGTCCATATAATTGCTGATCAAAAGCAATATTTAAGGTGAAGTCTTCATAGTTGTGATCAAACTTAAAAACACTTTCGCCGCTATCAAATTTATAGAAAGGTAAAAGACTTATACGAGTATAGTCAAAAGTATTATTTTTAAAATTACCAAATATCAATTCTGGACCTATACCTAACCCTAGGTGTTCTTGATGATCTCCATTTTCATAGAAAGAATATGATGCTTCTAATCTTGTATTAATACTTAACCCTTTTGAGATTGGTTCCGGAATGTATTTATATGAATTATCAATAAATTTCTTTTTAGGATTTACAATAATTAAGGGAAATTTCTGATCAAGAGAATAAAACAAATTACCTTTTAAGTTAGTTACCAATTTTTTAGTCTTCAAAGCCTCCGCTGTTATGTTGGCCAAACCTAAAGATAAAAATTCTGACTTTTTAATGCCATCAACAATCCAAGTATTTTCTTTTTGCAATTTTGAACCATAACCTGAGTAAATTTCCGCTTCACCTAATGAACCATTCCAGACTCTCTCTCTATAAATTCCATAAAAACTTTTTTCCCATTCTGAATTTAATAAATCAATTTCTTTACTCAATTCAGTTTTAAATCTAAATGCATCTGAAAATTTATTAAAGTCAAAAGAATTTAAATTCTTGTCTATTTTTAAATCCCAATTTTTTATTGTGCCTTTTATCTGGGATTTTAGAGCAAAATAATCTTCAAAACTTGTATTTCTCTTAACCCTATCTGAAGTAATTGATTCGTCCTTCTTTACAAAACTCTTAGTATAACCTTTTAATGATCTTTGAAAAAGAAATTGCGGCTCCAAATCAAGAACAAAATCATCAGAAATATCTATAGAGTTAAATTTCCTACCAATAAAATACCCATCCTTATCTAAGTTTTCATATCCTAAATTCCACCTATTTTCAAAGTCAAAGAATTCTCCAGACTTTGTTAAAGTTCTATCTCCAAGCCAAAATGGAATTGAAACTTTTTCTTCAAATATTAAATAGTTTATTGATGACTTAAATCGTAATTTCTCTCCTTCAGAAATAACTTTTAATGAATTAATGGCTAATTTAACCTGTTTCGATTCAAGTAAATCATTACTAAACAAAGCATTCTTGCTTTGCCATTTTTGGCCATCGATGGATATTTTATCTGTAAAAAATAACCAATTGTCTATCTTACCTGGAGTATTTAAAACTTCCTTTTTTTTAAATTCAAGTAAATTTTCTATCTTATTAGAGTCTAATACGCTGAAATTTGAAGCTAAGTCATCCATCAATGTATTGGTATTAATAGATCCTTCAACATCTAATAAATACCCTTTTTCGCTAAAAAAACTGTACTCTAGTTGGCCAGCTTTGAAGAATTGTCCCCCTAATTCCAAATATATATTTCCTTTGGCACTAATTTTTTTATTTAACTTATCGTAAATTAAAGTATCTGCTTTAAGCAGTTTGCCTTTATAAGAAATCTGCACATTTCCCTCTGCATAAATAACATCGTCTATTTCAGACTGTTTATCAGATTGGATTATTAACTCTTGTTGTTTTTCAGCTTTAGCAACTAAAAGTGGATCAATATTTTTCTGTAATAAATTCTCATCGGAAGTATTATGATCAGAAATTATAGAGGGTTTTAATAAAGTCTCATTTGATGATCTTGACCAAATGAAGTTGGTATCTTGATTATTGGTATTTTTATTAATTTTTGCAAATTCAGCTGATTTTGATGGCTGAAGGAAACTAATAAAGAAAAAAGAGAAAGATATTACTTTTTTTGAAATTCCAGAGATCAATTTAAAAATTTAATTAAGAGATTAATCTTGAGGACTTTCTAGGTCTTTTCTGTTTGGCGTTCTTGTTGGGTCACTTGCTAAAAATCCGAAAAGAAATATTCCAACAAAGAAAAATACGATAGTGTAAACAGAAATTTTTAGGGCGAGCATGGAATTACTTGTGCTAACAGATTTATATCCTATTAAATTTATAATTAAACTATGGTTTATTGTTTACTTTTTGTATTTTTGGAAAATTTTGAAATACTTTAAAAGAAATTAATCGTCATGGTCATCCCAAGGATCTGTAAGCTTTGCGGCTTTAGGTCCGAATGCAGTCCATAGACCAAAACCGGTTAAAGCTAGAAGTAATGCCAGGATTGTTACTGCTATGGAAACTGCAGGATCTGGAGCAGATGATAAAGTTTGCATCAATTTTGCTAAGTTTGTAAACAATTTATGTATAAGTTCTTATACAATAGCGAAATAATATTCGATTTTGTGATTTTAACATGGGTCAAAAAACAGCCTTAGGAAGTCTTTTAAAAGCAATTGGCAATTCAGGTCAGGGTAAAGTTGTACCCGGTTGGGGAGCGGTGCCTATAATGACAGTAATTGGCCTACTACTTTTGGTTTTTTTAGTTATTCTTCTACAAATTTATAACCAGTCGCTTTTATTACAGGGTTTCTCGGTAGATTGGAACGGAAACTAGTTTTCCAAACCTCTATCAATAAGTTATCTCAATAATTTGAATATCACTAAATAAACTTTTTTATAACTTTAGTTTTAATTTACTTGGTTATAGTTTGCTTATATATTTATTATTCTCATTTTTGAGATATTGAATAATACATGATGAACGAAATATTTTTAATTGGATTAGGAAATCCTGGTAAAAAGTATTCAAATAGTAGACATAATATTGGTTCTCTACTGCTTGAAAACCTCTCGAAAAAATATAATTCAAATTTTTCATTAAAAGATAAGATTAAAAGTTCTTGCTCAGAATTTCAAATCAATAATTCTACTTTCAGATTATTTTTACCAAATACGTATATGAATAACAGTGGCGATGCTGTCCGAGCAATAGTTGATTGGTACAAAATAAGTTTAGATCAGATTTACATAATAGTTGATGATAAAGATCTTCCCCTTGGGAAAATAAGATTTAGAAACAAAGGAAGCTCAGGTGGACATAATGGTCTCAAAAGTATCATTGAACAATTGCAAACACAAAACTTTAAAAGAATAAGAATTGGTATTGGTTCGCCTCCTTTAATAGAAGGAAAAAATAATTTCAATACCGTTTCACATGTATTAGGAAATATTTCTACAGAAGAAAAATTAATATTGAATAAAGTTTATACGAGAGTAATAGAATCCCTCGAAAAACTAAATATTAAGCAGGAAGATTGTATAATTAAGGAATTAAATTCTTTTGCTATAGAACAACCTTGACTAATGCGTTCAAAACCTGAAACGATTGCAAATGTAAGTGTCAAGGAATATTGCTTCTCAAAAAAGCAAATTCAGGGGGTTGTGGAAGCTAGTCAATTTAAATGGACTTTTATATGGTCCTTTAATAAAGGTCTATTAAAGGTAAATCCACCTTTGGGAAGAGCATTAATTGAGGATGCCTTATTGAGATTTTTATTGAAAAAAGATTATGAACTAGAAATAGGAAATGAATATAAGTTCACTATTTCAGCCAAGTTTTAAAATCTAAATTTTGATTCAAAGTAAACTTCATTTTGCAATAATCTTCTAAAATTATTAACGCAGATATAGCATCAAGGTTTTTATTAAAAATAAAAACATCTCTAGGCATTAAAAACTGCAGACCACTAATTGGGAAAAGTTCGAAATATCTTGCTTTAGCCCGGTAGGTGGTATTTTTCTCCTCAAAAATTATTATTTCTTTTTTAAAAAATTTAAGTTTTTCTCTAATTTCTTTACTGGTAGTACCATTGCCAATAATAATTTGCGATATGTCCTCAGCGCCAATTAAATTTCTAACATAATTCTCAAGTAATTCACTTTTAAGAATGATCGCTTTATAAACTTTTTTTTCATGTATTTCAGCCAATATTAAGCCACATTTACTTTTTCCGGGATCAATAGTTATAACTCTAGACATTTACGATGATATCTTTAAAATATTTATTTCTACGACTATGGGTTCTACAGTTTTACTATCTCTCAAAGATACTACTTCTAACTTAAATTTGATATTTTGATTTTCTTGAAGAAAGTCTCTAATTTTTTTTACAAAATTTCCATTCGTCTTAATTTCACTAACTTGTGATCCTTTTGACTTAATTTCATCCCTTGTTTGTCTAAGCAATGATTTAATTTTTAAATTTATTGATTTCAGATTTAAATCACTTTCTCCTAAAATTGAACTTGTAATAACATCCCCTTTTTTGACTATAAATTTATTCTCTAATAAATCAGGAGATACAAAAACATAATTATCTCCTTTTAAAACATTAGTTGCTGATTTGATTAGTAAAATCCAGTTACCGCCTCCAGCAGCTACTGTCTCAATTTTTTTAATGTCACTAGGTCTCCACAAAAGAATATTTTTTGCTTCTTTATTAATTGGGATAACAATTTTCCTAACAAATTTATCAGCTTCATTATAGATTTTTGTGAAGTCTAGTTTTACATTTGAACTGGAACTAATTTCAGCAATAAATAAAGTTTGCCCTCTTTTGATAACAATATTTCCTCTCCTAAATTCTTTAATATTATTTTTTAGTTGATTTAACTGCTTTTCTTTTTGAATAATTTTACCTTCGAGTTCCTTTCGTTCTTCCTGTAAAGGGATTAAAGCCTTTTTGCTCTCATCTAAAGTTTTTTGCAAAAAAGGGATATCAACAAAAAGCCTTTGTCTGAATTCTTCACTTACTAAAATCAATAACCCTATTGATATTGAACTAATAAACCCACCTGTAATTATAGTTATTATAGTTGCAGTTTTTTTTGGTCTTAATTTTAAGATACTAAATCTTGCTTTACCAATCTTTGTGCCAAGAATATCCCCAAATGGTGCAATTAATCCCCCTAGTAATATTAAAAAACCAATTAAAATCCAAGCCACACTTTTGCATACACTCAGTACATCATAATTTATAATGAATCAATTAAATCTTTTTGCAAGAGCAATTGGATCGAACACTGTGATCTTTTTTCTTTCGATATTAAGAAGCCCTGAATCCTTTAAATCTCCCAGTAATCTTGTAATGGTTACTCTTGTAGAACCAATAGCTTCAGCAATTGCCTGATGTGAAAGTCTTAAATCTATCGTAATACCTTTTTCACCTGCAACTCCAAAGTCTCTACAAAGAACCATTAAAAAACTTACTAAACGAGAAGACATGTCTCTATGTGTAAGAGTTTCTATCATTGTTTCAGTTTGCAGGATCCTACTTGAAAGCCCCTGTAAAAGTAATAATCCCACTGATGCATCTTCCTCTATAGCTCTTAAGACAGAATTTGCAGGAGCTGTTATCATTTCAACTCTTGTGAATGCTATGGCATGATAAAAACGATCGGATCTATGACCTGTTAAAAGAGATAAAACACCAAAGAGACTATTCTCTCTTAAAAGAGCAACAGTTATTTCTTCACCTGACTCATAAACTCTTGACAGTCTTACTGCGCCTCTTCTAATAAGATAAACCCTTTCAGCAGGGTCTCCAGGAAAAAATATTGTTTTAGATCTCTCAACCATTTCTGTGCTTGCACCCTCTAGACCTTTAATAACCTCCATTAAAGTTCTATTAATTGGAAAACGTTCTCCAACAGAGTTAATTTTACTTTGTCCGGAATGTTGCGAACTAAAGCGGTTGAATCCTCGTGAAGCAGGTATCATAAATATCTTAACTATTAAAAAATTTAAGGAGACACCCTAAAATATCTTGTATCAACAGTAACATTTTTCAATTCTTATCAGTTTATCGACAATCCTTTTCAGTCATTTTCAAATTGCTTAATTCTTTTTTAAGTAAAATTACACTATATGCGGGGTACATAGATTCTAATTATACTGCATGTAGAAAAAACCTAAATAATGGTAATTAGTTCATCCCATAGCTATTCAGAAAGTAATCTTGATGTTGTAAAAATAAATACTGCTAACAAAAATAACATAAAAAGATTTACACAGAACGGACAAATTCAAATTTATAAATCTTCATATCGTGGTAGTTACCCATCTATCATTAGAGACTCTCTACGAAATGCTGCTCTTGGCAGAAAAGTGCTACTAATACAATTTATGAAAGGAGGGGTCAAGCAAGGAGTTGATAATGCCGTAAAGCTATGTGGTAATTTAACCTGGGTAAGATCATCACATTCCTTTGATCAATACAATTCTGAAGCAATTGAAAATAATAAAAATTTAAAAAGATCTATTCAAGAATCTACTCTTGAATTATGGAATTTTTGTAAAAGAGAACTACAGTCTGGAGAGAATGACCAAATCATACTTGATGAAATTTTTTTAGCTATTGAGATGAAAATCATCGATAAAGATGATTTGATTTCAACACTTGAAAACCGATTTATATCAGGAGATGTAATCCTTACTGGTACAGATATACCTAAAGATTTATTATTAATGGCTAACCAAATTACCGAACTACGCTCATAAAACAATGCTAAAAAATGATCTCTGGATAAATCAAAAAGCCACGGAAGGAATGATAAAGCCCTTCCAGTCAAATTTGGTGAGACATCTTGAGCCTGACAATAAACAAAAACCTGTTTTGAGTTACGGATGTTCATCTTATGGTTATGATTTAAGACTTTCATCAAAAGAATTCCTAATTTTCAGACATATTCCTGGGACTGTGATGAACCCCAAAAAGTTTAATCCTAATAATTTAGAAAAAACTGTTTTACATCATGATAATGATGGAGACTTTTTTATTCTTCCTGCTCACTCCTATGGTTTAGGGGTTGCTTTAGAAAAGATGAAAGTGCCAGAAAACATAACTGTAATATGTATAGGTAAGAGTACATACGCACGACTTGGAATTATTGTTAATACAACGCCCGCAGAGGCAGGGTGGGAAGGTCATCTAACTTTAGAGTTTAGTAATAGTTCAGGTGCAGATTGCAGAATTTATGCTGAAGAGGGTATTTGCCAACTACTATTTTTTGAAGGAGATCCATGCTCTACAACCTATGAAGATAGGAGAGGTAAATATCAAAACCAACCAGAAAAAGTTACTTTAGCTAAAATCTAAAATGAGTAGAGTTGAACTAATTTCGCTAACTCCTGATGCAGAAAAAACAATGGCTTACATTGCGAGAGTTAGTAATCCAAAAAATCAGGAAAATGAAGACTATTCGAAATTATTGAGTTATTGCATTAAAAATGAACATTGGAGTGTTTTTGAACAGTCATTTATGACCTTACAAATAGAGACTAACAGAGGAATTGCGGCCCAAATATTAAGACATAGATCATTTACTTTCCAGGAATTTTCACAGAGATATGCAGATAGTTCTCAATTGGGTAATATTCCCTTACCAGAATTAAGGCGTCAAGATTATAAAAACAGGCAAAACTCAATTCCTGATCTCCCTGATGAGTTAAAAAAAAGATTCAATGAAAAAATTGGTTTACATTTTCAGGCTGCTTCAGAATTATATGAAGATTTACTTGCTGAAGGCGTAGCTAAAGAATGTGCGAGATTTGTTTTACCATTAGCAACTCCAACAAGAATCTATATGTCTGGATCATGCAGATCTTGGATTCATTACATTCATTTGAGGTCAGCCCACGGTACCCAAAAAGAACACAAGTCTATCGCCCAAAATTGCAAATCTATTTTTAAACAAAGTTTTCCGATTGTATCAAAATCTTTAAAATGGTAAAAACTATCCATGGGTACGAGGACTTATCACATTATTTTTGTTTTTTTGAATTGTTGAAAATTCAGCACTAATAATTTCTTCATGAGGGTTCTCTTCTTTTTCTAAATTATTAAAAGATTCTCTTAATTTTATTTCATCTTGTTTACCAATAAAAGTAGATATTAAACTACCCTTTTTATCAAAAAGATTAACTTGAGGAATCCCGTTGACAGCAAACTTCTGGATGTAGTTACTCCATTTTTGATTATCAACATTTAAAAAAACAAAATTAATCTCTTTTTCGTATTCATTTTTAAAAGCAGAAACTTGTGGAGCCATTTCTTTGCAAACTTCACACCACTCAGCATAAAATTCGAGAAATGTAGGCTTATTATTTGTGAAAGCTATTTCAGGGTCAACAGATAATTCTCCAAAACTCTTTAGAAGATAAGTTGATTTAAAAAAGAAATTTTTAAACAAAAGCAGCGAAACTATAACAATAGAAATAATCAAAATAAGTATTGTTTTTAAATTTGTCTTTAAAATTTGCTCTCGGCTCTCAGATTGCACTATTAAAGTAACACTAACTAAAAACATTCTAAATAAGTTAAACAAATAAAGAGAATTGAAATCCGTAAGCTTTTAATCAACTGATAAGATAATAATTAAATCAATATCAAAATTTCTTTGATTCCTGAAATCTAATTATGCAATCGATCTTTGGAACTGATGGAATAAGAGGAAAATTTAATGAAGAGATTACCTATTCACTAGGATACAAAGTAGGATATGCTTTAGGTTCTAGCTTAGAGAAAAAAAGTCCAATAATAATTGGTAGAGATACAAGAATTAGTGGAGATATTCTGCTTCAAGCAATAACACAAGGTATAAACAAAAGTGGCAAAAAATTTATAAATCTCGGAATCTGCCCTACACCAGCTATACCTTTTTTAATCAAACAAGAGAACCTGAGTAGTGGGATCATGATATCTGCAAGTCATAATCCGCCAGAATATAATGGCATAAAAATTTTTGATCATAATGGCCAAAAAATTACCAAAAATTTTGAAAATAAAATTCAAAAATTAATTGAAGAGTCAAATCACAATATTTCAGTTCCTAGAAAAGTGATCCCCCTAAATACAAATAAAGATCTTATCGATACTTATATTAAAAGCCTAATCAAAACAATGGATGGGGAAAATCTAAACGGGTTGAAAATAATATTAGACACATGCTATGGATCAGCAGCAACCTGCGCAAAAAAAGTTTTTCAGTCCCTTGGCGCTGATGTAAGAGTTATAAATAACTCTAAAAACGGGTTAAAAATCAATGTGAATTGTGGTTCTACTAACCTCAAACCATTAAAAAAAGCATTAAAAGAGAGTACTGCAGATATGGGGTTTAGCTTCGATGGGGATGCCGATAGAGTAATTGGAATAGACTCAAAAGGCAATGTTTTAGATGGAGATCACATTCTTTTTCTTTGGGGTAGAGAACTTATGGAACAAAAAATTCTCACAAATAATTTACTAATATCAACTCAAATGGCAAACTTAGGTTTTGAAAAGGCGTGGAAGGAAATTGGAGGAATTTTATATAGAACTGATGTAGGAGATAAACACGTGCATGACGCAATTAAGGAAAAAGGAGCAGTTTTAGGAGGTGAACAGTCGGGTCACATACTTTCAAAAATTAATAACTTTTCTGGAGATGGGATATTGACTGCACTTCAAATTTCTAGATATTGTAAAAAGAAAAATATTAATTTAAATGATTGGCTGAAAAGTAGTTTCGAACCTTTTCCACAAAAATTAACCAACATAAATTTAAGTTTTAATATTAATAAAGTAAATCCAGAAACCAGAATCTTAATTGATCAAACTATAGAATTTTTTCAGACAATACATTCTAAAAATTGTAGAGTTTATATAAGGCCTAGCGGTACAGAACCTGTAATCAGAGTTCTAGTTGAGGCCAAAAATCATCAAGAAGTGTATTCTTTATCAAGCGCAATAACAAACAAACTCTTTTTAGAAATTGATAAAATAAAATCAACTATGAATTAAATTTTTATATAAATTTTTTCATAAATATCAAGTTGGTTAACAATCACATACTTTTCCCTATCAGTTTTAACTTTAATTGGATTAAAACTTTCGGAGCAATTAAAGTCTTTTTTATCTATTGTTTTAAAATTTAAATTACTTGAAATGGTGCAATCCATATAATCGAATAAATCCTTTACATCTGTTTTTATAAAAATTAGGGTTCCTTTTTGCAATGAATTTGAAAGCATATTAATAAATCCCGGCTGAATTACACGCCTTTTATAATGCCTCTTTTTAAACCAGGGATCAGGGAAATTAAAAGAAATACTTTTTAGATTTTTGATAATAAATTTATTTTGGACATCATTCAAAATATTATTTGCATTACCAAATATAAAATATAGATTTTTGATTTCTCGTTCAATAGCTTTTAATTTAGCAGTTTTGACTAATTTCTCACGGATTTCAATTCCTAAATAATTCCAACTAGTATTAAGTAAAGCTAAATCAAATAGAAACTCACCAGCAGCACAACCTATATCCAAATGAAGATTCGATTTAGAATCATCAAACATTTCACTCAAAGAAGGTATTCTCTCAATTTGATTGAAATTACTACTAAGGGGATTAACATGCTGTCTCATACAATTATCAATATATATTCCTAGGCAATAATATAAGGATGCATAATATTCATAACTATGACAATAGTAAGTTCAAAAGTAACAGTTTGATGTTTAATTATTATGTGTTTAAAAAGAAAAAGTTTTGAACGTTTTTAATCAACTTTCTATTTGGCTATCCTTTCAACTTTCAACAATTTTCCTTATTGGTATTCCCGTTACTTTATCCTTCTGGTCAATTAAAAAAAGAAATAAAGCAGTTATTAAACTTCTATCAATTTATTGGAAAGTATCCCTTTTATTTTTTATAAGCCTTCTACTTTTAATAGGAAAGTATAATTATGCTCTTGTGATAACAAATATTTCAACATTATTATTAACAGTTTCAGTTTGGTTTTGGAACGATATTAATGATGAATTAAGAGAATATGATTTTTCTTACTCCCTTACCACAACAACAAAAATATGGAGATGGACGATAACTTTTATATCTCTCAATTTCTTTATTCAGAGTTTACAAAACTTTAACTGCTTTTCTTTTATCAATTCGGATGCGTGTGCAATATGGCTTCAGCCTTCTTCAAGTTTATATATTACTATAAAAAATTTATTTAATTTTTTCTTTGGAGCTAACTTTACCCAGCCGATATCAAAATTCTTAGGGTTATTTTCATTATTAATCTATATCTTAGGCCTTATTCAATGGTCATTAATTAAATTACCTAAAAATGGAAGAAACTCCTGCTTCTCAGAAAATGGCAAAAATTGATTTAATAAATAGTCTTGAAAAAATAAGTTCCGAGATACCTGATAGGATACTCAAACTAGAGGGATTTATTCTAAAAGAAAATCAAAAAGAACAATTAGAAATACTTATTTTCAGAGGTTACAGTAGCTCAACAACTCATCCAATTGAAATAGATTCAGAAAAAAAAGTAATAACACTTTCTTATACAATCACAAACTTTAAACTTTATAAAGCACCGTTAACAGAACCCGAAGAAAATTTTATAAGAGAAAATCAAAACTCAATTTTCTTTTTGAATCAAAAAAACTGGATTTAAGTCAATTCAAAATTAATAATATTTGAACATCTTTTGCATAATTTTGTATTTTGGATTCCATTAAAAGTTTCTTTTTGATAATGCCAACATCTATCACATTTTTGACCTTGAGCTTTGTTTATTTGAATTTTACCAAGTGCATTGTTATCAATAATCAGAGAATTTTCCACCAAATCAGATACCACTTGGAAGTTTGATACTATAAGCCAATCTCTAAATAAATCTACATCTTGATTGCCAAATTCTTTTAGCCAGGAAAGTGACTCTTCTAAAGCTTTATCTTCAGGTAAATAATTAACTTCAGTTTCCAAAGCTGCTCCAATTATTTGTTTGTTCCTACATCCTTCTATAGCCTTGTTAATTTCAACTCTCAAATTTCTTAAATTTGCAATGTGCTTATTAAGTATTTGATTTTTCCATGACTGCGAAAATATTGGCCATCCTCTTTGAAAGACTGATTTTTCTTCAGTTGAGTATGGAATATTTTGCCAAATATCTTCAGCCATGTGACAAAGCACTGGAGAAATAAGTACGGCTAAATTTTCAACAACTTTTGACATGACAAACTGACAAGATCTTCTCCTAAATTGTGATTTAGAACTTACATATAACCTGTCCTTGGCAATATCCAAATAAAAATTTGATAGATCCACAACGCAAAAACTTTGCAAAATTTGGAAAAATTTTGAAAATTCATAATTTTCATAAGCATTTGATATTTGATCAGTAACCTCAACTAATCTTCCTAACATCCATTGATCTAAGAGAGGCAATTGATCAATTTCAAAACTATCAATTTTAGGATCATAATCATGAATATTACCTAGAAGATATCTTGCAGTATTACGAACTTTTCTATAAACGTCTGAAAGTTGCTTGAGTATATTTGAACCAATTGGAACATCTACTGAATAATCTACAGAGCTTACCCATAGCCTTAAAACATCAGCACCATAAGCAGGATCGGTTTTTTTATTATTACCTCCATTAATAATCATATTTGGATCAACAACATTTCCTAAAGATTTGCTCATTTTTCTTCCGTTTTCATCAAGTGCAAAACCATGAGTTAAAACTTTCTTATATGGAGGTTTATTATTGACTGCAACGGATGTTAACAAAGAAGACTGAAACCATCCTCGATGTTGATCTGAACCCTCTAAATAAAGATCTGCTGGATATTTTAATTCACTTCTTAGTTCGCATACTGCGGCCCAGCTAGATCCTGAATCGAACCAAACATCCATTGTATCTGTTCCTTTTTTCCAAAGATCAGATTCTTTTGCATAATTTTCTGGCAAAAGATTCTTAACATCCCAATCCCACCAAATATCTGCTCCATATTCACTAAAAAGTTTTTGAATATGATTAATTATCTCTTTGTTGAGGAGAATTTCATTACTATTTTTTTTGTAAAAAACTGGAATAGGGACTCCCCATGACCTTTGTCTAGAAATACACCAATCTCCTCTACCAACAACCATAGAATAAATTCTTTTCTTTCCAGTCTCTGGCATCCATTCAACATCTTCGATTGCCCTTAATGCAGATGATCTAAAGCCATTTACAGATGCAAACCATTGTTCTGTTGCCCTAAAAATAGTTGGTTTTTTAGTTCTCCAATCATACGGATATCTATGCTTATAATTTTCTTGTAATAGAAGCAAATTATTTACTTTTAAATGTTCAATAATTAAATCATTTGCATCTTTTAGGACATTTGATCCTTTGAATTGACCAGAATTTTCATTTAAGTTACCTTTTTCATCAACGACACATGTTATTGGTAAATCATATTTTTGACCCACATTAAAATCATCTATCCCATGACCAGGAGCAGTATGAACAATTCCAGTTCCTGATTCTGTAGTAATATAATCTCCCCCAACCACAATTCTGCAATTTTTATTCTTAGAAGGATGTTGATATTCAATATTTTCCAATTTGGACCCTTTAACCTCAAATAGGACCTTGAAATCTTTGTTAAGTTTCTTACTTATTTCAGAAGATAAATCCTCAGCAAAAAGGTAAATTTTCTTCTCTTCATCGATAGCAAAAACGTACTTTATTTTTGGATTTACCGCAACAGCTTCATTTGCAGGTATAGTCCAAGGAGTAGTGGTCCAAATAGTTATGAAAGAATTATTTTGGAAAAAATCTTTTTTGATATTAAGGTTTTCTTGGATGAAATTTAATAGAATTTCCTCAGTTATTTTAGTAATTTTTAATGAAACATAAATACTTTTTGAATAATGTTCATCAGGATATTCTAATTCTGCTTCTGCAAGTGCAGTCCTTGAACTTGGGCTCCAATGCACAGGTTTAAGACCTCGATATATGTAGCCATTTAAAAACATTTTCCCAAATACTCCAATCTGAGCAGATTCATAACTTTTTTTAAGAGTTAAGTAAGGGTTATTCCAATCTCCCCATATGCCCCACCTTTTGAAACCCTCCTTCTGATTATTAATTTGGATATGGGCATAATCTGTTGCTTTTTTTCTTAAATTTAGAGTGTCAAGATTCTTTCTCTCATCAGATTTTAAATTCTGAAGAACTTTTAATTCAATAGGTAATCCATGACAGTCCCAACCAGGTACGAAATGAACCCTAAATCCTCTTAAGGTTTTGTACTTATTGATTATGTCTTTTAAAACTTTATTAAGAGCATGACCCATATGAAGAGCTCCATTTGCATACGGAGGGCCATCATGTAAGGTAAATATTTCGCCTGAATTGTTTGAACCTAAATGGAAATCAATATCATTATTAGCCCAAAAATTCTGTATCTCAGGTTCTCTTACAACTGAGTTGGCGCGCATTGAGAAGTCAGTTTTTAATAAATTTAAAGTTTCTTTATAAGAAAAGTTTGATTTTTGTTCTTCGCTATTTTGAGATTTCATACGACGATATAAGAAATATTGGTGATCAAAAGAATTATTTAAATAAATCTAATTCATTATATTCCTTCTTAATTGACCTGTAGTTTTTTTGGGTTGTTTCAAATAACCAATTTATTTATCTCAAACATTTATATTATCATCTTTCTCATTTCTTACCCACTTTTTTTGGGTTGTATTTTTATTATTGCTACCAAAATTAAAAAAATTTGAAGGTTTCGTGAAATCACCGAATACCAGATTTATGGATTCTAATAGTTTAAAAAAGTTATTTTTAAACTCCATGAAGGTAATTAATTTTTTCTTTTCGTTATCCGTCAATTGGTACCACCTAGATAAAAAAAGCTCTACTAGATAAAAAACAACTAGTACTGTTAAAAAAAGGAAAATTACAAAAAATGACTCATCTAGTGTTTTATGCTTAATTATTAATATCAATCCTACTAATAAATTTAAAAAAGATTTTATTAAGTCTTTTGGTTTACCGAGCTCAAGATAAATTATCGGTACAGTAAGAAAAATGGTCCCAACCAAAATATAAAAAGTCCCCAAATAAAATATCAAACTATCCATTAAATTAACCGCTTAATTAAATTATAAGAGTTGATATAAAGAAACAAACTATCTATCAGAATTTCCTTAAGTGCGGTCGGGGAGACTTGAACTCCCACACCCGAAGATACGAGTACCTAAAACTCGCGCGTCTACCAATTCCGCCACGACCGCTCAAATAAAATAATAATTGAAAGAGGTTTATTTTAAAAATTTTTTTTCTTAAGATGATTAATTTGACACATTAAAATTGAATTAAAAATCTCTTAAAAGAAATTTTTTATGTTTAAGCATGCAATCATCTTAAAATATTAGTTATATTATTTAAAGAATAAAAGAAACGATTTCAAACTTAACCAGTAAAAATACCACGAAAAATACTAACTCTTCAAAAACATTTAATTGGCAAAAAGAGATTAAAAATTACGTAGATCCGCCAAGTTTTTGGAATCCAACGTTAGGTTTATTTTTTGGCGGTTATTTTCTCGCGTTTCTTAGCATTTGGCAATGGTATAGAGGTGTTTGGCCTTTACCTTTACTTGTAGCCACTGCTTTTTTAGCTTTACATATTGAAGGTACTGTTATTCATGATGCCTGTCATAAAGCTGCTCATCCAGTTCCTTGGATTAATCAAGCAATGGGCCATGGATCAGCTATTCTATTAGGGTTTAGCTTCCCAGTTTTTACGAGAGTTCATTTACAACATCATATTCACGTAAATCACCCCAAAAATGATCCAGATCATATTGTCAGTACTTTTGGTCCAATTTGGCTAATTGCTCCAAGATTTTTTTATCATGAGGTGTTTTTCTTTCAAAGAAAACTTTGGCGAAGATATGAATTACTACAATGGGGAATTGAAAGATCCATATTCCTAACAATTATCTTGGCAGGTTTGAAATTTGACTTTATGAATTTAATTTATAATTTATGGTTCGGACCAGCATTAATGGTAGGGGTCACTTTAGGAATATTTTTTGATTACTTACCACATAGACCATTTCGATCAAGAAATAAATGGATAAATTCTCGAGTTTATCCAAGCAAATTTATGAATTTATTAATAATGGGACAAAATTACCATCTCATTCATCATCTATGGCCTTCGATTCCTTGGTTTGAATACAAAATAGCTTACGAAAAAACTAAGCCTTTATTGGATAAAAAAGGCTCCCCGCAAAGGGTTGGGATATTTGAAAGTAAAGAAGACATTTTTAACTTTATTTATGATTTATTAATAGGGGTAAGGAGTCATAGCAAAAAGAGGGGGAAAATAAGAAAAATCATAAATTTATATCCAAGCTTTAAGATAAAAAAATTTTTATTAAAAATAGTCAACAAAACATTTATTGGAAGCAACTAACTTACTCATTCATTAATAATTTTTGGTACTTTAAAATATTTATCTTCTCTCGATGGGCCCAGTTCTAAAAGTTCTTCATTGCAATCAGAATTTTTCTTTTCGTCTTTTCTAAATACATTTACAACCTCTATAGCTCTCGTTGTACAGGGGACATCATCTGTATCAATTTTTTCCAGTTGTTTTATATAATCCAATATCTTTTCTAATTGTTGTGCATGATTATTAATTTCATTCTCGTTCAGTTCTAATCTTGCTAAATGAGCAACTTTTTTTACTTCCTCTTTAGTTATTTTTGTCATACATTTAATATCTTTCTTATTAAATAATAGTTTATTACGAACAACTTATTTACATATCCTTTGAATTTCAAATAATTTTAAAAAATAATCACATCTTTTTGAAAATCAATATCAATTAATAGCCTTAATTATTTTTCTCAGCCTAAAATGTTATTAGATAGATATTGAAAAATAGAAGAAGAATTCTTTCCAAAAAATTTTTTTTATCGGCACTCTAAACTTGTTGCTCCTGATTTAATAGGCTGCTACCTCATAAAAACAAATAATGAGACAGATCAAGTTAGAGGGGTAATTGTTGAAACTGAAGCTTATTCACAGGAAGAAGAGGCCTGTCATGGCTACCGCAAAATGACTGAATCAAACAAATCTTTATTTGGAAAACCTGGCACATTTTATATTTACAAATCTTATGGCGTTCATCATTGTTTAAACATAGTTACTGATAAAGAAAATTTTGCTAGTGGTGTTTTGATAAGATCAGTTTTTATCTCTAATAAGAATGAAAGATTAGCTTCTGGACCTGGCCTAGTAACAAAAACATTTAGTGTAGACATTTCATTCAACTCACTTGAAGTATTTAAAAACAAATATTTATGGATTTCTCCACGAGACTCTACTCTAGAAGAAAAAGATCTTATTCAAACTACGAGAATTGGCATATCAAAGGCAAAAAATATAAAATGGCGTTGGTATCTCAAAAATAGTAGAAGTGTAAGTAAAAGATTAAAAGGTGACAGAACACCTAAATTTCAATAATCATTTATCTTTTTAAGCGTAATGCAAATTTGGCCTCATAAACATATCCACACACTAGCTAATTTTTCAATTAAAGATTATGAGTCAGTATTTGAATTAGCTAATAGATTTGATGCACTAAAGAATGCAGGATCAAAAAAGATACCGGCCTTACAAGGAACTTTGGTAACATCTTTATTTTTTGAAGCTAGTACAAGAACAAAAAATAGTTTTGAGCTTGCAGCAAAAAGACTTTCTGCTGATGTCCAAACGTTTGCGCCATCCTCGAGCTCTTTAACAAAAGGCGAAACAATAATTGATACAGCCATAACTTATTCTGCTATGGGGGCTGATACATTAGTTATCCGACATTCATCAAGTTACATAACCTTTGAGATCGCAAAAAAACTTGATGAAATAAACGCCAAGACTTCGGTTCTTAATGCGGGAGATGGATTACATAGTCACCCCAGCCAAGGATTGCTTGACATCTATACATTGATAAAATTCTTTTCCCAAAAAACACTGAATCCAGAGGTTTTAAATGCCAAAAAAATTTTAATAATTGGCGACGTTAATCATTCAAGGGTTGCCAGGTCAAATCTTTGGGCTTTAAGTGCATTCGGCGCCGATATAATCTTATGTGGTCCTAAGACATTAATACCTGATGAATTTATCAATTTTTTAAAAACCCCCGCTCCAAATCAAACAGAAGATCCTATTAAATCAAGAGGTTCCATAACAATTTCTAGATCATTGGAAGAATCAATAAAAATTGCAGATGCGATTATTGTTTTAAGACTCCAGAAAGAGAGAATGATGGAAAATTTACTAAGTAGCATTGATTCATATAGTTTGGATTATGGCTTAACCCCAGAGAAATTATCTTTAAATAATAAAGAAATTCCAATTCTGCATCCCGGTCCAATTAATAGAGATATTGAAATTAGCAGCAAAGTAGTAGATCGATATCCTAATTGCTTAATTAATAATCAAGTTGCAAATGGTATCCCTATAAGAATGGCTTTGCTTTATCTATTACAGAAACACAACAAGTAAATTTATAGCAACTTAAGACTTTCAGTAAAGAAACCATAAAATAATCCCAATCTTAAAGAATCTAATAAAAGTACTAAAAATTTCTTTTTCCTTTCAAATCTAAAATTTCTTCTCAAAACTATTAAAAATTCAATAAAAACTACTGATAAAAAAGCGGCTACAGGATCCATGAGTTCCACAACGGCACTGACCATACCAAGAGAACTTCCAAAAAAGTATCCGACTAAAAGTGTAATCAACGATATTGAATATCTTCGCCATGGATTATTAGCCCAAATACTTAATGTCTGAATATTTTCCACAATTTTTAGCTGAAATTTTGTCTTTTGAGGTTTAACAACCATTTTGCATTATACTAAGCAGCTTCAGAGTTTGATTGAATTTTAGTATTTCCCTCTATTAATTCAAGTAATGCTTCCAACTGAGCCATTAACCCTCTTAATTCGCCTGGATCAGGGAAAAGGTCATCTTCTTTTATTCCTAAATACATTTCTCTGAGCTCTTGCCTTAAATAGCGTATGTGACTAATAACTTGCTCTCTTTTGGTTTGCGACATGATATGTATTATTTCATTTATTTTAAGAAAGAATATTTTTGAAAAGGTGAGTTTGCATATTTATGACTGAGAATGAAGATAAATGATCTAACAACAATTTGAAAAGATTATGGAAATTGAAAAATGTCATATCCTTGAAAATATGTACTTAATTCTTATATCAATTTTTAAATAATTACTTGAGGCTTTATTATTAGAATATATTGGCTTTACTCAATATGAAATTCATTTCTGAAGATAAAATAAGTGAGGAACTAGTAAATTCTTTTGATGAAGAAATGACCTTTAAGCTCGCTAAAAGGCTAGAAGAAGATAATTATAATACTCCATTTGATGGTTTAAAAGACTGGCACTTACTTAGGGCTCTTGCAATCAATAGACCTGAATTAACGACTAATTATACCCATCTCCTCGATCAGGAACCTTTCGATGAAAACTAAAAGTAAGGACTCCAAAATAAAGGTTCTTTTATTAATAACTGGAAGTATTGCAGCTGTAAGAATTCCATTATTAGTTAGCCAATTAGCGAAAGAAAATTATGAAATAAGATGTGTTTTATCAAAAAATGCAGAAAAATTAATAAAGCCGCTTTCTCTCTCTATTTTAAGTAGAAACCCGTGCATTTTAGAAAATGATCAATGGTCTGATGGTCAATCAACACCTCTTCACATAGAACTAGGTAATTGGGCTGATATTTTAATTATTGCCCCTTTAACAGCGACAACATTAGCAAAATGGGTAACTGGAAATGCAGAGGGATTGATCCCAAGCATCTTAATAGCAAATATTAAGCCAATTATTGTTGCACCAGCAATGAATACACAAATGTGGCTAAATAAAGCTGTCCAAAAAAATTATGAGAATTTACAGAATTACGAAAATGTTTTGTCTTTGCAACCAAGTGAAGGCCTCTTAGCATGTGATGCTGTTGGTATCGGTAAGTTACCTCCTGATGATCTAATCCAATTAGCTCTTGAATTTATAGCTTCACATAAACAAAATGAATATCGAAAAGATTTACTTAATAAAGAAATTTTAATAACTGGAGGGTGTACCTCAGAGAAAATTGACGCGGCAAGACACATTACTAACAAAAGTTCTGGAGCTATGGGCCTACTTCTTTCTCAAGTAGCGAGGTTCAGAGGAGCACAAGTAAAATATGTTCATGGTCCTCTGAAAATCGATAAGAATCTTACTGAAGGAATAAAAAGATATGAAATTGAAACTAGTGTTGATTTAATCAGGGCACTTAATAATGAAATATCAAATTGCGATTATTTTTTCATGAATGCAGCAGTATCTGATTTCAAAATAACCTCTGATACTTCAGCTAAAATTCCAAAAAATCAAATTAATGCTCATTTGAATCAAAACTTTGAGCTAGTCCCAGATATTTTAAAAACAATTTGTAAATCAAAAAAAGATAACCAAGTTTTTGTAGGCTTTTGTGCTTATACAGGATCTATAGAAGAAGCACGAACGACAATTAAAGAAAAGATTATCCAAAAGGGTTGTGATTATCTTTTCGCAAATCCAATTGATCTTGAAGGCCAAGGATTTGGCTTTATGGCACAAAATGAAGGTTGGTTATTCGATACTCAAAATATGGAACACTACATTAACAAAACATCAAAAATTGATTTAGCAAATAAATTAATAACCCAAATTATTTCATTAAAAAAATAAAAAAAAAATTTTTAATTTGTATTTTTTTGTAATCTTAATCATTAAAAATAATGTGATAGCTTAAAATAATTCCAGTTTTTTAAATATAAAAAGCTACGGGTTGTTTCGAGGATTTAATAGTCCTATCTTTTATGGTCCTTTCCCTTGTAATATCCGTACTGAACTTATTAGATGACCTTTAATCTATCGTCACAGAACTTTACTGAACTTTAATTATGAGAATTCGTTCTTTCTTAGCTTTTGTTATTTCAATTTGTATAACTTTTGCTTTCGTACCTGTTAAAACATTTGCTTTTTCTGAAAGAGGAAATGCACAATTCACAGATGTTGTTAACACAGGAAAAGCTAATGATTGCCCTACATTAGACTCATCTCTTGTCGGATCAATATCTTTAGGGAATGGAGATAGCCTTAAAGGAATATGCATGCATCCAACAGAAGTTTATGTAAAAGTGCCAGGGACAAAACGAAAAGCTGCAGAATTTGTTTCCACAAAAATTATTAGTCCTAGAAATAACACCACAGTGACAGAAGTTTATGGAGATATAGATTCAGGAACTTTTACTGAAAAGGGTGGTATTGATTTTCAACTTATTACTGTATTAACTCCTGGTGGTTTAGAGGTGCCATTTGCATTCTCAGCAAAAGATCTTACAGCTGATTTACCTTCATCAATTGAGCCAGGCACTGAGGTTAGTGGTTCAACATTTACACCTAACTACAGAACTGGCGACTTTTTAGACCCTAAGGCAAGAGCTAAAAATACTGGTGTTGAATATGCTCAAGGTTTAGTTGCATTAGGAGGCGATGACGAAGAACTTGCAAAAGAAAATATTAAAGTTGATGTAAACGGTACTGGCGTTATTACTCTTTCAATCAACAATGTAGATTCTGACACAGACGAATTTGCTGGTACTTTCGAAGCAATCCAACCTTCAGATACAGATATGGGTTCAAAGGATCCACTTGATGTAAAAATAATTGGAGAGCTTTACGGAAGAAAGGCATAAATCCTACTTAAGAGAAAAAGGGGGTTAAACCCCTTTTT
>QCDK01000008.1 GCA_003278765.1 Prochlorococcus sp. AG-355-G23
GCTGTTCCACCTCTGCTTCTCGGTAAAACATGATCTATTGATAGGTCACTACCCCTATAGTTACAGTATTGGCAAGAATTATTATCTCTCAGAAGAATATTTTTTCTTGTTAAAGAAACCTCTCTAAAAGGAACTTTGACGTAGTAACGAAGTCTTATAACTGTCGGCAACTTTTTGCCACTATGAATTGAATATGTTTTATCTTCCTCTAAGC
This sequence comes from Prochlorococcus sp. AG-355-G23, assembly GCA_003278765.1. Lineage (GTDB taxonomy): Bacteria > Cyanobacteriota > Cyanobacteriia > PCC-6307 > Cyanobiaceae > Prochlorococcus_A. The sequence goes on from QCDK01000008.1 coordinate 215, forward strand.
TTTCTGCTTTACCTTTAATCATCAAAATTACTGCTCTTCGCCAGGAAGTGATGTTTAAAGGTTCATAAGATGCATTTAAAACTAGAGTCTGGCCCATGCCAAAATACTATTTACATGTCATGCTAACTGTATATTTCAATAAGCGCATATATTTGTGCAAAGTTAATGCAAAATAGGCAAACAAATCAGGTATTTAAATTTGACAAATTTCCAAATTTTGAAAAAGATATAGATTTAAAACAAAGAGCATGGATTGAAGTTAAAGGTAAAGCAATAGAAACAAACGTTGGACAGTTAAGATCAAAATTAAGTAAAAATTGTCAATTTATGGCAGTCGTTAAAGCTGATGGATATGGACATGATGCGGAATTAGTATCACAGTATGCTATCAAAGGTGGAGCATCTCAATTAGGTGTTGCCACATTAAATGAAGGCATTAAGCTCCGTTCTTCTGGAGTTAAAAAACCAATACTTATCCTCGGAAATCTTTATACGAAAAGGGATCTTATTATATGTTTTAAAAATGATCTTATGCCAACTATCAGCAGTATAAGAGAATGTTTAATTTGCAATAACATTGGTAAGCATTTTGGATCGAAATTTCCTTTACACCTTAAAGTTGATACCGGAATGTCAAGATTAGGATTTGAATACGATAAATTTGTTCATCAATTTGAAAAAATAAAATCTTTTGAGAACATTTTAATAAAAGGAATTTATAGTCATTTATCCTCTGCAGATGAACTCAACTCATTAGATCCAAAAAGTATTACACAATTACAAAGGAAGAAGTTTCAGGAATTATTAAAGCAAATTAATGTTGATAGAAATAAAAATATAAAGATTCATTTGGCTAATTCAGCGGCAATGCTTCTTGATAAAAATTTCCATTTTCATATGGTACGTGTTGGATTATCTATGTATGGATATAAACCTTTTTCAAAATCAAATAAAAATTTATCGCTTAAACCAGCTTTATCTTTGAAGGTTAAAGTAGCTTTCATAAGAACTATTGATAAAGGTGTAAGTGTAAGTTACGGAGGCAAATTTGTAAGTCATAGAAAAACTAAATTAGCTGTATTAAGTATTGGTTATGCAGATGGTGTACCAAGAAATCTCTCAGGCAAGATAAACGTTATCCATAATAATAAATTTTATCCCCAAGTTGGATCTATAACTATGGATCAAATGATGATAGACATAACAGATTCGAATGAAATTAAAGTTGGCAGTACAATGGTATTACTAGGATCTGATGGAGATAAAACTATTTCTCCTCTTGATTGGGCAAGAGAATCTAATACTATTCCTTGGGAAATTCTTTGTTCTTTTAAAAATAGATTACCGAAAGTTCAAGTTGATTAGACATTTCGATTAAATAAAAAATTTTGAATGTTTGCATAAAAATTGATAATGTATAAGAACTGGAGAGGTGGCTGAGTGGTTGAAAGCGGCTCCCTGCTAAGGAGTTACAGGAGGTAACTTTTGTCGAGGGTTCGAATCCCTCCCTCTCCGTGATTATTTGGTTTCAGAAAGGTTCATATAGTTCTAAAAATGCTCATATGACTTGCTATGAAGCATGATTAAGAAATAATTAGTATCAGGAAGGATCATATCGTATCACAAAGTTTTCAAGGGTTAGGGGATAAAGAAGGGGATATTTTTTTACTTGTTAGGGGATAAAGTTCTAAGTTATCAAAATGAGTTGACAAAAAATTAAAAAAGATGGTGCTAAAATACACAAAATTTTTTTCGGACATGAAAAAACTTGTATACCTTTTTCTCATATTGATGTGTTTTACCAGTGGTAATTCATACTCATGGGAAAAGGTACCTGTTCCAGACTCTGTAGATAAAAAAACAAAATCCCCTTGGAATTTCTTTGAGGACTTTGAAAATGAAAATGTAGGAAGATTGACAACCAATAAATTTACGACTAACGATAAGGGTACAGGTCTCAAACCATTTGAAATTAAAGAAGACCCTGATGGTAATACCTATCTTGCAGTGACAGTAAAAGATGGATGGAATGTTGATCAAAAAGGAAGAACAAAAGAATTCACTGAAAGAGCAGAATTTCAACCGTTTCCTAAAAAGGCATTAGGTAAAGAAATATGGATCAGTTTCAAAAAAAGACTTCCAGAGGATTTTACTCATATCGACGACAGAGTATTATTTTTTCAATTCAAAAATATGATATCAACAGGAAAAGTCAGTCCTCTGATAGGATTACGTTATTATAAAAATGGAAATAGATTAAAAATAGGAGGACAGACCGGAGGAAATGCACGTCGATCTATGAGTCAAAAGGAAAAGGACCTTTATCGTATTGATACAAAGTATAAAAACTATGAAGGAAATTGGGTTCAAAGATGGGAAAAGTACCGAAGTGAAAGTAAAGACAGAGATGTTGATGGTACAGCAAGTTTCACTCCATTAGGGGAATGGAGTACATATAAGATTGGAATCTACAATACAAGAGATAACGATGGGTTTGTGAGAGTCTATAAGGATGGGGAATTGATGTTTGATTATAATGGTGTCACTTATGATTGGCGTGGAAAGTATAATCGAAGTCATATCAGAATCGGTCTCTATCGAGATCGAGTAGTTGGAGTGAGTTACCCCGACCAAACGATTCACTTTGATGATTTCATTGTTGTTTCAGATGAGAAAACTTTAGATAGTTATATAAAATGATTTTTACTACAAAGTGTTTTTTGCTTTTGAACAAATAGACTATAGATGGTGGATATCACTTGGAGATGAAATTAAAGGTAAAACTGGTTTACCGAATGAGAGTGTAGAGATCGAGGGATAAAATAAAATACTCCAAATTAACAAATAAACTCAGGGGATAAATTAGGGGATAATTCTCATTATCATCATCTTTTTGCCTTCCCTATACTTGTCATAGAGTGCCTTCAAGACTCACTCCGAGTAACTCCCTCTCCGTGATTTATTTAGAAAATTTTTAATTAATATTTGTTTTAAAACAAGTCAAGATCAATATCTTCTAGGTCATAAATAGAATTTAAAATCAAGTCAGCCCCTGCATTTCTAAGATTTGTTTCGTAAGCATTACGTTCTTTTAATCGAGAATTTAAATGTAAATGAGGCGGAGCTATTCCGATACTTATGAATTTCTGAGATGGTATTTCCTTTCTAGCGTTTATAACTGTATTTATATCTGCAATAGTATCTCCTACATATGCAATGGGAATATTTGATTCACCAATTTTATCTCCAATAAGCTTTTTTGATAATTTAATAAAACCTTTAGGATCAGGCTTATCAGGGGCATCTCCCATAGATATTAATGGTGGTGATTTTAGTCCAAGTCTTTTTTCTAAAACAAATTTTGCAGAAGCAGACTCTGCACCACTAACAAAACCCCAGATTATTCCATTATCTTGAATTAAATCAAAAAACTTTTTATCAACTAATAACTCCTCATTTGTTATGTAACCCGACCAGTATTTACTATCTTTATTTGGATCTCCACCAAAGTAAAATTTTTCAAAACATTTTACAATCGCCTCTCTTGGAGGAATTTTAAGTTTTAAGTTTTCTTTTTTTATACATCTTTTTATAAGTTCTAAACTTAAATCCCAGTCATTATTCCAGATCCCTTCATTTTTGGCATTATCAATATCTATATAACTTGGCTCCCATCCGGTAAATTTGAAGACAGTTTTTTTTAATGAAAGTCTGTAGCTATTCTCTACGCTGCGGATTACCCCATCAATGTCAAACAAAATTAAACCAATATTTTTCAATTAATTTTCTTACATCATTATTATAAAACATTAGTATTCTTATAAAGAAAAAGCAAAGAAAAACATTCTAAATTATAAAAATTATGGATTAGCGAAACTTAATTTTGTAAATATCCTCTGGGAGTGAGAAATATTTCGTCAACTAGAGTTGTTTGAGAATTGCCAATAATAATGATTGATAACATATCAATCTCTTTAAGAGGAATAGTATTTAAAGTAAAAAATTTTTTGGTTTGATTTTCTCTTCCTACTTGTCTAGCTAATAAAACTGGAGTATCACCATGCATAAATTGTAAACATATATCTATTACACTTTTAAGCTGCCAATTTCTCTCAATAGATTGAGGATTAAATAAAGCTATTACAAAGTCGCCCATAATAGCTCCTTTAATTCTTTTTTCTATTAAAGGCCATGGAGTTAATTTATCGCTTAAGCTTACTGAACAAAAGTCATTCATTAATGGTGCTCCACTAATTGCAGCAGCTAATTGAACACTACTTATACCTGGATGTACTTCAAAGTAAGGTCTATATTCTTTTTTGATTTTTTGTAGTAATTCTAAAAGTAAACCTGCCATTCCATAAAATCCAGATTCACCTGAAGAAATTAAAGCCACTTTTATTCCTTCTTCAGCTAGTTTAATTGCTTTACTGCATCTCTCTTTTTCCTCAGTAAGTTTACTTTCAATTAAAACCTGATCATTCCTTTTTAAGGATTTTATTAAATCTAAATACATTTTGTATCCAATCCAAACAGTACATCTTGAAAGTGCTTTTCTTGCATTATTGGTTAGGAAGGAGATATCACCTGGCCCACTTCCAATAATATGGATCTCACCATGGGTTGGATTATATTGATTTTTTGATTCTGCTACAGCGATAGTTACTGCCCCAGATTGATTTTTGAAAATTCTTTTTTCTTCTAATAATTTTGATTCCTCTCCTGCTGCGAGTAAGCAAGAGGCTTCTGCTACGGAAGGTGTACCAATTTCCTTTTGCACGACATTTGATGGATTTGGAACAATTATTGTTGAAAGATCTTTTTTACTAAAAAACTTTACAGGCAAGTTTTTTTCTTCAGAAAGTTCTAAAATTCCTCTCTCATCTTTTTTTATATCTACAGTTGCAAATCCCGCAATTGATTGCTGCGATAAATTTCCTGATTCCAAAAGATTATTTAAAGAATTTTCTATTAATTCTTTGCTTGTATTTCTTTCACATCCTATGCCAATCCATAATACAGGCGGGTGCCAAGTTGTTCCATGATTTTCGAATATACTCACATGAAATGTTGAATCTGGTTTTTCAGTTTCTTTTTTATCAATTTGATTAATAATCTCAGCTGATTCTGAACTTTTCCATAAGCTATTACCAGATAATTGTTTGCAAAATATTTCTTCGTTTTTCGCTTGTTTAATTACTAGTTTTGACCAATCGTTTATTTTGCCAGATCTTTTCCATCCCCATTGATTTCCAAATGCATCAAGATTTAAGAGGCTTTGATCATTGGAATTATTAGTTTCTATAATTTCGCCACCAAGTAAATTTGCAATTTGACATGAAATATTTTGCGCATTTGACTGATGTAAGCCAATTAATGGAACTATCTTGGAACATTTGTTATCTATAACTATTACTCCTGGATCTTGATCTTTAGAGGTTAAAAATGGATTTATTATGCGTATTGATGCAGCAATAGAGCCTATAAAAATTATTAAATCTAACTTTGGCCATTTTTTTAGTAATATTTCTCTAGGTTTTTGTACTTGAATAAGTTCATTTTCCTTTCCATCCTCTTTTGAAGAACCCGCAATATATATGTCTTTGACAAATTCGGTTTTTTTAAGCCTTTTTAAAATTTCTTTTGAATTATTAGATAGACCTATCGCAATGCCTTTCAAATTAGAAACTATTGATAGTAACTTTGAAATTATATCCTGTCGCTGGATTTAAAAATTTTCTTTGAAATATAAAAAAAAATTTAAGAAATTTATATAAATTTTGAGTAAAAATACTCATAATTTAGTCGTAGACTAGAATTTAACAAAATATTCATATAGTAACAATCATTAGAACATTTGTTACGTTAATGCATAACGAAAGAATCTTTGCCTTATTATTTTTGAAACGAATATCTAAAGTTCCGAAGGATTCGTTTTCTTGAACATTATCATTAAAAATAGGTTCAAGATCCGATCAATCGGCTTTAATGTCAATTATTTTCGAGGTGCTAGATGACCATCAGCCCACCAGAAAGTGGAGAAAAAAACAAAAAAGTTTTGGAAGACCCTGTAAAGGCCGATCCAAGACCTATTGATTTTGCCAAATTAGATAAGCCAGGATTCTGGTCAAGTAAATTATCTAAAGGTCCGAAAACTACAACTTGGATCTGGAATTTGCATGCTGATGCACATGATTTTGACGTGCATACAGGCGATGCTGAAGAAGCAACAAGAAAAATCTTTTCAGCTCATTTTGGACATCTTGCAGTCATTTTTATATGGATGAGTGCAGCATTTTTCCATGGAGCAAGATTTTCTAATTACTCAGGTTGGTTAGCTGATCCAACTCATGTCAAACCAGGAGCTCAGCAAGTATGGGCAATTGTTGGTCAAGAAATGCTTAATGCTGACCTTGGTGCTAACTACAACGGTATTCAAATTAGTTCAGGAATATTCCACATGTGGCGAGCATGGGGAATTACTAATGAGAGTGAACTTATGGCTTTAGCAATAGGTGCTGTAGTAATGGCGGCACTTATGCTTCATGCTGGAATTTTTCATTATCACAAAGCAGCTCCAAAAATGGAGTGGTTTCAAGATATCGAGTCTATGCTTAACCACCACATAGCTGGTTTAGTAGGTTTAGGATCATTAGCGTGGGCTGGCCATTGTATTCATATCGGAGCTCCTACTGCAGCTCTCTTAGATGCAATTGATGCAGGCTCTCCTTTAGTTATTAATGGAAAAGAAATAGCAACAATTGCAGATATGCCTATGCCGCATCAACTCTGCGATCCACAAATTATCGGTCAGATATTTCCAGGATTAGCAAGTGGTACAGGTAATTTCTTTAGTTTAAATTGGTTAGCTTTCTCAGACTTCCTTACTTTCAAAGGTGGACTTAACCCTGTGACAGGAAGCTTGTGGATGACTGATGTTTCACATCATCATCTAGCTTTTGGTGTAATAGCGATAATAGGTGGTCATATGTACAGAACCAATTACGGTATTGGTCATAGTATGAAAGAAATATTAGATTCACAACAAGGAGACCCAATATTATTCCCAGCCCCTAAAGGTCATCAAGGTCTTTTTGAGTTCATGGCAGAAAGTAGACATGCTCAGCTATCAGTAAACCTAGCGATGCTTGGATCTATAAGTATACTTGTATCTCATCACATGTATGCGATGCCTCCATATCCTTATATAGCTACTGACTATATGACGGTTCTTGGATTATTTACCCATCACATGTGGATAGGTGGATTATTCATAGTAGGAGCAGGTGCGCATGCTGGAATTGCAATGGTTAGAGATTACGATCCAGCAAAACATATTGATAATGTATTAGACAGAATTCTTAAGGCAAGAGATGCATTAATCAGTCACTTGAACTGGGTTTGTATGTGGTTAGGATTCCATAGTTTTGGACTCTATATTCACAACGATACTATGAGAGCTTTGGGTAGACCCCAAGATATGTTTAGTGATTCTGCTATCCAACTTCAGCCAATCTTTGCTCAATGGGTACAGAGTATTCAAGCATCTGCTGTTGGGACTTCCCTTTTAGCAGGTACTGCAGAAGCTTTACCTCACAAAGCTTTAAGTGAAGTCTTTAATGGAAGTTTAGTAGAAGTTGGTGGAAAGGTAGCTATAGCGCCAATTCCACTAGGGACTGCTGATTTAATGATTCATCATATTCATGCTTTCCAAATCCATGTAACTGTTTTGATACTTCTTAAAGGAGTTCTTTATGCAAGAAGCTCAAGGTTGATTCCTGACAAAGCTTCTTTAGGATTTAGATTCCCTTGTGATGGTCCTGGAAGAGGTGGTACATGTCAAGTTTCTTCATGGGATCACGTTTTCTTAGCTCTCTTCTGGATGTATAACTGTTTATCAATAGTTATTTTCCACTTCTCTTGGAAAATGCAGAGTGATGTTTGGGGACTGACTGGTGGTAATTTTGCACAAAGTTCAATTACTATCAATGGGTGGTTGAGAGATTTCCTTTGGGCTCAAGCTTCTCAAGTATTAACAAGCTATGGTCAATCAATAAGCATGTACGGTTTGATGTTCTTGGGAGCTCACTTTATATGGGCGTTCAGTTTAATGTTCCTCTTCAGTGGAAGAGGATACTGGCAAGAATTGTTCGAATCAATTGTTTGGGCACACAATAAATTAAAGGTTGCACCAACCATTCAACCTCGAGCTCTTTCTATTACTCAGGGACGTGCAGTAGGTGTTACACACTTCCTTGTAGGTGGTATAGCTACGACATGGGCCTTCTTCCATGCTCGCCTTTTCGGGCTGGGCTAATAACCTGAACTTCACCTTTTTAATTCAATGGCAACAAAATTTCCATCATTTAACCAGGGTCTAGCTCAGGACCCCACAACCCGACGAATATGGTACGGAATAGCTACCGCTCATGACTTTGAAAGTCATGACGGTATGACAGAAGAAAAACTTTATCAGAAGCTATTCTCTACACATTTTGGACATCTAGCAATAATTGCTCTCTGGGTAGCCGGTAACTTATTTCATATTGCTTGGCAAGGTAATTTTGAGCAATTTGTACTAGATCCAACTCATGTCCGTCCTATAGCTCATGCTATTTGGGACCCTCATTTTGGATCTGGCATAACAGAAGCAATGACACAAGCTGGAGCAAGCGGTCCAGTAAACATCGCTTATTCAGGTCTCTACCATTGGTGGTACACAATTGGAATGAGAACTAACGAGCAACTCTTCCAAGCTTCAATATTTATGAGTATTTTGGCTTGTTGGACTCTATTTGCTGGTTGGTTACACTTACAGCCAAAATTCAGACCTTCTTTAGCTTGGTTTAAAAATGCAGAGTCAAGATTAAATCATCATTTAGCTGTCTTATTTGGTTTTAGTAGTATCGCTTGGACAGGCCATTTGGTTCATGTTGCTATACCTGAATCAAGAGGTCAGCATGTAGGTTGGGATAACTGGTTAACAGTTCTTCCTCACCCTGCAGGATTAGCTCCTTTCTTTACTTTAAACTGGGGAGCTTATGCCCAAAATCCTGATTCTTTAGATCAAGTATTTGGAACAGCTGAAGGAGCTGGAACAGCAATATTTACTTTCTTAGGCGGTCTTCATCCTCAAAGTGAAGCATTATGGCTTACAGATATTGCGCATCACCATATTGCAATTGGAACAGTTTTTGTAATTGCTGGTCATATGTATAGAAATACTTTTGGTATTGGTCATAGCCTGAAAGAAATTACAGAAGCTCATAATACAAGACATCCTAATGATCCTCATAAAGGTAGTTTTGGAATTAACCACGATGGAATATATGAAACTGTAAATAATTCATTACACTTCCAACTTGGATTAGCATTAGCATCCCTTGGAGTAGCAACTTCTCTTGTAGCTCAACATATGGGTGCACTTCCTTCTTACGCTTTTATCGCTAGGGACTACACTACACAATCTGCTTTATATAGTCATCATCAGTACATAGCAATGTTCTTGATGGTTGGTGCTTTCGCACACGGAGCTATTTTCTTTGTAAGAGATTATGACCCAGAATTAAATAAAGATAATGTTTTGGCAAGAGTTCTTGGAACAAAGGAAGCTTTGATAAGCCATCTTAGTTGGGTAACAATGCTGCTTGGTTTCCATACTCTAGGAATTTATGTTCATAACGACGTTGTTGTAGCTTTTGGTAATCCTGAAAAGCAAATTCTAATTGAGCCAGTATTTGCTCAATTTGTTCAAGCTGCTCAGGGTAAAATGATGTACGGCTTTAATGCTTTATTATCTGATCCAACAAGTTCAGCAAGTCTCGCTGCTAATTCATTGCCAGGTAATCACTACTGGATGGATTTGATCAATAGACAAGATGCATTAAGTGCTTTCTTACCTATCGGTCCTGCAGATTTCTTAGTTCACCATGCTATTGCTTTAGGTCTTCATACAACCGCTTTAATACTTATCAAAGGAGCACTTGATGCTAGAGGAACAAAATTAATTCCTGATAAGAAAGATTTAGGTTATGCATTCCCTTGCGATGGTCCTGGACGTGGAGGTACTTGTGATAGTTCATCTTGGGACGCTATGTACTTAGCTATGTTCTGGGCATTAAATTTATTAGCATGGGTAACTTTCTACTGGCATTGGAAACACCTAGCAATTTGGCAGGGTAACGTAGCACAATTTAACGAATCAGGAACTTATCTAATGGGTTGGTTCAGAGATTATCTCTGGTTAAACTCTGCTCAACTTATTAATGGATATAATCCATTTGGAGTAAATTCACTATCTCCTTGGGCTTGGATGTTCCTATTCGGTCACTTAGTTTGGGCTACTGGTTTCATGTTCCTAATATCATGGCGTGGTTACTGGCAAGAATTAATTGAAACATTAGTTTGGGCACATCAGCGTACACCAATTGCTAACCTTGTTGGCTGGAGAGATAAGCCAGTTGCACTTTCAATTGTTCAAGCTAGATTAGTTGGACTAGCACATTTCACTATTGGAAACATACTTACATTTGGGGCATTTGTTATCGCATCCACTTCAGGTAAGTTTGGTTAAATTTTACTTAAATAATTTAAATCACCACGTTTGTGGTGATTTTTTTTGTTTAATTTTAATGCTCTAAATTAAGTTAAAATTGTGTAATTATTATTAGATATAAATGTCAGATATAAAACAATTAATTTCTATTATCGTCCCTGTTTTCAATGAAAGCGAGAGTATTGGTCTTTTATTGGATGAAGTTATAAATGTAATGTCATCTCATAAATTTAATTTTGAATTGATTGTTGTAAATGATGGTTCTACAGATAATACTCATCAAGTATTAAAGCAACTAACTCTCAAAATTAAAGAATTGTCAGTAATTTCCCTTCGCAAAAATTATGGTCAAACTGCTGCAATGTCAGCTGGCTTTGATAATTCTAAGGGCGATATTGTTATTACTTTGGATGGTGATTTACAGAATGATCCAAATGATATTCCTTTATTAATTTCAGAAATTAATAATGGTTATGATTTGGTTTGTGGTTGGAGGTTTGATAGAAAAGATAAATTAATTAATAGAAAGATACCATCAAAAATAGCGAATAAGTTGATAGCTCATGTAACAGGTTTGAAGTTGCATGACTATGGTTGCTCATTAAAAGCGTTTAAGAAAGAAATAATAAAAGATATAAAGTTATATGGCGAACTTCACAGGTTTTTGCCCGTTTTAGCAAATATTGAAGGTGCAAGAATCAAAGAAATTAAAGTAAATCATAGGAGCAGGCAATATGGATCTAGTAAATATGGAATTGATAGAACTTTTAGAGTTTTAATGGATTTACTAACTGTTTGGTTTATGACTAAATTTTTAACAAGACCGATGTATGGATTTGGTTTTGTTGGAATTATAAGCATTTTCTTTAGCCTTGCGATAAGTTCTTATTTAATAGTTTTAAAAATAATGGGTGAGGATATTGGAAATCGTCCGTTGCTGATGTTTGCATTAATATTAGGAATTGCTGGTGTTCAATTATTTAGCTTTGGATTGTTGAGTGAACTTTTAATTAGGACATATCATGAAAGTCAAAGTCGTCCAATTTACAGAATTAGATCAATAAACAGTGCTAAACAAAATTAATTGTTTACTTGAACTGTCTTATTAATAAAGCTGAAATTTCAACTACTTCAGGAGAAATATCTCTTAAGCCTTTTCGTAAAATTGGTAATGTTGATTTATCAGCCAATTCTTCCGCAATTTTTAATGCCTTTAATTTATTTTCTGTATCACCCTGAAAAAGACTAATCATTTTATTTCTTTGAGAATTTTTATAAAATATTGAGTACTTTTTTTCTTCGTGATTGTATAAATAACTATTTTTTTTAGATAAAAATTTATTATTACTTTTTTTATTTTTCTTTAATTTCATAGAAATTAAATTGCTTTGATTTATTAACTTTTTAAAGCTTCTTTTTTTAAAAACTAGCAGTAATATTCCTATAAAAATAATAAGTAAAATTGCGAAAAAATTTAACATGTAAAAAGTTAATAATTTTTATATCATCCAGTAATAAAATTAACATTATTTCGCTTATAAATACTAAAGTATTTAAAGATGTTTAAAGAACTATGCCATCTGATTTACCAAGTCTTTTACCCTCAATTTTTGTTCCATTAATTGGTATAGCAATGCCTGCTGTTTTTATTGTATTGATTGGAAGATTAATTACAGCAACTGAATAAATTATCAAAAACTAAACTATTAAAAAAATGAGCGACTTTCAAAAATCATTCTCTGAATCAACAAGTTCTATTAAGTTCGATGAGAAATACATAGATACTTCTGTACAACCAAATGATATTGGGGTAGCAGAACAATGGGCAGTAAAAACAGTTGCTGATCCTTGTGTTGGTAATTTAGCTACTCCAGTTAATAGTGGTTATTTTACAAAAGCCTTTATAAATAATTTACCTTTTTATAGAGAAGGTATTTCCCCTAATTTTAGAGGTTTAGAAACTGGAGCAGCTTTTGGATATCTTCTATACGGACCTTTTACCATGACTGGCCCATTAAGAAATTCTGAATTTGCTCTAACAGCTGGACTTCTCGCTACTATTGGAGCTGTTCATATTTTGACAGCACTTTTTGTTCTATACAATGCACCTGGTAAAGCACCTAATGTTCAACCTCCAGATGCGACTGTTAATAATCCGCCAAAGGACTTATTTACAAGAGCTGGTTGGGCTGATTTTACAAGTGGATTTTGGTTAGGAGGATGTGGAGGAGCTGTTTTTGCTTGGTTACTTGTTGGGACATTACACTTAGATACCATAATGCCAATCATTAAAAATATTTGGACTGCTGGTTAATTTCCAAATAAAAAAATAAGTAATATTTTAATTTAATTTAAAATTTAAAGTTGAGCTATATTAATTAACGTATAGTCCGGTCCCATCTATAATTTCTAACTACTCTCCCTGCTGAAATTAGTTTAGATTTATAATGCAATGAGATTTTATCATTACCCTTTTTTAGGGTATCTAAACCTATTCCATTTCTGCCAAAATCCTTTCCAGAGCTATGGTAATAGAATCCGTTCCCTTTGTAGATTCCAATATGATCACATTTTTTTTTATTTCCAAAAAATAAAAGATCGCCAGGCCGTAAAGCCGCATACGATTCTTTGTAATAAAAAAGGTGCTTACAAAAACTTTTTATTTGACAAGAGTCTCGCGGTATATAAATTTGATGCTTTAAAAAAGCAGTCTGAATTAATCCAGAACAATCAAAATTGGGTCCTAATGTACCTCCCCAAAGATATTCATTATTTAACTCAGATTGATCCTTGATCCATTTTAAAATTGAGTTAACTTTATCTTTTATAAAGAAGTGTTCATTTTCTAAAATGTTATTTTTTTTGAAATCGTATTTCTCAATAATTAATCCATCTAAATTTATCCAACAGACGTAACCATCTTCATATAGTTGAACTAGTATTCTTGAAAATTTATGGTTGTTTTGATAAATACTTGGATAAATAAGCCTAAAAATTCTATTTTTAAATATTTCAGTAACTAATTTATCTTCTGTTTCATTTTGATATCCCGAAATATTAACTTTTAATTGCCACCAAATAGTTTTTGAAAAATTAGTTTGTTTAAATAGTGAGATAGGATTTTTATAAATTTCCATTCAATGTCCTTTTACTATTTAAGTCAAGAGATGGGGCTAGCCTTAAATGATATTTTAAGGAAAGTATGCTCTTATGATAAAGATTTTTCAAGAGAAGATATTTCGATAACTTGGATTAATTATAAAAGTGAAAATAATAGTGTATTTAAAGGTTTTGGAACTGGCATTAATAACAAAAAAATGGTTTACCCTGCCAGCATAGTCAAGTTAGTTTATGGCCTCGCTGCATTTTATTGGATTAAAAAAGGAAGTTTATTATTATCAGATGAAATTATTGATGCTGTAGGGAAAATGTTATCTTTCTCCAGTAATAATGCAACAAGCTTTTTAATTGATTTACTTACTGGAACAACAAGTGGACCTCGTATTGAAGGCGAAATATGGGAAAATTGGAAATACCAAAGAAGTATAATAAATGATTGGCTACATGATTTAAATTGGGAAGCATTGGTTGGAATAAATTGCTGTCAGAAGACTTGGGATGATGGACCATTTGGTCGTGAGAAAGAATTTTATGGATATGATAATAAAAATAGAAATATTATGAACTCTGATTCAGCTGCAAGGGTTTTGGAGGAAATTATGATTCATATTGATTATCGAGAAAATAATTTAAATTTGCGAAGTTTTTTAAAAAGAAATTTAAATAAAGTTGTTCTTAAAAAAGATTCTCTTAATCAAATAGATGGTTTTTTGGGTGAAGGATTACCAGAAAGCATTAATCTTTGGAGTAAAGCAGGCTTAATGTCTGAAGTTAGACATGATTCAGCTTGGTGGATTAATAATCAATATCTACAAACTTTATTAGTAGTTTTTTGTAATGGAGAAAAATATTCCAAAGATTCTTCCCTTTTACCGTTTATAGCAAAAGAAGTATACGATTTTAATAAGAGATATACTATTGAAGGCTAAAGTGAATCTTCTAAGAAATTAGAATCTAATTTGTCAGTATATGCTTCATAAGGAAGCATCATTACTTCTTCAGAATCTAAATCATTGATAATCCATTCTCTATATTCTGCTAACAAACTTTTTCTATCTTCATCATCTAATTCATAAATACGCAATGCGGTATCTTTAAAATTTTCTTTTATTAAATTTTCAATTTCTTTCTTCATCATTTTATGTTAATTCTCCCTCCAAAATCACTCTCCTAATTGTTGATAATGCAATTCCAGTTTGTGTTCTGATTGATCGATATGAATATCCTTCATTACGCAATCTGATTACTAAAGATTCTTTTAAAGGACTTATTTTGGGCCTGCCTCCCAAATTATTTCCTGATAATTTTCTGCGTAATAGTTGTTCTTTTTTTCTTTCACCTAAACTTTTGTCTTCTAAATTATCTAATTCATATAAAATCTTAAAAATTGAAGAATTTGTATTAGAAGATTCAATAGCAGCAAAAAAACCAGTCAAAGTTCGCAATTTAATATCCTTATTAATAAGTTTATTTATTGTTATCAAACATTCTTTTTTATTTTTAAATGCTCGATCAAGCTGAGTTATTATTAATTGATCGCCTTTTGATAAGGAATTTATGGCTTTATTGAGTTGGGGTTTGATTTCTTCATCTAAACTTATAAATTCAGAGAAAACTAAACTGCATCCCTCTTCCTTCAAAATTTTTATTTGCTCTTCTAAATATTCATATTCGTTATGAGTAGCTCTTGCATAACCTATTGCTTTAGATTTTTTATTTTTTTCCGATAATAAAATACGTTTTCTTTTAAATTTAAAATTCAATGTTTTATTATATATATTTTTTACTGTATCAAAAAATAATAAAAAAAACACTTTTAAGTACAAAATACATCACTTATTCCAAAGTTCTAAGATTTATTTTAAAAATTAGGATGTTCTGATATCTGTATTAAAAATAACGTTATGAAATCTGATTCAATTTTAGTTAATGAAACAAGAACGTTGTGTAACGAATAAATTTAACTAAGATTTTCTAAATTGCAGAAGGATTAGTTGAATTCATTTATTTATTTACTTCTGTTGAATGAGCTTCGTTTTTGAAATTATAAATAGTTAATTCATCTTGTTTTTAGTAAAATAAAATTACAGGTCAAGAAGATTTAATGTGACTAATAATCCTAATAGTTTAATTTCAAAACCTGAATGGTTAAGGGTCAAAGCTCCACAAGTTGAGCGAATTGGTAATACTGCAAATTTATTAAATGATTTAAATCTCAATACTGTATGTCAAGAAGCGAGCTGTCCAAATATTGGCGAATGTTTTGCTAGTGGAACTGCAACTTTCCTCATAATGGGTCCTGGTTGCACTAGGGCATGTCCATATTGCGATATTGATTTTGATAGATCTAAGAGAGACTTAGACCCAACTGAACCATATCGTCTAGCCGAAGCTGTTTTTAGAATGAAGCTTAAGCATGTTGTAATCACATCAGTTAATAGAGATGATCTTGAGGATGGTGGCGCATCTCAATTTTTTCAATGTGTTCATCAAATAAGAGAAAAATCTCCTGAAACTACTATTGAGCTTTTAATTCCTGATTTTTGTGGCAACTGGAAAGCTCTTGAAAAAGTTCTTGATTCAAATCCAAACGTTTTAAACCATAATATTGAGACTGTGCCTTCGCTATATAAAAAAGTAAGACCTCAGGGTAAATATGTAAGAACTCTTGAGTTGCTTAAGAGAACCAGAGACTATTCTCCCAAAATTTATACAAAGTCAGGCTTCATGCTTGGTTTAGGGGAAAAAGACGAGGAGGTCTTAAGTCTGCTTAAGGATTTAAAAAGTAATTTCGTTGATATTGTTACTATTGGTCAATATTTATCTCCTGGTCCTAATCATTTACCTGTTAAAAGATTTGTAAGTCCTTCAAAATTTAACTACTTTAAAGCGTTCGGGGAAAAAGATTTAAACTTCATGCAAGTAGTTAGTTCTCCTTTAACTCGTAGTAGCTACCATGCTGAAGAGATTCAAAAACTTATGAAAAAGTATCCAAGATAGTTATATTTATTTATTTGGATCTACCCACTCATTTAATTTCCATTCAACTAGATCATTTTTAATCATTGGATCATTCTTAATTATTTTTAGTGCATTTCTATAATTATTCATCTCAAGAATAAGTAGTCCGCCGTCACCTGCCCTATTTAACTCATCTACCAAAAAGCCACTTTTTATATTAATTCCCTCTTTTTTTAATTTTTTTACCCAATTAATATGTTCGTTAATTATTTTTCGTTTTAGATCATTATTAATTAAGTATTCTTTTTTTATAATTTCAGTTTTTACAAAGAAAGGCATTTACATTTTTTTTATACCAAGCATCTCTTCTTCACTTGGGGGAACAATCAATTTGAAAGTACTCTTAAAATAAGACCAATTTTCAATTATTTTGGCAGCCTTTAAGCTATTCGTTTTTGCTTGATATTCTCTAATAATTTCCAATAAGATATCTTCCTGCTTTGATGAAGTTATTTGATGAATGCTTACTATTTCTTTATTTACTTTATTAATCAAATCATTGTTCTCATCGATTATAAAAGCTATTCCACCAGTCATGCCCGCACCAATATTCCTTCCTGTGGAACCTAGAATAACTACTTTCCCACCAGTCATGTATTCACAACAATGATCACCTGCTCCTTCTGTTACCGCTGTAGCACCACTATTTCTAACCGCAAATCTTTCTCCCGATTTTCCTAATGCAAATAATTTTCCACCTGTGGCTCCATAAAGACAAGTATTTCCTAGGATGACTTGTTCGGAGGAGATTTCATTTATTTTTTGGGGAATTATTGTGAGTATTCCTCCATTCATTCCTTTACAAACATAATCATTAGCTTCTCCGATTAATTGAACATTCATTCCCTTCAATAAAAAGGCGCCAAAGCTTTGTCCTGCATATCCTTTGAAATTTAAGTTGAGTTCGCCATTGAAGCCAGTGTTGCCATGAAGTTCTGCGATTTCGCCTGATATTTTCGCACAAACACTTCTATCTGTATTTTTTATCTCAATTTCTTTGGTTAATATTTCGTGATTTTTAATTGAATCTATAAATTTAGTATCAGATAAAAACTCGTCTTCTAATACAGAGCCATTACTATGGGCAGTTTTTAAATGTTTTAACCATGATCTGTCAGGGGTTGAGTGTTCATTTACTAAAGAAGAAAGATCAATATTAGAAGTTTTTGGAAGATCGATATTTCTTGCAGAGAGAAATTCTTGATTACCAATCAGTTCTTCCATTTTAGAAACACCAATACTACTCATTATCTGTCTTACTTCTTCAGCAACATACAAGAAAAAATTGACGACACTTTCTGGAATACCTTTAAATCTTTTTCTTAATTCTTCTTTTTGAGTGGCAACTCCGACAGGACACTTGTTTGTATGACAAACACGAGCCATTATGCATCCTTCAGCAATCATCGCTACAGAACCAAAACCGTATTCTTCAGCACCTAGTAAAGCTGCAATAACTACGTCCCAGCCTGTTTTGAGACCTCCATCAGTTCTCAAAATTACTCTTTCGCGTAAGTTATTCTCTAAGAGAGATTTATGAACCTCAGCAACACCAAGTTCCCATGGTAAACCTGCATGTTTAATAGAACTCAGGGGTGAAGCACCTGTACCTCCGTCATGTCCAGAAATTTGAATTACATCTGCATTAGCTTTGCTTACTCCAGCAGCAATAGTGCCTATACCAATTTCAGAAACAAGTTTAACGCTTACTTTCGCTTTTGGATGAACTTGGTGTAAGTCGTGGATAAGTTGAGCTAAATCTTCAATTGAATAAATATCATGATGCGGGGGAGGAGATATTAAAGCTACTCCAGGTTTGCTATTTCTTAGTTTTGCGATGTAAGAATCAACTTTTGGACCAGGTAATTGTCCCCCCTCTCCGGGTTTTGCACCTTGAGCCATTTTAATTTCGAGTTGTTTACCACTTCTTAGATATTCAGGTGTAACTCCAAATCTTCCTGATGCTATTTGTTTAATAGCGGAGCATGCGGTGTCTCCATTCTTTAAGCCTTTAATAAATGGCAACGTCGCTGACTTAGTATTTTCATCGATATCATTTAAAACATTAAAACGAGCTGGATCTTCTCCCCCTTCTCCACTATTACTTTTTCCACCAATTCTATTCATTGCAACTGCTAAAACTTCATGCGCTTCTCTGGATAAAGCACCTAAACTCATTCCTCCAGTACAGAACCTTTTGCAAATTGATTCAACACTTTCAACTTCCTCTAATGGAATACTTTTTCTTTTTGAATTAATTGTTAGTAAATCTCTAAGAGATGTTGTCGGTCTATTACTAATAAGTTTTTTGTAAGTTTCAAAATGATCGTATCCTGGCCCTTGTTTTACCGCCGAATGTAAAACTTTGGACATCTCTGGGTTATTGGAATGATATTCTCCATTATTTCTAAATTGTACAAATCCTAAAAATTCTAATTTCTTTAAATCGATCTCTGGATAGGCTTTCGTATGTATTAAAAGTGTTTCATTAGTTAATTCTTTTAATGTTATGCCAGCGATACGACTTGTTGTACCATCAAAAGCAATTTTTATTAAGTCAGATCCAAGGCCTACAGCTTCAAAAATTTGTGCACCATGGTAACTAGATAAAAGTGAGATGCCTATTTTTGAGAGAATTTTTCTTAGACCGTCTTCTAGAGCTTTTTTAATATTTTCTTGAACATCAACTATTGATAATGGATTTATTTTTTTGCTATCTATTAGTTTTTGTGTTTTTGGATGTTTTAACCAGTGTCTACCTGCTTCGAAGGTCAACCAAGGGCAAACTGCACTTGCTCCATATCCAATTAAACAAGCTAAGTGATGTGTGCTCCAACATTGACCAGTCTCAATTATTAGAGAAGCTTTTAGCCTTATTTCTTTTTTAAGAAGATAATGATGAATTGCTCCAACAGCAAGTAAAGGAGGTATAAAAGTCTTTTTAGGATTAATTCCCTTATCTGAAATGATAATTAAAGAGCAACCTTCTTTTATAGACAGCTCACTCTGTTTACAGATTACTTTTAATTGGTTCTCTAAGCCTTGAATACCTTCCTCTAAATCAAACAAACTTGAAATTGTATGAGATTTAATTTTTGATTTTTTGATGGAAATGAGCTCTTCCTCATTAAGAATAGGACTTTGTAAATGAACAAAGGGTTTAGCATCTTTTATCTCAAACGGTGTACATCTTTCTCCTAGATGCATCTCTAGACTCATTACAAGTTTTTCTCTCAGAGGGTCAATAGGAGGATTAGTAACTTGCGCAAATCTTTGCTTAAAGTAGTCGTATAAAATATGTGGCTTAGATGAAAGAACTGCTAATGGGATGTCGTCGCCCATGCAATAAGTAGGCTCTTTAGCTAATGAAGCCATTGAATCTAAGATTAGGTCATTATCTTCCGCTGAAAAACCGTATGCAGTCTGTTGTTGCAATAACTCAAGATCTTTTAGTTTGCAGTCTTTAAACCATTCATTATTTTCAATTTTTATAGTTCTCTTACTGAGAAGATTTTTATAATTATGCCTTTGAGCGGCTTCAGATTTTACTTCCCAATTTCTTAGGATTCTATTCTGATGAAAATCAACTGCCAGCATTTGTCCCGGTCCTAATCGGCCTTTTTCTATTACTCTTTCTTCTTCAAGATCTACTACTCCTGTTTCAGAACCCATTATTACAAAACCATCATTTGTGATTGAATATCTTGCAGGTCTTAGGCCATTTCTATCAAGCGTTGCTCCGACAAAATTTCCATCTGCAAATACAAGAAGTGCTGGACCATCCCAAGCTTCTTGAAGGCTTGCAGAATATTCATAAAAAGCTTTTATATCTTCTCTCTGCTCAAGTTCTGGTTGATCTCTAAATGCTTCAGGAACAAGTTTTAATAATGAGTCAGTAATGGGCTGACCTGAACGAATATTGATTTCAAGGGTTGCATCAAGATTTGATGAGTCACTTTTGTTTACATCTACAATGGGCTTGATTTCATTAGATGACTCTCCCCAAAAATCATCGATATGTTTTTCTGCAGCTTTAGCCCAGTTGATATTACCCAAGAGAGTATTTATTTCGCCATTATGACCCAAAAATCTCATGGGTTGAGCAAGGGGCCATTTTGGAAGTGTATTAGTACTAAATCTGCGATGATAAACAGAAAATGAAACTTTAAAACTCTCTTCTTTTAAATCTTGGTAAAACTCGGATAATATTTCAGAGCGAACCATACCTTTATAAACAACTGTTTGAGAACTTAGTGAGGCAAAATAAAATTCACAATCCCCAACATCATTTTTGAAAGTTTCTCTTATTTTTTTCTCAATTCTTTTTCTTAATTGAAATAAAAGCCTTTCAATATCCTGAGTATCTTGTTTATTAATATGTAGAATCCATTGGCTTATGAATGGGGCATTTGCTTTAGCTAAAGGGCCCAAGATTTTTTTATTTACAGGTACTGTTCTCCAAGATGTTTTATTTATTCTTAATTTTTCTGCTTCCTTGTCACATATTGATTTACATTCTTCAATTTTCTCTTTTTTATTAGGCATAAAAACCATACCTAAACCTCTATTAAAATCTTCTTCATTTTTTAGATTCATTTTTTCATCTAAGTATTTCCATGGAATTGAACATAAAATGCCTGCTCCATCTCCTGAGTCACTATCTCCTCCACAACCTCCTCTATGCTCCATACAGTTAAGCCCTTTTAACGATTGTTTTAGGATCCAATTGCTTTCTAAACCTTTAATATTTGCTATGAAACCAACTCCACACGCATCTTTCTCACCAATTATTCCATTTGGGGAATAACTATCTTGATATGGCTCAACGATTCTTTTGATACTCTCTCCCATAGATTATTTAATTCGATTTAGTTATTTATGTATTTCTATTATAAAAATAAATATGAAAATAAATCTAAAAATAATGAATATTTACCAAAGAATTTTAGTTTCACAAATTTTTAAAAAAAATCATAAAAAACTTTTAGTTGGTGCTCGTAAAAGGTTATGATAATAAAATGTTTATTTTTTCAAAATATAATAGATGCCTACCATCTCACAATTAATAGGTTCAGAAAGAAAACGTCTGACTAAGAAAACTAAATCTCCTGCATTAAAAGCTTGCCCTGAGAGAAGAGGAGTATGTACGAGAGTTTATACATCAACACCTAAAAAACCTAATTCAGCTCTAAGAAAAGTCGCAAGGGTGAGATTAACTTCTGGTTTCGAAGTAACGGCTTATATTCCTGGTATTGGTCATAATTTACAAGAACACTCTGTAGTGTTGCTTCGGGGTGGACGAGTTAAGGATTTGCCAGGAGTCAGATATCATATAATAAGAGGAACTTTAGATACGGCTGGAGTCAAAGATAGACGTCAATCCAGATCTAAGTATGGAGCAAAAGCTCCTAAAGATTAATTTGTAAACATCACTTTTTGAAAACATGTCACGTCGTAATGCAGCAGTAAAAAGACCAGTTCTTCCAGATCCTCAATTTAATAGTCGTCTTGCTTCAATGATGATTTCTCGATTGATGAAACATGGTAAAAAATCGACAGCTCAAAGAATATTGTCTGATGCTTTTTCTTTAATAAGCGAGAGAACTGGTGGGAATGCAGTTGAATTATTTGAAACAGCTGTAAAAAATGCAACTCCTCTCGTTGAAGTACGTGCTAGAAGAGTTGGTGGCGCAACATATCAGGTACCTATGGAAGTACGTCAAGAGAGGGGTACAGCTATGGCATTAAGATGGCTTGTTACATTCTCACGTGCAAGAAATGGCAAAAGTATGTCCCAAAAACTTGCTGGTGAGTTGATGGATGCAGCAAATGAAACTGGTAGTGCTGTTAAAAAAAGAGAAGACACTCATAAAATGGCTGAAGCTAACAAAGCTTTTGCACATTACAGATATTAATTTCATCAAAAAGGTACTTAAGTAGTTTATTATTATTAAAGTTTGCTTTTAAGGTGAACTATACTTAACAAAATTATTTTAATTGGAGCTTTAAAATTGGCACGCGACTTTCCCCTAGAACGAGTAAGGAACATAGGTATAGCCGCTCATATTGATGCAGGGAAGACTACAACTACTGAAAGAATTTTGTTTTATTCAGGTGTTGTTCACAAAATAGGAGAAGTACATGATGGTGCCGCAGTAACTGATTGGATGGATCAAGAACGAGAAAGAGGAATAACTATTACTGCTGCTGCAATATCTACTAGTTGGCAAGATCACAGAATTAATATCATTGATACTCCTGGGCACGTGGATTTTACTATAGAAGTGGAAAGATCAATGCGAGTCTTGGACGGAGTAATAGCTGTATTTTGTGCAGTTGGTGGAGTACAGCCCCAATCTGAAACAGTTTGGCGTCAAGCAGATAGATACTCTGTCCCAAGAATGGTTTTTGTTAATAAAATGGACAGGACTGGTGCAGATTTTCTAAAAGTTAATAAACAAATTAAAGATCGACTAAAGGCAAATGCACTTCCAATCCAGCTACCTATTGGAGCTGAAGGTGATCTCACTGGCATTATTGATTTAGTAGCAAACAAAGCATATCTTTACAAAAATGACTTAGGTACTGATATCGAAGAAGCTCCAATTCCACCTGAAATGGAGGAAGAAGCTGCTGATTGGAGAAATAAGTTGATGGAGAGTGTTGCAGAAAATGATGAAGAGTTAATTGAAATATTCCTTGAAACTGGAGAACTATCCGAAGAACAACTTAAAAAAGGAATTAGGGAAGGGGTTTTAAAACACGGATTGGTTCCAGTATTATGCGGTTCCGCTTTTAAGAATAAAGGAGTCCAACTTGTATTAGACGCTGTGGTGGATTACTTGCCAGCTCCTGTCGATGTGAAACCAATACAAGGTGTTTTACCAAGTGGAAAGGAAGATGTAAGGCCTTCAGATGATAATGCTCCTTTCAGTGCATTAGCTTTCAAGGTAATGTCAGATCCCTATGGGAAATTAACTTTTGTGAGAATGTATTCAGGTGTTCTTTCAAAAGGAAGTTATGTAATGAATTCTACTAAGGATTCTAAAGAGAGAATTTCTAGATTAGTGATTCTCAAGGCTGATGAAAGAGAGGAGGTTGATGAATTGAGGGCTGGGGATTTAGGTGCTGTATTAGGTCTTAAGAACACAACAACTGGTGACACTCTATGTAATACAGAAGATCCAATAGTTTTGGAAACATTGTTTATCCCTGAACCAGTTATCTCTGTTGCTGTTGAGCCAAAAACTAAAGGAGATATGGAAAAATTATCAAAAGCTTTAACTGCTTTGTCTGAAGAGGATCCAACATTTAGGGTAAGTACAGATCCTGAGACAAATCAAACTGTTATTGCAGGTATGGGTGAGTTGCACTTAGAAATCCTTGTTGACAGAATGTTGAGGGAATTTAAGGTTGAAGCAAATATAGGAGCTCCACAGGTTTCATACAGAGAGACTATTAGGTCTAGTTCTAAAGGTGAAGGTAAATATGCAAGACAAACTGGAGGGAAAGGCCAATATGGTCATGTAATTATTGAAATGGAACCTGCTGAAGTTGGTAAAGGTTTTGAATTTGTAAACAAAATTGTTGGCGGAGCTGTACCAAAAGAGTATATTGGTCCTGCATCTAATGGGATGAAAGAAACCTGTGAATCTGGTGTTCTTGCCGGTTATCCACTCATTGATGTAAAAGTAACACTAGTCGATGGTTCATTCCACGATGTAGACTCATCTGAAATGGCCTTCAAAATTGCAGGTTCTATGGCTTTTAAAGACGGGGTTAAAAAATGCAATCCTGTCCTTTTAGAGCCTATGATGAAAGTTGAGGTCGAAAGTCCTGATGACTTTCTTGGATCTGTAATTGGTGATCTCTCTTCCAGAAGAGGTCAGGTAGAAGGACAATCTGTTGATGATGGATTGTCTAAGGTACAGGCCAAAGTGCCCTTAGCCGAAATGTTCGGTTATGCCACTCAACTCCGATCAATGACTCAAGGTCGGGGTATATTTTCAATGGAGTTCGCAAATTATGAGGAAGTTCCTCGTAATGTTGCTGAAGCTATCATTTCCAAGAATCAGGGCAACTCCTGATCTCTAAACTAAAACACTCTTAAACCCTCGATTCTTTAATTCAAAATGGCTCGCGAGAAGTTCGAAAGGAACAAACCACATGTCAACATAGGTACTATTGGCCACGTTGATCATGGAAAAACAACACTAACAGCTGCTATTACAAATGTATTAGCAAAAAAAGGTCAAGCTCAAGCTCAAGACTATGGAGACATTGATGGTGCTCCTGAAGAAAGGGAGCGTGGTATTACCATTAATACTGCTCATGTTGAATACGAAACTGAAGGCAGACATTATGCTCATGTCGATTGCCCAGGTCACGCTGATTATGTAAAAAACATGATCACAGGGGCTGCCCAGATGGACGGAGCTATCCTAGTTTGCGCAGCAACAGATGGTCCTATGGCTCAAACAAAAGAGCATATTCTTTTAGCTAAACAGGTTGGGGTTCCTGCTCTTGTAGTTGCTCTAAACAAGTGCGATATGGTCGATGATGAAGAAATTATTGAACTTGTCGAAATGGAAATTAGGGAACTGTTAGATAGTTATGATTTCCCTGGAGATGACATTCCTATAGTTCAAGTTTCAGGTTTAAAAGCTCTCGAAGGTGATTCTACTTGGGAATCAAAGATTGAAGAATTAATGAAAGCAGTTGATGCTAGCATTCCCGAACCAGAAAGAGAAGTTGATAAACCATTTTTGATGGCAGTTGAAGACGTTTTCTCAATTACTGGTAGGGGAACTGTTGCTACTGGAAGAATTGAGAGAGGTAAAGTTAAGGTTGGAGAAGAAGTAGAAATAGTTGGAATAAGAGATACAAGAGTAACAACTGTTACTGGAGTTGAAATGTTCCGAAAACTTCTCGATGAAGGTATGGCTGGCGATAACGTTGGTTTACTTTTACGTGGTGTCCAGAAAGAAGATATTGAGAGAGGAATGGTTCTTGTGAAGAAAGGATCTATTACTCCTCATACTCAGTTTGAGGGAGAAGTTTATGTTCTCAAAAAAGAAGAGGGCGGAAGACATACTCCTTTCTTTGCAGGATATAGACCTCAGTTCTACATCAGAACAACTGATGTGACAGGTCAAATAACCGCATTCACCTCAGATGATGGCTCCAATGTTGAAATGGTTATGCCTGGAGACAGAATTAAGATGACGGGAGAATTAATTTGTCCAGTAGCTATTGAACAAGGTATGCGATTCGCTATACGTGAAGGTGGACGTACTATCGGTGCTGGAGTTGTTTCTAAAATACTCAAATAATCTATTTGAATTTTAAAAATTTAACCTCAATCATTTAATATAGGTTTATGGATAAGGGTCATTTTAATCAATGACCCTTCACTATAAGTTATTTGAAACTATGACAGCATCAATTGCACAACAAAAAATAAGAATAAGGCTTAAAGCATTTGATAGAAGAATGCTTGATTTATCTTGTGACAAAATAATCCAAACTGCTGACACTACTTCTGCTTCAGCAATAGGCCCAATACCTCTGCCTACAAAAAGAAAGATTTATTGTGTCCTAAGATCACCACATGTTGATAAAGATTCTAGAGAACATTTTGAAACAAGAACACATAGAAGAATAATAGATATCTATAGTCCTTCTGCAAAAACTATTGATGCCTTAATGAAACTAGATCTTCCTAGTGGTGTAGACATAGAAGTTAAACTTTAGAAAATCCCGAAACCGCCCTAAATTGACTATTATAAAGCAATTGTAAGAGGTTTAAATGGGAGAACTCTCAGTAAGGGAATTACCTTTATTTCCTTTGCCGGAAGTAGTCCTTTTCCCTCAAGAAGTTTTGCCTCTACATATTTTTGAATCAAGATATAGAATCATGCTCCAATCTGCTCTTGAGAGTGATTCTATGTTTGGAGTTATAAAGTTTGATCCAACTACAAAAAGTATGGCTAAAGTTGGATGTTGCGCACAAATTATTAAACATCAAACTGCAGAGGATGGGAGAAGTAACATTATCACAATGGGTCAACAAAGATTTCAAGTCTTAGAAATTATCCGTGCGACGCCATTTTGTTCTGCGATGGTTAGTTGGATTAGTGATGAGGATATTGATGACTTTCAAAAATTAGATTCTTTAAAAGATTCAGTAAAAGAAGCACTTAGTGATGTTATTAATTTAACAAGTAAATTGACTAATACTAAGAAAAATCTGCCTGATAAATTACCTGATAACGCAATAGATTTATCATTTTGGATAGGAGCTCATTTGGGTGGTCCTGTTGCGGAGGAACAGCAAAGACTTCTTGAAGAGAGAAATACTTTTACCCGTTTGGAAAGAGAATATGAAATGCTTGATCACACAAGAAAACAACTTGCAGCAAGAACAGCATTGAAGGAGAGCTTTCCTGATATAAAAGAAAATTAAATGTTTGAATTATTATTCCCTTTTTTTTTAATATTTTTATCCATTTTAGTCTTAGCTATAATCTGGAGAAATAATGCTAGAAAATATATTTCTTCCAGTACAGTAGCTTCTGCATATGATGCTTGGACTCAAGATAAATTACTTGAGAGATTGTGGGGAGAACATATACATTTGGGTTTTTATCCCTCTGCAAAAAAAAATATTGATTTTAGAAAGGCTAAAGTTCAGTTTGTTCATGAATTAGTAAAATGGAGTGGTTTAGATAAATTGCCGAGGGGATCCAGAATACTCGATGTAGGTTGTGGAATAGGGGGAAGTTCTAGGATTCTTGCAGATTATTATGGGTTTAACGTAACTGGTATTACAATTAGTCCGGCTCAAGTTAAAAGAGCAAGAGAACTGACTCCTAATGGGATAAATTGCAACTTCCAAGTTATGGATGCTTTGGATTTGAAATTTGAAGATGGATCATTTGATGCCGTCTGGAGTGTTGAGGCAGGTGCTCATATGAATGATAAAACTAGGTTTGCAGATGAAATGCTGAGAACTTTAAGACCTGGAGGTTATTTGGCATTAGCTGATTGGAACTCAAGAGACTTAGAGGCATACCCTCCTTCATTTTTTGAACAGTTAGTTCTTAAACAATTACTTGAACAATGGGTACATCCTAATTTTATTAGCATTAACCAATTCAGTAACATACTTAGAACTAACGAAAATAGTTCAGGAAGAGTTATTTCTGAAAATTGGAATTCCTATACTAACCCTTCATGGTATGACTCCATTTTTGAAGGCATTCGAAGACCATTCGTAATTTTGTCACTTGGACCATTTGCGATAGTAAAGTCGATAAGGGAGATTCCAACAATACTTCTCATGAATTGGGCATTTAGAAAAGGTTTAATGGAGTTTGGCGTTTACAAATGTAGAGGATGAATTAATCTAGTTCAACATTTTCAGAAAAATAATTTCCAAAATCTACAAAATTTTTACAAAGTGGCTTTAGCATGTTTTTTAATTCAAGTAAATTTTTAATGTTATTTTGATTATTGATTTCTAAATCAATATAGATTATATATTCGCCCAATTCTCTTTTTGAAGGTCTCGATTCAATTTTACTCATATTAAATCCAAAATCTGCAATATAATTTATGGCTTTAAGCAAAGCACCAGGTTTATTTGAAATTAATGAGAAAGCAAAACTAGCAATATTAGCCAAATTTGAATTTGATTCCTTGCTCAATAAAACAAATCTAGTGCAATTACCAGGAACATCATTAATAGGAAAGGCTAATTCTTTAAGTCCTTCGATTTGAATTAATGATTTTGAACCGATGGCAGCTCTAAATTTACTTCCTTTGACCATATTGACAGCTTCTGATGTTGAATTTGTTGGAAGAGAAATTGCATATGGAAGATTCTCAGATAACCATTCTGAACATTGAGCTAATGCTTGAGGATGAGATAATACTTCTGAAATATTTGAAATTTCTCCATCACTAATTAATGCATGTTTTATAGGTAAAACAATTGCTTTATTTATAAAAATTTCAGGAAATTTCCAAAGGGCATCTAGAGTAGCTGTAACTCCCCCTTCTACAGAATTTTCTATTGGTACTACAGCAGCATCACAATTGTTGTACGCTATTGATTTAATGACCGAATGTAACCCATTACATGGTACAAATATAGGTGTCTGAAAATTGGCAAGCTTTGATAATATATGGGCTGCTTTTTCTGCGTATGTTCCTTTAGGTCCTAAATATGCAACTTGTTTGCGCATGATTAATCGAAAAAAAAAGAGATCAAATAAGCATTGGAGGAATATAGAAAATGCTATTGTCTTTTGATGCTAAACAGAAACTCAAGCTTTCTGTAACACGTAATAAAGAATATCTTTCTAAATATCTTTTGGAAGAAGAAAGAGTTGTTGGAGCAATGCTTGACTCCAAAAAATTAGTACCAGAGGGAATAGGTAGATATAAGTATACAGTAACAAGTTTTAAGGTTTTTCAACTAGATATTAACCCTGTTGTCTCAATTGCGGTTGAAAATAAAGATGGAATTTTAAAAATGAGTGCCCTTGAAAGTACATTGGATGGTTTAGGGATGATAGATGATTTTAATCTTATTTTGAAAGCAAATTTGGAGGCAACTGATATTGGTTTAGAAGGTGAGGCGCTTCTTGGGGTATCTGTCAGCCAACCCCCTCTGCTAAAGCTGGTACCAAAGAAAATTTTGGAATCTACTGGTCATTCGGTATTAAATGGGATTCTGTTGGGTATAAAGTCAAGGGTTCAACAGCAGCTCGTTAAAGATTTTTTAGATTGGTGTGAATTAAATAAGATTTGATTTTTTTAAAAAACTTTTCCTATGAAGTTTAGTTATTCCATTTTTTTTGATTAATGTAAGATGATCTCTGGAACCATATCCTTTATTTTTAAATATCAAGTATCCTGAGTATTTTTTTTCTAATCTCTCCATTAGATTGTCGCGAGAGACTTTGGCAACTATGCTTGCTGAAGCTATAGAGATAAATTTTGAGTCTCCAGATACTATGTTTTTCTGGATTCCATTCCATGGCCGTAATAATAAGGGGCCATCAATTATTAATTCAGAAGGCTTTTCTTTTAATTTCTTTAAAGCTCTTATCATTGAAAGTTCTGTCGCAACTCTGATACCTAGTTTATCTATTTCTCTGGCCGAAGATTGCCCAATTCCATAATCTGAAGAGAGTAATAAAATTTTTGGTAAAAGTAATTTTCTTTTTTTGGGAGTTAGTTTTTTACTATCTGTTACTCCAAATTGTTTTAATATAAATTTATTTTTTTCAGTTAATACTACTGCTGCTGCAAAAACTGGACCAAAAATTGCTCCCCTTCCAACTTCATCTATTCCTACTTCGGATACTTTATTCAATGCTAGCTGAAGATCTTCTTCTTTTTTTTCTTGCATTGTTTAGCTCATCTGTAAGTTCAATCTCATCATTTTTAGCTGTAAATACAACTTCATTATTTTCATTAGTTTTATTTGTTGATTTATCCTTAGAATTTGAATCTGCTTCAATTTTAATTTGAATCTTTTCTTTTCCCGATTTTGAGATTTTTTTAATTTGTTTTTCTTTTCTTTTTTTATTATCTAAGACTTTTTCTGTTTCTTCATTACTTTCTTTTAAACGCACAAAATTATTGCTGGTGAGATATTCTTTTCCTAACTTTATAAGTGGATTAATACCTAATTGACTGAAAACAATTTTTTCTTCATTAGTAAGATCAACAGTTATTATATTTTTTTCTTTTGGATTTGACTGGTTCAAATTATCCTTATCATTTTCTTTTTCTTTTTTATTAGAAGAATACTCTTTACTTAAGTCTTTGGAATTAATTAATTCCTTATCAATTATTTTTTCCTGCTCATCAGTTGATTGAGAAGTATATGTATCTAAAGATTTTAGATTGTTTGATTGATTAGATTTATTTTCAATATTTTTAATTTTTAAGTTAGAAATTTCGTTATTTAATATATTTTCTACATGTCCTGTACCATCGCATGTAGAACATTTTTTACCGAATAATTCATATATATTTTGACCTTGTCTTTTTCTGGTTAACTCTACTAAGCCTAATTCAGTAAGCTGAGCTATTTGAGGCCTAGCAGAATCATCTTTTATTGCTGAGGTAAAATGCTCAAGTAATTGAAATTGGTCTCTTCTAGATTCCATATCGATAAAATCTACTACTATAACTCCACCAATATTTCTTAATTTCATTTGCCTTGAGATTTCAACTGCTGCTTCGCAGTTGGTCCATAAAACGGTTTGTCTTGAGTTTGCAGAACTTGTAAATGATCCAGAGTTTACATCGATTACTGTTAAAGCTTCCGTAGGTTCGATAATGATATAACCTCCGGAAGGAAGATCTACTCTTGGCTGAAGAGCTTTTTGAATTGTTTTCTTAATTTCGTACTTTTCGAAAATATGTTGGTCTAAACTGTTATCGTGAAATTCAATCTTTGCATCAGATTCATAATTCATTAAAAAATCTTTTGCTCTTGCAACTGAAAATTTACTATCGATAATTATGCTATTAGTTGATTCTTTAATATGATCTCTCAAAATCTTAAGAGAGAAATCATCATCTCTTTTAATTAAATTTGGTGGATTAGAATCCTCAGAAACTTTTAGTACATTTTCCCATTGTTGAATTAATTGTTCTAAATCTTCAATAAGAAGTTCTTCTTTTATCTTTTCAGCCTCCGTTCTAAATAACAAGCCTGTGCTGGGAGGTTTTATTAAAACCCCAAGAGCTTTCAAACGGCTTCGTTCTGTTTCTGTATTTATTTTTCTTGAAATATTTACCCCTTGGCCATATGGCTGTAAAATCAAGTATTTTCCTGGGATTGAAATATTTCCGGTTAGTCTGGGACCTTTAGATCCTGTGGGTTCCTTTATTACCTGTACCAAAACTTTTTGTTTTGGTTCTAGTAATTCAGTGATTCCAAATGTCCCTTTTTTTAGTCTTAGTGGACCTAAATCTGAAACATGGATGAATCCATTTTTCTCACTTTCACCAATATTTATAAAAGCGGCATCAATGCCAGGCAGAACATTTTCAACAGTTCCTAAAAAGATATCGCCAATTTGATATTGACCTTGTGCGACGATTAATTCATCAACTCGATCATCTTTGAGTAGTGCTGCTATTCGAGCCTGCTCAGCGATGATAATTTGCTGAGACATATAGTTGATTATGAATGATTTGGATTTTGAAAATCATCTAGATTAAAGAAATGGATTTATCCTTTAATAAGGCAAACTTTTTTAGCTGTTATTATTTACTTATAAAAATTAATTAAGTTAATAGTGATTGAATTCTGCTATTTATAAAGCTTTAAACGATTTTCAAAATAATTGAAATTTAATTAACAGCTATGATTATCTCTTAAATGAACCATAACTACAATAATATTAACATCTAATTACCACTAAAGCACGTAGATACATTATTCTAATATTGTTGAAATTTTTTATCTAAAGTGGTTCAAGTAAACGAAAATTATTTAAAACTCAAAGCAGGCTATTTATTCCCTGAAATTGCTAAAAGGGTAAAAATATATTCTCAATCAAGTAAGAGTGCTGAAATTATTAAGCTTGGTATAGGAGATGTTACAGAACCATTACCTAGAGCATGTATAGAGGCTATGGGGAAAGCTTTAAATGATATGGGAACAACAGAGCGTTTCAGAGGTTATGGACCAGAACAAGGTTATTCTTGGCTGAGAGAAAAAATATCTGAGCATGATTTTATTTCTCGAGGCTGTCAAATTTCACCTGAAGAAATTTTTGTTTCTGATGGTTCTAAATGCGATAGTAGCAATATTTTAGATATTCTTGGCAAAGATAATTCAATTGCTGTAACAGATCCTGTTTATCCTGTTTATGTGGATAGTAACGTCATGACAGGTAGAACTGGAGAAGCTCTAGAAAATGGTACTTATCAAGGGTTAACATATTTAGCAATAAACGAGGGAAACAACTTTTTGCCAAAACTACCTGAAAAAAAAGTTGATATTTTGTATCTTTGTTTTCCAAATAATCCAACTGGAGCAACTATCACAAAAAAAGAATTGAAAAAGTGGGTTGACTATGCCCTTCAAAACAAATCTCTGATACTTTTTGATGCAGCTTACGAAGCATTTATCCAAGATAATGATATTCCACATTCAATATATGAGATTGAAGGGGCAAAGGATTGTGCTATTGAATTCAGATCTTTTTCAAAGAATGCAGGATTCACGGGAGTTAGATGTGCTTTTACAGTAATACCTAAGGAACTCAAAGGTTTGAGTTCAACAAATGAGGAAATTGAGTTATGGCCTCTTTGGAATAGGCGACAATCTACAAAGTTCAATGGAGTAAGTTATGTGGTTCAGAAAGGTGCAGAGGCTGTTTATTCTCCTGAAGGGAAAAAACAGGTGAAAGGTTTAATTGATTTTTATATGGAAAATGCAAAAATCATGAAAAATAAACTTCAGAATTCAGGATATAAAGTTTATGGTGGGGACAATGCACCTTATATCTGGATTAAAGTTCCAGATCAAATGACATCTTGGGACTTTTTTGATTTCCTTCTCCAAAAAGTTAGTGTAGTGGGAACACCTGGGAGCGGATTTGGATTAGCAGGAGAGGGTTATTTTCGCTTGTCAGCATTTAATTCACGATCAAACGTCCTTGATGCAATGGAAAGAATAATTAATATATAATTATTAGTACAATTTAAACTCTTATAAATTTAATGTTATCTATAAAATTAGAACAAAGTTCAAATAATAACTCAGCAGTAATTGAAAAGAAACCTGCTGAATTAAAAAATAAATCTCCAAAATATAAGGTTTTACTTCATAATGACCCAGTTAATTCTATGGAGTATGTCACTATTTCACTGCGAGAAGTTGTTCCGCAATTAAGTGAACAAGATGCTATAGCAATAATGCTAGAAGCACATAATACCGGCGTGGGTCTAGTAATTGTTTGCGATTTAGAACCAGCAGAATTCTACTCAGAATCTTTAAAATCTAAAGGAATTTCTAGTTCAATTGAGAAAGAGGATTAATAACAATTAAATTTATTATTTAGAGTGAACTAATTTTCTTTCTGACAAAGGACGGACTTTTAGCGATTCTTTTAAGGAAGACTTCCCATATTCTCTCTCAAGAATGTCTATAACTGTTTTGCCAAATTCATCTTCTGGATTATCAAAAGCTTCTAAGCAAACCTGACCAAGTTTTTCGCCTAGTGGACCTGGATTCCAGAGAAGTTTTCTCGCTGTCCAAGGCATCATGCTCATTGGATTATAATTTGGCTTCAAAATTTTATGCTCCAAAGCGTACTTTTCGAGAAGAGTGTGAGGTTGCAAACCTATAAAGAATATAGCTGGATCAACTAAGCCTTTACCAAAAATATTTTCTAATTCTCTATGGTAAGCAATTGTTTGTCTTATGGTGCTGGGCGTTTCATCAAAAACATTAAATGAATAATTGACTGAAACATGATTCTTGAAACCTGATTTGACTAGCATTCTGCAATTATTTAATACAGTTTCAAGGTCATAAGCTAATCTCATTTTTCTAACAAGTTCTTGAGATCCAGAGGTGATACCTATTTCAAAATAGCTCATACCTGTATCAACCATAAGCTGAGCTAGCTCAGCATCAATATTATCTGCTCTGATGTATGCAGCCCAATTAATATCGTCCCAGCCTTGGTCCTTAATTGCTTGCAAAAGTATTTTTGCATCTTCAATATGTTTTTTGGCTGGAATAAACTGTGCATCAGTGAACCAAAATCCCCTTACTCCAAGATCATATAATTGCTTCATTTCTTTGATTACTTCCCTAACAGGATTAACGCGAACCTGCTTCCCTTCCACAACTGTGTAAACACAGAAACAACAATTATGAGGACAACCTCTTTTTGTTTGTACCCCTACGTAATAATCGCCACCTTCTATATACCAATCGAATTCAGACCATATTGATTTTATATATTTATAGTTGCAGGCAGTTTTGATAGTGCCAGAAGGTTGTTCATGTATTAATTTGTTACGAGGTTTTTTACCGGCAATGTAACATCTTTCTTCTTCTATTGAATCTCCTCTAATGATTTTTTCTATGAGATTTTCTCCCTCTCCAACTGAAATTACAGTTCCTTTTGGAAGTAGATTTCCCAATTGTTCATAGAAGACACTAACAGCCCCACCTCCTAAAATTACCTTTACATTTTTATTATATTTTTGTGCTCTTTTTAGTCCCATCTTGACTAAAGAAGTATTTCTATATATTTCTCCATAATGAGATGCAATTAATTTTAATCCTCCCCAGGAACCTCTGATTTTTTTAAGGATATTTTTTGAGTAGAAAACTTCAAAAGAGTTTTGTAGGGGATTCCCACTTCTACCATCAACAGGTGCATAAATTTGTATATCTCTCCATGAAAAAATGATTAGATGTGGTCTAAATTGATCAATTTTTCTAGTTAAATGTTTGGAAACTTTATTAGATGGAATTATTGCTAGATCGATGAATTGCTGCTCTAGACCTGGAAAACATTTATGAATATGGTCTGCTAAATATATAGGCCCTATTGGAAATATTGGATTACATGGCAATCTCACAGTTAAGATTTTGCCATAATGCTTTCTTTGGTAACTTTTTTTATTTAATTTTTCGAACTTCAAATTAAAATTCATGTTATGAAATTTAATGAATTTATTTCTCTTAAGAATCTAACTACTTTATTACTAATTTGGAGAAATTAAAAATCCTAAGAAAATACTCGCAAAAAATTTTTTTTAATTCAGATATCAGAAATCATATAAATCCAACATACTTTGAGAAGTTTTAATCCATCTATCCATCTAGATATATTTGGTGCTCCAGATTTTCTAGCGTAATATCTAACAGGATAATTTAATATTTTAATGTTATTTTTCGCAGCTTCAAATATTATTGTAAAGTCTCCAAATGGGTCAGACTTTGAATCCCAACTTCCATTTTGTTTCATAAGTTTAAAGAATTTTCTTGAAAAAACTTTTGTTCCACAGAGTGAATCTGATACAGGCTTATTTATTAGAATTGATAGAAAAATTGCGAAGAGTCTATTTCCTATATAATTTGCCCATCTCATCGCATCTTTTTCCATTGGAAAAGTTGTGCGGGCGCAATTAATAAGGATATTTTTATTTTTGGTTGATTCCATAATTGCTGCAATACTGTCATCAATATCCACTGTAAAATCACTATCAATTATGGCGAGAGTCTCACCTGAAGAAATATTAAATCCCTCAACGACTGCATTTTTCTTCCCTTTAGAAGTTTGTTTTAAAAGAGATATCTTGAAGAAATTTGAGAAATTATCTTTTAATTCTTTCAAAATGCCATATGTATTATCATTGCTATTACCTTCAACAAATATAATTTCTA
>QCDK01000009.1 GCA_003278765.1 Prochlorococcus sp. AG-355-G23
ACAGCCATTCTTCAAAAAAAGGCAGAACAAGAAAGGATGAGTCTTCCAAGAGATTTAATTCAATTTATAGCAGGAAGATTCACTTCAAATATTCGAGAATTGGAAGGAGCATTTACTAGAGCCGTTGCATTTGCATCAATAACAGGCTTGCCAATGACAGTCCAATCAATTGCTCCAATGCTTGATCCGAATAGTGTTGGAGTAGTTGTTACTCCAAAACAAGTTATTAATAAAGTGTCAGATTTCTTTAAAGTTTCTACTGATGAATTGATCAGTTCAAGTAGGAGAAAACCAGTAAGCCAAGCTAGACAAATAGGTATGTATCTTATGAGACATGGGACGGATTTAAGCTTGCCAAGAATTGGAGATGAGTTTGGGGGCAAGGACCATACAACAGTTATGTATGCTATTGAACAAGTTGAAAAAAAATTATCTATTGATCCAAATATTGCAAGTCAAGTTCAAAAAATAAGAGATTTACTTCAAATAGATTCAAGAAAAAATTTATAGTTTTACTATTAACTAGAAATGAAATTTATAGGATCTTGATCATATCTATGCCTTAAAGGTAACTTATCTATTTCATTGATATCACTGAGTGATTCAATTATATTTAATGATTGCCTCAATAACCTCGCTGAAATGATTGGCATATCTCTTGGAACTGAGATTCTATTTTTTAAGTATCTTAATGAGATTCCTGAAAGTTTTTTAGGGGTTAATAATTCACCTGTGATCATATGGCTCAAAGCTGATCTCAATGATTCGTCAAAGGATTCATTATTGTATGGATTTACCTTTAGTAAATTGTCTTTATGCTTTATCACTCTTTTAAGAGCAATTTTTGCATAATATTTTGAATCATAATTTTGGTTTAATTCATAATTACCTAAACCCTCCCCAGTATCTATTAGCTTTGAGAAAGTAATCTGTTGTTCATTGCTTTCTTTATAGCATCCTCCCATTTGTGGCGGTAAATCATGAGAATGAGTATGAAAATCTCCTTGAGTGCCTCTATAAGCACTTGTCCCCTCAAAAAGGGTAAGCCAGTTATCAACCTGACGATAATTAGATCTTAAATTAAACCCTTTATAGTAAATAAGTGATGCATTCATTCTCTCCATATAGGGAATAAAAATTATATCTCCAACACCAGGCTCTATATCACCCGTGTTAGAAACTGATGGATCAACAAACCCTGATTTTGAGTTACTCAAAATTTCATCGAGTTTAGAAATGGATTCCTTAAATCTTTTTTTTCTAAAAGAGTTATCTAAAAAATTAAAGCTTTCTCGGCAGAGCCAATTACACCAGGATCTGAAAATTTCTCTTTCTAACTCTCGAATTTTGATAAGGTGGCTAGATGTAATAAAAGATCCAAGTGCTCCAAATTCATTTTCTAAAAAAGCTATGATATCGTCGCTTTCAGTTATAATTTGCCCTTTAAATTCAATTGCAGGTAATTTCCCCGATCTGACTTTTTCAAGGAACCAACTTTCTTTTTGTCCATAGCAAAACATATTTATTTTCTTGACTCTATATGGAATTCTCTTAAATTCAAGCCATAACCATATCTTCTGACAGTAAGGACACCAAGAATGCCTATCCCTGTAGAGGGTAACTAATACATCATTTTCATTATGTCCAAATAATCTTAAGTTTGAGTAGGAATTATTTATACCATGAACTCTATCAAGATCTTCAACTTCAAATTTATTTAAATCATCCCATGTCAAAATCTCATTCATTATTTAATTAAAGCTATAAACTAACGTTATAATAATTGATTAAAAAAAGTCTTGGAATTTGAATTTGATTTAATTGTTGTTGGCGCTGGATCTGGAGGACTCGCGGCGGCTAAACGTGCGGCTAGTTATGGAGCAAAAGTCGCAATCATAGAAGCAAATCAAATAGGTGGAACTTGTGTGATAAGGGGATGTGTGCCTAAGAAATTAATGGTTTATGCAGCTAAAAGTAAAAAAAATATGGATTCTTCTGAAGGATATGGATTAAAAAATGAAGGTATTAATTTTGAATCAAATATTTTGTTGAAGAATGTTAGAAAGGAGGTTTCTAGATTAAGTAATTTACATAGAAATTCTTTAAAAAAGTTGAATATAACTATTTTTGAAGGCTTAGGAAGATTTATTACTCAAAATGAATTAGAAATTATTTGTTCAAACACAAAGAAAATTAAAAACAAAATAAGTTCAAAAAAAATTCTTATTTCAGTTGGAGGTAAACCAAAGAAATTAAATATTCCTGGTGTAGATTTGGCATGGACTAGTGATGATATTTTTGAATTAGAAGAGTTTCCTAAATCAATACTAATAGTAGGAGGTGGATATATTGCTTGTGAATTTGCTTCTATTTTCAGAAATTTAGGTACTGAAGTAACTCAATTAATTAGAGGTCAACATTTACTTAATGGTTTTGATGAAGATCTTTCTTCATGCCTAGAGGAATCACCTACTTTTACTGAAATCAATATAATTCCCAATACTCAATTAAACTCTATCAAAAAAGTAAATGGGAATCTGGAATCTACCCTAGACTCGGGAGATAAACTCTTAACTAATAATATTCTTATTGCTACTGGAAGAGAACCAAATCTTTCGCCTCTAAATTTAGATTTTTTAAATCTAAAGATGGATGGCCAATATTTAGATGTCGATGAACTTAATCAAACAAGCAACGCAAATGTTTTTGCAGTTGGCGATATCATAAATAAGCCAAACTTAACTCCAGTAGCAATAGAACAAGGGAGAGTTTTTTCGGATAATTTTTTTAATGACCAAAAAAGAAAAGTAAATTATGAATATATCCCTAAGGCCGTTTTTACTATTCCAGAAATTTCAACAGTTGGCTTAAGTGAGAAAAGAGCTAAAGAGATTTACTCTGAAAAAAATATAAAAATTTTCAAATGCAAATTTACCCCTATGTCTAATACTTTTAAAAAGAATAAATCAAAATGTATGTTGAAGATTGTAGTTCATAAGCTAACTGACAAAGTCCTAGGATGTCATATGTTTGGAGAAACATCGTCTGAGATTATTCAAATGGTATCAATTTCATTAAATGCAGGGATAACAAAAAAAGACTTTGATATTACTATGGCTTTGCACCCTACTATCTCAGAAGAATTTGTGACTATGTATGGATAAATTTATTAATTAGAAAATTTTAATTTTTCTTGAACAAGCAGAAATATTATAAGTAATGCAAAGTAAATAAATAAGCCTATCCTTAATTCAAAAAGGAAGTTAAATTCATTCAGGAAAAGTATCTTATCGAGAATGTAGAAAATATAAAGATTAAGCAAAATAAATCCTTCAATTCTTGTGATTTTCCCTTTACTCCAGAAAATTGGTAAGCATGCAAAGGTAGTTAAAACCATGAAAGGTAAGTCAACTTTAATTAGACTCTGTTCAATTACTAAACCTTTAAATCCTGAAAAAATACTGCAACTTCCAAGGATTAAAAGTTGATTGAGTAAATTACTTCCTATTACATTCCCAATCGCAAGATCTGTTTTGCCTTTAAATGCAGCAATTATTGAAGTTACTAATTCTGGTAAAGATGTCCCAGTTGCGACGATAGTTAAACCAATAACAATTTCATTTACACCCAAAAGAGTAGCGAGCGTTTGTGAACCATTTACTAAAATATTTGAACCAAAGCTTAAAAGAAATATTCCCAATATTAACTTTAGTAAAATATTTATTTTTCCTTCATAGTTATCTTTTAATTCTTCTATCTCTGGTTCAGCATCTTTTGTCTCCTCTCCTTTTTCATTGATGGTATTGATTTCCCATATTGTATTTAAGATTAAACAAAATATTAGAAATACCCCTGCTTGCAATGTTAATAAGCCTGTTGACGACATTGCCCAAACTGCACAAGAAATTGCCATTAAAAGAGGCACATCTCTTCTGACTATTCTGCTTTTTACTTTAAGAGGTCTTATCAATGAGCTTATGCCCAAAACAACGAGAACATTAAAAATATTGCTTCCAATTACATTGCTTGCCGCAAGCGAATCACTGCCTTTTAAAATTGAACTCAAACTTACCAACAACTCAGGAGAGCTAGTTCCAAGAGAAACAACTGTCAAACCAATTACTATTTGAGGTATTCCTAAAATTAAAGATAAAAATATGGCTCCTTGAATAAAGAACTCTCCTCCAGCAAAAAGTAGAACTACGCCTAAAAATATTTCTATTATTGGGAATAAAAAATCACTCATATTTAGGATTTAATCTAGATAATAAAAATTTTCATAATTGTTTAATAACTATCCTCGAATATCTATAATTTATTGTCAATTTTAATTTGCTGTTAAAATTAATTAAATAGAAAAAATTTTGAAGACTTTAAACATAATAAAACCTGATGATTGGCATTTACATTTAAGAGAGGGTCTTGTATTAAAAAATATCATTCATTTTACTTCGGAATATTTTGGAAGAGCCATTGTTATGCCAAATACCAAAAGTCCCATAACATCAATCAATCGCGCTATTTCTTATAGGAAATCTATTGTTGAAGCGCTACCAGAAAGTTCTAGGTTTGAACCATTAATGACAATCTATCTTACAGATGACACAGATAAATGGGAACTTATTAATGGTTTTAAAAATAATGTTTTTTTTGCAGCAAAATTATATCCTGCTAATGCCACAACAAATTCCAGTCATGGAGTTAGGAAAATAGAAAATCTATATAAGATCTTTGAATTAATGCAAGATTCTGGAATGCCTCTTTTAATTCATGGGGAAGTGACTGATTCTGAAGTAGATGTATTCGATAGAGAAGAAGTTTTTATAGATAAAGAACTTTTTCAAATAACCAAAAGATTTCCAAAATTAAAAATCGTTCTAGAACATATAACCACCTCCTACGCAGTGGATTTTGTGCAAGAAAATAATATTGGGGCTACTATTACTCCGCATCATTTGCATATAAATAGAAATGCAATGTTTTTTGGAGGTTTAAATAGTGATTTTTACTGCTTACCAGTTGCTAAGAGAGAAAATAATAGACTCGCTTTAAGGAGAGCAGCAACAAGTGGGAAAAAATGTTTTTTCTTGGGGACTGACTCTGCTCCTCACCTTAGGAAGTGGAAGGCTTTTTGTGGATGCGCAGGCATTTTTAATTCGCCAGTAGCAATAGAAAGCTACTTAACAGTTTTCGAAGAGGAGGATGCTCTAGATAATTTTGAAAAGTTTGCAAGTTTGAATGGTCCTAATTTTTATAATGTCCCACCAAATAAAGAAAAATTAAAATTAGTTTATAGACCTAACAAAATTAAAGAATATATTGATGTTGTTGAAGAAAAAAATATTGTCGGACAAATAAAACCATTTCATGCAGGTGAAACTTTACAATGGCATGTAGAAGGAATAGTAAATTAAAAAATTAGATTTAATCTGACAATTAAAAGTGTAAATATTCCAATTTTTTTTGGTTAAATGGGTTACTTTCAGCTACGATTAGAAAGCGCAAATTCCTTTGGGAGTGTGGCGGAATTGGTAGACGCGCCGGACTTAAAATCCGTCGAGCGATTTAGCTCGTGGGGGTTCAAGTCCCCCCACTCCCATTATTCAATTATTTATTTTTAGTTCTGACGATAACTTCCAATAGTTGTTATGTTTTAACTAAGCAACCATAAATTAAAATGGAAAGTTTTTTCAATAATTCATTTGCTACTTTAATTGCTTATATCGGAATTATTTCTACCTATTTATTGGTTATCCCATTGTTACTATTTTACTGGATGAATAATAGATGGAATATTATGGGCAAATTTGAAAGATTAGGAATTTATGGCCTTGTATTTCTTTTCTTTCCAGGTTTAATTTTATTTTCTCCATTTTTAAATCTCAGACTAAAAGGAAGTGGTAAAGGGTAAATATTTGACTAAAGGAAAAGTTATACAAATAGGTTTATTTATTTCATTAATAGGATTAATTAGTTATAAATTTGCACCGCAAATTGGGATCGATAACTTTACAGCCACTACTCTATCAAGTTGTATCTTGATTTTGATTGTTATTACTTGGGTAACATCTTATGTTTATAGAGTTGTAAATGGAAAGATGACTTTTATGGAACAAAGGAAGCGTTATAGAAAAGAGTATGAAAAAGTTGTTAATGATAAACTAGAAACCAAATTCAACTCATTGTCAAAGGAAGAGCAGCAAAAACTTATGGAAGATTTAGAGAAAAATCCATAAATTTTTCAAAGAAAAATATCTAAAAATCATGAAAGATAACAAAATGCAAATTACTAAAAATGAATCTTTATCTAAGGTAGATGAGATGTTTTGTGAGTTAAAAAACAAAAAAAAATTTGCTTTAATGCCTTTCATAATGGCTGGGGATCCCAATATTGAAATAACGTCTGAGATCTTATTAAAGTTACAAGAAAATGGAGCTGACCTTATTGAATTAGGTATCCCGTATAGTGACCCACTTGCAGATGGACCTGTTATCCAAGTGGCGGCCTCTCGCGCTTTAAAGTCAGGTACTAGCTTAAGAAAAGTAATTAAACTTTTAGAGTCTTTAAAAGGTAAATTAAATATCCCCATCATCCTCTTTTCTTACTTGAATCCATTACTAAGTTTTGGCTTTGAAAGGTTTTGTGAGATAGCATCTGAAGCTGGAGTCTCTGGACTAATAGTTCCTGACCTCCCTTTGGAGGAAGCTTATAAATTTTCTAAAATAGTAAGTAACCATTCTATGGACTTAATTTTATTGGTAGCGCCAACTACTCCTTTTGAAAGAATGAAACAAATATCTAATCATACAAAAGGCTTTACTTATTTAGTAAGTGTTACAGGCGTCACTGGTGAGAGAAACAAAATGGAAAATAGAGTAGAAAATCTTATTGCTAAATTAAAAGATGTAAATAGCAATCCGATTGCTGTTGGTTTTGGAATATCAACTCCAGAACATGTTAATAAAGTTCGTGAGTGGGGAGCAGATGGAGTAATTATTGGGAGTGCATTTGTAAAACGAATCTCGAGCTCAAGTGAAAAAGATGTTGTCGATCATGTTGGTGAGTTTTGTAAAAAAATGCGTTTAGCTGCTGATCAAAAAAAATAAATCCAAATATAATTTTTTAATTAAAAGAATTATTTACAGAAAATTAATTAAAAATGTTATTGCTTATTTATTGTTTATGTTTTTAAGATTCTTCTGTAGGTAATAATCTGATTTGTTTTCTTCCGAGCTTAATTTCGAATTCATCACCTGCTTTTAAATCAAGAAGTGCTGTATATGCTTTCCCAATAAGAAGATTCCCATTGCCTTGTACTGTAGCTATATAACTAAGTTTTCTTCCACCTTTCCCAATGCCCGAAACTCCAGAATCACCAAGATTAACCCCTTTTGCTTCTAAAAGTGCTTCATAAAATGCGGTAAAGTTTAAGCGTTCACCTCCGTTTTTTTTAGTGGAAACATATCCACAGGCGCGAACTAGGTCAGATTTGCTAACATCACCAAGTTCTTTAACTTTTGCAAGGAGATCGCTACCAGTTAGCATAATTAATTAAAAGAAAGTTGTATTAAATAACATAGCAATCTGCGTGTAATATATGCAATTATTAAGTATCTATTCATTCTATTATTTATATTAAAAAATGGAAAAGTTTGTAGTTTTTGGACGGTACTGTGAAGATGCAATTATTAAAAGGGAACCATTTCGAGAAAAACATCTTAAGAGACTTAAAAATTTAAAAGATAGCGATATTTTAGTTACATTAGGGCCAACAAAATGTACCAAATATTTGTTTGGAATTTTTAATGCTAATGATGTAAAAGAGTTGAAAGATCTTATTGAGGAGGACATATATTGGGAAAAAGGTATATGGATTAATTATGATATTTATCCCTGGATTCAAGCATTTTAAATATGATTTATGAAAAAATTTTGTAATTATTAACTATTTATTTAAAGAATTAATTTAACTAAAAAAAATATATTATTTTTGATTTAATAATTCAATTATTTATCTTTTTTAGGAGTTAAAACGATATTTATTTAAACGTTAGTATTAAGAGGTTATATCATTTTTAATTAAAAATATATTATTTTAAATAATATTTATTTACTAGTATCTTGATTTATCTGGTTTACTAATGAGTCGATATCTAATTGATTATATGGTGGTATTTGTTTTGTTTCTAGATTATCGTTCTTGATATTGTTTAACCATTTTTGCTCAATCTTTATAAGATTTTTTGCAATATTGAATATGCCGCCTTTTTTATATAATTCTTTCATTTTGAGAATAATCTCGGAGGTTCTACTCGATTTAATTTTTAATTCATTTGCTAAGTCTTTTTGGGTAAATCCATGAGTTTTTAACCAATCTTTAATGAAGGAGACGAGTTCTTTTTCTTCCTGTATAGATAATTTACTCATTCAATAAAAAGGAAATAACTTATTAAGCTTATTTTCTGCTCTTGATCTTATTGAGGGAGTCATGTATTTGCTCCATATACTGAGTACTGCTGTGAGGGCTACAAAATCATCACTAAAACCAACTAA
Organism: Prochlorococcus sp. AG-355-G23; assembly: GCA_003278765.1. Taxonomy (GTDB): domain Bacteria; phylum Cyanobacteriota; class Cyanobacteriia; order PCC-6307; family Cyanobiaceae; genus Prochlorococcus_A. The sequence goes on from QCDK01000009.1 coordinate 8,555, forward strand.
AGGCATAAAGTCAGGGAAAAGATCAAATGGCATAATCAAATATGCTAGAGCAGCCATTAATGAAACTCTCACTTGTGCAGGAGTATGAGGATCTAATGCCATCTCCAAAACTTCTATGGCAGGCTTGGCAATTGTTCTTCCTGCTTTAATAAGAATCTTGATGATGATATTTTCATCAAATGTTGAACTTTCTAAAACTTCAGCATCATAGATTTTTTCTTGAGTTTTGTAATTCTCTTTCATCCTTATAAATGAAATTTAAAAATTTTTAATGGAATTTTTAGCTAATACTATCAACTAATCCATTCTGTATACCTGCTTTTCTAAGTTTTCTTAAAGCACGTTGAACAACTTGTCGGCAATATTCTCTGCTACAACTCATATGTCTTGCAACTTCAGCTAAAGTTCTCCATTCATTTGAGCCGTCTAAACCAAATCTTAGACTTACTATCTTTCTTTCTTTCTCAGTTAAATTTGCTTTATCTAATAACTTCCAAGCCGAGGCTGTCCTTTCAGCTAATTCAGCTAATTCCATTGGGGGAGTTTGATCACTTGGAAGAATATCAACTAACTCGGAAGGATCTGATTTTGATTTAACAGTACCTTGGAGACTAACAGTTATGCTTCTCAATTCACAAGAAAGGAGTTCGTCAATTTCCTCTTTGGTTATTTTCATTTCTTCAGCTAGCTCATCACTAGTGGGTGGAATACCCTTAAGTTGCATAAGCTTTGATTTCGCTGATCTTAGTTTTGTAAGTTTTTCATTTATATTAACAGGGATTCTTATAGTTCTACTTTGTGTTGACAATGCTCTATTTAAACCTTGCCTAATCCACCAATAAGCATAGGTAGAAAATCTATGTCCTCTAGACGGATCATATTTTTCTACTGCCCTTGTAAGACCTAATGTCCCCTCCTGAATTAAGTCCAGTAATTCTAATCCTTTCCCTTGGTATCTCTTGGCAAGATTGACAACTAGTCTTAGGTTGGCTGTTATCATCTCGTTTTTAGCTTTTTCACCAATCTTGATCTTTTTTCTCTCAGCTTCGGAATATTCACAAGCGGGACCTTTCCCTCCTGCCTCTTGGCATCTATTAACAAGTATGACCATTTCTTGGACTTTTCTGCCCATTGTGAGTTCTCTTTCGGGAGTCAAAAGTTGATGACGACCTATTTCACCAAGAAAATCGCTTAATGAACTCACGATTTACCTCATTGTTGATATATTCAACTTATAGTCAAATAAGTAATAAGCCATACATGTAATAATTAATTAATAATTAATTAATAATTATTAATTAATTAATTAACTTTATTTTTCAAGTTTTTAGGGTGAAATTATAAGTTTTAATTATTTAATTTTTTCTTCTTGATTCTAGAACAGCAAGAACATCTCTCCACTCAACTTCTTTATGCATAAGGGCTACTTGCAGATGATAAATTAAATCAGCAGCTTCATTTGAGATTGAGTTTTTATCATTATCTTTGCAAGCCATTATAAATTCTGCAGATTCCTCTCCTATTTTTTTCAAAATAGTATTACTGCCTTTTGTTAATAAATGATTTGTGTAACTTTTTTCTGATGGATTTTTTGATCTATTGTTGATTGTGTTGAATAATTCAGAGCAAATATTTGAGAAGGGAGTTGTTTTTTTCTCTTTTTTATCACTTTGATTAATTTGAATTTCGTTGAAAAAACAACTTTTTTCACCGGTGTGACACGCACCTGAACCATTTTGTTCAATCAAAAGGATTAGTGCATCATTATCGCAGTCGAATCTTATCTCCTTAAGTATTTGAGTACTTCCACTGGTAGCTCCTTTTCTCCAGATTTCGGATCTAGATCTACTCCAGTAGTGAACGTTTTTGGTTTCAAGTGTCATTGTCAATGATTCTTTATTCATCCAAGCAAGCATAAGAATTGATCCGTCAAGCCAATCTTGTGCTATTGCAGGGATTAACCCATAATTATCAAAGCGTAGATCTTCTATCGAAAAATTAGTTGAATAAGTCATTATGTTTGTTATGTTAAATGCTATTCATTTTGTCTTAATCAAAATTATCCTAACAGTTAATTGATGTATCTTCATTCTCTAAAATTTTCATGTAGTAAAAGTTACGAGGATTTTCCCTGTTCACATAGGCAATGGCGCCATGAAGGCCACTGCAGATTTGTGCATGGATATTCAAGATCATTCACCTTTTGGTTTACTGCAAAAAAATTAGACCTAAATGGTTTTGTTGTCGATTTTTCAAGTCTAAAGCCCCTAGAAAATAAACTAAAGCAGCAATTTGATCATACTTTTTTGATAAATAAAGATGACCCTTTATTAAATTACTGGAAAAAATTACATGACTTAGATGCTTTAGATCTGAGAATTATGGATAATGTGGGGATGGAGTTCACTTCTGAATTGATTTGGAGGTGGGCTAATGAATACTTACAGGATAAAGATAGGGGCAGAACATGTTGTTGGAAAACAGAATCAAAAGAAAATAAATCTAATAAAGCAAGTTATGAGGAAATTCCTGATTGGTTCAAATCTTAGATTAAAGTTGCTAAATTTCAAGTCATATAGGATTCTTCAATTTAGATCTTTAATCAACAATTATCTCTCCATTAACCAGATAAATATTAATCTCGTCTTTACTAAGGTAATGATTGTTCAATATATTGTTTGAAATTTTTGTCTCAATTTGTTTTTGAATAATTCTTTTTAAAGGCCTTGCACCAAAGGCATGATCGAAACTATTTTCGACCAGTTGGTTAATTGCCTCATCCGTAATTTTGAATTTTAAGTTTTTTTTGTTAAGTCTTTTTTCTAAATTTTGAAGCTGTATTTTTGCAATTTCTTTTATATCATTTAATTCTAAATTTTTAAAAATAACTATTTCATCAAGTCGATTTAAAAACTCAGGCTTGAAAAATTTTTTCAGTTCATAATCTACAACTTTTTTAATTTCACTTCTATCTTCTTTTCTAACTGCTAAATCATTTATTGATTGACTTCCTAAATTACTTGTGAGAACAATTATTGAATTTTTGAAATTTATTGTACGACCTTGACCATCTGTGATGATTCCATCATCAAGAACCTGTAAGAGAATATCTAAGATATCTTTGTGAGCTTTCTCTATTTCATCTAGGAGTATTAATGAATAAGGATTTTTGCGTACGGCTTCAGTTAGTTGACCGCCTGATTCGAAACCTAAATATCCAGGAGGCGCACCTATGATTTTGCTAACTGAATGCTTTTCCATGTATTCAGACATATCCAGTCTTGTAATTGAAGAATTTGAATCGAATATAACTTTTGCTGTCACTTTACTCAGCTCTGTTTTCCCAACACCAGTTGGACCTAAAAAAAGGAAACTGGCTAATGGCTTGTTTGGATCATTTAGACCAGTCCTTGATCTCTTAATAGAATCTGCAACAGCTCTAATTGCACTATCTTGACCAATGATTTTTTCTTTAAGGATCGACTCTAGACTTAAAAGCTTATCTTTTTCTGACTGGTTTAAGTTTTGAACTGGAATAGAGGTCCACTTTGAGACAACTTCTGCAATATCATCAAAAGTCACCTCTTGCCTTAAAAGACTTGTCTCCCCATTTTTTTGTGATTTTACCAGGGATTCACTTTTTTCTTTTAATTTTTTTTGTAAAGAATTTAAAGTCCCAAATTCCAATTCTGCTGCTTTATTTAGGTCAAAACTCCTTTTGGCTTGATCTATTTGTAATTGGATGGATTCAATCTCTTCTTTTATAGTGCTAATCTCATTAATTTCATCTTTTTCTTTTTTCCATTGAACACTTAATTCTTCTTGTTTATCTTTGAATAAAGTAAGTTCACTATTGATTTTTTTTAATCTTTCTATTGAAAAATCATCTGTTTCTCTTTTTAAAGATAATTTTTCCATCTCAAACTGAAGGACTTTTCGATCAATCTCATCAATTTCTTCAGGTTTGGAAGTTATGACCATATTCAATCTTGAGGCTGCTTCATCGATTAGATCTATTGCTTTGTCTGGAAGAAATCTATCGTTAATGTATCTTTCGCTAAGGGTGGCTGCTGCAACCAAAGCATTATCGGAAATTCTTACACTATGATGAACTTCATATCTTTCTCTTAATCCTCTTAATATTGATACAGTATCATCAATTGAAGGAGCATCAATTTTTATTTTCTGAAATCTTCGTTCTAAAGCAGGATCTTTTTCTATATTTTGTTTGTGTTCAATAATAGTTGTAGCACCAATACATCTTAGTTCTCCTCTTGCAAGCATTGGTTTTAATAGGTTGCTTGCATCTAAAGAACCTCCACTTGCACCAGCTCCGACAACTGTATGAATTTCATCAATAAAAAGAATGATCTTACCGTCTGATTCCTTAACTTTCTTCAGGACATTTTTTATTCTTTCTTCAAATTCTCCTCGATATTTTGCTCCAGCTATAAGTGAACCCATATCTAATGAAATTAGTTGCCTATCTTGTAGGGCAGAAGGTACATCGCCATTAATAATTCTTTGAGCCAACCCTTCAACAATGGCCGTTTTCCCAACCCCAGGTTCTCCAATAAGAACCGGATTGTTTTTTGTTCTTCTACTCAATATTTGAATTGTTCTTCTAATCTCTTCATCCCTACCAATAACTGGGTCTAAAATTCCATCTCGTGCAGATTGAGTTAGATCAATACCATATTTTCCCAAAGACTCATTAGAAGTATCAAATTCTTTTTTTACTGCTGGATCTGACTTCATTTTCTTTATAATTTCAAGAAATTCTGGAATGCCTTTTTGATTTAAAATTTGAAATCCATATTTATCATCATAAGTGAAACCGTAAACTAAGTGTTCTGTTGATATCACTACATCATTTAAAGTATTTTTAATATCATTCGCTTTCAAAAATATTTTGTGAAGAGTCTCACCAATATATAAATTATCTTGTTTATCTTTCATTTTTGCCTTCAAATTTAAAGAAGACATTATTTCTTTCTCAATCTCTTTGATATTTACATTATTTTTTTTTAAGATTTTTTTTGTAAGATTATCTTTTTTTATAAGAGCTAAAAATAAATTGTCAGAGTCTACGTTTTGTTGATGATTTTTATAAGTAATTTCTTTGGCCAAAATGAAACAGTCCCAAGCTGAATTAGAAAATTCGCTTGGAACTATTTTCATCAATCAAAATATAATTGTGACTGTATTAAGTTTTAAGTAAAAATAGTACTTAAGTATTAAAAGATTTATTCAACAATAACTTTACCTACCATTCCAGCTCCTCTGTGAGGCTCGCAATAGTAATCATAAGTTCCTGCAGTATCAAATGTTTCTTCCCAAGACTCTCCTGGAGCAAAAGCTAGATCTGCATGACTTAATTCCTCATGTCCATCAAAAACTGCGTTGTGAGGAGCTAATTTATTATTGATGAATTTAACTGTATCACCAGCACTAATGGTTACCGTACTTGGTTCAAATGCAAGCATTCCAGCATCCGTTCCAAGTTTTACTTCAACAGTCTTAGCCGAAACTGATGAAATTCCTAGACCTAGAGTTAAAACTATTGCGAATAACCCTGCAAAGATTGAACGTAACATAATTAAAATTTGCTTATATATATATATTACAAGGCTTTAGTAACCTAACTGCGAGAATTTTAATTCTTATTACAGCTTGGTAACTTTGATAACCTTAAAATATCATTTAGTGATTTGGCATAACTTTTAAGTTTGAAAGTCTCAGGATTAGTGATGGGAACATGATTAAAGTCATACTTTTTAATACTGAAGCAGTCCCAAGGGGTGGTTTGGATAGGGAGAATTCTTAATAATATTTTTAGAATTTTTTTTGTAAGCGGTATCGCAAAAAATCTCCTCATATTATGCCTTTTTAAAAGTGTAATTATGGCATCATCAATTGAAATGAATTTCTGACCTAGCACAAATTTTCTAAAGCCTTTGTATTGATCTTCTTTATGATTTTTAATTAGAAACCCGCAAATCTGGGCGATATCATTTGCGTGTATAAAGTGAAATTTAGAATCGAGTTTTAAGAATCTTGCTAACCAAAGCCATTTTCCTATTACTTTCAATCCACTAGTTAAATAACTCACAGGATATTTACTTTTTTTTCCAAGATTCCCTCCAAAAACCAAGGTAGGGAAAACAGCAAATGTTTTTTCTGCAAATGAGCTTTCTCTAAGTCTTTGGAAACATTCATATTTTGTTTGAATGTACTCTGTTCCATAAATCAATGATTCCCTCATTAATTTTGTTTGGGTATCAAGAATACTAGCTGTTGAAAAATAAATAATCTTTTCTAACTTTCCAATATCAAGCATTTCTAGTAATTCTTCAAAAGCTTTAATATTTACTTCATAGGCTCTTTTGGGATCTCCCCAAGCTGTAGCAGTATGTATTAGGTAATTAACTTGACTAATTTCCTTTTTATACCTATTTGATTCCCTGATATCGCACACCATTAACTTTACTTTTTTATTTTCTTGAACAGAAATTGGCAACTTACCTTTGTCTCTTACCATGAGATAAAGCCTGAAGTTTGTGTTTTTCAAAAACCAATCAACTAAATATTGGCCAACACATCCATTTGCACCTGTTATTAATAAGTTTTTATATGCCAAGACTTTTACTAGTAAGTGAGTTTTTTTCCATGTTCAAAAAATGTTTGAGCATTTTCTTCTGGAGTCCCAGGTAAAATCCCATGACCTAAATTGAGAATATATTTCCTGTCTTTAATTTTATTGAAAGTTTTATCTATCCTTTCTTTTATTGATTCTTTGTTTCCGAATAAAATGCCAGGGTCAACATTACCTTGAATTCCAACCCCTCTGGGGATTCTTTTACAAGCCTCTTCAATATCTACTGTCCAGTCTAATGAGATTATATCTACTCCAGTTTTTGCCATTCTTTCTAAAACACCAGCACTTCCTGAAATGTAAAGAATTATGGGTGTTTCAGGGTATTCCGCTTTTACAATTTCAACAACTTTTTTTTGATACGGCCCAGCAAAGATATCGTAATCTTGTGGGCTTAGTTGGCCTGCCCATGAATCAAAAATTTGTACTACTTGCGCTCCAGATTTTATTTGATATTTAAGATATTCACCAATAGATTTTGCAAAATGATCAAGAAGTTTATGAAGTAAATCTGGTTCATTAAAAGCCATTGATTTTATTAAAGAATAATTTTTACTGCTTTTACCTTCAACTACATATGCGGCAAGAGTCCAAGGTGCGCCAACAAAACCTAAAACTGTTGCCTCATTATTCACATCTTTTTTTAATGAAGTAAGAACTTGCCCAACAAAACCTAAACTCTCACTTGGATTTAATTCTTTTAAATTTTCTACTTGGTTAAGAGTTCTTATTGGGTCCTCAATAATTGGACCCTTACTTTCTATTATTTCAAAATTTATGCCCATCCCTGGAAGAGGTGTGAGAATATCTGAAAAAAGTATCACCCCATCCGGTTTGAAAGCATGAAAAGGCTGCATTGAAATCTCATATGAAAGCTCTGGATTTTCAGACCTCTCTCTAAAGCTTGGGTAACGCTCCCTTAAATCTCTATAGATTTTCATATATCTTCCTGCTTGCCTCATCATCCATACTGGTGGCCTATTAACTTTTTTACCTAAAGCGGCAGAAAGTAGTAGTGGTAAATCTTGACCCATTTTTCAATTCGATATTCTTAAAAAATTAAAATCCAACTTAAAAATCTTACAATGTAAAGCAGAGCAAAAACGTTATATGAACATTTATATGAAGCAGTAAGTTAAATGAGCCTTCTTATTTTTTTGATTGATGTTTGAAGATACTCACGCTTAATGGGGGCAAAGCAAGTTCTAGAGCATTTTGATAATCATGAATATTGTAATTTATAGTTTCTTTACCCCCCATATTTCCTTTGTTACTGCCCCCGTATCTAGAGCCATCTGAATTAAATATTTCTTTATAGAATCCTTCCACAGGAACACCTACTTTGTATGACCCATGAGTATTAGGTGTAAAGTTAGCAACAACAACAAGCCACTCATTGGTATCGTTTTCTCTTCTCATGAAACTTATAACCGAATTAGATTTGTCATTACAATCAATCCATTGGAAACCATAAGGGTCAAAGTCATTTTTCCATAATGCAGGTTCATTTTTATAAAGTGCGTTTAGGTCATCAATCAAGTTTCTAATACCTTTGTGAGGCTCAAATTCTAGTAACTCCCATTGCAGATCATCCCAAACATTCCATTCTTGCCTTTGCCCAAATTCCATTCCCATAAATATCGTTTTTTTACCAGGGTGCGTCCACATATAAGTTAGTAAAGCTCGTGTATTTGCATATTTCTTCCAGTCATCGCCAGGCATTTTATGCAAAAGATGACTTTTCCCATGGACAACCTCATCATGACTAAGTGCAAGCATAAAGTTCTCTGTATAGTTATATGTTATGGAAAAAGTTACACTATTTTGATGGAATTGCCTAAACCAAGGATCTATTTCAAAATAATCGAGCATATCATGCATCCATCCCATATTCCATTTCAAGTTAAACCCTAGCCCTCCCATGTCAGTTGGTTTGGTTACCATTGGCCAAGTTGTTGATTCTTCAGCGATAGAAAGTGCACCGGGAAAGTGTTGGAAGAGTACATGATTAGCCTGTTGAAGGAATTTAACGGCTTCTATATTTTCATTCCCACCATTTTCATTGGGTATCCATTCTCCATCGGGACGTAGATAATCTCTGTAAAGCATTGAAGCTACAGCATCTACTCTTATGCCGTCAATATGAAACTCTTCAAACCAATAAACGAGGTTGGCTACTAAAAAATTTCTTACTTCGTTTCTGCTGTAATTAAATATTAGGGTTCCCCATTCTTTATGTTCACCTATTCGTGAATCTCCATGTTCATAAAGATGACAACCATCAAAAAATGCTAAACCATGCTTATCTTTTGGAAAATGACCAGGCACCCAATCAAGAATTACGCCTATGCCCTCTTCATGACATTTATTAACAAACTCTCTAAATTCACTTGGGGTACCAAATCTACTTGTTGGGGCATACCAGCCTGTAACTTGGTATCCCCATGAACCATCGAAAGGATGTTCAGATATTGGCATTAGTTCAATATGAGTGAATCCTCTCTCTTTTACGTAAGGGATGAGTTTCTTCGTTAATTCTGGATAAGTTAATAATCTTGTTCCAGGTTTTAAATCGGCAGCAGGCACTGGGTCTCTTTGTTCACCATTATCTTCCAGATATCTATTATCTGATGATTCATGGAGCCAACTTCCTAAATGCATTTCATAAACTGAAATTGGCTTGTTAATTTGACTAGAAGAATCTCTATTTGAAATCCAAGCACTATCATTCCAATTAAAGTTTTTCAATTTTGAAACTATTGAACCATTTTGAGGTCTGATTTCATGAAGGAATCCATATGGATCAGCTTTCTCATAAATATGACCTTGTTGTGTTCTTATTTCGTATTTATATGTTTCTCCCTCTTGCATTGTTGGCATGAATAGTTCCCAAATTCCCCCTAATCTTTTTTGCATTGGATGATGTCTTCCATCCCAAGAATTTATATCTCCAATTATCGAAATTGATTTTGCATTTGGAGCCCAAATGCAAAACATTACTCCTGTTTGATTCTTTCCTTCAATGAGATGTGCTCCCATTTTTTCCCAAATATGATGATGATTACCTTCTGCAAAAAGATGTCTATCAACTTCTCCCATCCACTCTTCTCTATATGACCAAGGGTCATGTTGTGTATGAGTGATCCCTCCTCGTGAAACATTTATTTCGTAATTATAATCGGGATTTTCAGGAAGGATAGCTTCAAAAAGCCATTTATGGTTTATGCTCTCCGCCTTATAGGTAATGTTTTTAAAATTTATTTTGACTTCGTCGGCTTCAGGCATCCATACCCTTATTACCCATTGTTCTTCATAGAAATGAGGACCTAATATTTTTAATGGATTATCATTGCAACAATTTTCTAGGTTGATGGCTTCTGATTTAATCCAGTCTGCTTGAATTGTCTCGATCATGACTGGTAGATATTAAGGACTTATAATATCAAATGATTAACCAAAAAAATAATAATTTATGAAAAAAAAGGGTTCATTTTCATAAATGTTTTATTAAGGCTAAAACTTAGAGTAATAACTCTATGATTTGCTGAAGGCGGCCCAACATTTCCCTCCCCAAATCCAGGATTAACTCCAATAGCGGGATAAGCTGATGCAGATATAGATAAGCGAAGCTTGCTATCTTTAATCAAACAAATATTTGTTGGTTGCATTGTTATTTGATAAATGTATTTTTCATTTATTTTGGAGTTTTTAACCCTTAAGAATCCGGTTGAAAATTGATTTACCTTTTCTTTCCCTTCTTCAACTAGAGATAAAGCAAGACAGATATCGAAATTGGGCTGATCACTTTTTACTTGGATTTCTAATTTCGGAACTCCTCTTAAATATTGATCTTCTTTAAAAGAGTTGGTTTGAAAAACACCTACATCCAATCTTTTATCAATAATACTTCTATTAAACTTTCCTGGATTCGGACCTAAATGACCACCATCAGATGGAGTAGGTCTCCATGGGTCACTAACAATTGTGAACCATCCTGATCCTTTTGAATTTATGGTCAGACTTCCATTCTCAACCTCTACATTTGCTTTGCCATCGCTTTTGAGCCCAAAAATAAATTCAGGGTGAAATTTATTATCTAATTCTTCCCACTTATTTAATGAAATATTCCATATTTTTTTCTCGTCTTTAAAATTCTTAGAATTAAATTTTTCATCTGATTTTAAATGTTTATCAAAAAATTTTAATAAAGATTCTTGTGATCCCTCCCACCAATTTAGATGTGTCGCATTCCCAATAATAATCTCTGGGTTTCCACCAGCTTCTTTAGATTTTTTATAAAGATCAAAGGCACCTTTTAAATGTGGATCCCAAATTCCTCCAATAATTAACATAGGTTGTTTAATCCATGTTGAAATTGGGTTAAATTCTTCTAATGGGCTAGCATTATTTAAATTTTTAAGCCATTCCAAAACAAAATTATTAGGATCATATTTTTTTAAAGTATCAATTCCTTCCCTTAAGTAACTTTTAGTTTCTAAGGTTAATCTTATTTTTTCCCACTCCTGCAATTTATTTTCTCTCTTCATTTTTAGTGCTGCGATTTGAAGTCCCCATGCAATATTGTTATGCCACCAATATGCTCCTCCATCTGAGCACCAATGATCCTTAATACTAACCCCAGTCATTGCTGGAGATAAACAATCGGGCGGCTTTGAATTTAATTCACCAGTTAGTTGAGTAAATCCTTGATATGAAAAACCATATAAGCCAAGTTTTCCATTACATTCTTTGAGAGACCTTACCCATTTATGTGTTTCTGAAGTATCGCTAGCTTCTTGAGAAAAACCATTAAAAACTCCTTCAGAATTACCCATCCCCCTAACATCCTGAATGATTACCATATACCCTTTGGAAGCCCACCATTCTGGGTGAGAATATGTGATAGTTGAAGCTATTTCCCTGCCATATGGTTGTCTCATCAATAATGCAGGCCATGGCCCATTACTTTTAGGTAACCAAATCCTGGATATTAGTTTTACCCCATCTCTAAGGACTAGAGACTTGTCAAACCATCTTGAACCAGACATTTAGGCTTTAGATAATGTCTGGGCAGTGCAGCCCAATGACGTATATAGAAAAGATCTCTGCGTTAACGGGAGTTAACTTTTTTTTGTTTGATACATACTCTATAGCTTTATCTGAACTAGCTGAAATTCCCTTTGAATTAAACTCTCTAAACTTAATACATAAACTCCTAGCTTCGTTTGGATTCTTTTTTACAGTTTCCAATAAGTTGGATTGACTTAAAACAGGATATAAAGAGTTGAAAAATAAAAATAAAAAAAATAACAAAGTTTTCATTATTACTAACTTTTTCTAAATTCTACATTAAAAATTTTTTTTATCCAAGAGTTCAAATAGAATTATCGATTTGACTAGCTTTTTTAATCCACTCTTTTAAGAGAATAAAAGTTGTATCTAGCTCAGTTTTTACTCTAAGAGTTCTTTCTAATCTACCAATTTTTCGTTCTAATTCGTAAGGGGTAGATAGTGATAATGATCTTACAGAAGATATACCACAATGCAAAAGTAGATATGCTTGCGGTGGAGAAATTCCAATTTCTTTTTTAAAAATAGCTATAGCTCTAATTTTCTTCAAATTATTCAATGTACATAGTGAAGATTTTCTTTGAATCTCATTTATATCTAAGTCCGAAAGATTACTTAATTTTTCAAAGTCAGTTAGATTATTTTGAATAAAAAAAGATTTCTCATGTCTAAAATTAGCTGGTAAAAAATCTAAAAAAGGTTTAATTTCCATTACTTAAAGGACTAATTCATTTTGACATTTTTTTGAACTTCTCCTACAACAACTGGTTTACTTACACCATCTGAAATTTTTTCAAGTTTTCTTATCTTGATTTTTACATTTGCACCAGATCTGCTACCTTTCCTTAAATTTTCCGATAATTGTTCTAAAGTTGGTTCGATAGATTCTTCTGGAAAGTCATCATCTGCTTTAGCAATAATCAAATCGAACCCATTGTCATATACAATTGAAACATATTTTGCACCTTCTATTACAACCTTTTCAGAGTAACTTTGTATAAATGCCCAACTACTCAAAGAAAGCAATAATGAAAAGATAGTTGCTCCAATTATTCGAAATTTAAAACCAAAATTAAATATAAAAGCTACTATTGTGCAAATAAAAAGAAATATTCCAAAGATTCCAAAAATTTTGGGTGTGTTCTCTAATAGTTCAAAAAAAGACATTTAGTGGCTTTGACCTGATTAATTTCTTATATTTTGTAAGCCTACTCTATTTTTGGGCTCTAACTTGAAAAAAATTAGATCTCTAAATTTAAATACTAAGATTCTTCTGGTAGGGATGCTTTTACCGTTAGGTATTTTAGGCACTTTTTTATTAAATAATTTTTTAAAAGAAACATATAGTTCTAGGAAATTAGAAATAGAAAAAAGTATTGAGAATCTTTTTGATAAAAATGTTGATTTAGGTAATTATGTCGGGATTAGATTTCTAGGTATTTCTTTGGGTAATTCAAGAATTAATGATAAAAAAAATATAGATTCCGAAATTACAGCCGAAAATGTATATGTGGGCATTATGCCTTTTAGATCTTTTTTAAAACAAAAATGGATTGTAAAAATAAGTCCTAAGAATGCAGCTATAAATATAGATAGAGATTTTTTTAAAAGGGATGAATCTTATAAAAATGATCGAATTATAAAAAAATCACCATCAAAGTATGAATTGAATTTTAATTTAAATAAATATTCAGATCTGAAGTTTAATAAAGCAGGATTAAAAACAAAAGTAAAAGGTAATGTTGTTTACAAGTCAAGAAATAGACAAATCATTGCAAATGTAAAATCAAATTTTCAAGAAAAGGGTTTTTTAAAATTTAAATTTAATACAAAGTTGAATCAAGACTTTTTAAAACTTGATTTATTTTCTAAGGGTTTAGATCTCGAGAATTCTGAATATATTATTGGTAATAGAAAAATTAGCTTTAAAAAGGGTACCTTTAAATCCAACTTTAAATTTAATAAATCATCAAAGCGCACATTTTGTGAAGGAAGATTTTCTTTTACTAATTTAAAAATAAAACCAGAAGATTTCGCAGAGAATATAAATTCAGATTCAACTAGGTTTATTTGTAAAGATGACAATTTAATTGGTAATGCAGAAAAATTAAATTATGGAACTTTGACTTCGAATTTTAATCTAAATGTACCATTTAGTAAGAGTTCCAATAATATTAATCTAATAGGAAGTATCGGATATATTGATAGCCTTAATCCAGATATCAAATTATCGGGGAGTTTACCCTACTGGTTTGATAGAAGAGGTATTAATTTTGGCGATATAGATACTAGTTTCAAAATAAATAGAACACAATTATCTAATTTAAATATATTCCGAAAAAATGATATAAGGGGTTTCATTACTGCTAAAGGAGAATTAAAAGGAAAAATTACTGATCCTGATATTTCTATAAATTTTAATGTTGATTATCCGCACTTTAAAGGCATCCGCATTAGAGAAACATGGGAGGGAGATCTCAAAAATGATAATAATGAATTTCAGCTAAATATGAAAAATAGATATTCTCCAATCCCTTCATTTCTTTCAATTAAGTTTGATTCTAATTTTAAACTAGATAATGCAAATTTTATAAGAGTTTTTAACTCAAATAAAGGAAGTGTAGGTATAGTCAAAGAGGAAGATAGTTATAATTGGCGAGCAGATAATTTTCCTCTTGATGAACTTGAATTATCTTTAAACAAAAATCAATTTGATAAGATTGATGGAATTATTAATGGTCAAGGATCAATTTCCTCAGACCAGTCATCCCTCGATGGGAGACTTGCCTGGAGTTTAGGTAAATATAGAAGTATTAATCTAGCCAATTCATTATTTGATTTCAGCGTCAAAAATAATTATTTTTATATAAATTCTTCATTGTATCCAATTGATGGAGGAGTCATTGAAGTCGAATTTAATTCAAATAAAAATAATTTTATTAATTCAGAATTCACGAATGTAAGTACTAGTTGGACTATTCTTACAGCTGTTGATATTTTTAACTTTGATAATAAAAAAGTTATTCCCATAAGTAAATTGAATATTTTGGATGATTTGGAAATAAATAATTACAATAAATCATTTAAAGAGAGGATCGATTTTATAAATAACTTTATTGAAAATAGTAATGTGCTAGAAGATAAATTTAATTTGCAAAAATATTTTAATAAATTTAGGAGTAGATACAATGGGAAAATCACTATTCAAGGCGATAGACCAGTAAATTATAAATTGAATGCAAAATTAAATGGCTATCTTGATATACCCAAAGATGACTACGAGAAAAATAAAGAGGAATTTTCTATTGATTTGGAAGGCGGATTATTAACGGGGAAAGGTTCTTTAAGAATTAATAACTTACCATTAAGTACTGCAAATATCTTTTTAAATAAACCAAGAGATTTTCTTGGTGGGTTAGATATGAATATACTTTATGATCTTGATACAAAATCTTTCTCTAGTGAAATTTCTTCCAATAATTCTTCAATTAAAGACAACATCATAATATTTGATAAAGGGCTAGTTGAATTTGATAATTCTATTTTTGATGTTGATTTTTCTATTTTAATAAATGATTCAGAAATCCCAATTAATTTTGAAGGCTCAATACCTATAAATAAATCAGATAAATTAGATCTAAGATTGATTGGGAATGGAAAATTTATTGAGTTAATAGATATTTTTGCTGATGAATACTTTACCTTTAAAGAAGGTGATGTGAATCTTAGAATGATTCTAAAAGGTACCTTAAATAAACCTCTATTAAATGGATTTATCGTAATTAACGATTCTGAAATTGATTTTTTCAACAATATAATAAAAGATATCAATAGCATAATAATTTTTGATTTTGATTCTTTAGAGATCAATAATCTAAAAGCAAAGACTGAAGATTCTGGGGAAATTTTTATAAAAGGTTCTTTGCCTTTTTATAGTAAAAATAATTCCGAGAAGGCAAAAATTAATTTGAAAACAAATAGATTTACTTTAGAAAAAGATAATTTTAATTTTCTAATAGATTCAGATATCAATTTAAGTGGATCATTTGAAAGTCCTGTTTTGGGAGGTTCTCTATCTTTTAATAATGGATTTATTAATTTTAATAGCACCAATCAAAATAACAAAGAAAATAATCTCATACGAAAAGAGGATAAAAAAGATTGGCCAGAACTCTATTGGAATAATAAAAAAAATATTGAAATAATATCAAATGAAACAATTTTGAATTCAGTTCTTTTAGGAGAAACTTTACCTAATTATTTAGATAATTTGAGTTTTAATAATCTTAAATTAAAACTTGGACCAGAATTTAAACTTCAATATTCAGAGATAGTTCAAGCTTATTTAGATACTAAATTAGACCTTACTATAAATGGTGAGGTTGGGAAAGATTTAAATGCTAGGGGTCTTATTTATCTTAAGAAAGGTAGAGCTAATCTATATACTACCCCGTTTAAACTTAATAAAAATAAAGACAATTATATTTTATTTGCATCAAGAAGTGGTGTGGTTCCATTTATAAATTTTTCTTTAGTCAGCAAAGTTCCAGATTCTATAATACCTATAAGTGAAAACAATCAGGATTTAAATGTCTCAGGTGATGTTGCTGTCGACGATAGTTCAAGTGGTTATGGTGCATTTGGAATTGGTAATACTAGGCTTATTAAAATTGAAGCATCTTATGAAGGTTTTTTAGATCAATTATCTTTCGCTGATGAAAATAGAAGAATCAAATTAAGGAGCACTCCAAGTTATAACAGATCACAAATAATTGGTTTGATTGGAGGTAACTCTGCAAATTTAATAAATAGAGCATTTATCTCTCAACTTAATAATGCTGATGCATTTAGTGAAAGATTTCAGTTATCTTTATATCCAGCCTTAGTAGAAAATAATGATTCATTAAATAATATTTTTTCTAATGAAAATTTAGATATAGAAAATGATGATCAATCATCTTCTAATGAGAAATTTTCTTCTCAAGCTTGGGTAGCCGAAATAGGGCTTGATATTACTGATGCTATAAATTTTGCCTTTCAAACCGTTCCAGGTAGAGATGATATTTCACCTTTAGGAATTTTGACTTTTCAGGCAAATCCAAATTTAGAATTATTGGGTTCTTATGATTCCAATGGGGATTGGAAAAGTCAGGTTCAATTATTTTTTAGATATTAACTCAGAAAGAAATTTACTTTAAAGAATCGTTAATTTGAATTATTATTAAACTAACTAAAAAATGTTATGGCTGATATCTTTGAAGTTCCTCAACCAGGTAATGATCTTTTAGAAAAAGCTGAGAAAGTTCGTTTGGCATCAATAAAAATAAGTCAGACTGAAAATCAAAATCGAATTAAAGCCTTAAATTTTATGGCTGATTATCTAGAAAAAAATTCTAAAGAAATATTAGAGGCTAATAATGAGGATTATTCAAGTGCAGAAAAAAAGGGTATTTCTAAGGCTTTACTTTCTAGGTTAAAATTATCAAAATCAAAATTAAATTCAGGAATTGAAGGAATAAGAAAAGTTGGAGACTTGGCTGATCCTGTAAATCAAGTTCAATTTAAAAGAGAGCTTTCAAAGGGATTGATCTTAGAAAGAAAAACTGTGCCAATCGGAGTCTTGGGGATAATTTTTGAATCAAGGCCAGATGCCGTGATGCAGATTAGTTCATTAGCAATAAGATCAGGTAATGGAGTAATGCTAAAAGGTGGTAGTGAAGCTAATTTAACAAATACAGCAATAGTCAAGGCATTGCAAGAAGGTTTAAATGAATCAGGTCTTGATAAAAATGCAATATGTTTACTAACAAGCAGAAAAGATAGTATGGCGATGTTAAATCTTGAGAAATACATTAATTTAATAATTCCAAGAGGAAGTAATGAATTAGTTAAATTTATTCAGGAGAACACAAGAATTCCTGTGTTAGGTCATGCTGATGGAATTTGTCATTTGTTTATAGATATTGAGGCAAATATAGAGATGGCTTTATCAGTCGCTTTGGACAGCAAAATTCAATATCCTGCAGCATGCAATGCTATCGAAACTTTATTAGTCCATAAAGATATCGCACCAGCTTTTTTAGAAAAGGCCATCCCATTGTTTAATTCTAATGATGTTAAATTAATTGGAGATAAGAGATCAGTTGAATTAGGGTTAAAGTATGAGGCTAGTGTAGAAGATTGGAAAACTGAATATTTAGATTTAATTTTATCGATAAAAATTGTTGATGATCTCGACGAGGCAATCACACATATTCAAAAATATAGTTCAAAACATACAGATGGAATAATTACTGAAAATTCACATACTGCCAATAAATTTATGAATGTAGTTGATAGTGCAGGTGTTTTTCATAATTGCTCTACTAGGTTCGCAGATGGTTTTAGATATGGATTCGGAGCTGAAGTTGGTATATCTACTCAAACTCTTCCACCAAGGGGACCTGTAGGTCTAGAAGGTTTGGTAACTTATAAATATTTCCTAAAGGGTGATGGGAATATAGTTGATGATTTTTCATCAGGAAAGGCTATCTATACACATAAAGATCTTTAAAACTTTTAAAGATGGAAACTTTTTTAAAAATTGAGAATATTAAACTTTGGGCTAGGGTTGGCGTACTTGATGAAGAAAGGGAATTAGGACAACTATTTATTTTAGATATATTTTTGTGGACTGATTTTGAAAAATGTACAATAAATGATGATATAAAAAAAACAGTTGACTATTCAAAATTAGTTCAAATTTTAAAAGATCAATCACAGAAAATATATTGTTATACAATTGAAAAATATTCCAACGCAATTTTAGAAATCATTGATCAGGAATTTAAGATTTCTAAAATTAAAATTATTTTGACAAAATGCAACCCTCCAATAACAGGATTCGATGGAAAGGTTTCAATAGTAAGAATTCTTGAAAATAATTAAAGTAATGGAAAGAAGGAATCCTATCATATTGATTCATGGCCTTTGGAATACTTCAAGTATTTTTTCTTCTATTACCCCTAAACTTGATAATATCGGCATTGAATATTTTGCCCCAACTCTTGAGCATTCATATGGAATGACTTCAATACTTGATTTGACTAATAAATTAAACGAATTAATTTTAGAGAAATACGGTTTAGAAAAAGAAATAGATATTTTGGGATTTTCTATGGGTGGAATAATTGGTAGGCACTGGCTTCAAAAATTTAATGGATATAAAAGAACAAGAAGATTAATATCTATAGGTTCCCCTCACAAAGGAACTTTGATGGCTCAATTAATACCTAAATACCCTTTTAAAGGAATATCAGAAATGAAAATAAACAGTAAGTTTTTAAGAGAACTCGCGAATAATGATGTTTTTCTTGACGATATTGAGTGTATAAATTTCTTTACTTATTGGGATTTGATGGTTTTCCCTGGCTGGTGGGCAAATTTAAATTTTGGGAAAAAAATATCAGTAAAAGCATATAAACATAGAAACCTCGTAAGAAAAAAATCTGTGGTGGATAAAATAATCGATGAAATTATTATGTAGCTCCAGATAGACCTAAGTGTTTTATTAAGGAATCAGTTCGTGGCTCTCTTCCTCTGAATAGTTTAAATATGTCTAATGGAGGTAAGCTTCCTCCTAAGCTAAGTATTGTATCTTTGAATTTCTTTCCTATTAACTTTAAATCTTCAGAGTTTTCTAGATCAGCTTCTTCAAACATTGAAAATGCATCAGCACTTAGAACTTCGGCCCATTTATATGAGTAATATCCTGCAGAATATCCGCCTGCAAATATATGACTAAAACAACAAAGAAAGTGATCTTCTTGAATTGGTTCAATAACAGTAGTTTGTTTTGCAATTTCTCTTCTTATTTCATCTGCTGTTTTACCTTTGTTTTTATCAATATTACTGTGCAATCTGAGGTCTGTAATCGCAAAATGTAGTTGTCTCAGAGTAGCCATACCACAATTAAAAGTTCTATTTTTTAGTAGCTTCTCAAAATTCTCATCGGATAATTTTTCTCCTGTTTTGTAATGCTTAGCAATATTCATAAGTGTATTTTTATGAAAACACCAGTTTTCCATAAATTGACTTGGAAGTTCGACTGCATCCCACTCAACATTGTTGATGCCAGCAGCTTGAGGGAGATTTACAGTAGTAAGCATGTGTTGAAGACCATGACCAAATTCATGGAAAAGTGTCTGAACTTCTTCAAAACTCATCAAACTAGGTTTATCTTTTGATGGTGGAGTCTGATTACAAACGAGATAAGCAACAGGGAGGGTCTTTTTTCCAACATTATTTTTATTCAAACATTCATCCATCCAAGCCCCTCCTCTCTTTGATTCAGGCCTCGAATAAGGATCGAGGTAAAAGGAAGCTATTTTATTATCTTGTTTATTGAGGATATTAAAAAATAAAACGTCATCATTCCACAGAGGTGCCTCATCAGTTGCCTCAACTACTTTAATTTCAAAAAGCTTTTCACTTAACTTAAATAAACCTTTCAAAACATCATTTAGTGGGAACCAAGGTCTCAAAGACTCTTGATCCAAATTGAACTTTTCTTTTCTAAGAAGTTCTGACCAATAACTAATATCCCATGGCTCGATATTCTGTGATCTTGGAAACCCATTAGATTTAGAAAACTTATCGAGCGTTTCTAATTCAATTTTTGCGGTTTTGAATGCTGGTTCTCTTAATTCTTCTAAAAGGTTTTCAACATTTTTAATTTCTTTCGCCATTTTTGTTGACAAACTTAGTTCTGCCCAACTTTCATAACCGAGAAGATTAGCCTGTTTAGTTCTAAGAGATAATATCTCTTCAATGATTTGAGAATTATTTTTTTCTCCTTGAGATGCCCTACCAACGAATGCCTTATATAGTTTCTCTCTAAGGTTACGGTCGGTGGCATATGTCATGAATGAAGTATAAGTTGGAATATCAAGACTTAATCTCCAAGGACCATTCTTGACATCAACTCCTCCATCTTTTTTTAAGTGGTTGTGTGCAGAAATCGCCATCAATTCAAGTACTCGTTCAGGAAGACCATCGACTTCAGATTTTTTATTTAATATTAAAAACCATTTATTAGTCGAATCAAGAACATTATTGCTGAAGTCTGTTGATAGCTTTCCAAGCTTTTCTGAAATTTTGTTAAATTCTTCTTGATCATTCTTTTGTAGTGAAATGCCTCTATGTTGCATCTCAAGAATTTCTTTATCTAAAATTCTGTTTTTAATTTGATCAAAGTTATTTGATTCTTTAAGCTTGACTAGAGAGTTGTAAATTATTTTGCTTTGCCCGAATTTATTACTCAAGCTAATAACCTCTGGAAGAAATTTTGAATAAATATCTCTTAAACTTTCAGAATTATTTACAGCATTTAGGTGACTTATTACTCCCCAACTCCATCTAAGAATTTCATTTACTTCATTTAAAGGATTGATTACCTTTTCCCAATTTAAATCATTTTGAAGTAAATAATTAGATAAATTTTTTTCTATGTTTTTAAATTCTTCAGTTATCTTTTCTAGTACTACTGGAAATTGTTTACTTATACTTTCTGGAGTAAATTTTTTAAATTGTGGTAACTCTCCATATTTAAAAATTGAGGTATCCATTTATTAAGATAATTTAATTAACTAAAGTTGGTATTAATCCAACCAATTTAGCCAAAGTAAGCTGCTGACTGAGAGCATTGGTTGAAGATTCATATAAATTTATAGCGATTTTGGGCCAAAAACCTATTACTAATGTTGGCAACAATAAACTGAACCCAATAGTCAATTCTCTACCATTCATTTCTTTAACCGTAGCTAATGCTGGAATTCTAGGGCCAAAGAATACTCTTCTACACATTGATAGTAAGTATATTGGTGTAAGAACTAATCCTATAGCTGCAATTAGAATCGTGATTGATCTGAAGATAGAGCTAAATCCTTCTTGACTAGTGATACCTAAAAATACAGTTATTTCACTTATAAAACCGCTCATGCCAGGTAGTGCTAGAGAGGCCAATGAGCTTGCCAAGAAAAAAGCAAAAGTTATTGGCAAGACCTTTGCTAAGCCTCCCATATTTGGTATTGAAAGAGTATTTGTTCTTTCATAAAAAGAGCCCGTAACAAAGAACATAGCTGCAGCTATAAGCCCGTGACTGATCATTTGTAGCATTGCTCCGCTAATACCTAGAGCATCCACTGCTCCAATCCCTAATAGGACAAAACCCATATGACTCACAGAGCTACATGCAATTCTCCTTTTGACATTATCTTGTGCAAATGCATTTAGAGCTCCGTAAATTATATTAATAATTCCAAGGATAATTAACGCAGGTGCAATTTGAAGATGTACTTCAGGTAATATTTGAACATTGAATCTTAAAAGGGCATAACCTCCCATTTTTAAAAGTATTCCAGCTAATAACATTGAAACTGGAGCATTAGCCTCTCCATGTGCATCTGGTAACCAAGTATGTAATGGAAAGATAGGAAGTTTTACTCCAAAACCAATTAAAAATCCTAAATAAGATAATAAAGCTAGGCTACCCGTTACATGTTTATTGGTTAAATCGGTAATATTTAAAGTAAAAGTATCACCACTCAAGGCTAGTGCTAACCCACTTATGAGTATTAATAAAGAAGCTAAAGCTGTATAAAGAATGAATTTAGTTGCTGCATATAATTTCTTTTTCCCTCCCCAAATCGCAATAAGAAGATATACCGGAACTAATTCAAGTTCCCATGCCAAGAAAAACAATAGGAAATCTTGCGAAAGGAAAACTAGTGCCTGTGCTGATGCTTGTACTAATAAAAGAGCAAAATATAGATTAGATTTTTTCTTAATTTTCCAACTAGCTGCAGCCGACAAAAATGTAATTAACCCACTTAAAGCTACTAAAGGAGCAGATAACCCATCAACGCCAAGAGACCACTCTAAGCCTATAGATGGTAACCAAGAAGCTCTCTCCACCAGTTGTAAAGAGCTATCTGAAGTATTGAATTTTTGAAAAAGGACGCTGATTATTAGTAAAAAATCTATAAATAAAAAACTTAATGAGATATTTCTAGGGAGTGAATTATCTTCTCCTTCTTTTGAACTTAAGAAAGGCATTATTAATGCCCCAATTAAAGGCAGTAAAACAATAGATGATAGCCAAGGAAAAGATTCTAAATTCATTTATGTAATGAATAATTTTTTTATTCTAGTTGAAGTTGTACTAGCTTGAGACTATAACATTAAAAATGCCTAAGTAAAACTACTTACCAGAGATAGTGCTAAATTGGCTGCCCGTTGTTTGAACGTTTAAGAACGGTGCTCTGCTGGCTACACCTGACTTCTCCCATGCTTTCACCATTGCTTGACTGACGTTTTTACCATTTTCTTTTTTACATAAAGCTAAGATACTTGGCCCAGCCCCACTAATTGCGCATCCTAGAGCGCCTGCATTTAGTGCAGCATCTTTAACTTCTAATCCACCCTTAATAAGTTTCCATCTGTAGGGTTCATGTAACTTATCAAACATTCCCTCTTTTATAAGTTCCGCATTACCTGCTTTTAAGCCGTTTAGTAACAAAGTAAGTGCCCCCATATTTGTAACTGCATCAGATATGGGTACATTCTTGGGCATAACCTTTCTTGCTTCACTTGTGCTTAGACGAATTGCAGGTATTGCTACAACAGCTTTAATTGAATCGTGCCAATCACATCTAATGATTCTCCATCTTTGAGAAGAAGACCTGGCTGTTAAACAAAGCCCACCTAGAAGAGAGGGAACTACATTATCAGGATGACCTTCTATATCAATGGCAAGTTCAAGGAGTTTTTCTTTGGACAATGGAGAGTTCATTATTGCATTTGCTCCAATTAATCCAGCAACTATTGCTGTAGCACTACTTCCAAGCCCGCGTGCAGGCGGCACTGCCAACTTAACTCTTGCTTCAAGAGCAAAAGGATCCATATTTGCGCTCTCCCATACTTTCTGAGCTGCTCTAAAAACCAGGTTTTCAGGCCCTCCTCTTAGGTGATTACCATCTGTACTTTCCATTATTAAATCAAATCTATCTCCACCACCTTCAATTCTTGTAAAAATAAATTCATTATACAAATCTAATGCTGCTCCAAGACAATCGAATCCAGGCCCTAAATTGGCAGTTGTTGAAGGAACTGTTACCCTTATTTTTTTACCTACTTCAGGAATAGACATTTTTTGTTTTTAAGTTTTTAAAAGCATTTTTGCTCTGCAGGCTGCACCGAAAAGTCCAAACTCTTCATCTAAAATTACTTTCATAGGTATTGTTTTAAGAATATCTTTTAATCTTCCCTTGTCGAAAAATTGTTTTAAAAATAAATCTGATTTAAAGTTTTTGAAATGTTTTGATGCGGTTCCTCCAGAAATCCATAAACCACCAAAGCATAATTCTTGAAGAGCAACATCTCCCAATAAAGAGGCATAAGCGCCTAACCAAATCCTCTCAACTTCAATCATTATCTGATCACCTTCTTTGGAAAGTTTACAAATTTTTTCAGGTAGTTCTTTTCTCGCAGTATCAAAAATTTTAATTTTTTTTAAATATTCTTGTAGAGGATGGTTTTGGGCATCATGTTTGCTTAGTCTCCATTCGGCAATTCTTGATAAACCAGTGCCGCTAATAATTCTTTCACAAGATATCCTTTCTACTTTTAAGTAATTTTTAAGCCAAATTTTTAATTCCCATTCTAATTTTGACTTTGGAGAGTATTCAACATGTCCTCCTTCGCTGGCTAGAACTTTTACTTTATTCCCTGATATTAGACCTCTTGCAATGCCCAAACCAGTACCGGCTCCAACAATGGCATGCAAATCATTGTTAGTACCTTCAGATTGCGATCCATTCTGGATAGTTGAATATTGATTTTTTTTTAAGAAAGGAATTCCATAAATTTGTACTGCAAAATCATTTATTAGCTCGCATTGTTCAAATTTAAATTTATTTTTTAATTTATGTCCTGAAATATTCCATGACAAGTTTATGATTTTTGCGTTGTTATTAGATAAAGGACCAGCTACAGCGAAACATGCAGAAGAAGGATGAGTAATATTTTTGCATTCATTTATGAGAAAATCTTCTAGGATTAGTTCAAAAGAATCCCAATCAGAAGATATATATTTCTTCTTGAATAACAATTTAGGCGAATCATCATTTATTACTCTCTCGAATATTCCCAAAAGAACCTTGGTACCTCCTAGATCACAAGCGAGAAAATTCATATATTTTAAATTATTCGGTTCTCCCTTTTTTTTCTATTAAATCATCCATTAATTTGTATAAATTAGGTAGGTTGAAAATTCCTAAATTTGTTCCATCCAAAGCTCTTAAAGCGACTGAATCAATTTCCTCTTCTTTATCTCCAATAACTGCAATTAAAGGCACTCTCCCGAGAGTTGCCTCTCTTATTTTATATCCTATTTTTTCATTTCTAACATCAACTTTTGATCGGTAACCATTATTATTTATTAATTCATTAAACTTTAAACACTTTTCAATATTTCTATCAGTAATGCTCAAAATAATTATTTGATAAGGCGCAAGCCAAATTGGGAATTTTGCCTCATATTGTTCAATTAAGATTCCGATAAATCTCTCAAAGGATCCTAAAATTGCTCTATGAAGCATAACTGGATTTCTTTTTTCATTTTCAATATCTACATAAGTTGCATCCAATCTAATAGGCATTGAGAAATCAACCTGAATAGTACCGCATTGCCAAACTCTATTAAGACAATCTTTTAATGAGAATTCTATTTTAGGACCATAAAAAGCCCCCTCTCCCGGTTGGAGTTCCCATTTTAGGTTTTTATTATCGAGA
Organism: Prochlorococcus sp. AG-355-G23; assembly: GCA_003278765.1. Taxonomy (GTDB): domain Bacteria; phylum Cyanobacteriota; class Cyanobacteriia; order PCC-6307; family Cyanobiaceae; genus Prochlorococcus_A. Next base: position 34,110 of record QCDK01000009.1, read on the forward strand.
GCTTTGGTAAGAGCTTCCTCTGATTTATCCCAAATCTCTTCACTACCTACCCTTTTTTCTGGACGAGTTGATAATTTGATAATGATTTCATCAAAACCAAAAGTTTTATAAACCTCGAAAACAAGATCTATAAAAGTTGATACTTCTTCTTGAATTTGCTCTTCTGTACAGAATATGTGTGCATCATCTTGAGTAAAGTTTCTTACTCTCATTAAGCCGTGCAGTGCACCAGAAGGTTCATTTCTATGACAAGAACCAAATTCAGCAAGACGAATAGGTAAATCCTTATAACTTTTTAAACCTTGATTAAATACTTGAATATGGCATGGACAATTCATTGGTTTAATTGCATAAGTTCGATTTTCTGATGCAGTAGTGAACATATCGTCTCTAAATTTTTCCCAATGCCCGGATTTTTCCCAAAG
>QCDK01000010.1 GCA_003278765.1 Prochlorococcus sp. AG-355-G23
TATAAATTCTGAAAAAATACCAAAAGAAAAAAATAAAAAAATAAAGAAATTAGAAAAGCAAGAAAATTTTATTGAAAATCAAAAGGATATAAATTCTGAAAAAATACCAAAAGAAAAAAATAAAAAAATTAAGAAGTCTAGAAAAAGAAGAAATAATGATCTCCAATCTTACAAAATAATATTCATCTTAAAAGATGTAGATCCAAAAGACCCTACTGAAGAGTTAAGTTCCATTTTAAGTAATTCTGATGTAAATTTTGAAATAGAAAAGATTGAACGTATCTTAGATTCAAAAAATAAAAGTATGAATAAAAATTAATTAAAAACATTTAACAAAAAATGAAAATAACAACAAAAACTGAAGCATTAAATATTGTTGAGACCTCTTATTTAGCATCTCTTTCGTCTTTATTTTGGGTTGCATTATATTATTTGCCAATTGGAGGAGCTTTATTAAGGTTGATTTTACCTCTCCCAATAATCCTCTTGCACTTGAGAAGAGGAACTAAAACTGCATTAGAAGGACTCCTAATACAATTTCTACTTTTATTCATTATTATGGGTCCTGTTAGAGGAACTTTATTTTTATTTCCTTATGGAATCTTGGCTTTTTGGTTGGGATGGTCTTGGTTTAGAAAAAAAACTTGGAAATTTAGCTTAACTATAGGAGTTATTATTGGAACTATTGGCTTTTTCCTGCGAGTAATAGCATTATCTACATTGGTTGGTGATAATCTTTGGGTGTTAATTACAAGAGCAAGTTATAGTCTACTAGAAAAGTTCATTGGATTATTAAATTTACCTTTTTCCCCCTCAATTTTAAGTATCCAATTAGGCGCAATTTTTTTAATAATTTTTCAAGAAATAGTTTATGTTTTAACGGTACATGTAGTTGCATATTCTCTGTTCCCAAGATTTAAATTAAATATCCCAGATCCTCCAAGATTATTAAATAGTTTAGTTGATTTAAATAATTGAAAAAAATAAAAAATGTATAGTAAAGAATTAGGAATAAAATTTTTTGGTAATGAATCCAATAAAAAAAGACAAATTAAAAAATTTGAATTATTGAAAAAGAATATTAAGAATTTTAAAATATTTCTTGTAATTGCAGGCACTAATACATCTCAAATTCCAGGAATTTCCGCTGCAGGTATTAATGCAAAATCAAGGCGAACAACTGCCCTTGCAGATGCCGAATTTTTTCTTGAGGGTGCTTCAAAAGATCATAAATATAAATTGCCTCTTCTCAATGCAGGAGTAACTCCTGCCCTAATCAGTCATGTTTGTTTGAAGCTTATAAATATTTATCCAGTTATTGTTCCTCTGGGATTAGGAGCGAAGCCTTATTTTAATCATTTGGTTGTAGAAGAAAGAAATTTGGGCCCATCAAATTGCCTTACTACTGGAAAATCGATGACTAAAGAGAGAGTTTTAAACCTCTATGAAAAAGGTCTTGCAATAGGAAAATCCTTAAAACAACCGGTTTTAATTTCTGAATCTGTACCCGGAGGTACCACAACTGCTCAGGCTGTAATGGAAGCTTTTGGTTTGCAGGTATCTAATTTAGTAGGTAGTAGTTTATTTAAAGCTCCAAGAGAATTAAGAAAAAAAGTAGTTGAAAGAGGACTTTTCAATGCAAATTTCAAGGCTGATTTCGACTCTTTTGATGTTGTCGCGGCGGTAGGTGATCCTTTCCAAGTTTTCTCAATGGGTCTTCTAATTGGTGCTAGGTTAGCAAAACAACCTGTAATTTTGTCTGGAGGAAGTCAGATGATAGCGGTCATTTTGCTTGTTTTAGAATTTTTAGATGAAAAAAATAAAGTTGAATTTATTGAAGATGTTTTTGTTGCGACAACTGGGTGGCTTGTGAAAGATAATTCTCTTAATGATTTAGTAAATCTAATAAATGAAAAATATGATGTCAAATTATTAGGATTAGCCAGTCCTTTAAATTTCAAATCTTCGAAATACAAAGAATTGAAGGATTATGAATTAGGTCATGTAAAAGAAGGTGTAGGTGCTGGTGGAATATCATTGCTTGCTTTCTTAGATGGATTTAAAAATGAAGAAATAGTTTCATTGTGTCAACAAAATCTGGCAATGATGAAGAGCCAAGGTCAAATTTCTTTAGAGAAGGATTGTTGAATGTTTTCAAAATTTGCAACCAGAAGAGAATTTTTAAATTATGGTAAGCTTTCTCTTTTATTTTTCTTAAACTCCTGCAGTAATCTACCTAATAAAGTAAAAATTGCATTAGAAAATTCTTTTTATCCAAAATCTTTTAAAGATACTATTCCAAAAGATTGGAAGCAGGAAAAAATTAATTTTGAAAATATTCGGCTACAAAAAAATAGAAACACTATTTTAAATTCTGACTTTACTTTAATAAATGATGGATGGATTTCTAATATAGATTTCTCAGAATTTGAAAAAATAAATGAATATGCACTGTTCGAAAATTTGGATAAGAGATCGATAGATTTTTTGGGGAGCTTTAATCAAAATCAGAGGAGTAAATTATTTCCTATTGGCGTAGTACCCTATACAATTATCATTAAAAATAATAAAGAATTAATAAATACAGCAAGAACATCTTGGGATTTTCTTCTTTCTAAAAAATTAACTGGGAAAATTATTTTTCCACAAAGTCCCAGAATAATATTGTCAATTGCTCAAAAAATTAATTCATCTAATTCTTTAAAAAAACTCAAAAGCCAAGCGATGTTATTTGATGATAAAAATATGCTCAATTGGTTGATTAATTCTGATGCTATTGTTGCAATAGTTCCTTATAGTCTTTGTTCAAAATATTTAAAAATAGATCCAAGGCTTTCTTTAGTTTTCCCAAGCCAAGGCGTACCTTTGATGTGGCATTTTCTACTTAGTCGATCAAATCTAAATAATGCAATTTTAATTAAATGGATTAAATCTTTAGAAAATAAATCAATAGTAGATAAATTAGTAAGCCAGGGTTGGTATCTCCCATTCAATACTGATTATTTGCAAAGTAAATATAAAACTGAAATGTTCCCCATCTCTGGACCTTCTGAAAAATGTTGGGAAAATAGTTGGTCTTTCCCTTTACTAACAAATGAACAAAAAATTAATCTTAAAAATATATGGAATGAATCCTTATCCCCATAATCTTTTTGTAGGATTTTCAATTAATAAGTTATGAGTTTCCTTTAATAAATTTGGTATATCTAATTTACTAGGACATTTAGGTACACATTCATTACATTCTTGACAAAATGAGGAATTTTTTTCTTCCCACCAGTGGCCGGCTTTTCCTATCAAATTGTATCTTTCTTTTGAAAATTCTAATTGGCCATAACCAACAGATATATTTCTTAAACGAAGTATTTCTGGAATAGGCACTTCATTTGGACAAGGAAGACAAGATCTACATTGTTCACATTTGGTTGAGTTTAATCTTTCATTAGAAACTTCCTCAATTTTATTAAGGGCGCTTTTTTCAAGTTTTGTAAGCTTCTTGATTGAGTTTCTAAGTTTATGCGCAAATTCAAAATCTTTTTTGTTTGTCGCCCCCAAGGATAAAGTTGTAATGCCTTTTGCCAGAAGAAATCGATACGCTAATTCTAATGGATGAAAAGGCTTAGAGGCCTCTATCAAAATATCACTTGGAGAATATAATCTACCGCCTTTATCTGCAGGTGATATTGCTAAAACTCCCATACCTTTTTTTATAGCTTCCTCTGCTAAAGCAATCTTAGATTGATCTAAATAATGTAAATGAAGACTACAAAAAGTAAAAACTTCACAGTTAATTGCATCTTTAATTAGTGAATAACTTCCGTGAGAACTAAAACCGACTTGATCAACTAGTTTCTTCTCAAGTATCCAAGATATAAATTTCTTACCCTCTCCAGCAAGAACCCAATCTAGATGTTGTTTTAAGTTGAGTCCGTGAATTGCAAGATTATTAATTTTCTCGCGATTTAAATTTTTAAGAGACTTTTTAAAATTATTTTTTAAAAAGTCAAAATCACCCTTAGGTAAAACTTTGGAAGTAATCACCCAATTTTTTTCTTTTATATTTTCTTCTATGGCTAATTTTTTTATTGAATTTCCAATAAGTGATTCAGCATCACCATAAGTGGGTGCTGTTTCTATGTGATTAATTCCCACATAATATGCATTTTTTACTATGTTATACATTTTTTCGAGACTTTCGGTTGCTCGCATTGTCCCTAAAGTGAATAAGCTCACTTTCGCTCCTCTACCAAATGATCTTTTTTGTGAATTAATAATCATCTAAATATGATCAATTTCTTTTTATTTACTCTTCAATTTATTTATAGTTGAAAATTATTTAAAGTAAATTAAAGTAAATACAAAATTTTGCAAAAATATTTTTCTTAAATCTATGTTTACAGGAATAATTCAATCAGTTGGAAAACTAAGACAAGAAAAAAATATTTTAGAAATTGAAATTCTGGATAATTTATTTGATATGGCAATCGGTGACAGCATAGCTGTTGATGGAATTTGTTTGACTGTTAAAGATATTTTTCAAAATAAATTTACTGTTGATGTTAGTGAGGAGACATTAAAAAAAACAACTTTAGGAGTAAAGTCGAACTTGAATCAGATTGTTAATTTGGAGCCTGCTCTTAGGGTGTCTGACCGTCTAGGAGGGCATATAGTCAGCGGACATGTCGATGGCCTTGGGACAGTTGAGAATATAGAAAAATTAGAGAAATCTTGGCTCTTATCAATAAAGTGGAAAAATAATAATTTTTCAAAATATGTAGTTAATAAAGGGAGTATTTGTGTAAATGGAATAAGTCTTACGATTGCAAAATATGAGCGGGAAGGAGAAATATTTACTATTGCGATAATTCCTCATACTTGGCATAACACAAATCTGAATAAATTAAATATCGGTGACAGCGTAAACCTTGAGGCAGATGCACTAATTAAATATGTAGAGAAATTACTTTTATTTAATAAAAATAGTAATCAAGATTTATCTTCTAATAATATTTCTTCCGAGTGGCTTAAAGAAAACGGTTGGTAAAATATATTTTTTAATTTAATGGAATCAGATAAATTGTTTTTGACTCTTTTTTAAGATCGATTTTAAATTCCTGACCAGGTTCTAAACCTAATTTTTTGGTGTAGGCATGACCAATTAATAAGTTCCCATTGCCATGAACTTTAGTTTTGAATTCTGTCTGTCTGCCTCTTGAAGCTTTATTACCATTTTTCCCTAAACGACCCTTTCCTATTTTGTAACCCTTAGCTTCGATAAGCGCCCTATAAAAACTTTTTCTTAAGATTCTTCCACTTGGACCTACGTACCCACAACCTTTTGCTATCTGATCTTCAGATTTTTTACTTAATAACTTTGCTTTTTCAAGAAGTTCTTTTCCTTCTAGCATTATCTGACAAATTCATAATTATATATTCTTACTAAAAAGGAGAACTGTGGCAATATAAATTAATAAAAAATATATTTAATTTTTGAAATTTAGTTTTTTTACAAAAGATACAAAATAATAAATAAAACAACCCATATTCCATCTACAAAATGCCAGTACAATTCAACAGCTTCCAATGGAAACATATTTTGACTGGTTAATCTTCCGCCATTGATTCTCGACTGCCACGCAATAATTAAAATCATTAAAGTGCCTAAGGTAACATGTAATCCATGAAAACCAGTAAGAGCATAAAAAGTACTTGCAAATAAATTATCGGTTAATCCAAAAGGTAAATGAAAATATTCAAATAATTGACATATTAAAAATATAATTCCAAGAAAAGCAGTAAAAAATAACCATTTTTGCGAATCTGAGTTTTTATCTTTTAAAAGTGCTTTGCCTGCTTTATGGAAAGTTGCACTACTAACAAGTAACAAAATTGTATTGAGAGTAGGTATTGGTAGTTCTAATTCATAAATAGCACCATCTGGTAAAGGATTTACTGCTTTATAAGTTAAATAAGCAGCAAAGAATCCAGCAAAAGTCATTCCGTCCGCAATTAGGAAAGTTATAAGACCAAACATTCTGAAGTCTTCATGTGTTTCATTAACTTCAGAATTATTTTTTTGAATTTCTTTTGAGCTATCTATTGTTGTCATATGTTTTTATTTCTGTTCAGAAATTTCTTTACCATAACCATATGGTTCTTCAACTAATGGAGCTTCTCCTTCCCAATTCTCAACTGGAGGTGGAGAAGATGTTAACCATTCAGGTGTAAGAGCATTCCAAGGGTTATCACCAGCATTTTTTCCATTTCTTACACTAAGGAATACGTTTATTATAAAAGGAATTGTACTTATAGCCATCAAAAGAGCCCCAAGGCTACTAATTTGATTAACAAACTGGAATTGAGGATCATATTCTGCAACTCTTCTTGGCATTCCATTTAAACCAAGCCAATGTTGAGGAGCAAAGCACAAGTTAAATCCAATAAAAGTAATGATAAAGTGTAAAATTCCTAATTTTTCATTGAGCATTTTCCCAGCTACTTTGGGGAACCAATGATAAATGGAAGAGAAAATAATAAAAACAGTCCCTCCATAAACTATGTAATGAAAATGGGCTACAACGAAGTAGGTATCATGTACGTGAATATCAAAAGGTACCTGCGCCAAAGCAACTCCTGTAATACCTCCAAAAACAAAATTTATAATAAATCCGCAAGAGAATAACATTGCACTATTGATGGAAATTCTACCTCCCCATAATGTTGCAACCCAATTGAAAAATTTTATACCTGTTGGAACAGCAATAAATGCTGTGGCGATAGTAAAGAATAATCTCATCCAAGGGGGCGTCCCACTCGTAAACATATGATGCGCCCAAACAACTAAACCTAAAACTACTATCCCCATTATTGAAAAAACCATTGTTGTATATCCAAAAAGTGGTTTTCTTGCATGTACAGGAAGTATTTCACTAACTAAACCAAAGGCAGGAAGGACCATAATGTATACAGCTGGATGAGAATAAAACCAAAATAAATGCTGATAAACTACGACATTGCCACCTAAAACAGGATTGAAAAAACCTGTATTAGCAATGATATCGAAGCTAAGTAGAATTAAAGTGCCTGCTAAAACAGGAGTTGACAAAACAACTAATAGACTTGTTCCAAGCATTGCCCAACAATACATTGGCAATTGCATAAGTTTTAATCCTGGTCTTCTTAGTTTGATAATGGTCGCGATAAAGTTTATTCCACCAAATATAGAACTGCCTCCAAGTAATAGAACGCTCAGAATCCAAATAATTTGTCCAGATTGAGGAGTAGTTATGCTCAAAGGAGGATAAGCCGTCCATCCAGCCTGAGCAGCACCCTCAACAAAATAGCTTGCAACCAGCATCAAACCTGAAGGAGGAATTAACCAAAAAGCAACGGCATTTAATCTTGGGAATGCCATATCTCTTGCACCTACATAAAATGGAATTAAATAATTTCCAAAAGCACCATTAACTACAGGAACTATCCAAAGGAATATCATTATTGTTCCATGTAGAGTTAAAACTTGGTTATAAACATCTCTCGGCATAAAGTCAGACATTGGACTAGCTAGTTCAATTCTTATAGCGCTTGCTAAGGTTCCTCCTATTAAATAGAAAAGAAAACCGCAGACTAAGTATTGTATCCCAATTACTTTATGATCAAGGCTAAAACTAAAGTATCTAAGCCAGCCTTTAGGTTGAAGGCTTTCATTATTAGTCTTTTGTGGATCAATTGATATTGTCATAAATTTACCTCTGGTTTTTTATTTTTGTTAAACCATTCGTTGTAATCAGATTCTTCTTGAACAATTATGGAGGCTCTCATTCCTCCATGGTATGGGCCACATAATTCTGCGCAAATTATCGGATATTTTCCTACTTTTGTAGGAGTGAAATTTAGAATAGTAGGTTGCCCAGGAATAATATCCTGTTTAATTCTGAACTCTGGCACCCAAAAAGCATGAATGACGTCCTTGGATTCCATCTTCATTGATACTTTTTGATCAACAGGAACGTGTAGTTCTCCTGATATGAAGTTGCCCTTGGGATAATTGAATAGAAATGCAAATTGCATAGCTGAAACTTCAATTGATAAATTATTCATTGCTTTTTCATTATCAGAAGTTTGACTTATTCCAGCCCATATTTTTTCAGAATTAGAACTCATCATTTCGTGGTTATGATTTAGTTCTTTCATCCCTCCCATTCGATCGTAGATGTTGTAACTATATAAACCTATTAACAAAACAATTATTGAAGGAATAATAGTCCAAACAATTTCTAAGCTTAAATTTCCCTCTAAAGCAATACCATCTCCTATCTGATCATTTCTTTTCCTGAACTTAAATAAGCTATAAATAACAGCTATTGTCATTCCTATAAAAATAATTAATCCAGTGATGAAAAGAATTTTAAAAAGTTCATCGTAAATTGGTGCATTAATGCTTGCTTCCGCGGGCAGCAAATTTACATTAAAACCAATCCAAAAAGATATAGCAAAAACGAGTGAAATAATTAGTATTAAATAAATGTTTTTATTTAACAATTGATCTCTTGAAATTGTATTTATACTCAAGATATTCCATTTATTTAATCCTGCATCCTTTGTTAAAAGAAAAACATTTAAATTCACAACTTCTTAAGATTTATGAAATAAAAGGGGTATTATTAATAACTTTTTAGAGTTAATTGTCAGGGAAAAAAGATTAAATTATTAAATTATTTTTTTAATTTAACATATTAATTTTTAATTAATGTTTGGTTTTTGAATCTAATTTATTATGCAAATTAATAGGTTTTTTCCATTGATTAATAACCAATTATATAAATCAAAATATCTGACAATTTTTAAAAGGTTGGGAAGTCATAGTGTATTTGCACTTATCGCACTAATCGTAATTGGAGGTGCAACGAGAGTCATGGATGCGGGACTTGCCTGTCCAGATTGGCCATTATGTTATGGATCTTTTTTGCCTTTTAAACATATGAACCTAAGAGTATTTCTAGAGTGGTTTCATCGACTAGATGCTTTTCTGGTTGGAATATTAATTCTTTTTAAATTTGCGCTTTCAATTATTTGGAAAAATGAAATTCCAAATTGGTTACCTAAAACTTATTCATTATTGCTTTTTCTCGTCATTGTCCAAGGGTCCTTTGGAGCTTTAACAGTAATAAACCTGCTTGATTCATATACTGTTACTGGCCATCTTTTAATAGCTTTTCTACTTCTCATTACAACAATTTCAATAAATCAAAATTTAGAAAATCACGACATTGAAGAGCCATTAATTTGGTGGAGATTATTATTTTTTGTTCCTCTTTTACTTACTCTGATTCAATCTTTTATTGGCGTAAGGCTTTCATCAACCTGGTCAGCACATATTTGCTTATCTTTTAATAAACAATGTCTAGTTCTTGATACTCATAAATTATTTGCTTTTCCAATTACTTTCTCAATTTTATTGATTATTGCTATTGCAATTTATAAGAGAAGTCTGCTTAATGAAAATTTGAAATATCTCACTACACTTATTTTTCTCTTGTTTTCCCAAATTACTTTAGGTGTTTTAAGTCTTAAAACAAATTTGAATGAACCAATTTTTATTATCGGTCATCAACTGAACGCCTCTTTATTTATTGCGATATTAACAACATTAATTTTTAGAAATCCTTTTACCAAAAAAGGTCTAAACCACTCCCTTAATCCGCAAACGGTCGGTATCAACTCATGAACACTAGTAACTTAGAAAACTTGAACTATAAATCTTCAATTAGGGATAAAGTTGTACCTTCAAGAAAAAGATTAACTTTGCCACCTTGGCTTGAAGTAGCAAAACCTAGATTAATCCCACTTTTACTTGCCACAACTTTGGGAGGAATGGCTTTAACAGAAGAATGGCCTTTATCTTCCCCGAAACTTATCTGCACTCTAGGAGGAGGCGCTTTGGCAGCAGCAGCAGCAGGAGCTCTTAATTGCTTGTGGGAAATGGAATTAGATAAAAGAATGACAAGAACTAGCAAAAGAGCCTTGCCAGCAGGAAAGTTGTCATCAGAGACTGTATTTTTAGCCGCCGTATCATGTACTTTGGCAGCTTCGATGCTTTTAGTAAGTGGTGTAAATTATTTGGCTGCGGGTTTAACTCTTCTTGGTTTATTTAGCTACGTAATTTTATATACAGTTATTTTGAAACCACGTACAACACAAAACATTGTTTTCGGAGGAGTTGCTGGTGCGATACCACCCTTAGTTGGGGCGTCAGCTGCCACAGGGCACATAGGTCTAAGTGGTTGGTGGTTGTTTGGTTTAGTAATGTTATGGACCCCAGCTCATTTTTGGGCACTTGCAATTTTGTTGAAGGATGATTACGCATCTGTTGGTATTCCTATGCTCCCTTCTGTTAAAGGATCTGTTTTTACTGCTAAAGCGATTTCCCGTTACGGATGGGCAACAGTTTTAATGAGTATTATGGGAGTCTTTGCTCTACCTGAAGGGGGTTTTTTATACGGAATTATGTTATTGCCATTTAATGGAAGACTTTTGCAATTAATAAATGAATTAAAGAAATCTCCTGATGATCTTTCTAGAGCAAAGTCTCTTTTTAGGTGGTCTATTCTCTACATGTTTGGCATTTGTCTTTTGTTATTAATTTCTAGAACCCAACTATCTGTAGAATTTGAGCATCAATCTATGCAAATATTTTTATCTATTGTATCTCTGATTAGTAATTAAATTAGATGTAAAATGTTTTTTAAATAAATAGTAAGTTTGATGAATTATATAAAAGTTAAAGAGCTTTCAAAATCTTATTCAGATATCAAGGCATTAAAAAATTTATCGATAGAAATAGAAGCTGGCACATTATTCGGAATACTAGGCCCAAATGGTGCTGGCAAATCAACACTAATAAAAATACTAGCTACTTTAATAGAGCCTGATAGTGGAGAAGTTTTTATAAATAATATTAATCTGATAAAAAATTCAAGGAAAATTAGAGAATTAATTGGTTATGTTGCCCAAGACATTGCACTTGATAAAATATTAACTGGAAGAGAGCTTTTGGATTTTCAATCAGATTTATATCACATCAACAAAAATAAAAAATTTGAAAGGATAAATAAATTAATAGATCAATTAGAAATGAATGATTGGATAGATCGTAAGTGCGGAACTTATTCAGGGGGAATGAAAAGAAGAATAGATCTGGCAGCTGGACTTTTACATTTGCCCCAAGTATTAATTTTGGATGAACCCACAGTTGGTTTAGATATTGAAAGTAGGAATATTATATGGCAACTTTTGAAAGATTTGAGAAATAATGGAATGACCATTATTTTAAGTAGTCACTATCTTGATGAAATAGATAAATTGGCAGACAGATTAGTGATAATTGATGATGGAAGAGTTATAGCAAAAGGAACTCCTTTAGAGCTGAAAAATAAATTAGGAGGAGATAGAGTAACTTTGAAAGTAAGAGAATTTAGTAATCAGGAAGAAGCAAATAATATATCTAAAATTTTATCTTCAATAGATGGAATTAGTCAGATTATCATAAATGAAGCTCAAGGTTTCTCGATAAATTTCGTAGCTGATAAGCAAAAAGATTTACTTACGAAGCTAAAAGTGGAATTGGCTTTCTCAAAGTTTGAAATTTTTTCTCTTACCCAAAGTCAGCCAAGCTTGGATGATGTATATCTTCAGGCAACTGGAAAAACATTATTGGATGCTGAAATTTCTATGGCAGGGAAAAGAGACCTAAAAAAAGAATCAAAGCAATCCATGCGATAAAAAAACTTTTGGTTAAATAACTATAATGAATACTAATTACTGCTAATTATGGAATTACAACAGTATAATTTATTTTTTTTATATCAAGAAACATTTGCCTTAACAAAGAGATTATTTATTCAATTAAAAAGAAGACCATCAACTCTTTTAGCAGGAATATTACAACCAATAATCTGGCTTTTTTTATTTGGGGCATTATTCTCTAAAGCTCCTGAAGGTTTTTTACCAGGTGTTGATTCTTATGGGAATTTTTTAGGAGCAGGACTTATTGTTTTTACTGCTTTTAGTGGAGCCCTAAACTCTGGTCTTCCTTTAATGTTTGATAGAGAGTTTGGATTTCTTAATAGATTACTTGTGGCTCCTTTAACCAGTAGATTATCCATAGTTTTATCTTCTTTTTTTTACATAACAATCTTGAGCTTTGTTCAGAGTATTGTAATAATGATTGTTTCATACATTTTGGGTTATGGATGGCCCAACTTATATGGTTTAGGAATTGTATTTGCCACACTAATTTTATTAGTTCTTTTTGTGACATCTATAAGTTTATGTTTAGCGTTTGTTTTGCCTGGACATATTGAATTAATCGCTCTTATATTCGTAATAAATTTACCTCTTCTATTTGCGAGTACTGCTTTAGCTCCAATCTCTTTTATGCCAAATTGGCTGGGCTGGTTAGCTTCATTAAATCCATTAACTTTTGCTATTGAACCTATTAGGACTGCCTATACACAAACAATGGATTTAGAATTAGTGGCTTTACATGCCCCATATGGTGATTTAACTTGTAAGAGTTGTATCTCAATTTTATTTTCTTTAACAGTTTTTTCCTTGATTATTATAAGGCCTCTGTTAAATAGAAAGTTAAATTAGAAATTTTATGCTTTTAAAAAATCATTTAATAGAAGTTTTTAAACAAGCTTCTTTAGAAAATAATTTTTTGCTTAAAGAAAATGTTGTTATTAAGTGGGTCCATAGATTTGGGATTGATTCATTAAATGATTTATTAATCCATAGTTCGCTACAAAAAGAAAATCAGCGCGTAGAAGAAAATCAAGAACAGATCTCTTTAATTAATGAAGTGCATGAAGAAAATCAAGAACAAATTAAGCTTGAATTATCAAAAACTTTTGAAAATATTAAAGAAACAAAGATGGAATCAAATGGCTTGGAAACTGCTAGAAGCAATGAAATATCTAGCAAAAATCAAAATTCTAATAAAATAAATCAATTTACTGAAACCCCAAAATTACCCCTACCTTATATTAAAAATTTAAGAAAGTGGATTAACAACGATAAAAAAGCTAGTTAGCTTTTACATCATACCCGGCATTCCCATGCCACCCATTCCGGGCATTCCCATGCCACCCATTCCGGGCATTCCCATGCCACCCATTCCGGGCATTCCCATGCCACCCATTCCTCCCATTGGATCTCCACCTGGTCCTCCAGGGGCTGCTGCTTCAGGCTCTGGAATGTCTGCCATGGCAACTTCTGTTGTGAGGAGCATAGCTGCAATAGATACTGAATCTTGAAGAGCTAATCTTATTACTTTGGTTGGATCTAATATTCCAGAATCTTTTAAATCCTCATATTTTCCTGAATTAGCATTAAAGCCTTTGTTAAGTCTTTTAATTTCAGCGACAACTACATCTCCATTAAAACCAGCATTTTTTGCTATTTGTTTGGTGGGTTCCAAAAGGGCTTCTTTGACTATATTTATCCCTGTTCTTAAATCATCTGAAGATGTTTCACTTAAATTTATAAGGTCATCTGATATTTCAATTAAAGTTTGTCCTCCTCCAGAAACAACACCCTCTTCAATAGCAGCTTTCGTAGCATTAAGAGAATCTTCGATTCTCAACTTTTTATACTTCATCTCTGTTTCTGTAGCAGCTCCTACTTTGATAAGAGCTACTCCTCCGGCTAGTTTGGCTATCCTTTCATTGATTTTATCCTGATCATACTCAGACTCAGTTATATTTACTTCTCTCTTTAATTTCTCTACTCTCGCTTTAACTAAATCTTTAGTGTCTTCGAAGGCAACAATTGTAGTTTTATCCTTTGTGATAGTTATTTTTTTTGCTTTTCCTAAATCATTAATCGATACTTTATCAAGTGTCATAGATTTATCTTCGCTAATTAACTTAGCCCCTGTAAGAATTGCAATATCTTCGAGGGCAGCTTTTCTTCTCTCACCAAATAACGGAGCTCTTACGGAAGCAACATTTAAAACCCCACTATTCTTATTTAAAACAAGAGTGGTTAAAGCCTCTCCTTCGATATCTTCAGCAAGAATTAGAAAAGGTGATCCTGACTTCTGAATTTCTTCAAGTATTGGAACTAGATCAACTAAAGTTGAAACTTTTTGATCAGTTATTAGTATTTTAGGATTTTCAAGTTCACAAACTTGTCTTTCTTGGTCTGTTACGAAATATGGAGAACTATAACCTCTATCAAAAGACATACCTTCAGTTATATCTAATTCTGTTTCTAGTGATTGAGATTCTTCGACAGTTATTACACCATCTGAAGTAACAATATCCATTGCTTTCGAAATTATAGATCCAATTTCTTCATCACCTCCAGCACTAACTGTTGCAACTTTTTGGATATCAGAACCACTTAATGAAATACTTCTGGAACTTAATTTTTCTAAGACAAAAGCTAGGCCTGCCTCCATACCTTTTTTTAACTCCATAGGGTTGGCTCCAGAAGCAATATTTTTTAATCCCTCCTGAACCATCTTCTGAGCCAAAATGGTTGCTGTTGTTGTTCCATCACCAGCACTCTCTTTTGTTTTGGACGCAACTTGTTCTATTAATTTCGCACCTAAATTAGAAATAGGGTTTTCAATCTCGATCTCTTTAGCAACTGTAGATCCATCTCTTACTATATCTGGTGAACCAAATTTCTTTTCTATTACAACGTTTTTTGCCTTTGGCCCAATAGTAACCTTTACCGCATTAGCTACGAAATTCACACCTTTTTCTAGCGCCTCCCTTGATTCATTAGAAAAACTTAACTGTTTAGCCATGTTTACTTGATCTTTTATCTTATTCTAATCTCCCATAGAATCATTTTTAAGGGATATTTAATTAAGTGGGGAAAGCCGAATTTCTTTTAATAGGTCATACAAATTAACTCAAATAAGAGTATCTTTAAATTATGGAAGAAACAAATAATCTTATTTTTACTCTTACTGCAATCCTCGCGATTGCTATGACACTAATATATTTTCCTTTAAGATTTTTCTTAACATTAACTGCTAGAAGTCGAAGACTAAAACTTTTACAAAAAATTAGAAGGTTGAGAGATGAATTAGGCCAGCCTTATGAAAGTACATAACTAAATACTCATACCCCCGTCTATACTTATTGTTTGCCCTGTAATGTAACTTCCTGCATCACTTGAAACTAAGAATGACACTAAGTTTGCAATTTGAGTACAACTTCCTAATTTCCCTAAAGGGATAACTTTAAGTATTTCTTCAGTATTAAGTTTTTCAGTCATTTCTGTTTCTATAAAGCCTGGAGCTATTGCATTTACGTTTATACCTCTTGAAGCAAATTCTTTAGCACAAGTTTTGGTGAATCCAATAACTCCAGCTTTAGCAGCAGAATAATTTGCTTGACCGGGATTACCAATTATTCCAACAACAGATGAAATATTTACGATACGACCACTTCTTTTTTTCATCATAAATTTTGAAGCATATTTTGTACAAAGAAAAACCCCTTTTAAGTTTGTATTTAATACATCATCCCATTGTTCCGATTTCATTCTCATCAATAGTCCATCTCTAGTAATTCCAGCATTGTTAATAAGAATATCAATGGAACCATTAATTTTTATGATTTCTTCAAAAGCTGAACTGACAGAGTCTTCTCTTGATACATCAAATTTTAATTTATGAGCTTTACCTCCCGAATTTTTTATTGAATTTACAACTTCTTCAGCTTTTTCATCAGAAGAAGAATAATTAATAAAAACTTCTGCTCCTAAGCGGCTTAGTTCTAAAGCAATTTCTTTACCAATTCCTCTGCTAGCTCCAGTGATTAAAGCAACTTTGCCTGATAATGAATCTGTATTGGACATTATGAAATTTTATAATTTTCAATCGTAGTACTATTTGTGTAAAGATATTGCTTTTATTTATAATTGTCTAGAAAACATTAAGTCCTTCTATTGTGCACTTTTTAATACCAGCTGCAGGGAGTGGTAGCAGAATGAAAGCTGGGAAAAATAAATTACTTATTGATTTAGAGGGAGAGTCTTTGATTTATTGGACACTTAAATCTGTATTTTCTGCAAGCTCAACAAACTGGGTTGGAATAATTGGTCAACCGAAAGATAAAAACTTATTACTAAATTCAGCCAAGGATTTTGCCCATAAAGTTCATTGGATTAATGGTGGTGAAACCAGACAAAAGTCAGTTTTTAATGGTTTAAAAGCGTTACCAAAAGATGCTGAAAAAGTTTTAATACATGATGGCGCTAGATGTCTAATTAATCCTGAATTGATAGACCTTTGTGCTAAGCAATTAGATGAAAATGAAGCTGTAATTTTAGCTACTAAGGTAACAGACACTATAAAGATTGTTGATAATGAAGGTTTTATTAAAGAAACACCAGACAGAAATTATTTATGGGCAGCGCAAACCCCTCAGGGCTTTTTAGTAGATAGATTAAAAAAAGCTCATAAGATGGCAATTGATAAAAACTGGAAAGTTACAGATGATGCTTCTCTATTCGAAATGCTTAATTGGAAAGTGAAGATTATTGAAGGAACTTATTCAAATATAAAAATTACATCCCCTATAGATTTGAAAATAGCAAAACTTTTTGTGAAGAACTCCTAGTTAAAAAGGTTTATCGATACTAAGAATGCCGTTGTCACCATTTAAGGTTGCTTCAAACCCTAACGGGATGCATGCATTCCCTGATATGTGGCCTATTGGGAGATCAAAAAGAATAGGGAAATCGAACTCTTGAAGTCTTTCAATAATGCAGTTTTTTAGTAAATCTTTTAATTCAAGGTCGCAGGAATCATTAGAAAAACTTCCGAATCCAATACCCGCAATTTCAGAAATTGTTTTAGTCATCCTAAGGTAAGTCAACATGCGATCAATTTTATAAATATCTTCATTAATGTCTTCAAAAATTATTATTTTTCCTTTGCAATCTGGAAAGTGATTAGTCCCAATTAAAAAAGTAGCAATAGTTAAGTTAGAAACTATTATCTCTCCTCTCGCTTTACCACCTCTTAAAGGGATACCTATTATGTCCTCAACATATCCCTCAAAAAGTAAATTTCTTAATCTCTCAAGACTCCACTCTGGTTCTTTGAAAAGGCTAGTAACCATGGGGCCATGGATAGAACCTAAAAATCCTTGAGAATATTTAGATAGTAATAAAGAACATGTATCTGAGAATCCAAGCATTAAACCATGCTGCCAAGAAGGTTCTTTTTCTAAAAGTCTTGCTGAACCCCATCCTCCTTTTGCAAAAATGATTAGCTTACTATTTTGTGCTTTTTCAAGTTCTTCAAATCTAGTTAGATCATCGCCTGCAAAATAACCAAATTTTTTTGATAGGGAATTATTTTCATTAATTTCCAAACCCCAGTTTTTTAAGATTTCTATGCCTTTTTGAAAATTTTCGTCTTCATCAATAAAGGAGCCTGGAGCTAAAATATCTATTAAATCCCCTTTTTTTAATCTAAAAACCATATTTAGAATTTATGAAGCAATAATAATTCCTAATAAAATGACTCCTCCATAAATTGATTGATTTTTGAAGTGATTGCCAATAGTTTTTATTGATTGCTTTTCCTCAGGAAAAACTTTAAGTATATCTTTCTGCATTAAGATTGACGTAAAAAACCAAATTGGCCAAAAAATAAAATCCATTTGATTAATAAATCCGCATATTGCAAGAAAAAAAGAAGTTAAAAAATAACAAATTTGAATGGATATTCTTGTATTATTCTGGAGGTTAACTGCGGAACTATTAATTCCAATTTTGATATCATATTTTTTATCTGCTAAAGCATAAATCGTATCAAAGCCAAAAGTCCAAAAAATGGTAGCTAGCCAGCAAAATAGTAAAACAATACTATTTAAATTGCCTTCATTTGCGGCCCAGGGAATTAAGACAGCAAAACCCCAGCATATGGATAAGATTAATTGAGGATATTTAAACCATCTTTTAGCAGAAGGATAAATTAAAATGATAGGTAAAGCTAAAAAAGCAAGTGAAATTGAAAGGATTCTTCCAGGCTGAGGTAGTGACAAAGTTAGAAAGAAGCTGCATAAAATTAAAAAGAAAAGAATTAAATAAGCTGTTTTAAGACCGATTTTATTTGCAGCCAATGGTCTATTTTTTGTTCTAACAACTCTTTGATCAATTTTTTTGTCCCAAATATCATTAACCACGCATCCTAATCCACTTACTAGTAGTCCTCCCAGTATTATTCTTAGCAACATTAAAAATGTTGGATTAGCATCTGGGGTTAAATATAAACTCCATCCAGCAGGAATAAGTAAGATTATTCTTCCAGTCGGCTTATTCCACCTTAATAATTCAAAAAAAGTACTTAATTTAATTTGTCGATTTTTATTTTGCATATGACCTATTGTATATTTCATAACTTTAAATAATCTTACTAGGATTAAATGATTTCTATTATTTAATAATCAATGTTGGGTATATTTATTAATGGATTAAAGATATCTTCGTCTTATAAAAAGAAATGATACTGAAACAAGATTTAAGATATTTTCAAGAAAAGCAAATTTTAGTAGCTTCTATAGATATTGGAACTAACTCTACACATCTCCTGGTAGCAGAAATTAATCTAGAACTAAAATCATTTTCAATAAAATTTACTGATAAATCAACCACTCGTCTTGGAGAAAGAGATGAGGAGGGTAATCTTACTGAAGAATCAATCCAAAGGGCATTAGTTACTCTTAAGCGATTTAAGGAATATTGTAAAAGTAATGGAGTAAAACAAATCGTAACAGCAGCAACAAGTGCAGTTAGGGAAGCTCCAAACGGTCAAGATTTTATTAGAAGAGTTCTTGATGAAACAAATATTCAAATAGAAATGATAAGTGGTTCTGAGGAAGCCAGATTAATTTACCTTGGTGTTCTTTCTGGGATGTCTTTTGAAGATCAGTCTTTTATAATTATAGATATTGGAGGAGGATCTACAGAATTAATACTTGCAGATAAAAAAGATGCTATAGCTCTTACCAGTTCGAGAATTGGTGCGGTAAGACTTAAAAATGATTTTTTAAATAAAGGGTCTATAACTTTAGAAAGATCGAGTTTTTTAACAACTTTTATTAAAGGATCTTTAGAACCATCTGTTCGAAAAATAGAGAGTAGATCTAAAAGAGATAAGCCTTTATCTATGATTGCAACCAGTGGCACTGCAACCTCGTTAGGAAATTTGATTTCAGATGATTTGGGAGAATCTAAACAAAAGTTACATGGTTATAAATTCAAAAGGGAAAATTTAAAAAATGTATTGGAAAAACTAATTAAATTGCCAGTTTCGGAAATCAAGAAAATACCTACATTAAGTGAGAGAAGAGCAGAAATAATTATTCCAGGAGCATTGATACTAAACACCGCAATGGAGATGTTGAACTTTGATGAATTAATAATAAGTGAGAGGGCGCTTCGAGAGGGTTTGGTTGTGGATTGGATGCTTCGTAAAGGGATAATTAAAAATGAGTTAAATATTCAAGGCAATATTAGAAAAACAACTATAGTTCATCAGGCTAGAAAGTTTGGAGTAGATAATACAAGAGCTGAGAAAGTTATTGATATTGCCTTTCAAATCTATGATCAGACTAAAAATATCTTTCATAGCGATAATGACCCTAAAGCTAAAGAACTTCTTTGGGCAGCTTCTAATCTTTATAATTGTGGGAAATATGTGAATGTTGGTTCATATCATAAACACTCTTGGTACTTAATAAAAAATTGTGAGTTGTTGGGATATTCAGAAGCAGAAACAAATATTATTGCTTCAATTGCTAGGTACCATAGAAAGAATCTACCCAAGAAAAGACATGAGTCTTGGCAAAATTTAATATCCAAAGAAGATAAAAAATTAGTTCTTGAAATGTCATTAATCCTTAGACTAGCAGCAGCTCTTGACCAAAGGCCTGACAGGGTGATCTCCTCAGTTCAAATAAAATTGCAGGAAAATAATCTTACATTTCAACTTTTCCCTTTAGATAGAAACCATGATCTTCTTCTTGAAAAATGGAACTTAGGATTGTGCCGTAATGTAATAAAAGAACTAAAGAATTTGGAATTAAAAGTTATTTAGCTTTTTTAATAAGTTCTTGTTTTGGAGTTTGATTCTGAGAAGAATCTGAAAATAAATTGAAAATTAAGGACGAGGCGATTAGTCCGAGAAAGCCTGAAATTAGAATAAATATTAGGAATCCTAGTGGATTAAAATTCTTAGATTGCCTAGTTTTATAGTTTTTTTTGGAAACTTCTTCGACTATTTCTTCAATTTTCACCTCTTTCCTCTCTGTCTTGAATTCATCCATTAAAAATTCTGTATCAAGTTTTAGCTTCTGTGAAATCCTTCTAATCATTGCTTTGATAAATACTTTTTCAGGTAGTTTTTCTTCATTACCTTCCTCTATGGCTTCAAGTTGATGAGCTCCAATCTTTAAATCAGAAGCCAATTCTTCAATTGATTGATTTTTACTTAACCTAGCCTCTTTAATGAAATTTCCGATTCTCTTTAAAGAGGAATCTCCTCCTTTATTGTTGATTCCTGAAACAGATTTTATTTCTTTCAAAGCAAATAAACTTTTACTAATTATAGTAATTAATATTTTTCTATCAACTTTAAGATTATTTATTCCTAAAGAGATGCTTATAAGATGGATTATAAAGGTTAGATCTTTTTTGAGAATTACTAATTGCTGGGCTAATTATGTAAATGGTTGTTCTAATTAGTTTTTTCTCAATAGAAAATTTTTCCATATCTTTTAATTCTATTAATGATGTCCAACCATCATCCCAAGATACTCTAAATCCAACAATTACTTTAGTCTCTGGAGGGTAAAACTCTAGTAAAGTTTCTTGAGACCTTTTCACATGCCTAGCACTTAGATATAGACATATAGAGGAATTGTGTTTCGCAAGATCTTTCAGAGATTCTTTTTCGGGCATCCCTGTTCGACCTCCTGCTCTAGTTAAAATTATTGTTTGCGTTATGTCAGGGATGGTTAACTCAGCTTCATGATATGCTGCAGCAACTTGAAAAGCACTTACTCCAGGAACAACCTCAATTTCAATTTTTTCATTTTTTAAAATTTCGATTTGCTCTCTAATTGCTCCAAAAAGGCAAGGGTCTCCATCATGCAACCTTACAACATTTTTCCCTGCCTGAAATTTTTCTATCATAATTAAGGTTATTTGCTCTAAGTTAAGTGAACTAGTTTTTATTTTTTCAGAACCTTCTTTAGCAGAATCTAAAATCTTTTCAGGAATTAGAGAATCAGTCCAAATAATGACATCTGCAATTTTTATCTTTTTTAATGCTTTTAAAGTTAATAATTCTGGATCGCCTGGACCAACACCAATAAAGGATATTTTGTTATCCATTCTTTCTATTTTTCCCACTATATGTTCTCAATCTTAAAAAAAATATTCCAATTAATCCAGAAGAAAATAGAAAAATACTTATAAATTGAGCCATTCTTATACCGCCATCACAGAAAGGTGGAAGTCCACCAATGCATAGTGGGTCAGTTCTTAAACCTTCAATCCAGAATCGTCCAAAGCTATAACTTATTAAATAAAGACAGCTAATAAAGCCAGGCCTGAAAAAATCTGTTTTATTTTGTTTATTAAAGGTAATAATAAGGACGATGAAAATCAAAAGATTCCACAATGACTCATAGAGAAATGTAGGATGAAAAAATTCATAATTAATAAATTCTAAAGGCCTATTTTGGATAGGTATAAATAATTTCCAAGGCAAATTTGTAGGAACTCCAAAGGCTTCATTATTGAAAAAATTTCCCCACCTTCCTATTGATTGCCCAAGAATAATCGAGGGTATTAATATATCTATAAAGGTTTTTATATTAATTTTTTTCGACTTACAGAAATAGATAATAGATATTAATCCTCCAATTAGACCTCCATGGATTGCTATGCCTCCTTCCCAAACTGCAAGAAAAGAAGGTATTTGAATGATGTTATTGAATAGTTCAAAAGAAGTAAAAAGGTTCTCTCCGCTATATTGCCTCCACTCAAAAATTACGTAATAAGTTCTAGCTCCAATTATTGAAGAGATTATTAGTGATGGAAGTATTTCACTAATGTACTCTGGGTTAATATTTCTTGCCTTTGCAAGTTTTTTAGAGATAAATAGGCCTATTAAAACTGAAACCGAAATAAGAAGTCCGTACCATCTAATAGTTATAAATCCTAAATTTAAAAAAGTTTCTCCTGGAGATTGTATAAAAGCTTGAAGTATAAGCATTTAGAGAAAGTTAGATACCCTCTGCTGCTTGCACTTTTTCTACTTGTTTTTTCTTTAATACTAAAAGTATTTGTGTTAAGCCTACACCAATGAAGAATGCAATCAATCCAATAACTCTATAAGGGCTCTGTAGTACAACCTCAGCATCTAATTGCCCAAAGCCACCAACGTTGGGATCATTAGTAAGAGGGTCACCTACATTAATTTTGTCTTGCGCTTTTACGATAAGTTGGGGACCAACAGGCACTGCTTCAGTAGTTATTTCACCATTATCGTTTTCTATATTGACTTGATAGCTGCCATCTTCAATTGTTTCTATTGAATTTATAGTTCCTGCGGTGGAAGAGGTGAATACTACATTATTGCTCTTGTCTCCAGTTGGATATACCTGACCTCTACCTCTATTACCTCCAATATGTAACGAGTATTTTCCATAGTGATATTCTTTATTAGTGGATGGGTCAGGGGAAAGTACAGGGAAAACGATTTCTTTATTGGTATCGCCAGGTAAAGGTCCGACAATAATGATATTGTCTTTCTCTTCACTGTAATTAGTGAAATAAACCCCTTCTGTCTCCTCTTTTATTTCATCGGTCCATCTTTCTTGTGGAGCAAGTTTAAAGCCATCAGGCAGCATTACAACAGCACCAACTTGTAATGGTACTTCCGAACCATCAGCACCAATTTCTTTTAAGTCATTTTTGTAGGGTATTTTGACTACAGCTTTGAAAACGCTGTCTGCTCCAACAGATTGTGGAACCTCTGCAATTGTAGGCATCTGAGCTAGATGACAATTTGCACAAACTATCTTACCTGTGGCTTCTCTTGGGGATTCGTAGTTTTGCTGAGCCCAAAATGGATAAGCAAAACTGATCTTTGGATAAAATACAATGCTTGAGATAAAAAGCAGAGTACAGATAAATAAACTTGTTTTTTTCATGATTTGATTTTGAAGACCTTTCATTTTTTTATGCCCACCATGGATTTTCATTAGTTCTAAAGTCAGTTTCTGACCATTGTTTGACGAGTACAGCATCATCTTCAATATCGACATGAGCTAGAGCTAAAGATAAAGGCGCAGGCCCTCTTACTACCTTCCCGTTAGTATCGTACTGGCTTCCATGACAAGGACATATGAATTTATTAGCACCACTATCCCATGGGACAACGCAACCTAAATGAGTACAAATTGCATTTAAACCAAATTCTCCTATTTCCCCACCCTCATTAACTATTAAATAAGTTGGATCTCCCTTTAGACCCTGAACTAAACTTCTGTCTCCTGCTTGATGGGTGGCTAACCAACCTGTCTTAGTTATTGGATTCCCTAATTCATCTTTAGCAGAAGTTCCACCTCCACCACCGCCTGCTCTTAAAGGCATGAAATAATTCGCTACAGGGTAAAGGGCTCCTAAAGCTACACCAGTTGCAGTACCAAATGTAAGAAGATTCATAAATTGCCTTCGACCCATTGAAGGGACATCATTGGAACTTAATTGAGTCATTCGCTACTTGGTTCTGTTATTTATTAGTTATTATGGAGCAAATTGTTCAATTTCTGTTGCAAATAGATAGGACTTTTAATAATTTAAAGTAAAAGTTTAGGAAGTCTTAATTAATTGATTTATATGAACCCATTGCTAGTTGATGAAGTTATACATTATTTAATTCATCGCTGGGGAAAAAAATATGATTTTAGACTCTTTAAAAGAGGAAAATTCGTGTATTTTCAAATGATGTGGGGATTTCTTGGACAGGAATCATTCCCTTTAAGTGAAGATGAATATAAAAAATCGATAGCTGATAAAATCGAGATTTTAAATAGATGTGGATATTCAGAAGAAGTAAGGGAATGGTTAAAGAAAGTAAATGCTAAGCCAAGGTTAGGTAGAGCTGTCAGCTTGCAATTAGATCTTAATGAGAAGATGAAAGAGTTTTTGACTTAAGATTTTCTGATAAGTAAGTTAATCCAGTACCCACAAAAAATAAAAACACAATCGATATAGATAGCAATGACATAGTCAATGGGTCAGTTGAAGGGGTAATCACTGCAGATAATATTGCAGAGGAAATTACAACTATCTTCCAATTCGAAATCATTTTCTCTGTTGTGATTATTCCGAGAGAACCGAGAATAAATTGTAATACTGGCAATTGAAAAGCTATTGCAGTGCTAGACATTAATAAGAGAACAAAATCAAAATATCTTTCTATAGACCAAGTTGGTTCAACAATATCAGCACCGAAACTAATGAAGAAATTTATTGCTGCAGGGACTAATATCCACCATGAAAAAATTAATCCTAAAAAAAACAGAAGACCTGAACCAAAAACTGCAGGCAAGATAAGACTTTTTTCTTGTTTTGTTAAACCAGGAGAAATGAATAATATTATTTGATAAAAAATATAAGGTATAGAAACTATCAATCCGCTGTAACCTGCAACTTTAATAGCGACAAATAAAAACTCTCCTGGAGCAAGTTGTAGTAAATGAATATCACCAGCTGGAATCTCTAAAAAAGATATTAATGGCTTTATGATGAGAAGACTAAAGAATATTGAAATAAGTACTGAGTAAATTGATTTTAGTATCCTTTGACGAAGCTCCTCTAAATGATCACTAAAAGTCATCGAATCTGATAATTTATTTTCACTTTGACCTGTATCTCTCATTATTATTTGATAAAAATTGTGTAAGAAAAAGGTTTAAAGCTAATATTGTCAAAGTCCAATGTATTTTTCGATAAACTTAATTATTTGCTTAATTTAGGATTTGTTGGATCTGGTAATAAGAAAGGAGGGGCATCATTCAAAGATGATTCACCATAAGTTTCATATTCTCTATATCCACCCATTTTCCCATTTGTTTTCATTAAAGCGCTTACGAAGGCAAGTAGTAAGAAAACAGTAGGAGCTCCAATTATTAATGCAGCACCAAATAGATATCCAACAATAAATTCTGGAAAACTATGATTTCCTAAAAATTCATGCGTGCCTAAAAGAAAATCAAACATTTAAATTTAAAAATTTTTTTTATTATAAACTAAATTACTGTTTTAAGATTTTTTTTAATGTAATCTTCTCCTCTTGTAGGATTTCCCCAAATAATTTCTCCATTTTTAAAGGAAACGCAACCCGGCCCTCCGTTTTTGATTTTTTGCAAATCTTTAATCTTTACTAAATTAATTGGAACTTTAATGTTTCTTTTTGCCTTACTAAATAAAGCAGCTAAATCTGCAGCTATTTGAAGATCTTGTTCAGATGCTACTTTAGATGAAGACTTCAAAACTACATGACTGCCTGGTGATTCCTGAGCATGAAACCATAAATCGCCTTTTTTTGATAACTTAAAGCTTATTAAATCATTCTGCCTCATATTTCGCCCTACCTGAAGCTTCAATCCTGTGGGAGTATCAACTTGAATTGGTGAAGACTCTATCTCATATGTACTTTTCTGATCTTCTTTTTGCTTCTTGATATTGATATTAAACTCCTTACAAATTTCTTCCATAATTTCTTCTAGTAGTTTGATTCTCATAAAAAGTTTTTCATGATTTAAAGAATTTAAATTTTCTAGAAGCGTAGTGAATTCGTCTAATCTCTCTATATTTGTTTTGTAAATACTTAATCTTTCTTTTATTAATTCTCTAGATCTCTTTAGTTTTTTTGATTTTTTATATAGTTTTTGTCCCTTTACAATATCCTGTTTTTTAATTTCATGTCCAGGTTTTTTCGCAAAACTAAATTTTATAACTCTCTCGAAATCATCTTGATCAATCGAAATTAAAGCCATATACTTTAATCCGTATCTTATTTGTTTAGAAAGTGTGCTTTCTCTTCCAATCTTTTCTGGCTTATTTATCTTTAGTATTCTTGGAGAGTCTCCATTCCATGAAACTTCTAACCATGTTTGAGAATCAACTCCTCTGAAACATAATTGAATTGTATTAGGCTCTGGTTGTTGGGCAGTCTCAAACTTTGTAGGTAGGATGTTCTTTGTCAAATAATGCAAGACAGATCTAATAGATGTAATATCCATTATCTGTGGAACACCTTTTTGCATTATTTCTTTTTAATTCACAAGATGTCTATTTTACTGTAAAAAATTTAATATGAAAAATCAAAAAAAACTTATCATCCTAACTGGACCCAGCGGGGTAGGTAAAGGAACAGTTGTTAAAGAAATATTAGGTAAAGAAAAAAATTTTTGGCTTTCAATATCTGCAACTACTAGAAAACCTAGAGAGGGAGAGAAGGACGGAGAAAATTATTATTTCTTAAACCAAGAAAAGTTTAAAGAAATGATTGAACAAAACCTTTTCCTTGAATGGGCTCAATTTGCTGGAAACTATTATGGAACGCCTTTGTCTTCTGTTAATGAGAAAATAAAAGAGGGATTTACCGTACTACTAGAAATTGAAGTAGAGGGTGCAAGGCAAATAAAAAATAAGTTTCCTAATTCACAGTCAATATTTTTACTTCCTCCGGATAAAGAAGAGTTAGAGAGAAGAATAAGAAATAGAGGCACAGAAAAAGAAGAGGCAATTAAAAAAAGACTCTCAAGGGCTAATTATGAGATTTCAGTATCAAATGAATTTGATTTTTCATTAACAAATCACAATGTTGATGAAACAGCAAAAAAAATAATCAAGTTAATAAAAACTTGATTATTTTCTATTTATCAACTCATTGGATGGAATAATAAATCTGGGAAAAACCTATTAAATTCAATAATTATTCCAGCTGTAAGGCTTAGCCAAATTGCTGCTACTACTGGAGCAGATCTGACAAATTTTGTGTTTAGAATTTTGAACATTTTTTTTGAAAGTTTTTAAAGGATGTTTAGCGAGGCCCATTAAGTGTAATATTGTTGTCTTTCTCTCTTAAATCTCCATTTCTACCTTGTTTATTAGCGAGAAGAGGCCATTGGGCTCCTTTTACAAGACATTTTCTGGCTAAGTCTAAGTCAATAATGATCTCAAGATCTGCTGGATTCTTAGTCTTTTTTGATTCAATGAGATATTCTCTTCCTGACCAACCTATAATTCCAGCAATGTAAATGAACAATACTCCGGGAATAAGTAAATCTCCTTCATGACCTCTATTTAGAAGGGCCCCCCAAGGCTCAAGAGGAGGTCCAATTATTAAATGAGGAAGACCATCATCTCCGCATGATGCTTTTCCATATCTTTCAAATCTTGCTATGTCTTTTTGAGTAGTTGCAGAATTTGCTCTCTCAATGAATTTAGGATTTTCAGAGCATTTTGTGAGGGCTGAAGCGGTATATTCTGTGCTAGCTCTATCAGCGTTTAAGGCAGGCCCATTTGCAGCTAGAGCAATTGGAGTAATTCCGAGGAACAGAAAAACTGAGGTTATGATTGAAAAAAAGAATTTCATAAGTTGCAATCTTTAATTCCTTATAGTGTGTTAATTAAGAAATTAATATTAAAATAGAACAAGTTGAATCAAAAATGCATAAAGTTTTAGCTATTGAAACAAGTTGTGATGAGACATCTGTCTCAATAGTTTCTAATATTGGCGATACTTTCAGAATACATTCAAATATAATAGCCTCTCAAATTGAAGATCATTCAAAATGGGGAGGAGTTGTGCCTGAACTTGCAGCTAGAAAGCATTTAGAATTATTACCTTTTGTTTTAGATAAGGCACTAGAAGAAGCAAAAATTAAAATTGAGGAAGTGGATTATATTGCGTCAACTGTAGCTCCTGGATTAGTTGGTTGTTTACGAGTTGGCTCTATAACTGCAAGATCACTTTGCATGTTACATTCAAAACCATTTTTGGGGATTCATCATTTGGAGGGGCATTTATCTTCAATTCTATTTTCTGAAAACTATCCAAAGAAACCTTTTCTTACATTACTTGTTAGCGGCGGGCATACTGAATTGATAAAGGTAGATGATAGTAGGGGGATGCAAAGACTTGGGAAAAGTTTTGATGATGCTGCTGGAGAAGCCTTTGATAAAGTTGGCAGACTATTAGGACTTAGTTATCCAGGAGGACCAGCAATTGAAAAGATTGCTAAAAATGGGGACCCAATGAAATTTAAATTACCAAAATGTAAGATCTCTGATAAAAAAGGTGGATTTCTTAAATATGATTTCTCTTTTAGTGGTTTAAAAACTGCTGTATTAAGATTAGTTGAGAGAATTAATTTGGCTGGGAAGACCGTTCCAATTCCAGATATTGCTGCAAGTTTTGAGAGAGTAGTGGCAGAGGTCTTAGTAGAGAGAACAATAAAATGCGCAGAAGATCATAGCTTAGATAACGTAGTTGTGGTTGGGGGAGTAGCTGCTAACAATACATTAAGAAAAATGATGATTAGTGAAGCTAGTAAAAAATCTATTAAAGTTCATTTAGCGCCTCTAGATCTTTGCACAGATAATGCGGCAATGATTGGAGCGGCGGCGTTGTTCAGAATCAAATTTAAGGATCATTTAAGTTCTCTTAAATTAGGTGTCGCAGGAAGACTATCAATTGAACAAGCAAATACCCTTTATGCAGAAAACCCTCCTTTCTAATTTCAATGAACAAACAACCTAAAATCGAGATTAAAGAGACAAAAAACTTCGTTGATAAAAAGGAATTGAATTTGTGGAAAAGAGGTTTTACCCCTCAAGCCGAAATATGGAATGGAAGGATGGCAACTGTTGGTATAGGAATTATTTTTATAATAATTGCTTTAATAAGCCAGTTTTCTTAATAGAAATAAAATTAATTTTCTTAAAAGTATTTTTGAAAGAATTTTTAAAATACTCTTGTTAAGCCGATGAATTAAATTAAAAAGTATTGTTTTTATTGGACTAGAGATAAGATTGTTGATTTAATCAAAATAATGAATGTTTTTATTATTTATAATTTTATATGACGCCTGAAAGGCTTGGATTACTTTGGGGGATAACTGTATTTGCAGGAGCTTGCGCTCGATTATTTTCTTCTTTTACAGGATTCCCAAGTGTTGTTATTTTATTGCTTTCTGGATTATTAATTGGAAGATCAGGATTGGGACTTGTTGAGCCTTTAGATCTCGGACAAGGGCTTGAAACTATTGTGGGGCTTTTGGTCTGTTTAGTTCTTTTTGAAGGGGGATTAAATTTAAAACTGCCTGAGGGGAATATAAGAAATACTGTTTTAAAAATTTCATTGGTAAGACTTTTTATTTCATTATCAGCTGGAATTTTCATTGCTCATTTGCTGGCTGGCCTCTCATGGCAAGTCGCAGGAATATATAGTGCCATAGTTCTAGCGACTGGACCAACAGTTGTCTCTCCATTAGTGGAACAAATAAAATTAGCTTCCCCACTCTCGGAAGTTTTAAAAGCTGAGGGGTTGCTGCTTGAACCAATTGGTGCGGTACTAGCATTACTTCTTTTAGAATTGACTTTAGGAGATCTTCGTGGGATTAACGATGTATTTATAGCATTAATGCAAAGATTAGGGGGAGGAGTTTTGATCGGATTAAGTGCAGGATGGTTACTATCAGAAATTTTAAAAAAAATAAAAAATGAAGCCTCATTTGGTATAGAGCTTCAAGTTACTCTTGGATTTATTTTCCTGGTGTATGGAATTTGCGAATATTTTTTACCAGAATCAGGCTTGCCGGCTTCAGTTGCGGCAGGTTTTATTGTAGGCAAAAGAGAAGTCATAGATAAGGAGAGATTGGATAATCTAATAGGTGAATTAGCTCAATTAGCAATAACAGTTCTTTTCCCTCTTTTGGCCGCTGACGTTTCTTGGGGTGAATTAAGTCCGCTAGGCTGGGGAGGGGTTGTTTGCGTTTTTATGTTGATGGTAATTGTTCGCCCTATCTCTATCTGGATAGCAACTATGGGGGGAGACTTGAACTTAAAAGAAAAAATATTTTTAGCCTGGTTAGCCCCAAGAGGTATTGTTACTGCAGCTGTGGCTTCTCTTTTTTCTATCAGATTAGAGCAGGCTGGTATCCTTGGGGCTGGCCGTTTACAAGGTTTAGTTTTTCTTACTATTTTGATGACAGTAGGAATACAAGGACTTTCAGCTAAACCTTTGGTAAATAGACTTAAATTAGGCCAAAAAAATAATTTTGATTGATTAAAGACATCTTTCAATTCGAGTTCTATCAGTTTTACTCTCTGCGAAAAGCTCCCAACTTTGAATTAAATCTGGCCCACTGAGAGATCCAAAAAAGGCTACTCTTAATGACTTCATTAATATCCCTTTTTTAATATTATGCTTTTTTGAGATTTCGTTTATTATTTCTTTAGCTTTCTCTTTATTTAGTTTTATAGTATTTTGCTCAATTAAATAATTTAAAATTAGTTTTAAAGATAATTTGCTTTCCCGGTTTTCCAGAAAATCTTGACCTTCTTTTTGAATTGTAGGTATTAAGAAAAATGGTTTTGATTGATCAATTGAATCTTTTAAAAGAGTCATAGAGTCTCTAATCAAAATTGCTAATTTATTAGCCCATTCTTGAGATGGCGGTTCCCAACCATTGTCATCCCAGTATTTTCTCATGATTTCAATTAACTTTATTGATTCCAAATTTTTTATATATTGAGAATTAATCCAGTTGAGTTTTTCCCAACTAAATTTGGCTCCAGATTTATTTATTTCTGATAAGTCAAAAATTTCAGATATTTCTTCAAGTGAAAGTATTTCTTTGTCGGCAGATTTTGGAGACCAACCTAAAAATGCCATATAGTTCGATAGGGCTTCAGGTAAATATCCCATTTCTCTAAATTCGTCGATTGAAGTAACGCAATCTCTCTTAGATAATTTTTTTCCTTCGCTATTTAGTATTAAGGGCGTATGCGAAAAAGTTGGTAAATTAAAATTTAATGCTTTATAAATCAATATTTGCTTTGCAGTGTTTGAGATATGGTCTTCGCCCCTTACAACGTGAGTAATATTCATAAAATTATCATCAACTACAACTGCAAGATTATACAAAGGATCACCAATCTCATATCCCTTAGCCCTTCTTGATAAAACTAAATCACCGCCCAAATCCTTCCCTTGCCATTTGATTTCGCCTCTTATCTGATCTACCCATTTAATATCAATTTTTTCATCAATCTTAAATCTTATTACTGAAGTCCGCCCTTGGGATATGAATGTTTCTATTTCTTCTTTTGAAAGACTTCTGTGTCTATTATCATGCTTTGGAGGTAGTCCTTTCTTTTTTTGTTCTTCTCTTAATTCAGATATTTCATCTTCTGAGGTAAAGCACCTATATGCAGCTCCACATTCCAATAGTTTTTTGATATGACTTTTGTGAATCGAAATTCGTTCACTTTGCTTTAAAGGTTCTTCATCCCATTTAAGTCCAAGCCATTTCAATCCCTCTAATATATTTTTTGTATATTCGGTTTTAGATCGAAGAAAATCTGTATCTTCTATTCTAATAAGAAATTTTCCACCTATTTTTTGTGCATACAACCAATTGAATAGTGCTGTTCGCGCTGTCCCAATATGAAATAAACCAGTTGGACTCGGGGCTAGTCTTAAACGTTTTTCCAAATTTCTTTTAGAAAAAACGGGACCGACGGGATTCGAACCCGCAACTTCCGCCGTGACAGGGCGGTGCTCTAACCAGTTGAACTACGGTCCCAGATTTTTGTTCTAAATTTATTTAGAACTTCATTCT
Source organism: Prochlorococcus sp. AG-355-G23 (assembly GCA_003278765.1). Lineage (GTDB taxonomy): Bacteria > Cyanobacteriota > Cyanobacteriia > PCC-6307 > Cyanobiaceae > Prochlorococcus_A. Next base: position 31,965 of record QCDK01000010.1, read on the forward strand.
TAAAATTATCAGATCATAATACTTAATTAATGGTGTTGTAATAAAAAAATTTTATTAATTTGAGGATTTACAGAAATAGTTAGTTTTACTGCCGCTTGAATGTAAACAACTATTTATTTTTGAGGTCTAAAACCAGCAGGTTCTATCAACCTAACTTGGTTGCCCCTAGCGGTAAATTCTCTACCTTGGTCACTTTGTACTACAACTCTCCCACCAGATTTAACTCTGATGACTCTTGCACGAACCCATCCTAAAGCTGCTGATTCTAGGACTTTAACTACGTCCCCAGGTTGAAGATCTAACTCCATCTTATGAAAAAATGATTTACATAATGTTGATCAAACGCGTCGTGGAGGACTTGAACCCCCGACATCAGGTTTTGGAGACCTGCGTTCTACCAACTGAACTAACGACGCATTTAAATGATTATAAGCGCCTTTGCGACCAATAAGTTGATTAATTTACAACTTTATCGATCGAAGCGTTGTTTTACGCGTGTAGCTTTTCCTACTCTATCTCTCAGATAGAATAACTTAGCCCTTCTTACTTTACCTCTACGTTCAACTTTTAGAGAGGCAACCTGTGGACTATGTAGCATAAATACTCTTTCTACACCTATACCCTGAAAAATTCTTCTAACTGTAATAGTCTGATTAATTCCTCCATGCCTTTTCGCTATGACAACACCTTCATAAGGTTGGACTCTTTCTTTATTACCCTCTGTAATTTTTACTCCAACTTTAACAGTGTCACCAACATAAATTTCTGGTAATTCTTTTTTTAATTGTTCGTTCTCAAATTCCTTAATAAGATTGGATGCGCTTAAGGTTTGCGTAGTCTCAGAACCCGTATTTCCCCCTTTTTGTTCAACTGATACATCAACTGATGCGTCAGCTTTAATAACGGTTTCTAAATCTTTCTCTTGTTTCTCTTTGGCCATTTTGGTCATTATTATCCTACAAGTTCTATATCTTAACCTTTTGACTCGCCTTTAGTAACCTTTTTGGTAAATGAAATTGTTTTTGAAAACATTTGGAATCCTGTGACGAGCATCCATAAAACTCCAAGGGAATTTAATATTACGTATATAAGTTCTCCATGTTCTCCAAGCCATTCGCCCTCATGGAGAGACATTAACCAATGAACTTGTTCTCTAGAGTAACCCAGTAAATCTTTTGAAACCCTATAAAGAAGACCAGTAATTGAAGATATAAATAATGGAAGAAAAATCCAG
>QCDK01000011.1 GCA_003278765.1 Prochlorococcus sp. AG-355-G23
AACTCTTCTGCAGACTGAACTCAAAAAATCTTCTTGATTTACTGTTTGATTAGCACCACAATCTTTTAATCTTAAGGGTCTATCAGCAGTAAGAAATATAATACCTTTACAAGATCGGTCTGCCTCAACTGCTGCTGGCAATAAGTTACTTACGGCAGTCCCAGAAGTGGTAATAACTAAACAAAGATTACCTGATGCAGCAGAAATTCCAAGAGAGTGGAATCCCGCAGATCTCTCATCTATTGAATTAAAAATATTTACCAGTCCTAATTTATTTAATTCTCCAGCAGCTAGCGCTAGGGGTGCTGATCTACTACCTGGACATAGTATTAAATTTTGAACTCCTATTTTAATTAAGAGATTCAAAAGTTGTAAACTTCTAAGAAAATTTTTGCATTCAATAGATGATGTCATAATTTATATAAATGCTTTGGGATTTTCCTTATAACTGAATTAAATAAAACATGTCTACAACTCAAGAAAAAAGAAATTCAATAATAAAGGATTTAAAAAATCTTTTAATCTGGATATCTATAGCTTTAATTATACGATGGCAGGTTATTGAGCCAAGATGGATTCCCTCCGGTTCAATGCTTCCAACTCTTCAAATACAAGATAAAATTCTTGTTGAGAAAGTAACCCCCAAAATCACTTCCAAATCAAATCTTTCAAAATTAAAGAATAAAATAGTTGTTTTTAACGTTCCGGAGCAATTAATTAATGCTGGTTATGAAGCAGATACTGCACTAATAAAAAGAGTAATTGGAATACCTGGAGACAAAGTAGAAGTAAGAGACGGTAACCTTTACTTAAATGATATCGCTCAAAAAAATTACTTTTTTGACAAAAATATTAATTATTCTATAGGGCCTTTTATTGTCCCAGAAGAGTCATTATGGGTGATGGGAGATAATAGAAATAACAGTATGGACTCACATATTTGGGGATTTTTACCCTATGAAAAGGTTATTGGTAAAGCTATTTTTAGATATTGGCCGTTTAATAAAATTGGACCTATTCGGTTCCCTGCCCTTAATAATTTAGATTAATGGGTACGTGATGATGTAGTGTTTTTATATCTTGAAGTTGTAGAAATGTTTAATCCAGAATTTCTTGCTACTGAAAATAATGATCCAAACGATGAGAATGATTTAATCCAATATTTACAAAAACAATCTCCAGAAGTTTTGCAAAGAGTAGCAAAATCAGCTAGTGAAGATATTCAAGAAATTATTAGACATAATGTACAAGGCCTTCTTGGAATGCTTCCTTCAGATCAATTTGATGTAAAAATAACATCTTCAAAAGACAACATTGCTAATTTATTATCTTCTCCGATGGCTCTAGATTTAATAGAGGAAGGTGAGCAGATTAAAGAAATTTTAAAAGAGCAAATTACTCAAGATAATCAAATTTCTGAGTATAAGCTTGCAAATCTTGTTCCAAAACTTTGGCCAGCTGAAAATCCCATAATGCTCTCCGCGAGTAGCCCTATTAGAGATTGGCTTACATTTTCTGAGAATGGTACTTTAACAAGAAATTGTTTCAGCTTTAGAGGAGCTTCCGGCATAGACGGCACTTTATCTCTTGCATTGGGTATTTCAAGAATTAAAAATCCTCTACTTCTTGTTACTGGAGATTTGGCTTTTATCCATGATATAAATGGTTGGCTGATTGAAAATTCAATCGACATGAATTTAACAATTCTTTTGATAAATAATAATGGCGGAAATATATTTAATCGTATTTATAAAGAAAATTTAAAAGAAGATGAATTAAAAAAACTTTTTCTTATGCCAAAAGAAATAAACTGGTCAAAACTCGCAGAGGGATATCAAGTAAACTTTAAGAGTGTGGCAAATTTTAAAAAATTACGAGAGGCATTCGATTGGAGCATTTCTATCAAGAAATCTGTAATAATTAAAGTTGATATTGATCCAGAAAGTGAAATTTGTGAAAAAAATTCCCTGCTAGAAAAAATAATTGGCAGTTAAATTTTTCATTTTCTATTTTTGAATAATTAGGTTTCATGCAAGTATTACCAGGTAAAACAACTTTAAATTGGTCAGAATGCAAATCTTATGAAGATATATTGTTTCACAAATCAGATGAGGGAATTGCGAGAATTGCAATTAATCGGCCTGAAAAAAGAAATGCATTTAGGCCACAAACTGTAGATGAACTCATTAACGCATTTAATATCGTAAGAAATGATGAAACTATTGGCGTAGTTCTCTTTACAGGGGCGGGACCTGACAAGAAAGGTATTTATTCTTTTTGCTCTGGAGGTGATCAGAGTGTAAGAGGTGAAAATGGATATAAAAATGATGAAGGTAAGCAGAGATTAAATGTACTTGAACTTCAAAGATTAATAAGAAGTTTGCCTAAAGTGGTTATTGCCTTAGTACCTGGCTTTGCAATTGGAGGAGGCCAGGTACTTCATTTAATTTGTGATCTCAGTATCGCCTCTGAAAATGCAATATTTGGTCAAACAGGTCCAAGAGTTGGTAGTTTTGATGCGGGTTTTGGTTCTAGTTATTTAGCAAGACTTGTTGGTCAAAGAAAAGCAAAAGAAATTTGGTTTTTATGTAGAAAATATAATTCCAAGGAAGCTCTTAAGATGGGCTTGATAAATGCAATTACAAAGATTGAAGAATTAGAAGCTGAGGGTGTAATCTGGGCAAGAGAGATTTTACGAAATAGTCCAACTGCTATTCGTATTCTTAAAGCTTCATTCAATGCAGAGAGTGATGGGATTGCTGGTATTCAAGAATTATCTGGATACACAACCCAATTATTCTATTCGACTGAAGAAGCTCAAGAAGGTAGAGATGCCTTTCTTGAAAAGCGTCCACCAGACTTTTCTGACCATAAATGGACACCTTAGTTTATTTTTCAAAAGAACTTTTTAAATAATTATCAATGAGAATTCTTCTTGCCGCTGCTGAATGTGCTCCAATGATCAAAGTTGGAGGTATGGGAGATGTGGTTGGTTCGTTACCTCCATCTTTGATAAAACTTGGTCACGATGTAAGGGTAATAATTCCAGGATATGGAAAATTGTGGAGTCTTTTAGAGGTATCTAATGAACCAGTCTTTAGAGCAAATACAATGGGCACTGATTTCGCCGTATATGAAGCAAAACATCCCATTCATAATTATGTGATTTACCTAGTGGGTCATCCAACATTTGACTCTGACCAAATATACGGAGGCGAAAATGAGGACTGGCGCTTTACATTTTTTGCAAGTGCCACTGCAGAATTTGCCTGGAATTGTTGGAAACCTCAAGTTCTCCATTGCCATGATTGGCATACTGGCATGATCCCTGTGTGGATGCATCAGGATCCTGAAATTAGTACTGTCTTCACAATTCATAATTTAAAATACCAAGGCCCTTGGAGATGGAAACTTGAAAAAATGACTTGGTGTCCTTGGTATATGCATGGAGACCACACAATGGCTGCGGCTATGTTGTACGCAGATAGGGTCAATGCTGTTTCTCCTACTTATGCAGATGAAATTAAAACCCATGAATATGGTGAAAGCCTTGAAGGATTACTTAATTACATTTCAGGTAAATTAAGGGGAATTCTTAATGGAATAGATCTTGATGAATGGAATCCAGCTAAAGACCCAGTTTTACCTGCAAAATTTAGTATTAAGAATTTAGAAAATAGGCTAGAAAATAAAAAAATTCTGCAGAGAGAAATGGGTCTCGAAGTTAATCCTAAAAAATATCTTTTAGGTATGGTCAGTAGGTTAGTTGATCAGAAAGGGGTTGACTTACTTTTACAAGTTTCAAGAAGACTTTTAGCATATACAGATTCGCAAATAGTTGTTTTAGGTACTGGGGATAGATATTTAGAGTCAGGATTGTGGCAACTTGCATTAGATTACCCAGGAAGATTTTCTGTTTTTCTTACTTATGATGATTCTTTATCAAGACTTATCTATGGTGGCTCTGATGCATTTTTAATGCCAAGTAGGTTTGAACCTTGTGGCATTAGTCAACTACTTGCTATGAGATATGGTTCTATTCCAATAGTAAGGCGAGTAGGAGGTCTAGTTGACACGGTTTTACCTCATGATCCAGAAAATAATATTGGCACTGGTTTTTGCTTCGATCGCTTTGAACCTATAGACTTCTATACATCTTTAGTAAGGTCGTGGGAGGCTTTTAGGCATAAAGATAGTTGGGAATTATTGCAAAAAAGAGCAATGAGCCAAGAGTTTAGTTGGCAAAGATCCGCTCTCGAATACGAAATTATGTATAAGGATGTTTGTGGAATAAAAGAACCATCTCCGGATTTTGCTGAAATTGAAAAATTCTCTTACGGACAATCGGCTGATCCCTCTTTAAAAAAAGTATGACTTAATTTTTTAATGGAATTCTCTTTATCAGAATTAAACAACGTTTTGGGGGATATTAAAAATCTGAGCGAGGGGAAAAGAGATTCTTTAAATTTTAAAAATATAAGTATTGATAGTAGAACTTTATTAAAAAATGATCTTTTTATAGCTATCGAGGGTAAAAATTTTGATGGACATAGTTTTCTTCCAAATGTTTTAGATAAAGGAGTTAAATCAGTAGTTATAAAAAAAGGTATGCAAAGATTACTTCCTAGTGATTTTCCTTATTGGGGTGTAAATGACACATTAGAGGCATTTCAAAAATTAGCATTGCTAAAAAGAAAAAAATTAAATATTCCTATTGTCGCAATAACTGGTTCAGTTGGTAAAACAACAACAAAAGAAATGATTGGGGGAGTTTTAAATAAACTTGGAAGAATTAAATTATCTCATGCAAATTTCAATAATGAGATTGGAGTTGGTCTTACTATTCTTGCTACAAATACAGAGGATAAAGTTTTAGTTCTTGAGATGGGGATGAGAGGTCTTGGACAGATCGAGAATTTATCTAAATATAGTGAACCGGATATTGCAGTTATTACAAACATTGGTACAGCTCATATTGGATTGTTAGGCTCAAAAAAAAATATTGCTCATGCAAAGTGTGAAATTAGTAAGTTCTTAAATCCAGAAGGAGTTGTAATTATTCCAGCAAATGATCCATTACTAGAAAAAACTTTGAGAGAATTTTGGGAAGGTAGAGTGATAAAAGTAAAACTATTAAATTTAGAGAATCAAAAGGAGAGTTTTAAGAAAGATAATAATTTGAGAGGATTTTATAACCCCTCGAATAAAACAATTTTAATTGAAGAAAATACCTTTGAAATTTCATTTGAGGGATTTCACAATGCTTCGAATTTCTTATTTGCTTATGCAGTTGCTAAAGAACTAGGCATTGATTTTGCAAGTTTTAATAAATTTGATTTTGTAAGTTTAGGTGGAAGGAATAAAATTCTTAAATCAGTAAAAACAACAATATATGATGAATCATATAATGCTTCGCCAGAGTCAGTAAAAGCATGTATTAAGAACCTGCTTGAAAAACCGAGAAATAAATTTTTCATATTTGGAAGTATGCAAGAATTAGGAAAAGAATCTGAAAAATATCACATAGAAATATTCAACTTAATAAATAATTCAGATATAGAAAAGTGTTTATTTATTTGCGATAAAGAGAACGAAAAAAAATACACCAATTATCTAAAAGATAAGAATAAATTCTTAGTTTTTAATAATATTAAAGATGTACCTCAAGTTATAAACAAATCTACAAAAAAAGGTGATTCTGTTCTTATAAAAGGGAGCAGATGTTGGCAACTTGAAAAAATTATTGAATTAATTAACTAGATCAGGATTTCTTTTTTTTCCAATTCTCTATATTTACTTGCTTAGTTCTTGAGATGGCTAGTGAATTATCTTGAGAGTCTTTTGTGATCACTGAACCAGCACCTGTTGTTACTGATTCCCCTAGATTTATTGGCGCTACAAAAACTGTGTTTGCCCCAATACTGGAATTTTTTCCAATTTTTGTTTGATATTTTTTCTGTCCATCAAAATTCGCAGTAATAGTGCCTGCTCCAATATTTGTAGATCTACCAATAACAGAATCACCAATATAACTTAGATGGTTAACTTTAGATTCTTCCTCTATTTGACTATTTTTGATTTCAACAAAATTACCTATTTTGCTATGAGAAGATATTTTGGAATTAGGTCTTATATGACTATAAGGGCCAATTTTTATATGATCCATTATCTGAGAATCATAAACAGTCGAGTTTGAAATTTCACATTGTAATCCCACATAAGAATTCTCAATAAAAGTATTTGGACCGATAATGCAATGACTATTTATTTTCGTATTTCCTCTTATATGTGTATTAGCCTCTATGATTACATCCTTACCAATTTCAACTTCTTCACTAATTGAACAACTTGCTTTATTTATAAAAGTTACACCATTAAGCATATGTTTTTCTTTAATTAGATTCTGAATACATTCCTCGCACTCTGATAGTTGAATTCTGTTATTAATTCCTTGAAGCTCTCCATTATCATCTATCTCGAGACTTAAGGAATTTTTTAGCAAAGATATTGTATCTGTTAAGTAAATCTCTTTTTGATTATTATTGCTTTGCAAGGTATTAATTATTTCTGACAAGTTGCCCCAGTTAAAACAGTAAACACCTGCATTTATTAATTGATTTTCTCTTTCTAGATCATTGCAATCTTTTTCTTCAACAATTCTCTCTATAAAGTCATCCTTCAAAAAAACTCTGCCATATCCATGAGGATTTGTTTTCTTTGTGGTAATTAAAGAAACATCAGCATTTTTGGAATCGTGTGAATACAGAAGTCTTTTTAGAGTACTAGGTCTAATGAGTGGTACATCGCCGTTAAGTACCAAAAGATTCCCTTCATGTTTTTTTACTTCTTTACAAAGTACCTGGATAGCATGACCGGTTCCTGATTGAGGTTCTTGAACAACAACTTTGATTTTTTTATTGTTTGGGATTGATTTTTTTACTTCTTTAGATTTGTGTCCAGTAATTACGAAAATTTGATCAGGTTTTAATTCGATACATGAATCAATTACTCTTTGTAGAAGACTTTTGCCAGAAATTTTATGTAAAACTTTTGGCAATGAGCTTTCCATCCTAGTGCCCTTGCCTGCCGCTAATATCGCAACACTTAACATGTTTATATGAAATCCTAATTTAAATCTAACTCTTAACGGATAACTTCGTCATTCCCCACTTCTCTCTCCATATATTTGTAGATAATAGATTTGAGAATAATTGCTCATCTAACCTTCTCCTGATTATAACGTCTTTACTTGAGTTCAAATCTTGATCTCTATATGGAATACTAGCTTTAGTTAAAAGATGTTCTTCTTCCATTAAAGATAACTTTTCAAAATTGAAATTAGGTTTCAATTTATTCTTGTCAAATTTTGATATTGCGACAGTCCCCTGACTCCAAAAACTTCTTTTTTTAAAATTTGGCTTAATAGTAAAAATTTCTAATCCAAGATTTCTCAAGGTTTTTCTTACTGCTGCGGATGAAGAATAAGTTATTAAATAACCCTGAGGATTAAGATTTTCTGTGACTTTGGATAAAAATTCAATCGTCCATAATTGTGGGCATTTTTGAGGAGAAAAACCATCTAAATAAATCAGATCGAATTTAATAGAGGAAGGAATAATATTAATTTTTTCTCTGGCGTCACCCCACAAAATACTGCATTTAAAAAATTGATCCTCAAAGTAATCTTTTCGATAAAGTGATCCAAATATTTTTTTGACTTTTGGATCCCATAACTTAAGGAATGATTCATTTCTAAGCGAATATTCAAGAGGCTTTTTATCAATCTCCAATGCATACAAATTTAAATTTGATTTTTGTTTTATTAATTCATTTAATAAAGAAGCTGAATTGTATCCTAAACCAAAACATATATCTAAAACATTGAGTGATTTGCACTTAAATCTTTGCAAATTAGAAGTAGCTGTAAACTTTGACTTTGTTTCCTCGAATGCGCCCAATAAACTATGGAAGTTCTCTTGAAAAAAAACACTTCTTAAAGAGTAACTACCATCTTTAGTTAAAACTTCTATTAATTCAGACAAAAACTTTTTAGGCTAGTTAGTAGTTAGTTAGTTTGGCCAGCTCTTCCCAAAAAGTTGGATACGAGACGCTAGCAGCATCAGATCTCATTATTCTTGAGGTACCTTTAGCAAGAAGTGAAGCAATAGCAAGACTCATTGCTACTCGGTGATCTGTCTCACTATCTACCTCCGCAGAATGAAATTTTGATTGCCCATTTATAATTAACCCATCCTCTTTTTCTGTTATTTCAGCGCCGAATTTTTTTAACTGTCGTGCCATTACTTTTAATCGATCTGTCTCCTTAACTCTTAATTCTTGTGCATCCTTAATTTCAGAAATTCCATTACAAAAACAGGCAGCCACAGTAAGGATAGGAATTTCATCTATAAGTTTTGGGAGGATATCTCCTTCAATAGTGAATGATCTTAAATTATTTGAAGTCTTTACTTTAATAGATCCAATTGGTTCACCTGCAATAGTCGATTTATCTAAAATCTCATAATTGCACCCCATTGAATCCATTACATTTAAAATACCTGTTCTAGTGGGATTTAATCCGACATTCTGAATTAAAACCTCTGAATTTGGAACAATAGATGCAGCAATCATCCAAAAAGAAGCAGAGCTTATGTCTCCAGGGATCAATATTTTCTGACCAATTAAGTCGCTTCCTGACTTAATAACTACATTCCTTCCTAATTCTCCTCTGATACTGATGTCTGCTCCAAATGCTTTTAGCATTCTTTCAGTATGATCTCTCGATGATGCTGGTTCAATTACAGAAGTAGTCCCAGAAGCATTAAGGCCTGCCAATAATATTGCCGATTTCACTTGAGCACTTGCCACTGGAGTGCCAATAACACATCCCTTAAGTTTTTTTCCATCAATTGAAATTGGAGCTTTGTTACCGCCTTCCCTTCCATAAATTTTGCCACCCATCAAAGATAACGGTTTGCCAACTCTTAGCATTGGCCTTTCCTTAAGAGAAGCGTCCCCGGTTAAGATGAAATTCTTACCTTCTTGTGCGGCTAATAAACCCATTAATAACCTCATAGTGGTTCCTGAATTTCCACAATTGAGAATTTCTTTTGGCTCTTTTAATCCATCAAGACCCAATCCTGAAATCGTAAAAGGCTCATTTTTTTTTATTTTTGGTATTTTTGCACCTAACTTTCTTAGACAATCAGCAGTTGAAAGTGGATCTTCAGAATGTAAGAATCCTTCAATGGTCGTCTCACCCTTAGCAATACTTCCAATTATTAGAGCTCTATGAGAAATAGATTTATCTCCAGGCACTTTTACTTTTCCTTTTAGATTAACTCCACCTCTTATTGTGCAGATATTATTCATTTGCAAATTAATTACTTGATAAGATTTCTGTTAAAACAAATTAGTTTTATATTATCAATAAGTTTGTTTTTAAAAAAAAAATAATCAAATTAAGTAACTGTTTTCTATAATAAATCAGACAAAGGATTTGATTATTAATCTTACTTATTATCACGTTGCAAAGGATGTTCCCGAAAATAGTCCAGACATAGCAGTGGTCATTGATGTTTTAAGAGCTACAACCACAATTTCTTGGGCTTTAAAAAATGGAGCTGATTCAATACAAGTTTTTGCAGATTTAAATTTGTTAAAAGAATCGGCAATTAAGTGGCAAGCTGAAAAGAGACTAATGCTTGGAGAAAGAGGCGGCAAGAAGATTGAGGGTTTTGATTTAGGAAATTCTCCTTTATCAGTTACAAAAAAAGTTGTTCAGGGTAAAAGACTATTTATGAGTACGACTAATGGGACTAAATCATTGCAAAAAGTTCAAAATGCTAAGCATTTATTTGCTATGGGGCTCCCAAATAGGAAAGCAGTTGCCGAAAAAATCATTTCATTAAAAGGTGAAAATGTTTTAATACTTGGTAGTGGCTGGGAAGGCTCTTATTCACTTGAGGATTCTTTAGCTGCGGGTGCTTTGGCATCATACCTAAAACAGAATTGTGATTTCGAAATTAATATTCTGAATGACGAATTACAAGCTGCTTTGGCACTTTGGGATGTCTGGAAAAATGATATTTTGAAATGTTTAAAAACAGCAACCCATGGCAAAAGATTGACAAGTCTTGGAGATTATGAGGATGATTTTAAATGTTGCTCTGAACTTGATTGCTTAGATATTGTTCCAGCTCAAGTTGAAAGAGGTGTGATTCGTGCCTCATGATTTACGAATTGGTTCATTAGGAGTAAAGTCTTGACTGATTTTTTGGTAGCTGCATTGCAAATTACAAGTACTTCAAATGTTGAAGCAAATTTTACTGAAGCAGAAGAACAGATTGAATTAGCTGCTAGAAGAGGTGCTGAGTTAATAGGATTGCCTGAGAATTTTGCTTTTTTGGGAGGAGATGATGAAAAACTTAGATTAGCCTCTGAATTGTCTGAGAAGTGTTCAAATTTCCTAAAAACTATGTCACAAAGATATCAAGTATTTCTTTTGGGAGGAGGGTATCCCGTCCCGGCTGGTGATGATAGTCATACTTTTAATAGATCAGCCTTATTTGGGAAAGATGGACAAATTTTGGCAAAATACGACAAGATTCATTTGTTTGATGTTGATTTGCCAGATGGAAATTTATATAAAGAATCATCTACTATTTTATCTGGAGCAGATTATCCACCTGTTGTGGATGTCCCAGGTTTATGCAAAATAGGATTGTCGATTTGTTATGACGTTAGATTTCCCGAACTCTATAGATATTTGTCTTCCAATGGTGCGGAGCTAATTATGATTCCCGCAGCTTTTACAGCATTTACTGGAAAAGATCATTGGCAAATCCTATTACAAGCAAGAGCAATTGAAAATACAGCATATGTAGTCGCTCCAGCTCAAACTGGGATTCATTATGGAAGAAGGCAAAGTCATGGCCATGCAATGGTAATTGACCCTTGGGGAACAGTTTTATCTGATGCTGGGAAAACTCAGGGAGCTGCAGTAGCACCTGCTGATAAAGAAAGAGTAAAGAAAATTAGGGAGCAAATGCCAAGCCTTAAACATAGAAAAAACAAATTGTTTCCAAACTAATGATAAAGTTTTTAGATAATAAACTTTCTCGTTATTTATCCGTTTTTTTATTTTTAAATTCTTCAATCCTTCCAGTTAAATCTTCAAGTGCTCTTGCAGCATGGGCTATAAATACTAATGGGGTTTTAGAATTAAGAACTAAATCAAATACAAATTTAAAAGCATACTTTCAAAAGGCTAACCAAATATCGGGAGATAGATTCTGGGTAGATTTTCCAGGAGAATTAAAAAATCCCAGAACAATAAAAGGTAATGGCCCAATAAAAGAAATTAGATTAGGTAAACCAGACAAGGGTAAAACAAGACTAGTAATTGAATTCAAGGAAGAGACTTATTTGAAACCTTTGACATGGCAAATGGTTGGCTTAGATCAAAACAGATGGAGAATAAAACTATTTAAGCCAAAATATACATTTAAAAAGATTGGTGAAGGTTTAGTTGAAAAGAAAAGACGAAATATCAAAGCAAATCAAAATTTAATTCATAAGAAGAAAAACAATTATGGTTACTTTAAACTCCCAGAGGTAAAACGAAATAAGTTTGAGGTTGTAATCGATCCAGGGCATGGAGGACCTGATCCAGGAGCAATAGGTATTGGTGGTATTAGAGAAACAGATATTGTTCTAGAGGTTTCAAAAATAATTAAAAATTTACTTTCTGAGAAAGGTGTCAAAGTAAGATTGACTAGAACAAATGACGTTGATTTGGATTTACCTCCAAGAGTTTCCATTGCTAATAATACGGATGCAGATATCTTTGTAAGTATTCATGCAAATGCCTCGAGAGGTAAAAGAAGAGACATAAATGGATTGGAAACCTTTTATTACAGAGGGTGGAGAGGAAGATTACTCGCGAAAAGAATTCAAAAACAAATTTTAAGAGTTTCCCCTGGGAGTCCTGATCGAGGAGTTAAACAAGGTCGATTTTATGTTATTAAAAATACTAGGATGCCTGCAGTTCTTGTAGAAATTGGCTTTTTAACAGGAAGATTAGATGCAAGAAGATTAGAAAAAATAACACATCGAAAAAGATTAGCCTATGCAATTGCAAAAGGCATCCTCGAATATCTAGATAAAGTAGGGTGAAACTTAAAATAGGTATATTTGATAGCGGAATAGGTGGTTTTACTATTCTTAATTCTTTACTAAAAACGCGTAAAGATGTAGAAGTTTTTTATTTGGCGGATACAAAAAGAATACCTTTTGGGAACAAAAATTCTAAAGAGATAAGATTAATTGCAGAGGAGATTTGTACTTTTTTTGTTGATAAGAATTTGGATGCACTTTTAGTTGCTTGTAACACCACAAACGCGTGTGCGCTTGATATCCTAGAAGAAAATTTAAAGGTCCCTTGTTTTGACCTTATAAACTCAGTATCGGAAATAGTTGATAAACAAATAATTGGTGTCCTAGCAACACGAACAACTGTTCGATCATCGTATTACAAGAAAGCTATAAATGATAAAAAAGAGAATACGATAATATTTCAGCAAGAATGTCCAGAATTTGTATCAGAAATTGAAAAAGAAAAATTAAATCTTGACAAGTTAAATAGTCTTTCAGACTTATACTTAAGACCACTGATAAACAAAAATATTGAAGAATTAATACTTGGATGTAGTCACTATCCTTTAATTTATGACTTTTTAAGAAAAAAATTAGATTCAAATATAAAAATTATTGATCCATCGGTAGCATTAATAAAAAAATTTAATGAATCTTTTGCTATTCCAGAAACTGACCGCTATGAGAGTATTTCTCTCGAAAATGTCAAATTTTTTGTTACTTCAGAAAGAGATAAGTTTTCCAATAAAGTAAAATTTTGGCTTGGAATTAATAAAGAAATTAGGGTGGTTAACCTCCGAAGTAATGTTTGATTCCTTAAGATATATAAGAGGTCAATCATGAATACAGTAACAGAGCTACTACAACCAGTTGAAAATGATCTTGATGATCTTATTTTAGAACTGAAAAATCTAATAGGAGCTGGCCACCCAATTCTTCAAGCCGCAGCAGAACACCTTTTTAGTGCTGGGGGGAAAAGGTTGAGACCTGGGATAGTTTTATTGATTTCAAAAGCTATATCTCCGGAATTTTGCTTGACAACCAAACATAAAAGGCTTGCTGAAATAACTGAGATGATTCATACAGCCTCATTAGTCCATGATGATGTTGTTGATGAGGCTTCTACAAGAAGAGGAGTTGATACAGTTCATAGTAGATTTAATACCAGAGTAGCTGTTTTGGCGGGTGACTTTTTATTCGCTCAAGCAAGTTGGCACCTAGCAAATCTTGACAATGTAAATGTAGTTAAATTACTTAGTAGAGTAATAATGGATTTAGCAGAAGGTGAAATTAAACAAAACTTAAATAGATTTGATTCGGCTCAATCTTTCCCCAAATACATCAATAAAAGTTATTGTAAAACAGCATCATTAATAGCCAATAGTTGCAAAGCAGCTGGAGTTTTGAGTGGGATTAATGACGAGAACTTGAACTCGCTGTACGATTTTGGCAAAAATATTGGTTTAGCATTCCAAGTTGTAGATGACATTCTTGACTTTACTGGTAATGATAAACAACTTGGAAAACCTGCTGTAAGTGATCTTGCTAGTGGTTATCTTACCGCCCCAGTTTTATATGCCCTAGAAGAAAATAAACAATTGTCAGTTCTTATAAACAGAGAACTTGCTGAAAAAGATGATTTAGATGATGCTCTTAATATCATCATGAACTCTAAAGCTATTGAAAGTTCAAGAAAACTGGCTGAGGATTTTGCAATGCTTTCTAAGGAAGCTATAGTCTGGCTTCCTGATTCAGAATATAAAAGAGCTTTAATGGCTCTTCCAGAATTTGTTCTAAGCCGTATTTACTAGATCTATTAGAAATAAATCTTTGAGCTAAATTAATATTAAAATTTTTGAAAACCCTAATTTTTTCGACTAAATTTATTAAGCATAGATTTATTTAATGTCATTAGATAAAAAAAATTCAATCAATAACATACTTGAAGAAAAGAGAATTTTTCCTCCATCAAAAAAATTTGCAGAAAACTCAAATATTAGTACTCAAGAAGAATTACTAAATCTAAAAAAACAAGCATCAGATAATCCTATTCAGTTTTGGGAATCTTTTGCAAAATCTGAATTAGATTGGTTTGAGCCATTTCAAACTGTATTAGATAACGAAAATGCGCCCTTTTTTAAATGGTTCAAAGAAGGGAAACTCAATATTACGTACAACTGCTTAGATAGACACATTAAGAGAGGGCTTGGACTTAAGACCGCACTTATATGGGAAGGCGAACCGGGAGATAGCAAAAAATATACTTACGAAGAACTCCTAAAAGAGGTATGTAAAGCAGCTAATGCATTAAAAGCAATTGGTGTAAAAAAAGGAGATTTGGTATGTATTTATATGCCGATGATTCCTGAAGCGATGTTTGCGATGTTAGCTTGTGCAAGAATTGGCGCACCTCATTCAGTTGTCTTTGGAGGATTTTCTTCAGAAGCTTTAAAAGATAGGTTAATTGATGGAAATGCAAGATATGTTATTACTGCTGATGGGGGTTTTAGAAAAGATAAAGTGATTGAACTTAAGCAAGCAGTTGATGCGGCAATTGAAAATGGGGCAGATAAAGTTGTTGAAAAAGTTGTTGTTGTTCAACGAACCAAAAAAAACATTTCGATGGTTGATGATAGAGATTTATGGTGGCACGAATTATTAAAAGATCAAAAAGATCAGTGTGAACCAGAAATAATGAATAGTGAAGATAGACTTTTTATTCTTTATACTTCAGGCTCTACTGGAAAGCCCAAAGGTGTAGTTCACACTACAGGTGGTTATAATCTTTGGTCCCATTTGACATTTAAATGGATTTTTGATTTGAAAGATGACGATATTTATTGGTGTACTGCTGATGTTGGTTGGATTACAGGTCATAGTTACATAGTTTATGGGCCTTTATCTAATGGTGCTACAACCTTAATGTATGAGGGAGTGCCAAGACCCTCAAATTTAGGGGCTTTTTGGGAAATTGTTCAAAAATATAAGGTTTCAATTTTTTATACTGCACCAACTGCAATAAGAGCATTTATGAAGTCTGGTCGTGAAATCCCTGATAAATATAATCTTAAGAGTCTTAGAGTTTTGGGTACAGTTGGAGAACCAATTAATCCTGAAGCATGGATGTGGTACAAAGATGTTATTGGTAAAAATAAATGCCCTATTGTTGATACTTGGTGGCAAACTGAGACTGGTGGTGTGATGATAAGTCCCTTACCTGGAGTGGTTGCTACGAAGCCTGGTTCGGCTACTTCCCCTCTGCCAGGAATCGAAGTTGAAATCGTCGATAAGAATGGAAATAAGGTTAAAGAAAATGAGGGTGGCTATTTAATTATTAAGAAACCATGGCCAGGCATGATGAGAACAATTCACGGAAACTCAAAGAGATATTTGGAGAGTTATTGGGAATATATTTCCTTTAAAGGAGAAAAAAATGTTTATTTTGCTGGAGATGGAGCACGCATTGATGAAGATGGATATATATGGATTATGGGAAGAGTTGATGATGTCATAAGTGTTTCAGGTCATAGGTTAGGAACAATGGAAATAGAATCTGCTTTGGTAAGTCATAAATCAGTTGCAGAGTCTGCAGTCGTTGGCAAAAAAGATGATTTAAAAGGTGAAGTTATAGTTGCTTTTGTATCTCTAGAGAAAGACGTGAAAGGTTCTTCAGAATTAGTAGAGGATCTAAAGAAACATGTTGTTAATGAAATTGGAATTATCGCAAAGCCTGAAAAGATTATAATTTCTGACTCTCTTCCGAAAACACGAAGTGGAAAAATTATGAGGCGAATTTTAAGATCTTTAGCTGCTGGAGAAAAAATTAGCGGTGATATAAGCACTCTTGAAGATAGTTCTGTTTTGGAAAAGCTGAAAGAATTATCCTAATCAGATTCATCAATTAAATTGGAAATTTTTTTTATAGTATTTCTTTTTAATTCATCATCGGCCCAGTTTCCCAAAAAATTTTCTCTTAGTCCTGCGCTTGCAATTATAGTGTGTGTACCTTTTAACATTACTCCCTTTGAATTATCTTCCTTTCTTGCTTTCAGACAAGAAAATAATTTATCTGTTTGATCTAATTCATCTGAGTTGAATTTTATTAGGAAGTTATTTTTTTGATTATATGTTTTTTCAATTAATCGCAAAGTTCTTTCAGGGCTTGGGCTGAATTCACTGTTAAATTCTAATTTTCGAGAAATTTGTTTTAATAATGGAATAGATTTATTAGCACTGAAGTTGTTAAAACTTATTGATATGAATTTTTCGCAATTTCTTCCACCATCAGGAGAAATTAGATGAAGTTTGCAGCCTAGGCTATGGCCAATTCTTATTGAAGGAATTGATGTCCCTATTCTCTTTGATAAAGATATTCGACAATTCTTGAAATCCCTCCATGCTTTAATAGCAAGTTGTTGGTGATCAAATTGTGGAGTATATTTATATGCATGTACTGCATAGTTTTTATTAATTAAACTTTCTATGAATCTTTTATAAGTTAAATCTGGTTTAGAAGCCAGATAACTTCCACCAATGAATTCTACAATTTTTTTAGGATTTGAAGGCCAATAACAAAAATTATTAAATTGATATTTTGTAAAAGTCATCTTTCATAAACTAAAAATGTTTCAGAAATTATTTTCTTATCATTTTTCTTAATTTATATTAATTTAAGAGAAATTTTTATTAAATGCGTCAAGATAAATAAAAGTGTTTTCAGGTAATTGGAACTATCTAACAAAAAAGAATTAAATCAATTGGATATTCTTCAGGATCAAGTTATCAGTTATCCCTCTGAGGATAGTTTTGCTAATCAGAATAAAAAAATTGAAAAAATTTTAATTCTTGATACTGAAACAACAGGTTTAGATGAAAATAAAGATGAAGTGATAGAGATAGGTTGTATTTTGTTTGATGTATCTTTTAAATGTGTACTTTCACAGGTCTCATTTTTATTCCCAGTTAGGAATAATGACGCAGAATATGTTAATGGTATATCTGCAGAAGTAACTAATATCTCTCAACCATGGGAAGATGGAATGAATTTTTTTTTAAAACTTGTTGATAGTTCGGATTTCATTGTCGCGCATAATGTAGAGTTTGATAAGAAATGGTTTGGGAAAGGAAGATTACCTAAACTTAATAAAAAATGGATATGTAGTTTAGAAGATATTAATTGGTCTTTCCAAAAATCACTAAAAAATAGACCCTCAGTAACTGATTTAGCTTTATCTTTTTCAATACCAGTTTGGAATTTACATAGAGCTTTATCTGATTGCTTTTACATATCTGAAGTCTTCAAAAAATGTGATAATTTAGAGGAACTTTTACTTAAAGCTACTGAACCGAGGTTTTTATACAAGGCACTGATTAGTTACGAAGATAGGTCTTTAGCTAAAAATGCTGGGTTCAGATGGAATAGTCCTGTGCAAGGAGCTTGGTCAAGAAAATTAACTACTGATGAGGCAAAAAATCTTGATTTTAGAGTTGAGATTTTGAATTAACATTTATTTAATTTTTGACTAAGAAAATATTTAGTGCATCTTACAAGGCATCCACTTATCTCCCATTTTATGTGCTCCAATACATCCGTATTTTAAAGCAGTCTTTTCAGCCTCTCGTTTAGTGTTAAATAGATCTGACATCATATTTTCCTTATTTGAATTTGAAATTTGTTTGGAATGATTATGATGATTTTTATTAGAATTAGGTGAATACTCCCATATCCCCATAGTAGTAACACCTGCAGAGATAATTCCCATTCCGACTACTGATAAATTGACTATTCCCATTGCGACTGCACCAAAAGAAAATACACCCATTGGGACTACCCCTATACTTATTACTCCCATTGGCACTATTCCTATTGAAACTATACCAAGAGGTGCTATTCCAAAAGCAATTTTTTTTGGTTTTGTACCGCAATGTTGATTCTCTTTACTTTTATTAATTCCCAATAGTTTTTCTAAATGTTAAATTAAAATTGTCTCACAAAATAACCAATCAAAGATTAATTTCTAGATGAATTAAAAATTTTGAATTATTTTTTAGAACTTTGAATAACTTAAAAAACCTAAGAGGAACAGTAGACCTATTTCCTGATCAATTAATAAAGTGGCAAAACGTTGAAAAAATTTTATTAGAACAGCTTTCTAGAGCGTCCATCAAAGAAATAAGAACACCAATATTGGAAATGACCGAATTATTTATAAGAGGAATTGGTGAAGGAACAGATGTTGTCAGTAAGGAAATGTATACATTTCTTGATAGGGGGGAGAGATCTTGCACTCTAAGACCTGAAGGAACAGCCTCAGTCGCACGAGCGTTAATACAAAATGGAATATCGTCTAATCCTCTTCAAAAACTTTGGTACATGGGTCCTATGTTTCGATACGAAAGACCTCAAGCAGGCAGGCAAAGACAGTTTCATCAATTAGGTGTTGAGTTTATAGGACATGATTCAGTTAGAAGTGATGTTGAAATAATTGCTTTAGCTTGGGATGTATTGGGTAAATTAGGAATAAAAGAACTCAATCTTGAAATAAATACGTTAGGTGATACTAATGACAGATCAAATTTTCAAAAATCTTTTTTAAAATGGCTAGAAATAAATAAAGATTCTCTTGATTTAGATTCTCAGAATAGAATTTCTAAAAATCCTTTGAGGATTTTGGACTCAAAGAATATACAAACAAAAAAAGCTCTTGAAGATGCACCGAGATTATTTAATTTTTTATCTGAAAAAAGTCATAGTAGATATTCAGACTTAAAAAAACAATTAGAGTTTTTAAAAATACCCTACGTGGAAAATTTTAATTTAGTAAGAGGTTTAGATTATTACACCCATACTGCCTTTGAAATTACTAGTGGGGCTTTAGGTTCCCAAGCTACAGTTTGCGGGGGAGGAAGATACGACGATTTAATAAAACAAATGGGAGGCCCAAACACCCCGGCAATTGGATTTGCTATTGGTCTAGAAAGATTAATTTTACTTGCAGGGAAAGAGCTTGAAGTTCCAAGAATTACTGATATTTATATTATTAATCAAGGCTTAATTGCTGAATCACTAGCTATGGATTTATCTAGAAAATTAAGAAATTTTGATTTGATAGTTGAGTTAGATTTAAGTGGAGCCTCATTCTCTAAACAATTTAAGAAGGCAAATAAACTAAAATCTAAAAGTATTATTGTCATTGGTGATGATGAGGCAGATAAAAGAGAATTTTTAATAAGACTCTTTGATCAATCAGATAATGAAAATAAAGAAGAGGCTATATCTTTTGATGATTATATTAAATTAGAAAATTGGATTAATAAAAACTTGTTTGCGAAGTGATGCTTTTGATGTTGGTAATAATTTTTCTTTTGATAATTATTTTATTTAATTTAATAAATTTTCTTAAATTAAATAAAAAACAAAAACGCTTGAAGGCTAAAAATTTAACAACTTTCAATAAGAAGAATCTTAATAATTGGATGAATTTAAGCAAAAAAGAGCGTTATAACTTATCAAAACAAGACTCTTTTGACTATAAGGATAGAAGAAAACTTTTGTTAGAGGAAATTAGAAAAGAGTACAAAGAAATATCTAGGGAAAATTCGAAGAAAAATATTAAGAAAAAATAATTATGGAAAATTTCTGGACTTCTAATAAACCCATAAAAGGATTAAGACATTTTGTCTTAGTAAATGAGACTAAAGAACAAGGAAATATTATTTTTTCGATGGTTTCTGTTCTTGATTCTGAAATTAATTTAAAAACTACTTACGAAGAATTAATAAATAGTGGAAATTGGTACAAGGGTTGGATCAATCTTCCAAAGCTTCAATCGATTACAGAAGAATACATTAACTATAAATCCATCAATAAAGGAGAAGGTATCGATGAGATATTTATAAATGAAGATTCTTTATTTAATATTTCTTAATTTGATTTAAATTATTCAGATCTCTTTTTTTTACTAATACTAGGTTTTTTGTTACTTAATAATTATTTAAAAGTTGTACCCCTTTCAAAAAAATAAAATTAACGTTATTAAGGATTAATATTATTAACTTAATTCAATGTTAGGGGATATATGGAGCTCATCAGAGTTGACCGCGGAAAAACTAGGAATAACTGAAATTAAACTTTCTTTTTTACGTGAAAATGGAATACTCAAGCCTGGGATTCATTGGAAAAGCTCTCCACTCGGTCAAAAAAAACCCTGGAAACCCAAAGCGCTTTACAATATAAAAATGTGCAGAAAATTAATTAATAAATTTTATTCTGAAGAAAACTATAATATCGCAGCATAAAAGAAAAATTATTTCATTGATTTGAAATATATATAAAATTTCTATTCTATTAGATTCTCATCCTTACACTCAATTAATGTGTTTTGCAAAGTTGGATATAAGTTAATCATATTTATATATTGTTTTGATTTTCTGTATGATTTTGCAGCTTTTTTGTAATGAACTTCAGATTTCATTTCTAGTGAAAATTTTCTAGAAGACTCTTGAGAAGTAGTCATAATGTTAAATGTCTTATTCCATATTTAATAATTGTTTGAGAATGAGGCAATAAATAAGATGGTTTAATGAAACAAAACATTGTTTAATGTCAGCAAAAAGAAATTTAATAAAAATAAATTAAACTTAAAACTCTTTTGATTTGATATGTAATCTATTCTCTAGCGATAACTTTACTGTTGAAATCTAACTTCTTTTATAGTTAATCGTTTTGGCAAATTGATTGATTTTTTTTTCTTAGGATTACTAATTTTTACAATTTTGTTGTGAATTCAACTGTTTGATGAAAATTAAAGTATTCTCAAAACGTTTAAGCTAATCATTTCCTAAATGCAAACCTACGGTAATCCAGATACCACTTACGGGTGGTGGGCTGGAAATTCAGGTGTAGCTAATCGCTCAGGAAAATTTATCGCTGCTCATGTAGCTCATGCAGGATTAATTGTTTTCTGGGCTGGTGCTTTCACCCTTTTTGAACTTTCACGATTTGATCCTAGTGTTCCTATGGGTCATCAACCTTTAATTGTTCTTCCACATTTAGCAACTCTAGGAATAGGGTTTGACGCTAATGGCGTTGCGATGGGAGATACTAAACCTGTACTTGCGATAGCAATTGTACACTTAGTTTCTTCTATGGTTTTAGCTGCTGGAGGACTTTTACACTCTCTACTTCTTCCAGGAAATTTAGAAGATTCAGATATTGCTAGAGCAAGAAAATTCAATATTGAATGGGACAATCCTGACAAATTGACATTTATTCTCGGACATCATCTCCTTTTCTTAGGATTTGCAGTTATTGCTTTCGTTGAATGGGCCAGAGTCCATGGGATTTATGATCCAGCTATTGGGGCTGTAAGACAAGTTGAATACGAATTAAACTTAGCAAAAATTTGGAATCATCAAACAGACTTTTTGACTATCGATAGTCTGGAAGAGGTTATGGGTGGTCATGCATTCTTAGCTTTTGTCGAGATAACAGGTGGTGCATGGCATATTGCTACTAAGCAAGTTGGAGAATTTACCAAGTTCAAAGGTAAAGGTCTTCTATCAGCAGAAGCTGTTCTATCTTGGTCATTGGCAGGTATAGGCTGGATGGCTATTATTGCAGCTTTTTGGAGTGCAGCAAATACAACTGTATATCCTGTTGAATATTTTGGTGAACCACTAGAGTTGAAATTTAGTATTTCTCCATATTGGATTGATACTGTTGATCTTCCTGATGGTGAGTTTACTTCAAGGGCATGGTTAGCAAATGTTCACTACTACTTTGGTTTCTTCTTTATACAAGGTCATCTTTGGCATGCTCTAAGAGCATTAGGCTTTGATTTCAAGAGAGTTACTAATGCTATTAGTAACATTGATAGTGCCACAATTACTCTCAAGGATTAAATTCTCAACTTAATCTTTAAATTAAAGGCCCTCTACAGGGCCTTTTTTATTTGAAAAATTTTGTTTATTAATTTAGATTGATAATTATATGTTTTTGAAATCATTGAATATTTTTCCTCTACAGAATAAAGATATTTTTTCAAATTCTCTCTTAATAAGCATTTTTGGATTATTAATTATATTTTTTTTATTGATTTTTGGGAGGAAATTTAAATTAGCTGTTCAACTTGAGAGATTTGGATTGCCGATTGCAGTTATATCAGGACTTTTAGGTATATCTATAGGCCCATTTGGAGCGATACACTTTTTACCAGAAGAAACAATAAATGTTTGGAGTAATTTTCCTACTCCTCTTTTATCATTAGTTTTCGCAACTTTAATGATGGGGAGACCTATCCCTGATATAAATGGCTTAGTTAAACCAATTTTTAATCAATTTCTATTAGCTCTTTCACTAGGTTTCGGACAATTTTTTGTCGGTGGTCTTGTTGTTAAATATTTTCTTCCTCGATCTTTGGATGCAAATCCTCTAATGGGTTGTTTAATAGAGGTAGGTTTTGAGGGTGGTCATGGAGCCGCATCAATAATTGGTGAAAGTTTTAATAAACTAGGTTTCCCAAATGGTTTAGATCTCGGTTTAGCTATGGCAACAATGGGTCTTTTATCCTCTTCAATATTGGGTAGCATATTTATTTTTCTAGGTAGAAGTTTAGGTCTTTCAGATACTGAGGAAATTCTTGAACAAAAAGATACTTTAAAGGGAAAAAATAAAACAAGAATTTTTGCAGATTTAAGAATTTTTATAATAAATCTTGGACTTTCTGGTTTGGCAATTTCTTTTGGTGTTTTGCTACTTAAATTTTTAAGGTATATTTCAAGTTCTTTTGGTGATTTTTCGAAGGAAATTATTTTTTCACTACCAGTATTTCCTTTTATCCTTATAGGTTCGCTCCTTATAAGATATATCTTAGAAAAAACCAAAAATACAGAATTTATTTCAAATATTCTGCAAAGGGAGATTGGTATTTTATCCACAGACTTATTGATTTTTACAGCTATGGCGAGTTTAGATATTGCAGTTGTTTTTGATAATTGGATACTTATTTTAATGTTTACTATTTTCGGTTTATTTTGGAATTTAATCTGCATTGCTTATTTCGCATTCTTTATTTTTGATGATTATTGGTTTGAAAAAAGTTTGATAGAGTTTGGAAATTCTACAGGTGTAGTAGCTTCTGGGTTACTTCTTTTAAGGCTTGCAGATCCTAAAAATATTTCTAAGACTTTACCAATTTTTACGTCAAAACAGCTATTTGCTCAGTTAATACTCTCTGGAGGACTATTTACAGTTCTTGCACCATTAATGATTTCTAAAATTGGGTTAGATTATTGGACAGAAATTTGTGCCCTAATTACATTCGCAATTCTCTTAATAGCATTGATTTTTAATAAATTTGAAATGAAAAAGTTTCAACAATGACACTAGAATGGTAAAAGATTAAATTTTATTTATGTCATTTGCTCCCTACGAAATTCCACCTCAAGAAAATAAAGGTAAGTGGTTTAGGAGTCATTTGCTCGGCAGGGAAATAGAACTTGGTGAATTGTATAGTCTTGGATCAAATGAATTAGATTTGCTAATGGCGGAGACTGCAGAAATTAGAAGCGATCTTGATTTTAAAGAAAAAAATATAGGCAAATTTAGGACTGCAGGATACTTTTTGGAGTTAGCAAGAATAATTGAGAAAAGGAAGTTGTTGGAAAATTAATCAAATGGGAAAAAAATCTTTCTTGAAGATGGTTCCCATAATTCGTATTTATACATTAAGCATTGAAATTCTCTACTTTTCTCAAATGAATCTAACCATTTTTCTATTGAGGATTCAAAATAGTTTGTTCTTTTTTGACTTTCACAAGCGAGTCTAAATTGTCTTACAAAAGGCCAAATAGACCAATCAGCGATTGTGGGACTATCTCCAAAAAAGTATTTGTTTTTTGCAAGAAGTTTGTTCCATCTCTTTATAAATTTAATCGCATTTGTAAAATGAAATTCTTCATCACTATTCTTATATCTTGTGGAATATTTAAATCGATCTAAATGATATTTGAATTCGTTATCGTTTTCATTAATTATTTTTAAAATAGCTTCCTTTTTGTTTTCAGGAAAATAAATTAATTTGATGTTTTCCTTTTTTGACTCTGAGAGAGCCCAAAGGATTATTTCAAGACTTTCTTCAATAACTTGACTATTTTTTTTTATAAGTATTGGAACCGTTTTCGTCTTTGAATTATTTAAAAAATCTAGGGGTTTATTTTTTAAGTCAATTTCTCTTATCTCTACTTTTATTTCACAAATTAACAGGGCCCATCTTGCACGAATTGCATATGGACATCTTCTAAATGAATATAAAATATCGTTTTTCATATTGTAAAAACTTTAAATTTCTTTGATTCTTTTAGTATTATTTAAGAAGGAACAGAATTAATTTTACAACGCAAATGTCGGGATATGTTTACCTCATTAGAGTAGGAGACCTTTATAGGATTGGGAAAACGGATAATCTTGAAAAGAAAATTAAGAAATTAAAGCCAGATGAATTATTAACATCAATTATGACAAAGGAGCCAGAAACTCTCGAAGCAAGATTACTAAGAAAATATAAGTCGCAAAGAATCCCTGAAACTGGTTATTTAAATCTTTCTAAAAGGCAAATTAGAGAATGTAAAAAGCAATTTGAATTAAAGGGTAGCTTACCTCACACTTTAGATGCTGAAGTTTCTATAACTCTTTTTGCATCATTTTTATTGTTTTCATTAAGTTCTTTTATTTTTAATTATTTAAATTTTGGATTTGTAAAATCTATATCTTATTCTTTCGGAATGGCATCTTTACCAATGGTTATATTATTTATTACGGGTAGTTTTGGCGGATACTTTTCTGAAGATTTGTCTCTTTTTTCATTGTTAACTAATCGCATAAAAGGTTTATTTATTGCAATTGCAATGCTTTCAATGGCTTACTTAATTTTTAATTTAGGTTAAATTTCATAGTTACAATTTAAGGATATTTCAAATGGAACTGATTGGGTAGGTAACTTAAGAATAGTTGAGCATATTTCAGCAATATCTTCAGGTTGTGTCATGCTTGATTTGTCTAAAGAGGAGATATTTTGGGCCATTTTTGTATTAACCCAGCTTGGGCAAATTGCAGTAATTCTTATATTTTTATCCCAACCTTTATTTTTCATGGTTTGGCATAATCCCATCAAAGCAAACTTTGAAGAAGAATAAGCGGCTAAATCACCTTTGGATCTTTTCCCACTCATTGAAACTAAAACAATAATTCTTCCTCTTCCAGAGGTACATAAATGATCCCAAGAAAGCCTACATAAATGCCAAATTGCCAAAAAATTTATATTTAATGTATTTAAAATATCTTCTTCATCACCATCTTTATATAAGAAAGGAACTTTCGATAATACTCCAGAACAATTTATTACTGAATCAAATCCTCCAAATTCATCTACAGTATTCTTTATCCAATTTTCGGCTGTAATTTTTTTTAAAGCATCATAGTGGTTGATTATAATTTTCCCTTCTGGCCATTTTTTTGGATCAATAGCGCTTCCTTCTAATGATTCTAAATCTCTTATGCCAACACTAATTCTATTGCCTTCTTTTAATTCTTTATGTGCAATATTGAGTCCAATACCTCTACTGGCTCCACTTATTAATATGGTTCTCATTTTTTAACTATATGTTTGGAAATAATATCCTAAGTAACATTTTAAATTCTCTTCCATGCATAATCATAAGACCTTTCTTCACACTCCATGGAGCCTTTATAAACATTACGCACATAGCATATACAATCTCTTTTAAAGAAAGAGTATCAGTTAGAAACCCATACCATTGATTTTTAGGTAGTTGGAAAAAACTGCCAAAAAATTCTCTCAATAGTTTCTCATCAAACCTCATGAGTTTTTCTAATCCAAATTGGTAAAGTGATTTCTTCCTAATTAATTCTTTTGACCATAAAGTTTCCCAACCTTTTCTAGCAATATGATAGGTACTTAGATTTTTGTTTTTAATTGCTTCTGAGACTGCCTTCGCGACAAGTGGAGCTCTTCTTAAAACATTACCAATTAAATATCCAGATGCAGGATGTACCATTGAAGCAGCACCACCATATCCAAGTATTTGTTGTTTGAAATCTGGGATTGGCATATTCATAGGAAGAAATAAGCCAAGCTCTTCGTGCTGCATGCTTGTGATTGATATATTTCGATAAGAAAGCCTCTTCTCTAGTCTCTCTTTTAAATTTTCCATTGTTAGAGGATTTACCAAACCAAGAGATGTCTCTTCAAGAAAATATTTCCCATCCCCCATATCCATGGCATAAAGAAAAGTTGGAGGTTCTTTTTTTTGCTCATCGTTAAGATGATCATTTCTATAGTCCATTAATACAAACTGCCCTTTCTTAAGTGGAGGTTTACTAAAATTACCTACTATCCCATAACAAGTTTGGACTGCCAAAGGACCAAAGGATTTTAATTTAAGAAAAACAGGATCATACCCTGTTGCATCTACTACTAATCTTGCAGAGTAAGTTTTGCCATCTTTTGTAGTTACTGTACTTTTGTATTTTTCAAAATGTATTTTGTTTGCAAAGCCTTGATGCCATTTAATAAAAGACTTATTACATTCTTTAAACCAATAATTGTGGAGTTTCTTCTTATCAAATAGTCCATAATCTAGTGAATGTTCCGTGGCTTTATTCTCGTCGTCCTGCTCTTCTAAAGCGCCATGCCCAAAAAAACTTACAGTATTTTTCCATCTATATTCAAGTAAATCCTGAAGCCCGAGTTGATCAACTTCTTTCCCCCAAATGCCATATGTATTGGGCCAAGGTTCATCTGGTCCATTTGGAGAAAGGACTTCAACATCTAATTTTTCCTTCCCTAGAGCTGAGGCAATAGCCATACCCGCAGGCCCTGCACCCAAAACAAGAACATCTGGTACATTTTCTTTTGACATTAAATATAAATCTTATGATTAAAGAAATTTATGGAACAAATTATTGCTTCTGAAACCAGGATTATATTTTTCATCCAATACTTATAATGAGAGTAGATTAATAATAGTCAAATTACTCAAATACTAGCGACTAAGTTTTCAGTGTTTTAACAATAATTTATAAGATTACAAAATAAAAAAAACTTTATTTATTTTTTTATCATAAAAAAAATATAGGAATTTAAATGATTAAAAATAAAAATATTTTAATTACTGGAGGTAATTCAGGAATAGGGTTTTTTGCTATTATTAATTTACTTAAGACGAAAAATATTTTATATGTTGTAATAAAAAACGAATTTAGAAAGAATGAATTTCTTAGAAAAATCGAGAAACATTTTGATAAAAATTACCTTCGTAAATTTTTAATTATTATTGAAAATTGTGATCTTTCAGATTTAGAGAATATTAAGAAAATTAAGGATTACTTTCTTATTAAAAAGATTTTTTTAGATGTACTTGTTTTAAATGCAGGATTGCAATATACAGGCTCTTTTTACCCTAAAGTATCAAAACAAGGCATAGAACTAACTTTTGCAGTAAACCATCTTGCACATTTTTACTTGGTAAATGTCCTAAAAGATTTTATTAGAGATAAGGAAGAATCTAGAATCATTATTACATCATCAGATGTACACGACCCCAAAAGTTCAGGTGGCAATATAGGAAAGAAAGCGGGACTTAATAACCTAGTTAATTTTAGAAAAAAAGTAACTGGGCAATTTATAAATTTTAATGCTGATGAAGCTTATAAAAATAGTAAGTTGTGTAATATTTTGTTTGCTAAAGAACTTGAAAAAAAATTAAAAACTTCCTCGAGTAAAATTTCTGTAATTACTTGGGCTCCTGGTCTAGTAATACCAAATGATGATCTTGGTTTTTTTAGATACAGTAAGCGTTTTAATCTCTTTGGATATTTAATTTTTTCTAAAGCTGCAAAAAATATTTTAGGAATTTCTGAAAGTATAGAAAATGCTGGTAAGATACTATCTGAAATTGTTTTTGATTCAAATTTAAATAATATTGGCTACGTTCATTTAAGTAATAAACTTATATCTTTTAAAAAACATAAATTAGTTGAAAGTGATGTTAGTGATGAGGCAAATAATTCTGAGTTGGCATCAAAACTCTGGATTTTAAGTGAAGAGATTTGTAGATCATTTGGCTTTGTTACTTTCAATATTTAAGGTTTGTGTTGGGAATGCAAACTCTATATTATTAACCGCAAATTCCTCAATAATTCTTAAATTTATAGATTGTTGAGCTTCCATTGCGGCGAGATAATTATTTGTTGGGATGTAATAAACAAGTTCGAAATTAAGACTGAAGTCGCCGAAATCTGTGAAATGACATCTATCAAAAGACGCATCTTTTGTCTCTTCAACTATTTTTTTAATTATTATTGGAATCAATTTCATAAGTTTTGGAGAGGTTTCATAAACAACTCCCAATTTATGCACTAACCTTCTTTTTTCCATTTGTGCGTAATTTGAAATTATTCCATTTGTTAGGGCGCTATTGCTCATTACTATTACTTCTCCATTAATACTTCTTATCCTTGATGATCGTACTCCTACTCTCTCAACCATTCCGAGGACTCCATCAGATTTTATAAACTCACCTTTTTGAAAAGGTTTATCAAGCAAAATTGTTATATATTCAAAAAACTCCTGAACTGGATCTTTCAGAGCTAATCCTGCTCCAATTCCTCCTGCACTTAGTAAAGCCCAAATAGCAGTCATTTGAACACCTATATTTTGTAAGAAAAATATTGAGCCAATGGTCCAAGTTAATGCTTTTATCAATGGAGTTAGTGAAGATACCATTGAACTAATTGAGGAATCATTAATTTTCGAGGTCGATTCTGTTAAAGATCTTATTAAAACTTTATTGAGAGCTTTTATAATGATAATTAATATAAATAATTTCAAAATATTCAATAAGACAGAGATGAAAGTTATTTCATCAGCAAAAAAGTAGTCAATTGAAAAATAAAATGAGAGGAGGAACCCTATAGGTTTTATAATTCCAGAGATTACCTCAAAAATAAAATCATCAAAATTTGTTTTTGTTCTTTTGGAAATCTTTTTAAAAAATGTTTTTGAAAGTTTAGAAATTATTATGGACAATAAAGTTCCAATAAAAAAAATAGATATTGCCAGAAGGAAGTTTTCAGTAACAAATTTCATATTCAAATAAACCCTAAAAATTTATCTCTAATAAAATTTTAAATTATCTCTAAACAACAATCCAGTATTAATTTTTCTTTAACTCAGTATTATATTTCTAATTTCTTTAAATTCTTTTCTATCCGCAGTTTTGCATAATTCAAAAATTATTGATTCAGTTGTTGTTATGAACGCCCCACTCTGAGTCATTCTTTGTAATGCTATTTCATGATCTGCTCTATTTTTACTTCCCATGGCATCCGATATGAGAATGACTTCAAATCCTTTTTGTAAACTATCTAAGACTGTTTGTTGAATACAAATATGCGTTTCGATCCCACAAACTATTAAATTAGTAATTTTCTTATCTTTAAGTTCTTTTAAAAATTCTTCTAATTTAGCTAGGCTGAATTCCATTTTTTCAAATTTTCTAAATCCTGCTATGGGTGTTAATTCAGGTATCGTTACCCCTAATTTAAGTGGGTTCTGTTCAGATACAAATATGTTTTCTTCTAAAATTTGGTAAGCATTTATTAGCTTTTTGATATTTTTGATTATTAAATCCTTATCAAAAATTGGCCTTATTATTTTTTCCTGAATATCAATAATTAGCAGGGCGTTTACTTTCAATGATAATTTATTAGAAGAGATTCCTTGATCATTCATCATTTATATATAAAGATATATTTTACATAATATTTTCAAGAACTTTAGTAAACATTTTAAATTAATAAGTTGTTTTACTCTCATCAAGAGTTATTATTGAGAATAGCCATGGATTAATTTTGTCATTATCCTCGCAATACAATATTATTACATCCCCTCTTGGTGATGGTTTACATAAAGATGGAAAGAGGTTAACTCCTCAGAGGCTAAAGGTTCTTAATTTATTTGAAAATATTGGCTCTGGAAAGCATCTTAGTGCTGAAGAGGTTCATGAAAAGTTAGTTAAAACAAGCTCCAAAGTTTCCCTAGCAACAATTTATAGAACTTTAAGGCTTTTAGTTCAAATGGGTTTGCTTCATGAATTAGAACTCAGTGAGGGTGGACACAGATATGAATTGCTTAGTAACGACACACCGGACCATCATCATTTGATTTGTATTAGGTGTGGAAGAACAGAAGAATTCGAAAATGACGAAGTTTTAGAGGCAGGCAAAGTCGCAGCTAAAGTTAATGGTTTTAAACTAATTGAATCCTCTTTAAATGTAAGAGCTATTTGTCCTAATTGCATTTAGCAGTTTTTAACTTAAAGTCCCTCCACAACTTGACCCTGCACCTGCAGTGCAAGCAAAACAATGTTCTTTTACAGCTACCCCATAGTCAAAAGTATATGATTCATCCAATAGATCAAAAAGTGTCTTTGGCCCTTTATTCTCTCGGAAATTGATCTGTTGGTTAAAGTCACAATCATAAATTTCTCCTAACCAATTTACGCTAATTGTTTTTTTACACATAAGATTTTCTAAATTATTTTCATTAAAATTTTCTTTTAGTAATTTGTAATAAGTATTTAGTTTCCCTTCTCTTCTTAGAGATTCTTCATATCTATTTATTGGCATATTAGTTATTGTGTATAAGTTATTAAAAACAATATTGTATTTTTCGAATAGTATTTTTTTATATTCTTTTTCCAATATTTCCTGGGAAGGAGGAAGAATAGGGCTTACAGGATTGTAAACAAGATTTAATTGCAATCCAGTTTCTTTCTTTCCATAGCCTAAATCATTAAGAATTTTTATAGCATTAATACTTTTTTCAAAAACCCCAAGACCCCTTTGAATCTCAACATTATCTTTTTCATAACATGGTAGCGAAGCAGTAACTATTACTTTATTCTTTGCAAGAAATTGAGGAAGATCTTCATAACCTTCTTCAAAGAAAATTGTTAAATTGCATCTATCAATAATATCAACTTGTTTTGTGCTCAAACTAGCTATTAGGTTTTTAAATTCTGGGTGAAGTTCTGGCGCGCCACCTGTTATATCTAAAGTCTTGATTTTGTACTTATCAATTATTTTTGGAATGAGAGATATTATTTCATTGGACATCTTTTCAGTCCTTAGAGGACTTGAATTAACATGACAATGCTTACAAGTCTGATTGCATTTATAACCTATATTGATTTGCAATGTTTCTATAGGTTCTTTATGTATTGAGGGGAATTTTTCTTTCATAAATCTATTATTTATAAATTGTCATTTGAAAATTCAAAAGTCAACTACTTTTTTTAAAGTTTGATCTCTTATTAGCAAGTTCAATAAACCAACTTATATATTCTTTGGGACCATTTTGAAAAACCAAGTCAAACTTTAAGTTGTCATAAAGATCACTGATTCCTTTTAAACCTGTTTTTTTTGTAGAAGGTCTTTCAACTTCACCAGAACTACTATCTACAAAAATTATTTTATTATTAATACCAAATTCATTCCCTAATATTTGTATAAATTCTAAAAAAGATCTGTCACTTCCTCCTCTCAAATAACTATTTTCACCATTATTTTTTTTTGATGTTATTGTGTCACCTACTCCTACAATCAAAGGCATGTCTGCTGTTTGAATCGTACTTTTGCATAAATTAATTTTTCCCTCCATATAGAAAGGATGTAGATACAAAATTATCCCCTGCTGTCATGCAGTTGACGATTGCCAAGAATTGAGCAGCTTGACCTGAGGATGTTGCAAGTGCTGCCATACCTCCCTCCAAAGCTGCCATTCTTTTTTCAAAGACATCTGTGGTGGGGTTCATAAGGCGAGTATAAATATTTCCAAATTCTTTTAATCCAAAAAGATTAGCTCCATGCTCGGCATTATCAAAAACATAGGAACTAGTTTGATAAATGGGTACTGCTCTAGAATTTGTAGTTGGATCAGGCACTTGGCCGGCATG
>QCDK01000012.1 GCA_003278765.1 Prochlorococcus sp. AG-355-G23
GAGTTAGAGAGGCCATATTTAATATACTGAACAATAGAGTTGAAAATAGCAACTGGTTAGATTTATTTAGTGGAACAGGGGCCATATCTTGCGAAGCCTATAATCACGGGGCAAGCAAAATACTTGCAATTGAAAAAAACAAAATCAACTCAAAAATTTGCTTAGAAAATTTACTCTCGTTGGAGAATATAGAGAATAGGAGAAATGATATCGAAGTTATTTGTAAAGACGTTTTGAAATGGACAAAACCAAATTATGAGAGAAACTTATCATCTAGAAATATGGATTTAAACAAATTAAAATTTGATTTTGTTTATCTAGATCCACCCTATGATATGGATTCCCATGAACTGGTTTTAAATCAATTATTCAATTGTAATTTTTTAAAAAAAGATACAACAGTTATTTGTGAACATTCTCAAAACCTATTTATTAAAAAAAGTACTTTGTGGGAAACTATAGATGTAAGAAATTATGGGCAATCAAGATTAACATTTTTAATCAATGTCCAGCATACCTGAACCCCTTCTGTATTGATTCCATGCACTTACGAATAATCCAAGAAGTGTTATTGGAACTAAACCTAAAACAATCCCACAGAGAAGAGGCTCGATCATTTTTTTGCCTTTTTTGAATTTCTTATTCACAATTGTTACATAGAGATTATTTTTTGTGTCAACATCTTCATCAACTGCAGCAGAAAGAGACTTTAAAAAAGAATTCTTAAAAATTATTTTTATTGTATTTGGAGTTTTATTGATTTGTTTTTCAATATTTTTCGTAAGTCATCATGAAAATAATAAATATATTATTGAAACTCTTGAGCTTAATGGCTCTGCTGAGGAAGGCGATGCTCTTTTTAAGATGAATTGTGTTGGATGTCATGGAATTACAGCAAGAGGATTAGTTGGCCCAGATTTACACTCAATAACTAAACGTTTAAATGATAAACAGATAATAAAACAAGTTACTGGAGGCCTAACTCCACCAATGCCAAGTTTTGAAATTGATCCTGTAAATATGTCCAATTTATTAAAATATCTTCATAGCCTTGAATGATTTTGGGAAAAAATTTTTCTAATTTAAAGGTAATATTAGTTGAACCAAGTGGCCCTTTAAATGTAGGGAGCGTTGCTAGATTATGCAGTAATTTTGAAGTTGATGAATTAAGAATTGTTTCTCCGAAATGCGATATATTTTCTTTAGAAGCAAAAAAAATGGCCCTTAAAGGTCATAAATTTCTTGAAAATTGTAAGATTTTTGATGATCTTCAAAAAGCAATTTTTGACTGTGATTTAGTTCTAGCATCTTGTGGAAGGATTGATGTAAATAAAAATTCATTTTTTGGATCTTCTGAAGATATATTTGATTGGACTTTATCCTTTAAAAAGATAAATAATTTAGCAATTATATTTGGAAGAGAAGATAGAGGTTTAACTAACAGTGAATTGCTTTTGGCAAATAAAATTTTTAATATCCCAACTTCTCAGAATAATCCTTCATTAAATCTTTCTCACGCAGTTTCAATAGCTTTGTATGAGTTAAATAAGTCTTCAAAAAGAAACTTTGATCAAGAACTAAAAGTTTTTAATCTTGCTTCATCAAAACAAATTCATGACTCGTTTTTGGAGATAGAGGAATTACTTTTGAAGGTTGGATATCTTTTAAAACATACTTCTAAGGCAAAAATCAGTAAATTTAAGAATTTTATTTTGAGGGCAAATACATCAATGCACGAGGTAAATGTTTTAAGAGGGATTGTCCACCAAATAAACTGGTTTTTGAACAATTCAAAAAGAAACTAACTACATAATTAATGACGTTAGATTTTATTTATTTATAGTTTTAATTTGAAAGGGATATTTACTAAAAACATTTTCTGAAGTAACATCTATTGATTATTTGAATATTTAAGAAAACTAAAACTGTGCCTACAACAAAGAAAAGAAGAGTTTTCCCCTTTACAGCTGTAATTGGTCAAGAAGAAATGAAATTGGCTCTCTTGTTAAATGTTATTGATCCAAGAATTGGAGGTGTGATGATAATGGGCGATAGAGGGACTGGTAAGTCTACGACAATAAGAGCCTTAGCTGATTTGTTGCCTGCAATCGATGTTGTTAAAGACGATCCATATAATAGTTCTCTAGTCGATCCTGATTTACAAAGCAAAGAAGTTTTGGAAAAAATTACTCAAGGAGAAAATCTAGAGAGTATTCAAAAACAAGTACCTATGGTTGACTTACCTTTAGGGGCTACTGAAGACAGGCTTTGTGGAACCATTGATATAGAGAAGGCTTTAAGTGAGGGTGTTAAGGCATTTGAACCAGGGTTATTAGCAAAAGCTAATAGGGGTTTATTGTATGTTGATGAAGTAAATTTACTTGATGATCATTTAGTAGATGTACTTTTAGATTCGGCTGCTTCAGGATGGAATACAGTTGAAAGGGAGGGGGTCTCAGTTCGACATCCTGCAAGGTTTGTCCTTATTGGTTCAGGAAATCCAGAAGAAGGTGAATTAAGGCCTCAACTATTGGATAGGTTTGGAATGAGTGTTGAAGTTAAGACAGTTAGAGATGCTGAATTAAGAGTTCAAGTAGTTGATCAAAGAACTTCTTTTGATGATAATCCTGATGAGTTTTCATTAAGTGTTGAGAAACAACAGGATGAACTTCAACAAAAAGTTATTAAAGCACAAGAAATATTAAATTCTGTTCAAATGGATGATGACTTAAGATTGAATATTTCTGCAATTTGCGGAGAACTTGATGTGGATGGTTTACGTGGAGATATTGTTACAAATCGATCAGCAAGGGCAATTGCAGCATTTGAGGGGAGAACTGAAGTACAAGAAGATGACATAGCAAGGGTTATTTCTTGCTCTTTAAGACACAGACTAAGAAAAGATCCCTTAGAACAAGTTGATTCAGGCGAAAGAGTTATTCAAGCTTTTTGTAAAGTATTTGATTTAGATGAAAAAGAAAATCTTTCAAAATTTCAATTGTCTGCAGAAGCTTAATTACAGTGAGAATAATTGGGATTGATCCTGGATTAGCTAGAGTTGGTTATGGAATAATTGAAATAAAAAATGAAAAAAAGATATTACTAGATTGTGGTGTCATTGAGACAGGTAAAGATAAAAAAGAAGAGGATAGACTTTATGAGATTTACAAAGATCTTAATGAATTAATAAATAATTGGAATCCAACATCAGCGGCGGTAGAAAAATTTTTCTTTTACAGATCAAGTACTACTATCAGTGTGGTGCAGGCTAGAGGCGTAATTATGATGGTATTGGCCTCAAAAAAAATTCATGTTAGTGAATATTCTCCTGCACAGATAAAATTAACCATTGCTGGATCTGGAAAAGCATCTAAGAAAGAAGTTCTTGAGGCGGTTATGTATAGCCTAGAACTTAAAAAACCTCCAAAACCTGATGATTCAGCAGATGCCTTAGCCATAGCGCTCACAAAACTAAATGAAGATGGCTTTAACTGAAAATTTAATATGAAGATCTTTGAAAGTAAGAAATTGGAGAGGGATACTTTTAGAAAACTAAGAGATGGTATTTCTCTTAATCAAAGAGAAAATGTAGAAAAAAATGTAAGAATATATATTGATTCATTTATTAAGGGATATAAAAATTTTGGTTATGTAGCCATATATTGGCCTCTAAAAAATGAAATTGATTTAAGAAGTCTTAAGAAAAAATTTAATTTAGCTTTGCCTAGATGTGAAGGTAAAAAAGAGTTGTTATTTTATCCATGGGACAAAAAACCTCTTACCAAAGACTTTGAGGGGATACTAAGTTCAAAGAACTCTTCTCCATTAAGTCATTTGCAGATAAGCATGATTTTTGTACCATGTCTTTCCGTTGATAAAAATTTAACAAGATTAGGTTATGGAGGAGGTTATTTTGATAAATTAAGGAGAGATAATGCTTGGAGAAATGTTCCATGCATTGGAGTATTAACTTCTAATTGTGTAAGTACGTCTCCATTAACCAAAGCTGAGTGGGATATTCCTTTATCGGGTTATATCACAGAAAAAGAAATATTTGTATAATAGAACATTCATAAAGTGATTAATTTATAGTTTTAAGAAATGGAAAATCAGGAAAAATACAATAATTTATCAAAATTAGTAGAAAAGTTGAAGAAATCAGAAGATCCAAAAAGAAAATATGAATATATTTTGTGGTTGGGCAAAAAATTAAAAGAACCAGATAATGAAATCCTCGTTGAAGAAAATAAAGTTAAGGGATGCGTTTCAGAAGTTTTTGTAAAGGCAACTATTAAAGCCGGTAAATTATTTTGGGAAGGTTATTCTGATGCTCTCATAACAAAGGGTTTATTGGCCTTTCTAATAAGTGGATTAAATGAGTTAACACCAAATGAAGTTGTTGAAATAGATAAGAAATTTATAGAAGATACTGGTTTGAAATCAAGCTTAACTCCTTCTCGGTCAAATGGTTTTTTAAATATTTTATTAAAAATGCAGTCTCAAGCAAATGAATTTTTGTAGGCCTAATAATATAAAATTAAACTCAAAGTCAAAAGAAATAAAAAATGAGAAAATGCAAAATTGGTATTGTAGGTTTTGGAACTGTAGGCTCAGGGATTTATAAAATATTAAGTTCTGAAGTTGATTCACATCCAATTCTAAAAGAAATAGAAATTGCAAAAATAGCAGTTAAAGATCTTAATAAAAAAAGGGATATTGAGCTAGATAATAATTTATTAACTGACGATCCATTTAAATTAATTAATGACCCCTCTATAGATGTAATTGTTGAAGTAATGGGTGGGGTTGATTTGGCAAAAGATATTATTCTGCAATCATTAAAATTAGGTAAATCTGTTGTTACAGCAAATAAAGCAGTCATTGCAAGATATGGAGAAGAAATATATAAAACTGCATCTAAAGAAGGACTTTATATATTGTCAGAAGCAGCAGTTTGCGGGGGGATTCCTATAATTGAACCCTTAAAAAGATCACTAAAAAGTAACAGCATAAAAAAAATGGTTGGGATAATAAATGGCACAACAAATTTTATTCTTTCAAAAATGACAAATGAAAAAGCTGATTACAAGGAGACCTTAAAATTGGCCCAAAGTCTTGGGTATGCAGAATTTGATCCAACTGCAGATGTTGAGGGTCATGATGCAGCTGATAAGATCTCAATTCTTAGTGAACTTGCATTTGGAGGGAAAATTAAAAGAGAGGAGATTCATTCTGAGGGCATTAGTAAAATTAATCTAAAGGATATCGAATATGCCAATAAATTAGGGTTTGAAATAAAACTTTTAGCGCTCTCCGAAAGGGGACAAATTAATAGTAATGATTCACTCGCTTTAAATATTTGGGTAGGACCTTCTTTGATTCCAAAATCTCATCCATTGTCAACAGTTAAGGGAGTTAATAATGCCTTATTGATTGAGGCTGATCCTCTTGGAGAAATAATGTTATATGGTCCAGGTGCAGGGAGTGGCCCAACTGCAGCATCAGTAGTATCAGATATATTAAATCTGCATGCCGCCTCAGTAAAAAATAATAATTCAATCGATCAATTATTATCTTTTGATTTCTGGAGAAACTGTCATATTATAGGATCTTCGCAAATAAATAAAAAAAATTACCTTAGAATTATTTGTCTTGATAGTCCAGGTGTAATAGGAAAGATTGGAGATATTTTTGGAAAGAATAATGTATCAATCGAATCAATTGTTCAACTTGACGCTAGTGAGGACAAAGCTGAAATTGTCGTTATTACTCATGAGGTGAATAATGGAGATTTTGAGAGATCGAAAGATGAAATAAATTCGCTAAATGAAGTTAAAATTATTGCAAGTCAATTAAGTTGTATTTAAAAAAATAGTTTGCAAATTTCTTTATAGCTTGGTAAACCGAAGAAAGTAAGTGTTTGGTTTTAGCTCCTTAATGATTTATTCAAAACTATTAGATAATAATAATGAAAATAATAATTTAATTTTTTCTGAAAACCTTTATAAAGGTGCTTGTGTAAAAATTAAAAATAGCAATAAGACTTTTCAAGTAATTGGTTTAAATAGGGGTAAAGAAATTTGTTGGGTGAGAGAGTGGCCTTTTGCTTGTAATTCTAAAAAAACATTCGCTTTAGAAATTAGTCAAATAACCTTACAAATTTTCTGCTCAAATAATTCTTCAGAATAATTAAGAACTAAGGAAATATGAAAAAAAAAATTGTTTTATCAATATTTATAATTTTAATTTCTTTTTTACAGAATTCTTGCGGCTCAAAAAGAATATCTAAAAAAATCATAGTAGCAAGTTCTGGAAAAATTGAATCTTTAGATCCAGCTAGAGCAAATACTCTTAAAGCAATTCAATTAATCAGTTCTCTTGGAGACACTTTATATGAATTAAATTCTAACGGAGAATTAATACCTGAATTGGCTTCGGGGATGCCAGTTATTTCAAAGGATAGACTTCAAATAACTATCAATTTAAGAAATAATGTTTTCTTTCACGATGGAACTGCATTTAACTCAAATGCTATGAAGTTTACCTTTGATAGATTCAAAAGAATTGGAACTATGAACTATATTTTAGGAAATAAGATTAAATCAATAGAAACGCCAAGTGAATATTCAGTCATAATAAATTTGAATAAACCATCAAGTTCTTTAAATGGTTTACTCACATCAGTAAATTTAACTCCAATATCTCCTACATTTTACAAACAATATTCTGATAAGTTTCTAAATGAAAAATTTGTTGGTACTGGCAAGTATGTGCTGACCAGTTTTTCTAATGAAGTTCAATCAATTGATCCATATTTGAATTATTGGGGTGAAAAGCCCTTAAATAAAGGCGTTAATTTTGTGGGCTATTCAAATTCATCCTCTCTTTTTGGGGCTTTAAAAAGTAAACAAATTGACGTGCTTTTATCAAATTCAATTGATGATAGTCAAAGAAAAAGTTTAAATGATTTAAGTAAAAATAAACAGTTTAATGAAGGTAATAGCCCTTTCACTGAATTAAGTTTTATAAGCCTCAAAACTAGTTCTTATCCCTTAAGTAATCTTAATTTAAGATTGGCTTTAGCAAAAAGTCTTAATAGAAAATTGATTAGTGAGAAAGTAAGTTATGGATTAAGGAAGCCATCTAGATCAATTATTCCTCCGATATTAAAAAATGATAATCAAGAACTGTGGCCTAAATATGATTATTTAGAAGCGAGAAAGTTATTGCAAAAAGAAAATTTTTGTAATGGAAATATTCTTAAAATACCCCTTACTTATAGATCGAATGTACCAGCTGACAAGCTTATTGCTCTGACATGGCAAGAAGAAATTAAAAATTCTTTGAAAGATTGTATTGATATTGAACTCAATGGGGTTGAATCTACAACAGTTTATAAGAATCTAAGTTTAGGAATTTATACGGCAGTTCTTCTCGATTGGACTGGGGCTTATTCAGATCCAGAGGCTTATCTTACTCCTCTTTTAAGTTGTAATGAAATAGTTGAAGGCATATGTAAAAAAGGAGAATCAGTTTACAGCGGTAGTTTTTGGGGATCTAATAAAGTGGAAAGTTTATTTCTTGAGAGTGAAAAAATAAGTGGAATTAAAAGATTAGAAAAACTTGTTGAAATTGAAAAAATCGCAGCAAGTTCAATACCTTATATTCCTATTTGGATCTCCTCTCAAAAAGCATGGTCACAAAATAAAATATCAAAACCTATTTTTAATGGCGCAGGAATAATTTCATTGAGTGATCTTGAGTTAATTAATGAGTAGAAATTTAAATAAAATACTAAATTATTCCTTATTAAAAATTTCATTAATACCGATAATGTTATGGATAATTTCTTCTTTAGTTTTTATTTTATTAAGAGTTGCTCCCGGCGATCCTGTCGATGCCATACTTGGATCTGGTGCAGATGAGGTTTCTAGGGAACTTCTAAGAAATAAATTGGGGCTAGATGAATCTTTAATAAATCAATATTTTTCATATATTATAAATATATTGCATTTAGATTTTGGCCAATCTCTTAGTACCCAAGAGCCAGTCCTTAATATTATTTTAAAGTCATTGCCTGCAAGTCTTGAGCTTGGATTATTTTCAATATTTAGTGCCATAGTAATAGGATTTCCATTGGGATTAATTGGCTTAAGAAATAGAGGGAAAAAGACTGATTATATTGCGAGAATATTAGGAATTGCTTCATATGCGATCCCTCCTTTTTGGGGTGCAATGTTAGCTCAATTATTATTTTCTGTATTTTTTAATATTTCCCCAATTGGAGGGAGATTTCCTATATTTCAGCAACAACCCCAAATTACAGGTTTTCTAGTTTTAGATAGTATTCTTTCAAATAATATTATTGCCTTGAAAGATAGTCTTTATCATCTCGCACTTCCTTCGATTACTCTTGGCTTTTTATTAAGTGGTATATTCAGCCGCTCATTAAGAGTAAATTTGGATAAGACATTAAAAAGTGATTATGTAAATGCTGCTATATGTAGAGGAATACCGAAGAAAAAAATATTTTTAAACCATGCATTGCCTAATGCTCTATTGCCAATTGTCACTATTTCTGGCTTGACTATGGCCTCTTTAGCAGGAGGTGCTCTGTTGTTCGAGGTGACTTTCTCATGGCCAGGTATAGCTTTAAGATTATATGAAGCTATTTCTCAAAGAGATTATACCTTGGTTCAAGGAATAGTAATTTTTACCTCTATGCTTATAGTCTCTTTAAATCTCTTCGTGGATATTTTAATCGCATATTTAGATCCACGAATAGAGTACTAATTTTCGGAAATTTCTTTTATCGTTTCAAGATCTAAAAGATGGAAGTCAAGTCCCAAATCTCTTTGGTTTTTAACTACATTAGGGATCTTTGGGTCTTTAATATTTTTTAAAAATTCAACTATAAATTTAGTAGATAAATCTTGTACTAATATTGGCTCTGAGCCAATAAAAGGTTCACTTATTTTGAAGAGGTCATTATTTTCTTCATAGCTTTTATTAATTCTTATTGGAGAGAAATGACTTGCTCCTTCAATAATTAGAAATCTATTTGATGGATTATCTAAAGCATAAAAAACTCTAAATTGTTCATTAATTAAAGGCGTAATAAGGTCATAAGTACCACCTATTAGAAGAGTTGGTGCTTTAATTCCTGTACTATTTTCTTTTGGCCATACTAGACTTCCAAATGAATTAAAACCTACTATGGCACTGGCCTTATTAGTATTATTTTTCTTAGGGAATGGTATTTCACTCAACTGACATTGAAGTAATTTTGATAAATTTGTTACCGCAAAGTCTTTTAATGCTGAATCACATTTTTTCTCTAGTTGATCAGTAGGTTTCTTTCCTTCATATAAAAGCGCTATTAAAGCACCAAGTGAATGCCCCATTAAAATATAAGAATTATTAGGTAAACCAAATTCTCCATTTTCATGAGCTTTCAATACAGCCTCTAAATCTTTAATTCTATATAAGAAAAAGTCTGCACTTCCTGGTATTGTTTCCTTACCATCGAGTACTTCTATGAATGATTCTAAATTGCTCCCTCTATGATCTATGAATAATATTGGCCAGCCTCTTCTAGCCAATTCGTTACTTATCCATTTGAAATTATTAATTTCGCCTCCAAGTCCTGGCATAAATATTATCAATTCTTTATCAAAATTTGTTTTATTACTTTTCCATATTTCAATTTCAAAAGGTTTCACTCGGTGAGGAGCATAAATTTTTTTTTCAATTTTTATTAGATCTTTAGTTGATTTTTTTTCAGTATTTTTAAAGGCATTTTGTTTAGTTCTCTCAAGTTTATTTAATTTGGACAACAGTTCTTGTTGCATTGATAATTCATTTTTCCAAGATGAAATTATTAAAATTAGATTATCAATATCTAGTGAAATTTCTTCTGATGGTAATCCCTTTATGATGTCTAAAGTTGAAACTTCTTTTTTTTGATCTAATAAATTTTCTATAGTGTTATATATTTCTGTTCCATTATTGTCATTTGGAACTTTAATGCTTTTGCTTAATTCTGTAAGAATTTTACGCCCTATCCAACTTCTTAATATTTCTCTTTTTAATCCCTCTTCTTTGAAAACTGGAAATTCTAAAAATTTTGATAGTTCAAAAACTCTTATAAATCCATTTTTTTTTAACCAATCTATTAATTCTGTTGAATCATCTTTGTATTTTTCTAATTTTGATAATTGTTCTATAGTAAGAGGGATTTCCATCTCTTCAAACTTAATATTTATCTTTTCAGCAGCCTTTAAACCATTATTAAAAAATAAACCACAAAAACTAAAAAAAATTATAAAAATGTATTTCACTAGTGATTAGTCCAAATAATTTACAAATTAGCAAAAATTGGTGGATACAATTTCCTTATCATTTGAGGTTATTAACCAAGATAAGATTTTTCGCTGCATTTGGAGCAGGAGGTGTTATTTATTTAACATCGCTTATTTTTAATAACCTAGGATTATCGGCGACAGATATTGGCTTAGGATTTACCATTTCAGCAATAATTGGAACTGTAACAAGACTCTTTACAGGTAATTATCTAAATAAAACAGGAAAAATAGAATTTCCGATAATTACTTCTTCAATAATAAGTATTTGCGCTAGCTTATGCCTCATTTTTTCAAGAGATACTTTTTTGTACATAATTGGACAATCACTTGTTGGGGCTGCTGCGGGAATATATTGGCCTGCTGCCGAGTTTGGGGTGCCGTATTTTTGTCATCCTATCGAAACACGTAAAGCTTATGCCCTTGTTAGAAGTTCGGAAGCTTTAGGAATATTTTTAGGGGTATTTTTAGGGGGGTATATGACGAATTTTTTGTATTCTAAATCAATATTTATAAATGATATATTTTGCATGTTAGTTATCACGTATTTAATATCTAGAAATAGTTCTTCTATAAAAAGAAACTTAGAAAATTTTCAAAAAAAATTAGTAGATCCAATTAATCAGGGACAATTGAAATGGAATAAAAATTCAACAATAATAATTTTATCTATTTTATTGATAACTACCTCTTTAGCCTTGATACAAGTAACTTTGCCTCTGGATCTTGTTAAAGGTGGAGTATATCGCAATGCATTAAGCAAAGAAATTATTAGTCTTATAATTTCTATTCAGTTAATATTATTGTTG
Organism: Prochlorococcus sp. AG-355-G23; assembly: GCA_003278765.1. GTDB lineage: Bacteria > Cyanobacteriota > Cyanobacteriia > PCC-6307 > Cyanobiaceae > Prochlorococcus_A. The sequence continues at coordinate 11,171 of QCDK01000012.1, forward strand.
TTTTTACAATGGCCTGTCGGTTCTTGGATATCTAAGAAAGAAAGATTATTTGGCTTGAAATTTAGTTTAATAAATTTCTCTTTCGCTTCATTTTTATTATTTATTTCTAGTTTTTTAAATACCCCGGCGTTTTATTTAATTTCTTTGGCATTGATTTTAGTAAGTTTAGGGACTGCTTCATTTCTTCCAACATCAACAGATGTAGTTTTCAGAATAGCTCCTTCAAATAAAAAAGGTTTTGCACTTGCTCTACTATCACAATGTTTCGCTATGGGTTATTTTTTTGGACCATTTATTTCAGGACGCATATTAGATCTATTTGGTTATGCTTCAATAATTTGGCTTTCAATTTCTTGTTGTTGTTTTATTGCATTTACAATTCTATTAAAGAGATTATTTTAATTAATCTTTTCTAATTCAATAATTCTTCTCTCTCTTAGAAATAAGAAAAAAGGTGCAGAGAATGCGAAGGCTATAAGAAAAGTTCCAATGTATACAACCCACATATTCTTCATGTTTAGTTTTTTTGATTCATTTACTATCCATATAAAAATAGCGCTCGCACCTACTAATAAGTCTCTAGAAATTGACTGAGCTGCAGGGTTTGCATTCGCTAAAGAAATGAAGTTATTTATATCAAAGCTGTTTCCATATTCCCTAGCAAATTCGAAATTTGCCAACATTGGCAGAATAGCCCCCAACATTGATAGAAAAAGGTAAAGAAAAGATAATATCTGTTTATTATCTTTTAAAATGTTAAATGAATTCACTTGTCAAAAATATTTCTTTTAATAATAGTATTTAGAAGCTTATGGTTGTTGAAAAGAATAATAAAGTTGAAGACTATAAATTTAAAAAAGGAAATTTAAATTTTGCCGTTGTTGGTCATGTTGAGTGGATAAATTTTTTAAAGGTTGATCAATTTCCAAAACCTGGAGTCATTTCTCATTCTGAAAAGTCCTTTGAGTATCCAGCTGGTGGTGGATCTATTATCGCGAAAATACTTTCTGATTTGACTTTAAACCAAGTTCATTTTTTTACGTCATTAGGTAATGATGATTATGGAGATAAGTGTTTCAAGATTCTCTCAAATATGGGAATTAACTTGCATGTAGCTTGGAGTGATAAACCAACTAGAAGAGGATTTAGTTTAATTGACTCTCAAGGTGAAAGAGCGATAACAGTTATTGGAGAAAGGTTAGCTCCAACTCATAAAGACAATTTAAAATGGAACATTTTAAAAAAAATGGACGGAATTTTTATCACTGCATCTGATTCAGAGATTTTTAAAATGGCTAGATCAGCTTCAATACTGTGTACAACACCAAGGGTAGGATTAAATATAATTAATAATTCAAATGTTCTTTTAGATGGATTAATAGGCAGTAATCTTGATCCCGGAGAATTTTTTTCTTTTTCTGAATTATCGTTACAACCCAGATATACTATTAAAACCGAGGGAGAGAAGGGAGGCATAGTATTGCCAGGAGGAAGATATAAGGCTCTTAAAAACAAAAAATTAAAGGTTGATTCTTATGGATGTGGTGATTCTTTTGCTGCGGGTATTCTTTATGGAATGGCATCTAAATGGGATATAGATAAAAGTTTAAATCTTGCTAAAGTAATGGGAAGAGACGCTAGTGAATTTTTCGGACCATATGCAAATAATTATGAAAAATAATTGAATTAACAATTACATGATCAATCTAGATAATAAAAATAAAAATATTCTTGTAGAAAATATTATTGTTTTCTTTTTATTTACTGTTTTTTTGGTTTTTAAATCTTTGAAAACTCTATCTAGAATTTTTACTTATGGAATCTTAAGAAAAGAAATACTTACTACTAAAAGTAACTTAGGCGTAGATATTAAAATAAAAATTAAATAGTTAATGAAAATATTTTTATTTTTTCTAATTTTAGGAGTTATTTTTTTGGTCTACAAAAAAATTAAATCTAAAAAACCAAAGAACTTAAAATTAATCAAATTTAAAAATAAACTTCAAAGCACTCAAACAAATATTGAAAGAATTTTTTTAAGAGAGGAAGAAAAAACCTTTTCAAACCCTAATATAAATATTTATATTGGGAGTTTTGATAACGAAGAAAATATTAATAGGAAATCTAATATTCACAGAGCAAGGCTTTCAAAATTTCAGAAATCCAAATTAAATGGTGAAATGATATTTCAAGATGATGAACAAAGGATTTATAAATTTAATAATGGTAAGAAAGTTTATTTATAAAAAGTTTACTTATAGTTTTTGTTCTAACTACACTCAAGACTTTCTCTGGTTGAAACGCCTGTTGTTGGATTGATCCCATCAGCAATTTCACAAAGATTTCTTTGATCTTCGCTGTCAAGAATAGCGTAAGAAAAATCAGCTCCTTCTATTTGAGCTCCTGCAAAACTGCTACCTGATGCGATCATATTTATTAAAACAGCATTTCTAAGATCTGTTTTTTGGAAATTAACTCGATCAGAAAGAGTATCGGTCAGGTCGATTCCATTTAAATTAGAACCTTTTAAATCAGATAGAGTTAAGGTTGTCCCATGTAAATCAACGTCACTAAAATCTGCATCTCTCGCTACTGCTCCAGCTATAGATGACAAATGAAGATCCTCTCCATGGAAATCAAATCCTGTAATATTAGATCTTACATAACTTGGAACTTCATCTCCCTCGCCCTTAACAGCAACATTTGCTCCAGCAAAAACTGGAGAGGATAAAACTAAGAAAGAAAAAGTTATGCATAAAAGATATTTTAAAAATCTAAAAAATTTCATACTAGAGAATTTAAGTATTATTATTTTATAACAATTAGATAATTTTTTAAATTGATGAATTAATTTAGAATCCCTTTTTAAGATTATTTAACACTATAAATTTTAAATCTAGGCTCTAAATTAGTTATACAATCTAGAAGTTTTTTATTATCTTTGCTATTAGTAACTTTGAATTCAGATTCAACTGTACCGCCTTTATCTCTAATGGCTTGATTTAAAACTATGGAACCGTTTTCGTCAGAAACCGATCTATGAAATGTTCCTCTAGGTATCCTTAAAATATATCCGCAAGATTCTAATCTGACTTTATAAAAAGGATAATCCCAACCAAAATTTACAAGAAAAAATGTTCTACCCCCAGAGATAGCTAATAGATTATCTTCTTGATTGTGATGTATGTAAAATTGCCAATTATTAAAATCTTCATCATTTGGAGGACTAACTGCAGGACCGCTGTGAATAACTAGATCTCTATAATTTGATTCATTAACACTAATATCAAAAAATCTTACATCTTTTGTATCGCGAAATTTTTCATAACCTATCAATTCAAACATTTTTGATTTATTTGATTTGATAACTGGAATTTCTAAACTTGAGTTCAATTTTCTTTAAAGGTTAAACAAATGAAAACAGATATATTCATCTAAGAACGTATCAATTAACACTAAAAAAGAAACATATTATTATTTATATATTTCGGCATTTAAAAGATTAAAAATTTATTCTTTATTTGATCTCAAGAGGTTTGATTTCCCAGGATAAAGTATTTTCTAAATTATTTTTACCTATAAAGTTTCCTGTAATTACAGAGGTTAAATTAGATTTTGAAGAAGATACCAATGTTAAATATCTATCATCTATTAATCCTTTTCCGCTTGGATCAAAGCCTCTCCAACCAGCACCTGGAATATATAATTCAGCCCAAGCGTGTAAATCCAACTCTGACGGTAACGGATCTTCAAAATGATAACCACTTACAAACCTACTTGGGATACCTATAGACCTGCAAGCTTCAACCATCAGCATTGCTAAATCTCTGCATGAACCTATACGTTCTCTAAGTGTTCTACTAGCCGGCCATGCTGGACCAGTATGTCTTTTGGTATATTTAACTCGATCTTGAATAATCTCTATAAGTTGGTAAGTAAATGATAATGCGTTATTAATGCTTCCTGCTAAGGCTTCTTGAGCAAGTTCTACGGCAGAGGGATCGTGTTGTCCATTTGGCATCCATCCCTCTAATGCGCCCTGTAAATCTCTGTTAATAATGCTTCTACAAAAAGGTAATGTTAAATCTCTATTTTTGACTCCATCAATAATGTTTGGATGTTTAATAGTTTCAACTTCGCTGATTGATTCAATAATTAAGTTATCTGTTAATCCATTGAATCTGATTCTATTAATCTCTTCTCCGCTAGCAGCAAGTAATGGATAAATAATTTCTGGTTCTGGGGTTATTTTTAATTCAAAATTCTTTAGTTTTTGGAAGCCATTTGACCTTGGTTTTATACATAATCTATGCTCGCCTAATTGAACAGGATCTTCGTATTTATATTCAAGTTTGTGAAGGTATTTAATTCTCATTAATAAATTTATTAATTAATAAAATATTTTTCTTGAATGAGATCATTTAATTTGTTTAAATCCATTTGCAATGAATCGATTGCCTCATGCAAACCATCATTAATTATATCTTCAATTCTGATATAACTCCACTTTGCTTTAAGCAAACCTCTCATGCATTCTAATTCTGAAGGATTTTCATCAGAAGAAGTGGTATCTATTGTTTTAAGAGTATTGCTTATCCCATCAAGACAGTATCTTACTGATCTAGGGAAAATTGGATCAAGTAAAAGAAATCTCGCAACTGAATTAGGCTTTATAGAATTTTGCACTGCTTTTCTAAACATTTGATAAGCTCCAGCTGAACGTAAAAGTGCAATCCACTGCAGCTCATCAAGAACTCCTCCAAGTTCATCTAAGCTGGGTAGGAGTAAATAATATTTAACATCTAAAATTCTTGATGTTTTGTCAGCTCTTTCGATTAATCTTCCAAGAATGCTAAATCTCCAGGCGAGGTCTTTGCTTAGTGTCGCATCTGTAATTCCATAAAAAAGCTGACATTCCCTTCTTATTTCACTTAATTGTTCTTGTCTTGGTTTATTCCATATTGCCTCTCCTTCTTGCATATTCCAATATAAAATATTTATCTGTTCCCACATTTCGGTGGTCATGACATCTCTGATTTGTCGTGCATTTTCTCTTGCCATTTGAATGCAAGAAATAATACTATTTGGGTTTAAACGATCTCTTATTAAAAAATTAATAACGTCATCAGGTTTTTTCTCTGGGAATCTTTTATCAAAAGATTCTCTATCACTTGAAGCATCAATTAAGGGGAGCCAAGGTTCCGCACTTCCTGGCGGACAATCTAATGACATTGCTTCACTAACTTCCACGAAACGAGATATGTTCTCTGCACGTTCTAAATAACGATTGATCCAATAAAGGGATTCTGCTACACGACTCAAAAGCATATTATTTACCTACAACCCATGTATCTTTGCATCCTCCTCCTTGAGAAGAATTGACGACTAATGAGCCTTTTTTTAATGCTACCCGCGTAAGCCCACCAGGGCTAACCCATGAATCTTTTCCTCTCAAGATATATGGTCTTAAATCAACATGACATGGATATAATTCTCCATCACATAATGATGGCACAGTAGATAATTCTAATGTTGGTTGTGCTATAAAATTTCTAGGATTTTTTTTTATTTTATTAGCGAATTCTTCTATTTCAGATGTTGTTGAGTGAGGGCCAATTAACATTCCATAACCACCAGCTTCTGCGACAGACTTAACAACAAGTTTTGATAAATTTTCTAGAACATATTCTCGATCCTTTTGGTAATGACAAATATACGTTTCTACATTATTAATAATAATTTCTTCATCAAGATAATATTTAATCATTTTTGGAACAAAAGAATAAATCATTTTGTCATCTGCTATTCCAGTCCCCGGTGCATTTGCTAAAGCAACATGACCTGCTTTAAAAACATCAAGTAATCCGCTAACACCAAGGCAGGAATCTTTTCTGAAATTACGAGGATCTAAGAAATCATCATCAATCCTTCTGTAAATGACATCTACTCTTTTTAATCCAGAGGTGGTTTTTAAATATACATAATCATCATTACAAACTAAGTCATGACCCTGGACTAGTTGGATGCCCATTTCTTGAGCTAAATAACTATGTTCAAAATAAGCACTATTAAAAATTCCAGGAGTAAGTAGAACTATCTTGGGAGTATCTGTCCAAACTGCAAGTTCTTGAAGGGTTTTTAAAAGATATGATGGATATTCATCAATCGGTTTTACTATTCTGCCAGAGAAAAGATTAGGAAAAATATTTTTCATAACTAATCTATTTTCTAAAAAATAAGCAACCCCAGAAGGGCACCTTAAATTATCTTCTAAAACATGCCAATCTCCTTTTCTATCCCTTATTAAATCAAGTCCTGAAATTTGACACCATTTATTTAGTGGAGGTTTGAAACCTATCATCTGAGGTCTCCAACCTTCTGAACTTTCTATTAATTCTCTTGGAATGATTCCATCATTAATTATTTTTTGAGAATTGTAAATATCATCTAGGAATAAATCGATTGCCTCAAGCCTTTGTTTTAGACCTTTTTCTAACGTTACCCAATCATCTTTACTAATTATTCTAGGAAGTGGATCAAAAGGTAATATTCTCTCGGTACCTTTAAAACCAGTATCGTTTAATCTAAAAGTTGCACCATGTCTTAGTAATAATTTTTTTGCGGCAGAGTGATTCCTGTTTAATTCTTCAAGTCCCATATTATCTAAAGATGAAAGAAGTGGAATCAATATTTCTCTAGCAGAGTTAACATTATCCTTAAAGTATTCATCAAAACTATTTTTAGGTTGATAACTTGAAAACATATTTTTCATCGTTTAATAATTTTTACTTTAGCTTTTTATCTTTATTCGTATTTATAGCTACCAAAAATAATATCTCTTGAGTCGATCTATATCATTATTTTGATCATTGAAGTATATTTCTTAAAAATCTAAAAGGTATGAGTTCTAATAATTGGCAATTTGTTTTTTTTAGATATTTCGCAAGCTTTCTTTTTATACTCTCTCACAGTTTGCTGGTTCTTGATCATCTGCCAGTAGGGGCTGCACTTCACGGACTTGGAGAAGTTTTTATTGCGCCTTGGGCTTTTAGGGAAAGAGCATGGGATCTTGTTGTTATTGCAGTTTTATTTTTCTTCTTCGATATCTGGGGACTTATAAACACTCCTTGGAATTAACTGATATTATTTATTTACTAATTCTGAGAAAATGATATTAAAAATTAAGTCTTATTTTTATCAAATTTATAAAATAATTTTTCTTTTATTACTTACTAATATTTCTAATTTGTATGCACATAATTTATTTAATGGTGGTTGCAAAGAGCATTGCGGCCAAAAAGTTAAAGTAATAAGTAATAAAAATAAATTAAAAAATATTGATGATCAAATAAATATCGAGAGTAAAAATTCTTGTTTAAATAAATCTCTTTGCAGAGGATGATAACCTAAAAAATTTCCAAATTTTTTTAAATTGGATCTTAGATGATTATCATTGAGTAAGTTTTTTTGTATTAAAAAACAATTAATTTAATTAGAAAAATGTCAACAAAACCACCTTTGCCTCCTTTTAGCGCAGAAACAGCAATTAAAAAAGTGAGATTAGCTGAAAATGCTTGGAACACTAAAGACCCCGTGACTTTATCACTTGCATATACAGAAGATAGTTTTTGGAGAAACAGGAGCGAATTTTTAAGAGGAAGAGAAGAAATTGTAGAATTTTTGAAAAGAAAATGGAATAAAGAAATTGGCTATAAACTTATTAAAGAATTATGGGCATATGATTCAAATCGAATTTCTGTTCGATTTCAATATGAATGGCATGACGAAGAATATAATTATTTTCGAGCACACGGCAATGAAAATTGGGAATTTTCTGAAACTGGTTTAATGCGGAGAAGAGAAGCAAGTATAAATGATATTCCAATAGATAAAAAAGATCGTCTTTTTACATGGGGAGAGGGTCCTCGACCGGATGATTTTCCTGGCCTTACAGAACTTGGTCTTTAAAATTAATGAATATCAATTGAAATAGAAAATATTTAATATCAGTTGATAGTTCAAATTTTGAAAAATTTACTGAAATTTAAACTTATTATTTATTTGATTTAGAGGATTAATTATCTTTACAAGTTGAACATTCTTCACAATCTGTACATTCACAAGGACAAGTGCAACCGCAACTGGGGCAGTTATTTTTCTCATTAGAAATTAAAAATTATATTCTAAAACTATAATTTAAAATGAATATTCCTTAAGTATTAAATTATTTTTATTGATGATTTTTTTATCCACTTTATATCTAACGAAAGTAATTTATAAGAATCTTTTTTCCATTTTTCTATATCCAAATTATTTTTAAATTTTTCATCATGTAAAAATTTTGGTAAATCATGAACTACCTTTATTAATCCATCAACAACACAAAACTGTCCAGGATTAAGAACATTTTGGTTAATTTGACTTTGTCCGATATATCCTAAATCAATAATTTCTTGTTGAAATTCTAAAAATATAAAAATCTCAAAAAGATTAAATTCAAATTCTTTGAAATATTTATAATAGGGATCCCAGCTTCTTTCCATTGTTAATTGGTTGATTAATAAAAATAAATGTGTGACTTTAATTACCTTTAGAAAAAGAAAAATTTTTTAAAATAAGTTAATACTAAATTTTTAATGAACATTTTTGGAATCGGAATACCAGAAATTGCAGTAATTGTTATTCTTGCATTGCTAATTTTTGGCCCAAAACGTTTGCCTCAACTCGGGAAAACTATAGGTAAGACCTTAAAAGGATTACAAACTGCTTCTAAAGAATTCGAGAATGAAATAAATAAGACTCTCAAACTTAATGAAAATGATGACTAATAATTTCTGTTTTTTATGGTTAAAAAACGAAAAAGTTTTCTACCACTTTTTATAGGGCAAGAATTTACCACACATTTTTACTAAAACCCTATCCCCTTTTGGGTCTTCAACCTTATCGACTTCGATTGAAAAGTCAATTGCACTCATAATTCCATCACCAAATTTCTCTTGTATTACATCCTTCATTGGCAGCCCGTATACTTGCATTATTTCATAGAATCTGTAAATAAGAGGATCTGTAGGAATAACAGGATCTAGGCAGCCTTTTACTGGCGGTGTTGTTAATTGATCTTCTAGTTCTGATTGCAAATCAAGAGTATTAATTAAAATATTAGCTTCTCCTTCAGAAGCTGTAGCTTGCCCATAAAATAAGCTTGCAACCCATACTTCATCTCTATTAATCAATTTACCTAAATCTTCAAAGGATAATTTTTTTTCTTTTTTTGCTTTTAATAGTATTTGTGTAAATGAGGGTAAAGTCATAATTAATTGTTGTTTTTTTTAGTGCAGAAGAAGTCTAGGTAACCTCTTCTACAGCTCTTGTTTCTCTTAATAGATGTTTTTCCAAACGCATTTTTATTTTTAAATAATTAGGGTCTTGTTCTATTTTTTCTCGATCTCTTGGTCTTTCTAAATCAACTGAAATTTCCTCAGAAATTATGGCAGAAGGACCGCTTGACATCAAAACTATCTTGTCAGATAAAAGCAATGCTTCTTCAATACTATGAGTAATTAAAACAACAGTTACTTTATTTTTTCTCCAAATGGATAATAATTCATCTTGTAAATAGGATCTGGTTAATGCATCCAGAGCCCCAAAGGGTTCATCCATCAACAACATATTTGGATTAATAGATAAGGCTCTGGCAATTGCAACTCTTTGTTTCATTCCTCCAGATAATTCTTTTGGGAATTTATTTGAAGCTTTTTCTAAACCAACCATTCTTAAATATTTTCTAGCTCTTTCTTTAACATCAGCTTTTGTTTTCGCTGGGAAAACAGTATTTAAGGCAAACTCAATATTTTGAATAGTTGTTAGCCACGGCATCAAAGCGTAATTTTGAAAAATTACACCTCTATCGGGACCTGGACCTTTTATGGCTTGTCCGTCAATAACAATTTTCCCAGATGTTGGAGCTTGTAAGCCTGCTATTAAATTTAGTAATGTTGATTTGCCACAACCAGAAGGACCTATTATTGATACAAATGTGTTCTTCTCTATCTTTAGGTTAATATCTTTGATAGCTTCAAATCCACTTCTATTTCCTTTGGAACGAAAATCAATAAACTTCTTTTCTTTAAAAAAAATCTTACCTAAATTGAATAATTCAAGGTGAGAATAATTTTCAATAGAGGATGATTTTTTTGAGGGTTTTTTATTCATTTAATCAATAAGTTTAGATACTGTAGTCGAATTTATCTTGAAGAAATCCAAAAAATTGATCCAAAATAAATCCTGTAAATCCAATTATTATTATTGCAACAAATATATTTTCAAGAGATAAATTATTCCATTCATTCCAAATAAAATAACCAATTCCTGTACCCAATAGCATTTCTGCAGCAACAATCACAAGCCAAGCTGTTCCCATTGATATTCTCATCCCTGCAAGAATGTTTGGCATGATTGCTGGCAAAATAACCCTCCTAATAGTTGTTGATTTACTTGCTCCTAAAGATTTAGAAACTCTCAAATAATCAGGATTAATACTAGCTACACCAAAAGCAGTATTAATTAATGTTGGCCAAATACTTGTTATGAAAATAACGAAAATGCCTGTGATCTCTGAGTTTCTAAAAACAAAAAGTCCTACAGGAAGCCATGCTAAAGGGGAAACGGGTTTTAAAAGTTGCACATATGGATTTAAAGAGGACTGAGCTAACTTCGACATCCCCATTAGAACCCCCAAAGGAACAGCGACTAAAACAGCTAAGCTATATCCAATTAATACTCTTCTTAAGCTTATAAGTAAGTTAGTTCCAATTCCTAAATCATTTGGACCATTATCAAAAAATGGATCTGATACCCACCAAATTAATGATCCTATTGTTTTAAATGAACCTGGGAAATTCTTGACTAATAATCCTTGTTGAGCAATTACTTGCCAAAGTATGATAAAAATTAATAGGCTCAAAATTGCTACTGCAAAAGTAAGCCGTGTAGAAATAGCTTTGTTCATCACTTAGATTATTTAATTAGAAATTCAGAATTGTTGTATTAATAAATACTAATAAAAACAATTTTTATTAATTAAAAACCGTCCCTTTTAATTTGATCTTTAATGTATTGCATTGGGTTACTTGGATCAAATTCATCATAAGCTAAGATTTCTTTTCTAAATCTCGCAGTTGGTGGATTGCCCCCCATTTCTCTTTCTAAAGCTTGAGCTTCGTCAGTCAAAAATATTGAAGCACTATTAGGATTAAAATCTCCTGCCTGAATTGCAGCAACTGCACCTCCTAAATCCCAACGAATTAATTGAGATTGTATCCAATGAGAGAAACTTTGCCAAGGATAAGGCTTAAAGTCAATTCTGTCGGGTACATTTTGTTTTTTACCTAATCCATCATCAAATTTGCCTGTAAGAACAGCTTCAACAACTTCTGTAGGTTGGTTTAAAAATCCTCTTCCGGATATAGCTTTTGCAACTTCTTTTCTATTAGAAGGAGTTGAGACATAAGCAGCAGCATCAATAATAGATTTATTTAGAGCTCTGAAAGTTTCAGGATGTTCCTTTATCCATGGTTCCCCTGCTGCAAAAGCACAACATGGATGACCTGGCCATAATTCTTTAGTAAGAAGATGAATAAAACCTGCATCTTCGTAAACTGCCCTTTGATTAAAAGGATCAGGCATTAAGTATGCATCAATATCACCAGCAACTAACTGTGCAATACTATCTGGTGGTGGAACAGGACGAATCTGAACGTCTTTATCTGGATCAACTCCACCTTTGGCTAGATAATATCTTAATAAAAGATTATGCATTGAATATGGGAATGGAACACCAAAAACGAATCCTTTCATGTCTGCAGGACCATTAACTTTTCCTTTATGACGGTTAGCAACAGTAATAGCTTGTCCATTTATATTTTCAATGCTTGCTAGTTTTACACTGAATGGTGCAGTTCCTAATCCAAGTGTCATGGAAATTGGCATTGGAGCTAGCATATGGTAAGCATCTAATTCACCAGCAATTGCTGAATCTCTTACTGCTCCCCAACTAGGCATTTTGACAACTTTTACATCCATGCCGAACTTGTTATAGAAACCCATTGGTTCGGCCATAATGATAGGAGAGGCACAAGTTATAGGTATGAAACCAACTCTTAAGGTTTGTTTCTCTAAATTATTTACATTGATAGGAGTGTCATCAATTGGTTGTTTAGCAGGTTTATTTTGGTTGGAACAAGCAACTGTAATTAGTGCTGCACCAGCAGCCAAGCTAGATAAAAATTGTCTTCTACCCATTGGCGAAGAAGCTTTTGTTTTGGCAAAAAACTTACCTGCTTGAGGTCCAAATGCTGCTTGAAAGGCTTGATCTAATCCACCTGCTTCTTTAGCTAATTCTCTAAGCAATTGCTCTTTATAAGGGTCACCATTAGAAGCATTTTTATAAAATAAAAGATCTCTCATTTCTGCAGTTGAAATAGCATCAGCAATTTCATAAGCTTCATTTTTGATGAGGCCCATCCTAGAAAAATCTGAAATTATTTCAGCAGGGTCATCTGGCATGTCTGCCATAAAATTTTCATGATCATTTCCTATTGGCCTACATTCTATGCATGCACAGAAATAACCATGATCGTTAGATGGATTTAAAAAGTTATTTTTAAGAAAAGTTTTATTACTTGATGTATTATTCTCTGAAATTTGATCTGAAGTTTTACATTCAAAGTTATATTTTTGAGTGAAATTACTAGCTGGATTAATCATTTAATAATTTTTTTCATTGTTTAAATTATTTATCTAGAGTTATTTTTGAGATGTATAAATAAATACTATTTAAAAACAATAAGTATAAATATTTTTGAATAAAGATATATCACAAACTATAAAAAAATAGCTTATAAAACCAATCATATTAATTAGGTTAAAAATTATTTAATTATAAAAATGATTATCATTTTCATCAGACAAAGAGTTCTTTTGACATAAAAATGATAATCATTTTCATTTTGATAAAAGCTGATATACATAAATTTTTCAATTTAATTTAAAAAATTTATCTTTGATAACTATCATCAAACGAGTATTTGCTTGATAATTTTTATTAGGAGGATTTATTTGATTTTTAATTAAAAAAATAAAAGTATAAATCAACGGTAGAAGTAACGTTAAAGCAGCAACTAGGCCGATTATCTGGTTTAACCTAATATATGGTTTTTTTATAAGATCCTCTCCGCACAAGTCACAAATCAAATTACCTTTTAAGGATTGTTTTTGAAATTGATATTTAGGATTGCAATATGGGCAATAATATCGAACCATTTTTAAATTTTATTGTTTTAATCATTATCTATAAAACTAGAAGAAAGTCATCTTATTAAAAAAAGAGGGCTAATTTAAGCCCTCTTTAATCTCTTACTTATATGTTTTACTGAAGTTATTAACGCACCTAAATCATGGATCTTTGTTCCTAACTTCTTTTAAGCTAATGCTCACCAAAATTAACTAATTGTCTTTAACTGGGGCAAAAACTCTAGAATTAAGCTTGTTTCTTAAAGGGCACCTAAACGATGCAGAAGAAGGAAGCTTAGACATTAATAAAAAATAATTGGAGCAGTTAATTAAATTAGTTCGGTTTATTCCGAAATTTCAGGCAGGCTATCGATCATTTTGAAAGACCTCCTAGAACTCAACAATATAAAATTAGGAAAATATTTCTCTAAAGACAATCCGTTTTTATACGCATTGCTTTTTAATTAAAAATGTCCGAGAGTAGTAATTAATCTTGCTAATTTTTTTCAGATATTTTTAGTAAGTTTTGCTTATTTCTTTTGAAATTTAATTCGTCTATCTTAATTTTAAATATTTGAGGAACTCTTTTATGAATCATTCGAAAGAAGTTAGGAAAACTGATCAATCTAATCCTATAGACGAATATTTTCAATGCCTCTCATATTGTGATATTCACCCAAAAGGTATAGATAATGACTGTGAAGTCATTTGTATGGAAAGACATTTAAAAGCTAACTATTGGTAATTTTATAAATTTCTAATTTTACTTAAACCCCTTAGAAAAAAGGTTTGTACGAACTTTAAATTTCCATACATTTACAACACCTTTTGCATTAACTGCTGCAAGTGCACAATCGTCAGGTCTCCAAGATATTGCCCCTACTAAATCTCCCGCGAATGCAGCCCCAACAGGGTCTCCATTGCCGTCTTTTTTTAGAAAACTTGCGACAACAGAACCATCTCTAGATCCTGAGGCTACAAGCATACCTTTATTTGAGAATGCAAGACTCGAAATGGGTTCTGTGTGGTGACATAGCTCTCCTGGCATAGTCCCCTCTGGACCATTCCCTACAAAGCTCCATACTGTAATTCTTTCACTGCCACTAGTTGCTAGTAATTTTCCACTGTCATCAAAAGAAAGGTGACTTGGTTTCCCAGGATACCCCGTCATTTCAGCATCCATTCCTGTTGATCTTCTCCAAAAATGAACTGAATTGTCTTGACTACCGCAGGCAACTATATCTCCATCAGGACTTAATTCCATAGATACCAATGATCCTTGCCATTCAAGTTTTTGGTTCGTTTTATTATTAACTATGTCAAAGAATGTCACTCTTCCATAGCAAGCAGTTGCTAGCTCATTTTTATTTGACCATGTTATTGCACTTACTGTGCTTGGATGGTCTTCTGAGATCCATATCTCTTCACCAATTTCATTAAAAACATATACTTTTTTTGAGGAAGCTATCGCTAGAAATAAACCGTCATTAGACCACTTGAGGTGTTCTACCCAACTTTTGCCAAGATCAAGTGTTTTAATAACTTTACCTTCATGGCAATTGCAAATTTGAACATTTCCATCCTGACCTGATGTTGCAAAAATTTCACCCTCTGGATGAATGGCCATTGCTAGTAGACCACCAGAGTGAGTATTTTCTTTTTCCCAAATAATTTTTCCAGTATCTCCTTCGAATGCAAAAATACCTCCTGCCACGTCACCAACAATAAATTGTTTACCTTGAAGAGCCCAACCACATGCTATGGCATAATCGTTAACTTCAGCTGTCCATCCTTCATGGAACATGCCTCTTGGGCTAAATGGTTCTATATCAGGCATTTATCAAAGCCTTCTTGCATCTCTTTTTCATTTAGATTTCTACCGATAAAAACAAGTTGATTTCTACGAGGTTCGTTCCCCCATTCTTTGTCAGGTTGTGCAGTAAATAACATGTGTACTCCTTGGAAAACTATTCTTCTTGGGTTCCCTGAGTAACTTATGAAACCTTTAGTTCTAAATATATCCACCCCTTTTTCTGAGAGAAGTCTTCCCATCCAAGTATTTAGTTTTTCTGGGTCAACATCTCCAAAACGCTCTATAGCAATTGAGCCAACTTCATCATCATGTTCATGCTCTGCTTGCCAGAACCTTTCAGTATTAAATGGAATCTCTTTATTTTCGACACTTTTAATGACTTTCATATTGAATTCTTCAGCAGTGTGCTGCGTAAACAAGCCTATTTTTGTTGGATTTTCTATGTTCAGGATGAAGGATTTATTTCCTTTATCCTCCAATTTGAGATTTATATGTTCTCCAAATGGAATAGTATTTCCAGGCTCTAAAGTATTAGCTTTTTCTGCATAAAGTCTTACGGAGGATTCAGCACCATCTTTAAGTTCCTTTTCATTCTCACCTTGGTTAACGAGGGCTACTAGGGACATTTCTGGATCGGGTCCTTCTTCTAGCATTAATTCATATTTACCGGCATCAAGATCGTAAACACCTGTCCATTCAAAAGGATATTCTGGTTCAAGAAATGTTGGTCTGCGTTTAAGGATCTGATCAAGATCAAATGCACTTAGATTTAAGACTGTTTCAATGGGTACTTTGGCATTCTCGGCTCGAATAATTCGAGTCATTCGGTTCATATCTCTCAATCTCGATTCAAGAGTATCAAGTGCCTCATCAGAGACTAAATCAGTTTTATTAAGGACGAGAACATCTGCAAATGCCACTTGTTCTGAACTTTCATCACTCCTGCCTAGCTGTTGATCAATATGAGCAGCATCAACTAAAGTCACAATTCCATCAAGAGTAAATTCAGAACTAATTTCTTCATCCATGAAAAATGTCTGAGCAACTGGGCCTGGATCTGCTAATCCTGTCGTTTCTACTAAAACATAGTCAAACTTATCTCTTCTTTTCATAAGGTTGCCAAGGACTCTTATTAAATCGCCACGAACAGTGCAACAAATGCACCCGTTTGACATCTCAAACACTTCTTCATCTGCATTAATTACGAGCCCTTGATCTATACCCACTTCACCGTATTCATTTTCAATTACTGCTATTCTTTTCCCGTGCTCTTCACTCAATATTCTATTAAGCAAAGTAGTCTTCCCTGAACCTAAAAATCCAGTGAGAATAGTAACAGGAACTTTATCTTGGATGCTCATTTACTGATTTTTACTAAATAAACAATAATTTAATAATAGTAATAATTAGAAATGAAAACCGTTTTTATTAGAAAAATTTAATCTGAAAGTTTGTACCATTCAGACTCAAGATTGGAGCCAGATTCTTTATCGCAACTTCCACCTAATGAATCAACAATTGTACAAGTGTTGTGTACAGCTACTGAAACAGTATTACCATCCATCATCAATCCATCAACAAATATTTGATCAGGAGAAATAGGAATAGAACTTTGTCTGCTTAGATTTCTTAACAGTTTGGAAGCAGGTTTTTGCTCTGGGAAAAGAGCCAAAACATTATCTTCTTTAAGTTCTTTAAGTACAGACTTGATATTTTCCGGTCTTAAGCTTGAGGAGTCTCCAAGAAAGTCAAGTAAACTAATGGTTTCAAAACCAAAAGCATCACCGTAGTATTCCATCGCCTTGTGTTTAGACACAATTACTCTGTTCTCCTCAGGAATGGAGCCTACTTGTTCGACGATCCAACTATCCAAGTCTTCCAAGATAGAATCTGCCTTTTCAAATCTTTCATTAATTTGCTTTCTTATGCTTCTCTTAGAAGCATCCTTCTTTAAACTTTCGTTTATAACATTTCCCATTTTTATAATGTTATGAGGATCATGCCAGACATGAGGATCTAGTCCTCCATGGTCATGATGATGATGCCCCTCTCCTTCATCTGGTACTTGTGCTATTGGCTCTACATCACTATTCAATGCGTCTTTAAAAAAGTGCTCATTTGCCTCAAACTCAAAAGGCATGTGTTCAGTAAAAAATGTGTACTGACCATCTTCTTTAATTTCCACGTTGAAAACTGTGCTTTCTTTTCGTTGATCGAAGTTAAGCACAAAAGCTTTATCACTTGCTGTAAGAGTCCCATTATTATTTCTCCTTGTTGAGAATCTAGATCCTAATAGTTCTTTAGCTAAATCTTCAGATCCCTCTATGTCATTAGATTTTAGAATTACCATTTTCATTGCAGGATCTGCATATTCGCCATCAACTTTTGCGAATGACCATTTGTAGGATCCTTTAGATAACTGGAATTTACCTGCCCATTCGAAAGCTCCTTCAGCGTGGTCATCATGTCCACCATGATCTGAGTGATCGTCATGACCTCCATGATCAGAGTGGTCATCTACCTTAGGTGAATGTCCAGCGTGATCATCATGTCCCGCATGATCAGAGTGGTCATCTACATTTATTGCGCTAACACCTATAACAACTGTTTGCTTTTTGCTTTCCCAATTTCTCATACTTGGAGTCATTTCTTTACCAAGAGTGAATACTTTATCGGCGTTATTAAGTAATTGAGCTTGTCTTGGATTGATCTTAAAGTCATGAACATCCTGCTTTCTATCTACTAAGCATGTAACTTCGTCAGAAGGTAATGCAATTGATTTAACTAAATCACAAACTAGTGGTTCTACTGCAACGTATGACTTTTCCTTAGCCAAAACATCCTGCCCAAAACCAGAAAATATTATTGTTCCTGCTATCACGGAATTTTTGATAATTGAATTACTTGAACTTGTTTTATTTGTTAAAAGTCTTTCCAAAATTGACATAAAGAATTATAAAATACTTAAAAATGATAATCATTTTCATTATTCAAAGCAAGTAAAGGTATCAAATGTTATGAAATTAATATGAAACTTGTATTATTGGTAAGCTTATAAAGTGACTTTTTTAAAGATTAATTAATGGCTACTTTAGTCGCTGAAAATTTAACCTATTCATACACAAAAAAAAGTAAGCCAGTTTTAAGTAAGGTATCGGTTGAGATTAAACCTGGTACTCTAACAGCGCTAGTTGGTCCAAACGGAGCTGGCAAATCTACTCTTTTAAGAATATTGCAGGGACAATGTATTCCGGATAATGGCCAGATAACAATTGACGGTGAGAAGTTAATTAGACAAAGATCTCAAGTCTCACTTATGCCACAAAGAAGCTATATGAATTGGAAATTTCCAATAACTGTAGAAAAACTAGTTTCATTAGGACAAATAAAATACTCAAAATCAAAAAGTAGTAGTCCTTTTCAAATAAAAGCACTTCTTGCCAACCCTAATGCATGGATTAATAAATGCTGTGAATTAGAGGCCACAATGCAAAGAGTCGGCATTGCAAATATTGCAAACAGAAGGCTTGATTCTTTATCTGGTGGACAACAACAAAGAGCTTTATTAGCCAAAACATTAATGTCTCCAGCAAAAATTTACCTTCTTGATGAACCTTGTGCAGCTTTAGATCCACCTGCAAAGGAGGATTTTCTAAAAATTGTTCGTCAACTTGCTGATGCTGGTCTTTCTTTAATGGTAAGCAGTCATGATTGGGGCACTTCGTTAAATAGTTATGATCAAGTTATTGTTTTGGATAAAGCTGTATTAGCCTCTGGAAGTCCTGATTCTATAAAAGATAAATTAGAGGATATAAATATCAGCTCAATTGAGGATAATAGTTGTTGTGATTAAAAAAATATTTTGTTTTAACTTTGTGCTTGATAGCAGTTCTGGCAAAGTCCAAAATACTCCAGGGTATGAAACAACAATTGGAATTTCTTTGGATTTGTTTTGGGTGTATGAATATCTTTTACAGGGCACCCGTCCATTTTTGATGTCTCACCACATTGAACACAAGTCAAATGATGAATGTCTCTGTCTACGGGAGTGTAAAGAACCTCTCCTGTTGGGAGATGTCTAGAACGTATTAAACCATGCTTTATAAGAACTTGAAGATTCCTGTAAACAGTTGTCAGTCCCATAGCTTTTCCGCTTTCAATCAATTGTCTATGCAACTCTTGACCGCTCAGTTCATCATCACATTTATTAAGTTCTTCAAGAAGTTGTTCTTGTCTTTTGGTAATGTCAGTCTTAGTTACCATTGTTTTCGAAATCTTTTTTTGTCCCGTATTTTTGATCATACCGAATCCTTAGATTAATGTCTTTTATTAATAGCAGTTGGTGGTTTGTTCCTTTAATAATAACTATTTTTTCAGGAATTCTATGTCCAGCTATGGGAACTGTATTAATAACACATAGGAGATTACTTCAAGTAAATTTAATCTCTCACTGCGTTTTGCCAGGGCTTGCTTTAGCATTGGCGCTTGGAATTCATCCTTCAATTGGTGGGGTTATCAGTGGTCTTTTAGGTTCTGTAATTGCAGAAAGTTTAACTAATAAAAAGAGTGAAAACTATGAAGCAATAATGAACACAATATTAGCCGGAATGCTTGGGTTTGGAGTCCTTATAATCCCTCTACTCGGAATAAGGATTGATTTGGAGGCAGTATTATTTGGCGATTTATTGACAGCAAATTTTGGAGATTTACTTAGAACAATAATTGCTTTTTTAGTATTTATACTTTTAATGACTTTTGGATATGAAAAGGTTGTTTATGTTGGATTAGATCCAGAGGGTGCATCCGCGAGTGGTATAAACGTTTCTTTATTAAATCTTGCTTTGAGTTTTACAACGGCATTAGTAATTGTTAGTTCAATGTCAGCAGTGGGAGTGATTCTTGTTATTGCTCTTCTTTCTACCCCAACACTGTTAGGGCTTAATAAGGCTCATAGTTTAAGAATTGCAATGATGAGGTCTTCATTTTTTGGATTATGTATATCACTCCTGGGCTTTATTCTCTCTATAGTCTTT
This sequence comes from Prochlorococcus sp. AG-355-G23, assembly GCA_003278765.1. Taxonomy (GTDB): domain Bacteria; phylum Cyanobacteriota; class Cyanobacteriia; order PCC-6307; family Cyanobiaceae; genus Prochlorococcus_A. The sequence continues at coordinate 31,307 of QCDK01000012.1, forward strand.
AATTTGTCGCCTGGACCTGCAATTAGTGTTATTTGTGTCGCATCTCTTTTGATTCCTAAACTTCGTAAATAATTAAATCTTAAATGTCCAATCAGAGTTTAATGCTTGAGCTTCTGGATTGTTTTTTAAAGCTACTTCCATAGCCTCTTTTTTATTATTAGCTATAACAACTTCATCAAATTCCTTTCCATTTTTTTTTGAGACTTACTTTGAAACGCATAAAAAAATTTTTTAATTAATCAAAAGTTAACCACTAAGCAACTAGATTTAAATACTTTTAAAAGTTAATTGATGAAATAGAAACTTTAGTTATTTTGAAGTTTTTCTACTACAGATTCTTTCTCAATTTTAGCTACATCCTGTAATCCATTAGCATCAAACCAAGGAGCGTTTTCCCAATTAAATCCTTCGCCAAAAGTATTATCGGGAGCAGCTACGTACCAGTGACATGACGAATCGGGAACATCTACAGCACATTTTGACCAGTCAGCTTCCCACTGTGGAACTTGTACCCACATCACAGATGCTAATAAAAAAGAAAAAATAAAATTCATAA
>QCDK01000013.1 GCA_003278765.1 Prochlorococcus sp. AG-355-G23
TTAGAGCACTCAATAAATAGAAAAACTTTACTGGAAAGACTACTTCTTTTAGAGAAATCTCTGGAATTTCTCCAACTTTTTCTTTTTGTCCAAGGAATAATTTTTCGCAGTTTGATTGCGCCTTTAATGCCTCTTCGGCTCCATGGAATAAAGTAGTAACTTCTAAAGCCATTCTTCTTTGTAATTCACGAGGATTTGAGTTTTCCAGAAAACTTAAATCTAATTCAGTAAGTAATTCAAAATAGCTGGGTATTATATTATCGGGTACTTTTTCTAATTTTGAATACATTGAAAGAGGATCTTCAGTTAAACCGACGGTGTTAAATTCAGATTTACTCATCTTCTTGACTCCATCTAAACCTGTCAAAATTGGCAGCAGAACACCAAATTGAGGGTCTTGTTTAAAATGCCTTTGAAGGTCTCTTCCTATTGCAATATTAAATTTCTGATCAGTGCCTCCAAGCTCAATATCTGATTGAACAACTACTGAATCGTACCCTTGTAATAGTGGATATAAGAATTCATGCAAAGCAATTGGGACTTGCGAAGTGTACCTTTTATTAAACTCTTCCTTAGCTAACATTTGACTAACTGTTGCACTCCCCATCAATTCAATTATCGAATTAAGATTTAATCCTTTTAACCATTCGCTGTTATATCTAATTTCTATTCTATCTTTTGAATCAAAATCTAAAATAGATTCATTGGCTGGCTTTCCCATCCCTAGTTGGTATAAGTATGTTTTTGCATTATCCTTAACTTGTTTTTCCGATAACTGAACTCTTGTTTTGTTTTTTCCGGTTGGATCTCCAATTTGAGCAGTAAAATCCCCAATAATTAAAACTGCAATATGTCCATTATCTTGGAATGCCCTAAGTTTTTTAAACAATATGCTGTGCCCAAGATGAATATCGGTCCCAGTTGGATCGATGCCGAGTTTAACTCTTAATTTTTTATTATTTTTTTTCGCATGATCAATTATCTCCGAAAAGGTCTGATCTTTTCCCTTAAATGGAAAATATTCTTCTATTCCTCTTGACAGCCATGATGGCAATTTTAAATTATCTGTCATGAAGCTTTAACCGTTAACTTTAAGAAGTTTTATCAAGTTCATCCTTCATTCTTATTAAGGTTTTATTCATTTGATCGAACATTTGATCAGGAGTAATACCAAATTGACTTAACTGTGTCTTTAATTGTTCTACTGTCATTTTTGCTTGAAAATCTTCAGACAATTCAAATCTCTTCATAAAAACCTTATAACGATCCATAAGAGATTCCATTTTTTTTATAAACATTTTTTTTCCTTCTCTATCAAATTTTCCATAATCAGAGCCAAGTTTCATAAGTTCTTGGTAATCTGTAAAAAGCTTTTTAGCTTCTTCTTGAACGATGTCTGACTCAAAGAATCCCATTTCTATTTTTTTACTTCGCAGATTAAGGCTCAATTACAAGATAACAAGAATCTTTTAAATTGATTAGAAGATTAATAAATTTTAGTTTATAAATAATTCTTTGATTTATATTTTTTCAGAATTAAATTTAGTAGACATGTTACATAAATATTGGAAAAATTTAACGTAAATAATATTTCAAACCAAAATAGACAATTTGAATTATTTGGTTCAAATGTAAATACATCAATTAATTTTCAACACTCAAATAATCTTAAAATCAAAGGCGAAATCCTAACTGAATGGAGGGAAAGAATATATAATCACCAATTCAAAATTTCAAAAGATACTCAAAATAAAAATTTGCACCAAACAAGTCTTCCTATAAATACAATTTCCGATGAAAGAAAAATTGATCCGTTTTCCTTGCAGCCATTATCATTGAACTTTTGGAGAACCAATCAATATATACACAATGGGCCAGCAATGTATTTTGTAATTGACTCGATGGAGAGTTCTAAAATAATCCTTTATATAGGAGAAACAAATTCAGCAAATAAAAGATGGAAGGGAGAACATGACTGTAAAAATTACCTCATGAACTATAAAGAAGCCCTAGCTCATAACAAACTCTCAAGTCAGCAAGATATTCGTTTCTTCTTAGATGTACCTAAAGAAGTAAAATTAAGACGTAAATTAGAACAGCAACTGATATATTTATGGTTACCACCTTTTAATAAAGAAACTCGAGATAGGTGGGCTACTACTTTCACAAACAATTAAAAGTTAATTAAATCCATTTTACAAATGCAATTTTTCACATTCCAAAAAAATCTAGATAACTGGCAAGGTGCTTCATTAATTTTTGGAGTTTTAGAGGAAGATATTGCTGGACAAATTGAAAACATAAAATTTGTTATTGACCCAAAATTATTACTAAAAAAAGTTACTCAAAAAAAATTTAAAGGAGAAAAAGGAAAAACTTTAAGCTTTGAATTTTTAGATCAAAAATTAGAAACTTTATTCATAGTTGGTCTTGGTAAATCAAAAAACCTAAATAAAAGTGATATAGAAAACTCTATAGGAAATCTAGTTAGGAAAACTGTTGATAAAAATGAAAAAATGAACATCTTACTACCTTGGGAACTTATAAATTCACAACTAGAAATAAATCAACTAGCAGAGTCAGTCAGATTATCTGCCTATAAGGACAATAGATTCAATAAGAAAAAAGATGAAAAGAAAGTTCTTAAAGAAATAGAGTTTTTGAATCTGAAAAAATTTGAGAATATTAGCTTTGAAGAGACAGCACAAATATGTGAAGGTGTAGAACTAGCAAGAAGACTTGTAGCCGCCCCTCCAAATAGCCTTACTCCTCATGAAATGTCTATGCAAGCTTCTCAAATAGCTAAAGATCATGGTTTGGGAGTAAAAATTTTAGAGGCAAAAGATTGTGAAGATTTAGGGATGGGTGCATATTTAGCTGTAGCAAAAGGGTCTGATCTAGATCCTAAATTTATACATCTTACTTTAAAGTCAGAGGGGCCTATAAAAGAAAAGATTGCGCTTGTTGGGAAGGGTTTAACCTTTGATTCTGGAGGATACAATTTAAAAGTGGGGGCCTCTCAAATTGAAATGATGAAATATGATATGGGTGGAAGCGCTGCAGTTTTAGGAGCAGCAAAAGCACTTGGGGCAATAAAACCAAAAGGATTAGAAATTCATTTTATTGTGGCATCTTGCGAAAACATGATAAATGGATCTGCAGTACATCCTGGGGATGTAGTTAAAGCATCTAATGGGAAGACAATTGAAATAAATAACACTGATGCAGAGGGTAGACTCACATTAGCGGATGCTTTAACTTACGCATCAAATTTAAAACCGGATTCAATAATAGATCTCGCCACTTTAACAGGAGCTATTGTTGTTGCATTAGGGAATGATGTAGCTGGATTCTGGAGCAATAATGATGATCTAGCAAATGACCTAAAAGCTGCTTCAGCCCAGTCTGGAGAAGAATTATGGCAAATGCCTTTACAAAAATCTTATAAAGAAGGTTTAAAGTCTCATATAGCTGATATGAAAAATACAGGTCCTAGAGCAGGTGGATCAATAACTGCTGCTTTGTTTTTAGAGGAATTCTTTGATAAAGAGATTAAATGGGCTCATATTGATATTGCTGGGACTTGTTGGACTGATAAGAATAAGGGAATAAACCCATCAGGTGCAACCGGTTTTGGAGTTAAAACTCTCGTGCAATGGATTAAAAATAAATAATTATATTTAAATTCATTCAGTCCAAAGATTTATTGATCTAGCATTATCCCCCCATAATTTATCCAACCTCTGATCTCTCCCACATGAGAATCTATAGAACTTATATTTTAATTCATTTCTCTCAGCAAAATCCTGATGATATTCTTCAGCCAACCAAAATTTACCTTTTGATTTTAGTTCTACTGATATTTTTTCGAATGGCACTCGCAATTCTTTAGAGGCGGAAACAATTGCATTTATTGCATCACTCTCCTCAGTTGCATCTTTGAAAAAGATCACTGGCCTATAAGAATCTCCACGATCACAAAATTGACCCTTACCATCCAGAGGGTCAATATTTCTGAAATAGAGTCTAAGTATCTCGGGTAAAGTTACCAATTTGGAATCATAATCTACCAAAACCACTTCCTGATGTCCTTCATGATTTTCGTAAGTAGGATTTTGTAAATCTCCGCCAGAATAGCCACTTTGTGCAAAATTTATACCCTTTAATGACTCTAAATCATGTTCTAAACACCAAAAACAACCTCCTGCAAGAATCAATTCCTCTGCAAAAGCGTTTGAAGGGTTTATAAATATTGAAAGAGCAATTATTAGAGGTAAGAAATATTTCATTTTTTTATTATAAAGGTCAAATTATAGAATTAATAATCTCTTTAGCAGCTCTCTGGACTACGCCCTCTTCTCCCAATTCTTTTCTTAAAAAAGCATAACCTTTTTTAATTTTTATCTTTTCTGACTTCCCTTCAATAATCCTACAAGACTTATAGAAGATTTTCTTTTCATTAAAGTCTTTCTGTACAAACTCAGGAATTATTAATTTATTGACTAACAAATTTACCGGGGAAATAAATCTTACTTTAAAATTAAGAATTTTTCTTGCAATAAAAGCAGTTACCCTACTTACTCTGTAACCAACAATCTGTGGGATTCCGTTTAAAGCTAATTCCATGTTAACTGTCCCTGATTTACAAAGAGCAATTTTAGTGAGCGAATAAATATAAGGCTTTAATTTTGCACTATCTTTTTGAGAAATCACTAGTCCTTTAATTTGATATTTTCTAAAGGCTTTTTTAAATATTTCATCAAAAGACAGCCTACAAGAGGGAATATAGACAACCAAACTTGGATATTTTTGTTGTAATTTTTTAGCTGCTCTCATAAAAGTAGGTAATACATATCGCAATTCCTGTGGTCTTGATGCGGGCATCAAAAGTAAAATGCTTTGATCAGAGCGAAGGTTCAGCATAGCTCTGGCATCTTTCTTTAGAGGAAGTTTTTTTGTTAAATCAATCATTGGATGTCCAACCCACAAAACATTCCCGCCTCTTTTTTTGTAAAAAGCTGCTTCTTTCTTAAAAATTGCGAAAATTTTATCAGAAAATTTTATTAGATTTGTTGTAGTATTATTTCCAACTCTCCAAGCCCACTCTTGAGGAGCAATATAGTAAAAAATTGGAATATTAGTCTTCGATCTTTTTAATTTTGTTCCAATTTTTATATTGGGACCCATATAGTCAATCAAAATTAAGCAATCTGGGGGATATTTTTTTAATAATTTATAAAACCTTTTTTGAATTATCAATGTTGGAAGGATAAGAGGTAAAGCCTCCCAAATCCCTATTGCACTAATTGATGTAGTATCTTGCAGAATTTTAACACCCTCCTTCTTCATCCTTTCCCCACCCAATCCGCAAATTTCTAAATCAATGGATTTTTTTTTAGCCTCTTCAAATAATGCTTTTGACAACAAACTTCCGTGCAAATCACCAGAGACTTCTCCGGTACTTATAAATATCTTTTTATTCATAAATTCACTAAAGGCATCGGTCCACGTCTTTCTTTAGATATTGACTCTTTTAAAAAATTGCATAATTTTGAAGATGAAATATCTAATTCTCCTGTCATTACTTTCTCTAATGAATTTGAAATCGGATCATTAGATTTAAAAAGTAGATTCCAAGTATTTTGGAGTAATTTTAAGTCAAAATCTTTATTTTCCATTAAACCACTTCTTTTAATTCCAATCCTATTCAAACCTCTCAGTCTTCCTGGATGCCCTTCTGCCAAACAAAAAGGAGGTACATCTCTATCTACTCTAGTCATCCCTCCAATCATTGCTAAATATCCAATATGTACAAACTGATGAATACCTAAACAACCGCCAATAATAGCTTTATCTTCAATCTTTACATGGCCTGCAACTTGAACGCTATTTGATAAAACTACCCTATTACCAAGTTCACAATTATGGCCGATATGAGTGTAAGCCATTAACAAATTATTATTTCCAATAATAGTTTTTTCTCCTTCATTAGTTGCTTTATTAATAGTTACACATTCTCTAAAAGTATTATTATCTCCAATAATTACTTCAGTATGGGCCCCTTTATATTTAAGGTCCTGTGGATCTAGACCTATAAAAACATTTGGGAAAACTTTATTGTTAATACCAATTTGAGTTCTTCCTGAAATAACAGCATTCGGTCCAATTTCGGTTCCTTTCCCGATAGTTACATCAGGACCTACAATAGCTCCTTGAGAGACAATAACCCCATCATGTAGTTCAGCACTTGGATCAACAAAAGCATTTGGGTGGACTTTAACTCCACTAAATCTTGAGTTAAATTCATTATTTTTATAATCCATATCCCTAATCAACTAATGAAAACATTAATTCTCCAGCACAAACCAACTGCCCATCAACGTGCGCCTCGCCTTTAACCTTCCCAAATCTTTGTCTTTTAATAGACAATAACTCACAAGAAATTATCAATTGATCTCCTGGCACAACTGGTTTTCTGAATTTAACATTATTGATTCCAGCAAAGACGAAAAGACCTTTAGGAAGATCAGGCATTTGAGTTACTATTATTCCACCAACTTGAGCCATTGATTCAACAATAAGTACACCAGGCATCAAGGGTCTTTCAGGAAAGTGGCCCTGAAATTGAGGCTCATTAATAGTTACATTTTTAACTGCAACTGCTCTCTCACCAGGAATATTCTCTATGACTTTGTCCACAAGAGCAAAAGGATATCTGTGAGGTAATAAACCCAGTATTTGCTCAGAGGAAAGTTGATTATTTTCACTGGATAATTTCTTTTCCAAAACAATTAAAGATAAAGTTAATTTTTTAGCGATGAGGCCAATAAAGAATTTAAAAGATGCGATCCCTTATAAACTAAAATTTGAGCCTTAGGTAACCCTACCAAAGCCAAGTCCCCAATTAGGTCTAAAATTTTATGTCTTATTGGTTCATTATCAAATCTTAATGGTGGATTAACCCATTTATCACCATCACAAACAAGAGCATTTTCCAAACTTCCGCCTTTTATTAATCCCAATTCACTTAACTCTTGAAATTGATCTTTAAAACCAAATGTTCTAGCAGGAGCAATCATTTCAACAAAACTTTTTGGATTTAAATCAATCACAAAAGTTTGATTTCCTATTGCTTTATAGGAAAAATTTATAGTGGATATAATTGTAGTTTTTTCAGAAGGAGTTGCTGCTATAACTGAGTCTTCTTTATTTAAAATTATTGATTTATTAATCTCTTGAAAAAAATTATCTGGTCTAGGTGCCTTTTTTATCCCTACTTCTTCAAAATCTTTAACCCACTGGATTGCTGATCCATCTAAAAGAGGAATCTCTTTCCCATCAACCTCAATATGTATATAACTTAACCCACATCCAGCCAAAGATGAAAGTAAATGCTCAATAGTATATAAATTTCTCCCACCTAATTTAACCGCCGTACAAAGCATAGTGCTTCCAATTAAATCCTGAGTTAATTTAAAAATCTCGCCAGGTTTATCCTTGAAAGAAACATAGTATCCTTCTTTTTTATAAGGAGAAATTGTAACGCTCGTTTTTTCTCCACTGTGTAGGCCTATACCCTCTCTGGAGATAACACCAGCCAAGGTATAACAAGAATCATAATTAGCAGGCCAAGAAAACACTTAAAACTTCCATCCAACTCCAAGTGTATATCTCCAATCTCCACTTAGGTCCTTGCTAGCGACATCTAATCTTAATGGACCAATTGGTGTTTTAACCCCAACTCCCCCTCCAAGGGAAAAGCCAGAACCTGATTTCTGTAATAATTTGCCTGGTTTTCCTGGGACATCATTTTGAGAGCCTAAATCACTTCCGGCATCAACAAATAAAGCTCCCGATATCATTCTCCAAACAGGGAATCTATATTCTGCAGTACCTTCTACAAAACTTTTACTTACAGCCAAATCACATGATCCCCATCCTCTAATTGATGATGTCCCTCCCATACAAAATGCTTCGTAAGGAGGCAGTTCTCCAAGAATAGTTCCAGCCTTAAATTGAAAACCAATAGCTTGAGGACAGTCTTCACTAGAAACATTGCTAGACCTACATGCTTTCGTTAACTTTATTAATTTTGTTGGTATAAAAAATGAATATGAGGCTCTCATTCTATTAAAAGTTGGAGAATTTTTTCCCATTGAGACAAACTGTTCAGTACCAAAGCTTAATTTGTTTCCTGAAGTTGGGTTTATGGAATTATTCAAATTATTTCTAGATGCACTTGCAATAACACTCACTAATGTATTTTCATCAGGGCATGAACCATCACTTGGAGTAAATCCAATACAAATAATATCGCTTATATTATTTTTGGTTGTGGTTGGAGTTTGATCACCATAAGGTTTTTTGTTTCCATCACCATCAATCATCTTTACTCTCTTAAAGTTCATTCCTGCAAGAACCTTCCATTTAGCGACCTTAAATGGATCTCCGCCATTTAATGGCCTTGAGAAAGAAAATCCACCACCTGTTTTTTCTAAAACTATTGATGAAAAAGTATCAGAGCTAGTTGGAGTTTGATCATCTACCGCATATAATCTCCCATTTTTTTCACTTTTAAATTCTTGTGGATAATCTCTGCTTAAAAAAACATTTGTTCTAAAAGATGTTTTATGTTTATCTCCTTTAATCCATGGATCAGATAATGAAAAATTATAGGTGGTTGAATATTCTCCAAAATTAAGATTTAAATTTGTAGACCATGCTCTTCCGAGTGTATTTGTTTCCTGCAAACCAATGGAAGCGAAGATACCTGAACCATTGCTATAACCAAGTCCACCTGTTAAAGATCCTGTTCTTTGCTCACTCAAATCTAAAAAAATTATGACTTGACCAGGATTTAAATTATCCGGGCCAAGGGAAACCTTTACATCATCAAATAATGATGTGGCATAGAGTCTACCGATATCAGCTTCTAAAATTTTTCTATTAAAAATGGTGCCAGGTTGTGTTTTTAATTCTCTCCGTATAACCCAATCTTTTGTTTTCCCTTTTCTAGGCTTTCCATCAATAACATATTCACCATCAGAATCAGGGAATCTTATTTTTACGTCAGATATAATTCCCTCAGAAACTTTTAATGTTATTACTCCGTTTTCAGAGATTCTATCGGGGCCACTAACTCTAACTAAAGAATAACCCTCTTTTTCATAACGTTTTTTTATTATTTCTATCTTATTTTGAAATTCCTTTAGGTTAAGAGTTGTCCCATAATAGTTTTTAAAAATATCATCTATGTATTTATTTGACACTATAGAGTTTTTTGGTTTGAGTTCAACTTTTTTCAAAATTGGATTAGGCACCACATTTACTATTAGCCGCACACCTAGTGGCCCATCTTGTGACTTTATTTTAACTCCTGAAAACCAACCACTAGCATATATTGCATTAAGGTCTTGATTTAAAATTCGATTATCAACAATACTTCCTGGCTTTATGCTCATTGCATCATATGCAGCTAATTCAAGTTTTCTACCCTCAGGATGATTTTCCCAACCTTCGATAATTATTTCTGAGATAAGAACACTTTCTTCACTAATATCATTTTTATTTTCTGCAAGAATAATTTTTTTCTCTTCTTTGATATCAATCCCTTGCAATAAAACATTATTAATGTTTTGTATTTCTAGGGTTTTTATTGATTTATCAACATCATTTGGCAAATACTTAGCAGCCAGTTCAGAATTATTTGATATCAATATCAATGGAGAACAGGCAACATTTATGAAAACCTTTCCAAATTTTAAAACATGTTTTTGCATAGTACTTGTGATTAAGATAAATAATTCATTATTTAATCAATAAGGTTTAAGAAATCGTTAATTCTTCGATGGATTTCACTATAAGCTTCAATTAGACCCCCTAAATCATTTCTAAATCTATCTTTATCAAGACTTACAATTATATCATTTTTTTGATTTAGATCCCACAATCTACAATTATCAGGACTTATTTCATCCCCTAAAATGATATTATTTTGAAAATCAAAACCAAATTCCAATTTGAAATCTACAAGTTGAAGTTGAATATTTTTAAAAAAACTTTTCAAGATTAAATTAATTTTTAAGGTTAAATTTATTATTAACCCTAAATCATGAGGGCTTAATATATTCATTAATTCAATTCTATCTTTTGTAATAAGGGGATCATTAAGTTCATCATTTTTAAGATAGATATCAATCAATGGTTTTGATAACAAAGTTCCAGGTTTAATAGTTGTTTGTTTGCATAAAGAACCATAAGCAGTATTTCTTAGAACAATTTCTAATGGAATAACTTTTATTTTTTTTGCAATCATTGTATTTTCATTCTCAAGTTCTATAAAATGAGTTGGAATATTTTCCTTAATGAGAATCTCAAAAATTCTTGCACTTATTAAGCAATTAAGTTTGCCTTTACCTTCAAATTTTTCTTTTTTCAACGCATTAAACGCCGTAGCGTCATCTTTAAATTCAATTTTTACTTTATTTGAATCATCATGAGTAAATACTTTTTTTGCTTTGCCTTCATAAATCAACTTACATTTATTATTCATTAACTTAAAACCTCATTATGGTTACTAAAGTACTTTTTATAATTAACATAATTATTAAAGATCAACTTCAAATGATTTTACTTTCATTTTAACTGATTATTAATCGAAACCTCATAACCTTAGAAAAACAAATATATGGAAATCTATTCACCAAGTTCTAGGAACTATATTAGATTGGAAAATATTTTAATTATTGGAAATGGCGGAAGAGAAAACTCTTTGGCTTGGGCTATTCAAAAAAATGAATTAGTTAAAAAAGTTTATTTAATACCTGGTAATGCTGGTTCAGAGAGAATAAATAAATGTGAAAGAATAAAAATTGATATAAATAATAAAAATGAACTAGTCGAAAAGCTTGATTTTTTGAAAATAGATTTAGTCGTTATTGGACCAGAAATACCTCTAGCAAATGGATTAGCTGATTTTCTTCGAAAAGAAGATTTTAAAGTATTTGGTCCTAATAAAGATGGAGCAAAACTAGAATTTAGCAAATCTTGGGCAAAGGAATTTATGCAAGACGCAAATATTCCAACTGCGAACTTTTGGAAAGTCAATTCTCTAGAAGAAGCTAAAAAAATTATTAATTCATCAACAATTCCACTTGTAGTAAAAGCTGATGGTCTAGCTTCAGGTAAAGGTGTATTTATTCCTAATTCAAAAGATGAATGCTTTAAAGCGGCAGAGACAATTTTTAATGGAAAATTTGGCAACTCTGGGAAAGTTGTAGTTCTAGAAGAAAAAATTCAAGGGCCAGAAGTTTCAATTTTTGCTTTATGCGATGGGAAGAGATATACATTACTTCCAACGGCGCAAGATCACAAACGACTTAATGAAAAAGATAAAGGTCCAAATACAGGAGGAATGGGTGCTTATTCTCCTGCCCCATTATTATCAGAAGATTACCTTAATAGAATTATTAAAGAGATTATTCAACCTACAATAAATGAACTAAATAAAAGAAATATTGACTATAGAGGAGTAATATATTTTGGGTTAATGATCACAAAGTCTGGGCCAAAGGTTATAGAATATAATTGTAGATTTGGTGATCCAGAATGCCAAACAATCATGCCCCTAATGGATCAAAATTTTGTATTTCTCTTAGAAAAATGCTCAATGGGAAGTTTAAATGGTGATGAAAAAATTAATACTTCTAATAAAGTTAGTGGTTGTGTAATAGCTACTTCCAAAGGTTATCCTCACGAATATAAAACTGGCTATCAAATAAAAATAGGTAATATTGACTCAAATGATTGTCAAATTTTTGACTCAGGCACTTCTTACAGTGAAAGTGGGAAATTATTAACGGATGGAGGAAGAGTCTTAAGTATTGTCTGTCAAGATAAAGACTTCGATATGGTTTTTAAAAAAGCATACAAAAATTTAAAAGAAATTCATTTTGAGGGTATTTACTTTAGAAATGACATAGGTCATCAAGTAAGAAAAAACTTTTCAACGGAGAATTAAGCTTATGGTGGATACCAATAATCGCGAAAGTAGAAAATATAACATCACTGATAATGAAGATATAAATATAAACTATTGGTTAACTGGACTTCTCGCTTGGTGGAGTGGTTTCAGTTTAAGAACAAAGTTATTAGCCATAGCAACTCTTGTCGTAAGCCTCCTAATGACAGGAATAACTTTTTTTGCATTAAATAGTATTCAAAGAGATGCAGGTATGAATGATACTAGATATGCTCGAGATCTTGGCTTATTGTTATCTGGGAATGTTACAGAATTAGTCGCTAATAACCAAAAAAAAGAAATTTCAAACGTAGCTGAAAAGTTTTGGAGATCAAGTCGAAACCTGCGTTATATATTCTTTACTGATGCTGAAGATATTGTTCAACTTGGGATACCGATCAGTGCAACACCAACAAGCTCAGACAGTCAGTTTCAGCTCACTCGAAAACTAAAACTACCTTCAGAATTGAAGAAGAGACCACAATTCCCTTTGGTTAGGCAACATGCGACACCTCAAGGCCAAGTAACAGATGTATTTGTCCCAATGTTATGGAAAGGAAAATATCTTGGAACTTTAGCTTTAGGGGTCACCCCTAATAAAAAAGCACTTGCAAGTGCTGCCTTGACTAGAGAAGTAACTATTGCAGTTTTTATCTCTATTTGGGTTTTAGTAATACTTGGAGCTGTGTTTAATGCTCTGACAATAACAAGACCAGTCAGAGAATTAGTAAGAGGTGTTAGAGAAATTTCAAAAGGAAATTTTAAATCCAGAATTTCTTTGCCCATGACAGGCGATCTTGGAGAACTCTTAAATGGATTTAATCGAATGGCAACACAATTAGAAAATTATGATGAAGCTAATATAGAAGAACTAAAAGCGGCACAAATCAAGCAGCAATCATTAATAGCTACAATGGCCGATGGTGCAATTTTATTGGACTCACAAGGCAAGATTGTACTTACTAATCCAACAGCAAAGAGATTATTTCGTTGGGAGGGAAGATTCCTAGAAGGTAAACATTTTTTAAATGAAATCCCCGAAATTTTATCCAACGACTTACATACAAATATAGAATCTATTCTAAAAAGGGAAAAGGAGAAGGATGATTTAAGATTCAGTTTAGGAGAACCAGCAAGAACCTTAAGAATCGTCTTACAATCAGTCTTAGATACAAATAAAGTTGAATTAAAAGGAATTGCCGTGACAATTCAAGATTTAACCAGAGAAGTTGAACTTAACGCAGCACAAAATAGATTTATAAGCAATGTATCGCATGAATTAAGGACACCACTTTTTAATATCAAAAGTTATGTAGAGACCTTACATGATTTAAAAGATCAGCTTTCCGATGAAGAACAAATAGAATTTTTAGGAATTGCAAATTCAGAGACTGATAGGTTAACAAGACTTGTAAATGATGTATTAGATTTATCTAGATTGGAGTCTGGGAAAATTATTCAGATAGAGCAAATGGACATAAAACCAGCAATAGAACAGACTCTTAGAAATTATAGACTTAATGCTTCAGAAAAAAATGTTTCATTAGCTCATGACATAGAGGAAACTATTCCTCCAATTCTCGGAAATTTTGATTTACTTTTGCAAGTTTTTGATAATTTACTAGGAAATGGATTGAAATTTAGTCCAAAAAACAGCGCCATTACTATAAGAGCTTATACTTGGCCAGATTCCTGTCCTGCTCTCCCTCCAAGTATTAAAAACGATGAAGCCCCTCAATGTGAATTAGTTTCACCACTTCCAAAAGTAAGAATTGAGATTGCTGATACTGGCTCAGGAATATCTCAGGCTGATCAAGAAAAGATATTTGATCGTTTTTATAGAGTAGAGAATTCTGTTCATACCGAGCAAGGCACAGGTTTAGGTTTGTCTATAGTGCGGGGAATAATTGAAAAACACGGTGGGGAGATTCGTATGGCTAGTGAATTAGGAGTTGGAACAACTTTTTGGTTTGATTTAGCCTTGGCACAATCTGATAAAGATGAATTATTGACAAAAGCTATTAATAATTCAGATTCTTTTCCAGTTTCTGAAATTAAAGAAATTATCTAATTATTATCTATTCCTTTAAAAACATTTTGAACATTTTGATCAGGCACAACTCTGTGTGGCGCGCCACTAAATATTTGTTCAAAATTAGAAAAAGAATCCCTTATTTCTGGTCCACTATTTGTAATAATAAATTCTCTTATTCGCTTATCATGCCATGAGCCCCTCATTTTAAAAACATTTAAAGCTCGTGCCATCTCACCTTTTATTTCTACATATTGAAGCAACAATATGGTGTCTGTTATTGTTGAGATATGAGAATCAGTTATAGAATGACTTCCCATAAATTCTTCCGCAGTATTAGTAAAAAAGCCTGCTATTTCCTCTTGTTTTGTATATCCGGTGACAGCAATTACAAACTGTCTAAATGCATTCAAACTGACACCTCTGGCTAATGCAGAGAGAGAATCAATTGCCATTCTTTTTGGTTTAAATTGATTAATTTGCGTTTTTATAATTTGCAAGTGATCCTCTAAACCAGTTGATTCAGGATATGCACAAATAATTTTTAATAATCCATCACTTTCCATTTTTTCAAAATCTATGCCCCAGCTTGTAGCATTCCTAAGTAATTGAGCCCTAGATTCTTCATATGCAAAAAGTATTGCTCTTTCATTATTGTTATAAGCATCTTCAACAAATTTTGATACAAGCATCGTTTTGCCCGTACCAGTTGCTCCAGTAGCGAGAATAATAGAATCTTGAAAATATCCTCCACCACACATATCATCAAGATCTTTAACTCCAGAGCTAATCCTAATATTTGAGGATCGTTGCGTTAATCTCATTGCTCCTAAAGCAAACACACTTATTCCATCTACTCCCATAGTGAATGGATATTCACCTTTCATATGTACGGTACCTCTTAACTTCAGAACTTCTAGAGTTCTTCTTCTCTTCTCTGACTCAAGAACATTTCTTAATAAGACAACATTATCGGACACAAATTCTTCTACTCCATATCTAGCAATTGGTCCGTAATCATCCACCCTTTCTGTAGTCATAACTGTTGTTACACCTATTTCTTTTAATCTCGCTATCAATCTAAATATTTCCCTTCTAACAACGTAAATAGCATCATACTGTTGAAAGACGGCAGTTATTGAATCTATTGCAACTCTTTTAGCTTTATATTTTCTAATTGCATAACTAATTCTCTCAATAAGACCAGACAAATCAAAGTTACCAGCGACATCCTGTCCATCAGGATCAGGAGATGCATCCAGAATAAAAAGTTTATTTTGATCAATTAATTCTTGTAAATCCCAACCAAAACTTGCGGCATTTCTAATAATATCTAAAGGCGACTCCTCAAATGTTACAAAAATTCCAGGCTCATCAAAATTACAAATGCCATGGTGTAGGTATTGCAGAGAAAAAACAGTTTTACCAGTACCTGAGGTCCCACTAACTAGTGTACTTCGAGATACAGGCAAACCGCCCCTACAAACATCATCAAAGCCTTCTATTCCAGTTGGTAATTTTTGTACTTGCATTTTATTTGATTTGCCAAATTTCTTATCATTCATAGTTTTGTGCTAATTAAACAAAAATAAAATAAATTTTAGATTTTAAAACTTTATCTATTATTTATCTCCACTATATTCAGTTTCAGTTAATTCATCAAAAAGTAGATCTAAACCAATTAAAACTTTCTCTCTATCTGAAAGATCACCTATTATTTTTCTAACTGGTGGCGGTAAAATTTTAGCTAACGTTGGAGTAGCTAAAATTTTATCTTCTTCTGCAAGTTGTGGTTGCTTGAGTACATCAATAACCTTCAAAGCATAAACTCCTTTGAATTCATTATCTAAAATTTCTCTCAAGGTATTTAAAGCTCTCATCGAATTAGGAGTATTTCCAGCAACATAGAGTTTTAAAATATATGTTTTCCTCGCTGCCATAGTTATAGTTCCTGAATTGATATGAAAGATTTAAAACAACCCTTGACTTATTACACTACAAAATAAGAAAATAGACAAACTATTATGATTGCTTAATTAGGCTTAATCAAATTATTAATTTGAGCCTAGTAGCGTCTTTAAGATATGACAAACTCTAAAAAATCCTCAAACAATTCTTCTAAAAGTAATGAATTGTATGCAATTGCTGAAACCTCAGGCCAACAATTTTGGTTCGAAGTTGATAGATACTATGACATAGACAGGTTAAATGCAAAAGAGAAAGACAAAATAACACTTGAAAAAGTTTTACTTTTAAAGGATAAGGACTCAATAAGTGTTGGTAAACCTTACGTTAAAGATGCAAAAATTGAATTAGAAGTAGTCTCTCATAGAAGAGATAAGAAAATTCTTGTATACAAGATGCGTCCGAAAAAAAAGACAAGAAGAAAGATGGGACATAGACAAGAACTTACAAGAGTTATGGTAAAATCTATATCAATTGGTAAAAGCGCTCCCAAGTCTTCTGTAAAAAAGGAAACTGTTAAAAAAGAGACTAAACCAAAATCAGAAAAATCTACAAATTAAACACTTCTAATGGCACATAAAAAAGGAACAGGTTCTACTAGAAACGGAAGAGATTCAAATTCCAAAAGATTGGGTGTAAAAGCTTATGGAGGAGAAAAAGTAACTGCTGGATCAATTTTAATTCGTCAAAGAGGTACCTCTTTCCTCCCAGGAAATAATGTTGGGAAAGGTAAAGATGATACCCTTTTTGCGCTCAAAGAAGGGACAGTAAGTTTCGAAAGCATAAAAAGAAATTTAAGAAATAGAAAAAGAGTTAATATAATTATCTAATTTTCTTATAAGCTCTTGTAGTTATAAGAATAGGATGAAATACTTCTAAAAAATTTGCTTGAAGAGTCTCAAAAAATTTTTCAACAATTTTAATGTCGTCGATATGAAACGGATATTCATTTTTTTCTCCTTTGAAAAAATACCAATTAAATAAAGCAATAGATTTAGGATCCATAAACTCATTGAAAATCTCAATTTGTGAAGCAGGATCAGCAAGATGTTCCAAAACATCAAGGCAAACTATTGTATCAAATTTAAATATTTGTGTATCTTGAAGTGTCTTGCAAAAAGTAAGTTTTTTTTCGACTCCTAATTTCTTGGCCCTGTATTCAACAAAGTTTCTATTTGTCTCATTAATATCTACAAAAAAAACATGCTCAACTTTTGAAGACATAGCGTTAGCTAAGGCATGCGTTCCAATACCTCCTCCAAAATCTAAAACCAAATCTCTAGAAAATCTCTCCTGAAGTTTTAAAGTTTCAGCAATGTAGTCCTTGCTTGTGATATGCCAAGCAGCTAAATCAGCTACATGCCGATCTCCAACTATTTCAGTATAAAAATCCGAAACATCATTCAAAGCATCTCCAGGATGTGAATTTGCCAAATTCATCTTTGCATTTGCAAGGAATCCATCTAAATCACATTCCCTAATAGATAAGTATTCCATTAAATGTGATTTCAAATTAAAAGCATTGTCTAAAAACTCTTTTAGAATAATATTATAGTTCTTCAATTTCTTACTCTAAATTTCAGATAACAAAATCATAGGATGGTTTTAAATCTTTCTCAAAGTATTCTTAATATTAAAAATGGAAACTAAAGATGGATTCTTAGTAATTAATAAAGATAAAGGATGTACCTCACATGATTGTGTTAAACAAATAAGGAAGTTACTTAATACGAAAAGGGTCGGTCACACAGGAACTCTTGACCCAGAAGTTACGGGAATATTACCAATCGCGATAGGCAGTGCAACAAGATTTATTCAATATCTCCCTCAGGGTAAAACTTATATAGGACAAATTAAATTAGGGATAAGAACTAACACTGATGATATTCACGGAGAAATAATTAATCAAAAAAGTTGGCCTAAAATCAGTGATGAAAAATTAGATGAATACTTAAGTAGATTTAGAGGAATTATTAAACAAATTCCGCCGAAAGTATCTAGTGTACACGTAAATGGTGAGAGGGCTTACAAGAAATCTTTCAGGAATGAAGTTTTTGAATTACCACCAAGAGAAGTAAAAATAGACGAACTTACTTTAATGAAATGGGACCAAATAAAAGGAATCATAGAAATAAGAATCAAATGTTCAGCTGGCACATACATAAGAGCAATTGCAAGAGATTTAGGAGAAATTCTTAATTCCGAGGGTTGCCTTCTACAACTAAAAAGAATTTCAGCTTGTGGCTTTGATGAACAAAACTCGATAAAAATATCTGAGATAGAGAAAGAAAAGGTAGGGAAAAGCTCGAAAAATTTTATTATTCCAATAATTTCTGCTCTTAACCACATTTCAACATTTATCTTAAGTAATGAAGAACAAATCAATTTTTGGCAAACAGGAAGAGCACTCAAAGTTGATATTAATTACTTCAAGAAAAGCCAGTCTTTTGATTGTAAAAAACCTATTAAAGTAATTGATAAAAAACAAACACTACTCGGGATTGGCTTCTTAAATAATGATCTATCCAATATAAATCCAAAATTAGTCCTCAATGCTAAATAACTTCTATAGGTAATCTTTTCTAAAAGTTTTAATCTGCACACCCCTATAAAAATACTTTAATATTCTTTCAGCTTTTTGGCCTCTAGACGCAAGATATTTAGCACCCCATTGACTCATTCCTACTCCATGACCTGATCCCTGTCCAAAAGCTATCAAACCTTTCTTTAAGGGAGTATTGTTGTTTAATTCTTCCTCAAAAAATTTAAATCTCACAAAATTACTGTTAAGTCCTAATCTTTTTCTTAAAGCTACCCCTGACATTTGATCAGAACCATAAGACCCAATAAGTTTTACATTTTTTACCCTCCCGGTACTGGTAATATCTAAGATCTCTATATTTTTTAAACCTCCAATCTTGGGAAATAAATTTATTAATTCATTACTCGAAATTTTTTTTTGCCATCTAAATTTTGGATTATTTTTATCAAAATCTTTCACACTTGATAAATATGGATATTTATTCTTCCATACATCTTGACTATTTTCTGTCATTCCACCTGAGCTGCTATGAAACAAAGCATTAATTAATTTATTTTTATAAGTTAAAACTAAAGATCTTGTACTTCTAACGGCTCTAATAGTTTTGTAAGTTCTTGCCTCCAAGCCATTATAGACTTGATTTTTCTGGGTGGAATCTATATCAAATAAATTATTTCCCTTTTGCTTTAAAGCATAAGTTCTAGAGGCAATAGCTTGTGCCCTTAATGCTTCAATAGGCCATTTTGTTGGCATCTCTGAACCCACTACGCTACTCAGGTATTTTTCTATCCCTAAAACATTTACTACCAATATTTCAGAGTCAAGTACAAAGAGATTAAGCTTACCAGAAAATCGCCTCTGACCTACCCATATACCTCTTCCATCAGAAGAACTAACTTGAAATTTTTGATTACTTTTTAAGTCATATTTTTTTTGTTTATTTTTATCAAAATATAAAATTTTTCTATTTTTCTCATTTTTCACAGTTAAGCCTTTTATTTTTTTATTTGAAAATAATTTCCCCTCTATGGTTAAAGGAATTGATCTATCAGATCTGATTCTTAAATTGTTATTTTTTGATATCAAAACTCTAATTATTGGCTCTCTCGATGCAAAAACACTTTCACTCTGAAAAACACAAATAAATAAAACAGTAATCAGGCAACATTTACTATATTTATTTTTAAATTTAAGTATCACTTTGTTTAAAAAACAAATGCTTAATTTGCCTTAGTTTGACTAAATGTCTAGATTTAATCCAGATATAAAAATAAAAATATCATAAATAAGTGAATATCACCTTCCTAGGAACAAGCTCAGGAGTCCCCTCCCTAACGAGAAATGTTTCTTCCCTAGCACTTAAATTATCGCAGTCATCAGAAGTTTGGCTTTTTGATTGTGGAGAGGGAACGCAACATCAAATAATGAAAAGCAATATTAAATCTTCACATATCAAGAAAATATTTATTACACATATGCATGGAGATCATATTTATGGTTTACCTGGACTTTTGGCTACCTTAGGTTTATCAGGGAATAGTAAGGGTATTGAAATTTACGGTCCTTCAGAGTTGAGAAGTTTTATAAATTCTGCACTTAAAAGTAGTTTTTGCAAATTATCATTCCCATTGCATTTTGTGGAGGTTGAAAATTTTGCATCAGAAAATAAAATCCTATTTGAAAACAACAAAATAAAAGTAAACTGCGCCTGTCTTAAACATAAAGTACCTGCTTATGGTTATCGAGTTAGTGAAAAAGATAAACCAGGTATATTTGATATCAAAAAAGCACAGTCTCTAAAAATAGCACCTGGACCAATTTATTCAGAACTGCAACAAGGTAAAAAAGTAGTATTAGCGGATGGTAGGACATTTGATGGGAAAGAATTCTGTGGACCGCCTAGAGAGGGTAAAAGTTTTGTTTATTGCACAGATACAGTCTTCAGCGAATCAGCTGTTTCACTCTCAAAAAATGCAGATTTACTAGTACATGAATCGACTTTTTCAGAGGAGGATGAAAGCATGGCCTACGAAAAATTACATTCCACAACAATCATGGCTGCTAAAACAGCATTATTATCTAACACAAAGAAATTAATTATTACTCATTTAAGTCCAAGATACACCAATAAAAATTCAATCACGCCAAGCGATTTGCTTAAAGAGGCTCAAAAAGTTTTTCCAAATACTCACCTTGCAAAAGATTTCCTAATGGCAGAAATAAAATAAACTGCAACAGTTCGTGAGAAGAAGGGTCGCAAATGACCAACCCATGGAATAATAGTCTTAGGTTTTCTATATTGATGTTGATCGAAATGGTTTCTATTTTTTCATCACTACATAAGTCTTTTAAAAGACTATTTATTTTTCTTCCACTAATTATTGGGTTACTTATTAATCCAATCACTGCAAACGCACTCTATCCTAGTGATCCTTCATCAGTTGACGTACTAAAAGATGATCTTCACGGCGCCGACCTTCATAATACTGAATATGTTAAATATGATTTATCTAATCAAGATTTAGGAGAAGCTAATCTTCAAGGTGCCTATATGAGCGTAACAACTGCAAAAAACTCTAGTTTTAAAGGAGCAAATATGACAGACCTCATTGCATATGCAACACGCTTTGATAATGCTGATTTTACAGATGCAAATCTTACTAATGGTGAGCTAATGAAAAGTGTATTTGATGGAGCAATTATTGATGGGGCTGACTTTACTGATGCAAACCTTGATTTAAAGACAAGAAAATCTCTTTGTGAAAGAGCAACAGGTACCAATTCAAAAACAGGAGTAAATACAGTCGACAGCTTAGAATGTGCTGGCTTAAGAGGTTATACACCTCCTAAACCAAAAGCTTAATATTAAATCTAATTAACTTCAGATGGAAAGATATTGCCAGGCTCCTTTGAGCCTGGCTTTTTGCTGTACCACCATTCTTGTATATCAGAAGAAAACTTTCTTGAAAAAAGAGTAATTACAGTTTCAACAGGTTTTGATCCGGGCTCCAAAATCTGTACTGAGTAAGATGGGCATTTTCGTGAAGCCATATCAGCAACGAACCTAGAACCTATTCTTCTCCAACTAGGCTCCTTACTTCTCCAAGCAAGCCTTGAACAGGGCCAGGGTAACTCTTCCCTATCATAAAGTCTGCAACATGGTCCAATTACCTTATAACTGTACTGACCTCCATAACTTGATTGAACACTGCCAGTCTTAAAAAATTCAAATTTATCCATTTACAAAAAAAAAGCCACCTTTATAGAGGGTGGCAGAGAAGTATTCAATAATCAACTTAGAAAAGTTAAATTTTTATAATTAGTACAATTCTTCCTCAGCATGAGTTGTAATTGTTACGTCAGATGTTGGATAAGCAACACAAGTAAGAACAAAACCAGCTTCTAATTGGTCATCATCCAAGAAACTTTGATCTGATTGATCAACACTACCTGAAGTAACTTTTCCAGCACATGTTGAACATGCTCCAGCTCTACAGGAATAAGGGAGGTCGATACCTTGTTCTTCAGCCGCATCGAGGATGTATTGATCATCAGGTACTTCAATAGTTGAATTGAGGCCTTCACCTTCGCTGATGAGAGTAACTTTGTAAGAAGCCATTTAAATAAAAAATTGTTGGTAATTAATACCTATCAAATACATTTTTAACATCGATTTGGTCGATATGTGAGATTTTGAAGTAAAAAATGACACAATAAAATGTATGAAAGAGTATTCATAAGAAAAACTTATGCTTAGGTTAGATTGCTGGCTTTTTGCGCAGAAATGCATGCCCAATCTTTTCTAGTTAATACATCCAGTAATTTCAAGTCATTTTGAATTAATATTTTAATAATTTCATCCTTTTGTGAATTCAGAATTCCACTAAAAATGACTTCCCCATTGTTTCTCAAGCACTTATAGATATTTGGAATCATTCCTTTTATTACATCGGCGAGAATATTGCATAAAACAAAATCAAATTGTTCGAGTTGATTTTTTAAAATTACATCATTAAAAGATCCCAAATATGTATTTAAGTTGTTTAAATTACCGAAATTTAGTTGGAAATTAGATTTTGTTGAATTTATAGCTAAATAATCATTATCAACTGCACAAACCTCTTTAGCACCAAGCAATCTAGCGGCGACACTCAAAATCCCGCTACCGCTCCCAATATCTAATACCTTTTTATCAGAAAATAAAATATTCTCCATTTTTTCCAAGCAAAGATAAGTTGAAGGATGACTCCCTGTACCAAAGGCTGCTCCAGGATCAATTTTTATAATTTTTTTATCTTTAAATTTTTCATTTAGATTCATCCAACAAGGCAAAATTAAAATATGATTTCCTACTAATTCGGGCGCCCAATATTTCTTCCAGCTTGTCAACCAATCCTCTTCTTTAATAAGACTCCAATCAAAGAATTGATTTTTAGGGGCACTAATATTTAGAAGCTTACTAATTATATTTTCAAAATCACACCTAGAACTCTCGCCCCAATCATCGACTGGAAGCCATATATTTACCACTTTTTTATTTTCATTTTTAATTAAATATTCAAATGAAAAACTTAATATTCCCAGCTCATTTAATTTCCAAATAATAATTTCTTCTGAATCACTTTCTATCAGAAACGTTAGTTTATACCAATCTTTAATTGCCATTATATAGAGCTGGCTTTTTTATAGAGTAACTGGATTAGCGTTGGTAATTCCCTCTACTTCAATAATGGTGTCAAGCAACTTATTAGGAATTGGATCATCAATACTTAGAACCATAACAGCTTCTCCTCTAACAATTTTGCGCCCAACTTGCATCGAGGCAATATTTACATTGTTGCTACCTAATAAAGAACCAAGCTTGCCAATAATACCAGGCATATCCCTGTGCCTAGTAACAAGCATGTATCTACTTGGCGATACATTAACAGGATATTGATCAATACTAATAATTCTTAATTCCCCATCAGCAAAAATGCTTCCTGCTACGCTATGGTCTCCATTATCTCCATAAGTGGTTAACTGAAGCGACCCACTAGCAAATTCTGGCCTCGCCTCATCTTTATTCTCAACTACCGAAATACCTCTTGAATCTGCTTCTAGCGAAGCATTCACATAATTAATCCTATCTCCCAATGCTTTGCTCAGAAGGCCTTTTAGACTAGCTATTATTAACGGCTGAGAAGGATGTTGAACAAATTCACCCTGAAGCTTTACTTCTAGTTTATGTATCTGCCCACCTGAAAGCTGACTTATAAGTAGACCCATTGTTTCAGCCAACTGCAAATGAGGTTTTAAACTATCCATAATATCAGGGCTCAAACCTGGGATATTTACTGCAGTTCTTGCAGACAAACCAAGCAAGACATCTCTTATTTGTTCTGCAACATCAACAGCTACATTTTCTTGTGCTTCCCGAGTAGATGCTCCTAAGTGTGGGGTAAGGATAAGATTCTTTTCAACTTTCAAAAGTGGTGAATTAGATTCCAAAGGTTCTTTAGAAAAGACATCTATTGCAGCGCCTGCAATCAATGATTTTTTTAAAGCTTCTGCTAATGCCTCTTCATCAATTAAGCCTCCACGAGCACAATTAATTAATTTTGCGCTACTTTTCATACTTTTAAGGACGTCTATATTTACTAAATTCTCTGTCTCAGGGGTGCGAGGCAAATGCAAAGTTACATAATCAGATTGTTTGAATAAATCCTCTAGTTCAGATAGTTTAACTTGTATTTGTTGAGCTCTTTCAGTTGAAACGAAGGGATCATATCCGTAAACTTCCATTCCTAATGCATTAGCAACTTTCGCTACATGAGCACCAATTTTCCCTAAACCTACTACACCTAATTTTTTCTTATAAAGCTCATTACCAACAAATTTTTTTCTTTCCCATTTACCTGACAAAGTACTAATGTTAGCAATTGGAATATGTCTAGATAAGGCCAACATCATAGCTATAGTATGTTCAGCAGCAGCTATTGTGTTACCCCCTGGAGAGTTAACAACAAGAACCCCTTTTTGCGTAGCAGCCTTAACATCAACATTATCAACTCCAACTCCTGCTCTTCCAATAATTCTCAGTTTACTTGAAGAGTTAATAATTTCTTCAGTTACTTGAGTTCCAGAGCGAATCATTAAAGCATCATAATCTTTAATAATGGAAGCTAGCTCAGAGTCTGAGATTCCTATCTTCTGATCAACCTGAGCAACTTGCGAAAGAATATCGATTCCTGTTTGATCAATTGGATCGGTAATGAGAACTTTTGTCATTTAAGATTGGTTCTTTAATCTTTTACTTTAACTTAATCTATAGTGTATGTATCTTATTTTATTAATTTGAATAACACACAAACATTTGAGGATTGAAATTTGACAAAAAGTATTGTGATATTTGAAGACATTGATAAATGCATCCAACTATTTGAAGTTTTCAAAGAAAAATCAGTAATGCTCTCTGAAGCTATTTTGATCCCACCAAAAAGTGAGAAAATATCATCCGATGAAACAGAATTGCTAAATGCGAAAGCAAATCTCTTATTCAAATCTCAAAATTTTGAAGATATAAGAGTTTTAAATCCTAAACTTGATAGAAAGATTAGGCAAAAAGAAATGAGTAGATGGCTAATGCCATTTGGTTTTATAGCTGGAATAGCTTTTTCTAATATGACAAATTTATCTACTTTCAGTTTTCTTGGTTTGAACAACATTGGTGAATCCTTAATTGGAGGTCTTTTAGGAATGGGTTCAGGATATTTAGGAAGCATTGTTTCTTCTGCAAGTATCAACATTAATAGGAATAAAGAGTTGAGATCAATTATAAATTTAAATAAAGAGGGTAAATGGCTTGTCCTGCTTGAAAATCAAATTGGAACTGAATTACCTTGGGCATTGATAAAACAATCAGAAGCAAAAGATATAATTTTTTTAGAAGGCTAAATGATTGACTTAAAAGAAATCTTATTAAATTCAAACTACAAAAAAGAAACTGAAGAATTAATAAATATTGCTAACTTAGCTTACAAACACTGGGAAACTTATTGGACTGGGTTTAATTCAACTTATATGTGCGAAGAGATTTTAAAAGATTTTGAAAATTTAAATGATTTCAAATTTTTTATTTATGGAGGATTCTCCTCTTCTCAAAGATCTAGGATAGCTTGCTTTAGAGGAGATAATATTCCTGAAGAGGATGCGCTAAAAAGTAATTTTCCAGCTAAAGGAATAAAAATTATTGGAAATTTTTTATTTGATAATGCTACACAAGACGACTTTAGATCCCTCTTAGTTGAAAATGGGGTTAATAAAATAAAAGTTGGAGATATATGGACTATTGGTGATAGGGGGGCACAAGGGATAATTGATAATTCAGATATTAAGCATCTAGATAAAAAGATTTTTTATTTAAGAGACGTAAAAGTAAAAATTAATGTAGTAGATATAGATGAATTACAAATACCTTCTGGAAGATCAAAAAAACTTGTTAATACAGTAGAAGCTTCAACAAGATTAGATGCTATTGCTTCAGCTGGCTTTAGGGTATCACGAACCAAAATCATTGAAAGGATAGAAAATGGAATGCTCAGATTAAATGGAAGCAAAGTTAATAAGCCAACAATTAATCTAAAAATTGGCGACAAACTAGAACTTGAAAATAAAGGATTTATCGAAATTCTAAATTTAGAAATAACCAAAAGAGAACGATGGAAAGTTAAATTACTTAGAAAATGAAACGCAACCTGCTATTTTCTTATAAGGGGGATTAAAAATTCCTCAACTAGGGCGATTAGCTCAGTGGTAGAGCACTACCTCGACACGGTAGTGGCCACTGGTTCGAATCCAGTATCGCCCATAAAAACTTTTGGCGACCTAGGTTATATCCACAGAAAATAATTTCATTTTTTAGATTATTAAAAAAAATGAAACTTAATCAAATAATTAATCTACATAAGGGGCTAACTGCATTTGTAGTGATAGGTCTTATGATTTTTTTTGATAATTTTACGATCGCTCCCTACGTTTATTTAGCTCTGCATGGTACTTATGGATTACTTTGGCTTCTAAAAGAAAAGATATTCCCAGATCCTTATTTTAAAGAAAAAATCAATTTTCTAACTTCAGTTACTGGTTTTATTTTCCTTGGAAGTTACTGGGTGGCTCCCTACATTCTTATCTCATCTCAGAAATCTGTTCCAAATATCGTAATAGCTGCCTCTGTATCTATAAATATAATTGGTGTGTTTCTACACTTCGCTAGTGATGCCCAAAAATATTTTTCTCTTAAATTAAAAAAAGATCTAATTAAAGAAGGATTTTTCAAAAATATTAGGAATACAAATTATCTAGGAGAAATACTAATTTATCTATCATTCGTCATACTTTCAATGAGTTTTATACCATTAGTAATTCTTGCAATATTTTTCTCTATAGTTTTTCTACCAAGAATGATAAAAAAAGATAAATCTCTCTCAAAATATGATTCATTCGAAGAATACAAAAAGAAAAGTGGTCTTATATTGCCTAAATTAAATGCCTGATAACAACTTACCCAGTTGGAGGCAAGATTTAAAATCTTCTAGGAAAAAAGAGGGCAAATCACCCTCTAATAGATGGATACAGCTTGCAACAGTCAGCGAAAAAAATGAGCCAAGATTAAGAACAGTTGTTTTCAGGGGATGGCATAAAGATAGTTCAATGATTATTTTTACAGATAGAAGAAGTGAAAAAATTAGGCATTTAAAATCTAACCGTAATGCAGAAATATTATGGTTTTTTTTAAAAACCAAATCACAATATAGATTCAAAGGGAAAATAAATGAATTAAGTGATAACAAAAATTATTGGGATCTATTATCAGAAAAATCAAAATCTTCTTGGTTTTGGGGATCTCCTGGAGAGAAAATAAATCCAAGAGTCCAATCTACTTATGAAATATCATCCAATCTACCCAAGTCAGAAAATTTTGTAGTTCTAAATTTTGAGATTGATTCAGTAGATCTTCTTAAATTAGAACAGCCTGTTCATAAACGATATCTTTGGGAAAAGATAAAGAAATGGGAAAAAGTTGAAATTAATCCTTAAATATTTCTAAATTGTATATTTAGGTTGAAAAAAATATAGTGATCAGTCAGTTTTGAAAAAGAAGTATTATTCATATGAATTTCTCAGAAATTCCAGAAAACCCATTTATTTTTCTATCTTGGGTAACAGCTATAGGACTATTTATAAGTCTTTCTGAAGCAACAATAAAGATAAAACTTGAGAAAAGAAACAGTTATCGAAAAAGGTTAGAACTAATCAACAGCCTTTATCCTAAAAAGTTAGCTTGAAGTATCTGAGAGTATGTTCGCCTGTAAAAATTGAAATAATCCACCTTTACTTGTTTCTTCTTTAACTTCAACTTGCTTGGAAGGTTTTGCCTTTGTTGAAGTTATAATTTCTTCTTCATCTTCTGATTTTAAAATTCTGATAATGACTTCGTCTAAGGAAAAATTACCGGGGCCTGTTAATGCAATTGAAGTTGCTGAAGCGAAATATAAAAGTAAAAGCTCTAGTAAGAAAATATTAAAACCTGAAGTAACAAGTGCATGATATATAGCTACAGAAATTGTTCCAACAATTGCCAAAGCTCCAAATCTTGTGGCTAAGCCGATAATTAATAACCAACTACCACCTATCTCTGAGAATGCCGCTATGTATGATAAGAATATTGGGAATGGGAGATGTAATGGTCTTACAAAAGCATCAGCGAAATTTTCTATGTTTGCTAATTTCTCATAACCGTGATGTATAAGGACAGTTCCAGTTATAACTCTAAGAATTAATAAAGCAGTATCTTTGCTAAACGACTTGGTAAGAATTGTTGAAAGCACTATTAAAAAATTATCCTTAAGTAAAAATAACTAGTCACAGTATCCATCGTGGATTAAACAGCAAAAGTCGCACCTAAATAAGTATTTATACTTACTTACCAAAGGGGTTTTTTCTGATTAGGAATTCAACTAAGTTAAAAATTATTTTTTTGAAAAATTTTCTAATATTCTCTGATTTATTTTTGGAATATTTTCTTTGAATTTAAAAAACCCTCTTTTAGCAAATTTCCAAGCAAATAAATCTTCATCCCTCACAAGATTAAAAATTTTTTTATTGTGTAAATTTTTAAACTCAGTTATGAAATCATAATTTTCTCCCACTCCAGGATAAATAATGTCTATTTCGTTAGTATTTTTAAAAGTATTTTCCAATGAATAAGGATCAATCTGTTCAACATTATCAAATTGCTCTACAAATTCAGAGACCAAATCTTGTTTAAATTTCAATACAGATTCAGACAATTTAATTTGTCTTTGTTCATTTTTTAAAAGGATAATAAATACATTTTTATAGCTTGGAAGTAAATTTTTAAGGGTTGCAAGGTGGAGATCATTTTCAAACATAATCAGATTATCTGATTTAGGATCCATATCATTTTTATAAATCTCATCTTCAAATGGTATTTGATTAGGTTCTTCAAGAAAAATTTGTTTATTACTTATTTTTTCTACATTAAATCTATTATTTGAAAACTTTCTGAGGTTTGATGATGAAAAAAGATATTGTTTTCCCTTAGTTTGCAATCCTCCGACCCATCTCCAGCTAAGGAGATTAGATGAAGCATCTCCATCAAAAAGATATTTAAAGAAAAACTTTGCTCCCAATTGCCATGGGAGGCCTAAATTAAATATCCAAGTACTCGCAAACCACATTCTTGTATGGTTATGCAAATAGTTGTACTGCTTTAATTCATGTACCCAAGAATTAAAAAAATCTAATTCTGTATTGCCATTAATTGCACTTTCATATAACTCATAATCAAAATCGAGATTGTTTTCTAAAATAAAATTTCTCCAAACTTTAGGTCTATTTTCCATCCACCCTTTCCAGTAAACTCTCCAAAATATTTCTTCAACAAATTTAGTTGAATTCTTGATTTTGTACTTACTTTTAATATCATGGATCAGATCATATTCCGATAATATTCTATGAGTAATGAAAGGCGATAATTTTGAAACTGAACTTTCTTTATTTGGCCCAAAATCAAAATTTCTTAATTTTGCATAATCATTGATTTTGTATTTCGCAAAATTTTCCCAGTTATTTTGAGCTTTTAATAAAAATGACATTTTCTCATAACTTTAAAAAATTTTTTTTTGTATTGATATAAATTTCAAAAATTTGACTTTAAATTAGTCTCTAAAATTTTCTATGTCACTTTTAAGTAAATATGTTTGCTAGAAGTATTTAATTTAAACATCTTACAGGTACATTCT
>QCDK01000014.1 GCA_003278765.1 Prochlorococcus sp. AG-355-G23
TTACCTTTTCCTTCGTCACCCCATTGGGCTCCGATTACAACAACATTGGCCAATTTTAGAAGAACATTATTTTTGTGCGAATATTTAATATATTCAAAAATCTTGGATTACTTTTGAAAAGTAAATGAATTGTATCAACTTTCTCTTAGGACCATTTTTTCAGCAAGAGAAAATTCTTTGGTTAAACGCTCTTTAAGTTTATCTGGTAAAGGTCTACCTGCAAAGTTTTTGTAATGACCTGCCATTGCATTTAATGCTGTTTGCATGGTGGTAAATGATTGTGTTTTATTCACCATCCCTCTATTTCTGTATCTTGAAATATAGTCAGTTATAAGTGTAAGAGACTCACTTCTTACTTCATCTTTATTTGGAGAATCTTTTGGAGTATCAACAGCTGTTTGTAAAGTTTTAACTACTGAAATAGTATCTTTTGTGTAGTCCCCTGTCATAGAGGTTTTTGCAGCTATAGAAGGGGAACTAAATAGTGTAAAAACAATAATTAAGGATATTGAAAAAGATATAGCTTTAAAGAGGTTTTTTAAAAATAATTTTGATGTCCATTTCAGTAACATAACATAGCTCCCAATAAAAATAAGCCTTAAGACTTTTTATTGTACATTATTTCTGATTCGGAAATAAATGTTTCCAACAATTTATCAGCACTAATTTTAAACTTAGTATTATTTGTTCTAGATAAAAGTTCTACTTCTTTGTTAACTGAATCTCTTCCAATAATTATCTGAAAAGGAATACCTATTAATTCCGCATCTTTAAATTTCACTCCAGCCCTATCGTTTCTGTCATCAAGAAGGACATCTATTTTATTAATTAAAAAATTGTTATAGATTTGCTCAGTAAGTTCACTTTGAATAGGATCTTTTAGGTTTGTTGGAATAATAATAACTTCAAAAGGAGAAATCTGGATAGGCCAACAAATCCCCTTTTGATCATGATTCTGTTCGATAGCAGCTTGAGCTATTCTTGTCACTCCTATTCCATAACAACCCATCCATAAATTTTTTAACTGACCATCCTTATCAGAGAACTTTGCATTTAATTTTTCACTATATTTTTGACCTAGTTGGAAAATATGTCCAATCTCAATACCTTTTTTTTCTTTAAGTTCTTCATCATTATTAATACTTATTTTATCTCCTTTTTTGGCATTCCTGATATCCCCAATTAGATATTCTTTCGAAGCAAAAGAAAATTCTTGAAAAACTTTATGGAAATTAACTTTATTCCCGCCACTTACGAACTTTGAAAGCTCACTAGCAGAAAGGTCAATTATTCTTGTCCATTTTTTATCCCAATTAGAACTAGCTTTAATAGTTTTATTATCTAAATCTGGCCCAATAAAACCTAAGGGAAAATCAACTAGATTTTTTTCGATAGTATTTTTATCTTCAATCTTTTTAAGATTAATAAGATTGAAATTTTGCAGTGTATTGATTAAGTTAAAAAGTTTTACTTCATTAATTTGTTGATCGCCTCTTATGCATGCAAGAATTGGGACCTCAAATTCACCTTCGAACTGTGCCAGGAATATAACTACTTTAATAATCTGACTAGGGTCTAAATTATTGTTATCACAAACTTGTAGGATTGTTTTTTGATGAGGTGTTTCCAAAAACTCTGCAATATTATCTTTTAGTGGAATATGTTGAGAGGGTAGAGAAACAGCTTTTTCAATATTTGCAGCATAAGAACCACTTTGCGTAAACAAAATGGAATCTTCCCCAGCATCAGCAGTGACCATAAATTCTTTAGATGAAGCACCACCAATTGCTCCACTATCAGCTTCAACCCCTACTGTCTCCAGTCCACAAGATGTAAAAATATTTTCATAGGCATTGCCCACCTTTTCATAGAAAGAAGCCAGATCTTTTTCTGAAGAATGAAATGAATAACCATCTTTCATAATAAATTCTCTACTTCTCATCAATCCAAACCTTGGCCTTATCTCATCTCTAAATTTTGTCTGAATTTGATAAAAACATTGAGGTAATTGCTTATAGGAGTTGATGGTCTCTGATGCAATACTTGTGATCACCTCTTCATGAGTTGGAGCTAAACCAAATTCTTTACCTTGTCTATCTTTGAGATTAAACATTATTCCTTCTCCTGCAGTATATCCTTCCCACCTTTCACTCTTTCTCCATAAATCTGCAGGATGAAGTTGGGGTAATAGCAATTTTGTACAGCCAATACTATTAAGTTCTCTCTCGATTATTGCGGATATTTTTTCAATAACCCTAAGCATTATTGGCATGTATGCATAAATACCGCTGTTAACTCTGCGAATATACCCAGCTTTTAAAAGTAATTGATGTGAAATGATCTCAGCTTCAGAAGGTGTGTCACGAAGTGTCCCCAGAGGAAATGAGGTTGTCACGCGCATACAAAAAAAATCCTTTAATGATATTTAATTTTATCAACTAAGATGAAAAAATAATTTAATGTGTCTTGAGTCCCTCAACGCGGCTAGTCTAAAAATATTGTTTCTGCTAACTTCTTCAGTAATGAAGTTCAAAATCTTTTAAAAGTTCATTATTACTAAAACATTTTCTTAAGTTTATGGAAAATATAGATTCCAATATTTCTAGCGAAGAAGAATTAGTAGGTATTGATGAAGTTCAAAAATTCCTTAACAGATCAAGGGCTTCTGTCTACAGGTATACAAATACAGATTTAAGAAATCTAAACCCTAGCTTTAATCCAAGAAAATTAAATCCCGAATTTAGAACTGATCAAAAAGATCCTCTAAAGTTTCATCCTAATGAAGTAGCAAGATTTGCAAAAGATATTTTAAGAATTAAGGAAGTTACAGTAGAGGTCTTTAATTCACCTTCCTCTGCTGCTCAAAATATCCTGGTGCAAATATTAGAGGAGCTAAAATCTATAAGGTCTTTGCTAGAAAAAGAGTGATTTAAAAGTTACTAATCAATGTTTTGATTTATTGACATTTTGAATGTAGGATAATGATGTTTAATTATCTCCTTAATCTTTACCAATTGAGAGTTCTTGAGTTACACGAAATCAAAGCAGTTTATTCAAAGTAAATCAAGCGAAGAATCTTCTAATGATTCTGCTCGAAGTGATTTTGAAAGAGATGATGATGACCCCTTAAGTATAAGGAGTTTATCAATAACATCTTTAGGTATTATTTTTGCCTTTATGACAATTTTTTTACCTTCAATAAGCATTTTAATTGGAAGACCTCCATCTCAAGGAAACGAGATAATTAGTAATCACGATTTTAAAAAAGATGGACCTTAGTTCAATACCTCCATCTCCAATGAATGGAATAGTAAATATTGTTGTTGAAATACCTGCAGGGAGTAGGAATAAATATGAATATTGCTCTGATGCAGGAATAATGGCTTTAGACAGAGTATTGCATTCTTCAGTGAGGTACCCTTTTGATTATGGTTTTATCCCAAATACCCTCGCTGATGATGGTGCTCCTCTTGATGCAATGGTGATAATGGATGAGCCTACTTTTGCTGGTTGTTTAATAAAAGCTAGACCTATTGGAGTTTTGGATATGCATGATTGTGGTGCATATGATGGAAAACTTTTGTGTGTGCCTATGGCTAACCCTAGGCAGAATAATATAGTGAGCATTAATCAAATTGCTCCTAATCAGCTTGAGGATGTTGCTGAATTTTTTAGAACAAGTAAAGGGCTTGATGGAAGAACAGTTCAAATTGATGGTTGGAGGGATTTTGATGTTGTTGAAAATTTATTGAAAAGTTGTACACCCCTAAAGAAGAAAAACTTTAAAGTGCTTAAGAAATCAAAAATTAGTGAATTAAATTGAAAAAAATAATTTTTTATAGTTATTTAAAATGCTCTACTTGCAGAAAAGCTGAAAAGTGGCTTAAAAGCAAAGATTTCGAATTCCAAAAAATTGATATTGTAAAAGAACCACCACTGGTTAATTATTTAAATCTAGCTTTAGAACAATACTCTGATGATAAGAAAAAGATTTTTAATGCAAGAGGTAAAGCTTTTAAAACTCTCAATCTTAATATTAATGGTTTATCAAGGGAAGAAATTATTCAACTTCTTTTAGGTGATGGCAAATTAGTAAAAAGACCATTTTTGATTTACGAAGGGAAGACGATAATATTAGGTTTTAACGAAATTCAATATGCCAAGCAATTAAGATAAGTTTAAAAAATCAAGACTTTATTCATTTATGCATGCTTCTATTAAAAGTTTTTTAAAAGAATGGGGTCTTCTCATTTTTCTAACGTTTTTTGTTTCTTCTTGTAGATCATTTTTAGCAGAACCACGTTATATCCCCTCTGGTTCAATGCTCCCAGAATTACAAATTAACGATAGGTTAATTATTGAAAAATTTTCGCTGAGAAACTCTACACCAAAAAGAGGCGATATTGTTGTTTTTAACTCACCTTACTCCTTTGACGAAAAATTAATTTCATCAAGATCTAAGCCTTTACCAAAAAAAAGATATTGTTTTTTTATGAGTTTTCCTCCAATGTCGTTTATTCCTGGTTTGAGGGATCAAGCTTGCGATGCTTACATTAAAAGAGTGGTGGCACTTCCAGGAGAAATTGTAAGTGTTAACTCCAAGGGTGAATTGATTATAAATAATAAATTAATTACTGAACCTTATGTCTCATATAAATGCTCATTATCATTGTTTAATCAATGTGGTAAATTTGAAAAAATAAAAGTTCCTGAAGATCATTTTTTAGTCTTAGGCGATAATAGGTCAAATAGCTGGGATGGAAGATATTGGCCTGGAAGTAAATTTCTGCACAAAAAGGAGATAATTGGTAAAGCATATTTCAGATTTTGGCCTCTTAGTCAAGTTGGCTTTTTCAATAAATAACCTCCTTTCCCTGCCTCTGACTTAATAAAAATCAATTTTAAAAAGAGTTTTAATTTTAAAGTGCTCCTGAAGCAGTTGAATCAAGAATTCCCCCTAAGTGTGTTGTAATGTTAAGAGCGCTAATAACAGGGGGCTTATTGGGATCCTTAAAAAGATCAATTATAGTTATGCCGCCATTACCCTGTTTTATCATCCAAATATTTGAATAATTAATCCCAAGAATATTACAAATTAGAGTTTTATTGACTGCATCATGAGCAACCATCAGGGTTTGATCACTATCCTTTTGAGATAAACAAATTTTGTCAAAAGCCTCTACTGATCTTTCTGATACATCTTTTATACATTCGCCTTCGGGCATTATTACTTCTTCAGGTTTATCATGCCAATTTTTTAGTAAAGCAGGCCACTCTTCTCTAATTTCTGCTTCCAATTTACCCTCCCATAATCCGTGACTGATTTCTATAAGTGAATCTATTTTCTCAATTTTTAAATCTTTGTTATTTTGAAGGATTATTTGTGCAGTCTCATAAGGCCTATGCATTGAACTTGAAAATGCCTTATTGAAAGAAATATTTCTCAAATATTCAAAAGTCTTTCTAGCTTGATCTTTTCCGTTTTCATTTAAAGGGATATCAATTTGGCCTTGAAATCTACCTTCTCTGTTCCAGTTAGTTTCACCATGCCTTATAAGAAATATTCTGGAATCTCCAATTTTATTTGGAATATTTTTATTAAGATGGGAAGTTTGATTTAAGCATTCAATTTGAGTTTTAAAAGAATTATCTTTCTTTGAAATATTGAGTATCGAGAAAGAGGCATTTTCTAATCTTATTTTTCTAAAACCTTGCTTAGGCTTTCCTAATAATAAGAGTATTAAACATCTTAGAATGGCATTATGTCCAACAACTAAAATATTTACATTATCTTTGTCTAGATAAATTTTTAAAATATCTTCTACAAAATTTGTTGCTTGTAAAAATAACTCTTGAATTGGTTTATAAGTTTTATTGCCATTTCTTTTTAAGATAAGATTTTCTGGATCATTTTTCCATGTAGGGTAAATTTCTGGAAATTTCTTTTTTATTTCATCAATTTTCAGACCAGACCAATCACTAAGATCTACCTCTAGCAAATTATCGTCGAATACAATATTTTGTTCTTTATTGAAGGTCTTTTTAATTGTTTTTGCAGTCTCTGCTGCTCTCACAAGTGGGGAGGAATAGATTTTTTCGAAGTTTATTTTTGATAATGCTTTTCCTGCTTTTCGGGCTTGTTCGTATCCTTCATTGGTTAATAATGAATCGTCTGTTCTTCCTTGAATTAATCCTTTTGCATTAAAACTGCTTAGTCCATGCCTAACTAAAACTAATCTTATAGCCATTATATAAATTTGAAAATTAAGATAATTTAATCATCTCATGGAGTGATTAAAATAGATACATAAATATAAGGAAATCCAATGATAACTAACTATAGTTTTCAAGAATATAATGAGTTATGATCTTTAAAAATACTTCTAAGTCAAAACTTACTTTAGCTTTTATTTCTATCGTCATAACTTTTTTTGTATGGCAACAAGGATTAAGAGAAAGTTTAAATAGACCATCTGTTGCATTTGATATTAGTCAAAAAGAGCAAGAAATTGCTGAATTATCGGTCCAATCAATACCTGTAAATCTTAAAAAATTTTTTATCATTAATAATCCGGTTGATGAGATAAATAAATCACTCTCTGATGTCTCATTTGAAGAGCTAACAGAAAGAAATAAATTAATTCGAATAATTACTTCAGAATCAAATGATCCTTCATTTTATAAAAATATATCCAAAGATTTTAAAGATAAAAACTTTAAATTTCTGATTGATGAGATAGAAAAAAAATCTAATAATAATTCATATAAAGCAAATTCTGATAAGTTTGATTTATTTAAAGGTGATAGATTCTTATATCATCTTTTAAGCCGGAAATTTGATTTTGATGATAGTGCATTAATAACAAAATCATTTTCAAGCAAAATGTTTTTTAAATTATTAGCCATAAGACTAATACCACTTTTAACAGTACTTATTGGCTCTATTCTGGCTTTGAAAATATTATGGACAACTATATCTTTGAAAAAGTTTGGTTGGAAAGAAATTAAATCCTTAGATTTAGAATTAATAGATATGGTTTTATTAATTGGAGGTGGATTTGTTGTTTTAGGAGAAGTGGTATCACCTTTATTTTCTATCAGTTTGGTCGAACTTTTTTCTGAAAATATCTCTAATGACCTTTCTCAATCTTTAAAAATTTTCTTTGGATATCTTTTTATGGCTATTCCTCCATTATGGATAGCTTTCTTTCAAATTAAATCCTTGAATGGTGAATTTACTTTTAAAAAGGATTATTTACAGTTCAATTTCTTGCCCATAAAATATCCAATTATTCAGGGTATTAAAGGTTGGTTCACAATTGTTCCTTTTGTTTTATTGATATCTCTAATTATGAATAGTCTGATCGATAATCAAAATGGTAGTAACCCTTTGCTGGAAATTGTCCTTAATAATAATAATTACTTATCATTTTTTCTGTTATTTGTAACAACAACTCTACTAGCTCCTCTATTTGAGGAGACTATATTTCGCGGTATTTTACTACCAACTCTCTCAAGAAATTTTGGAGTAATTTCGGGCATCATAGTTTCAGCCTTTATCTTTGCATTAGCCCATTTAAGTTTGGGAGAAATGCCGCCATTATTTGTTCTAGGGATTGGATTAGGAATCACAAGAATTGCTTCAGGGAGTTTGTTTTCTTCAGTGATTATGCATTCTTTATGGAATGGATTGACCTTCTTAAATTTGTTCTTATTGAGGACATAAAGAATTTAATTTTTTACTTGCGAATCACACAAAAAGATGTTTATTTAATTAGTAATACTCATTTCATTTTAAAAATAAATCATTGATCAAACCTTATGGGAATCAACTTAATTTAAAAAAAAAAGTTTTAAATGAAAGTAAAAAAAATTCCGAAAAAATATCCATAATTAATATCAAATTAATACATCAAATTTTCGACACGATAAATATCTCTCTTTTGGTATTAATTGTAAGTTTATTATTCTTATCTTTTAATAGTCAAAGAAAATGGTCAAATACATATAAAAACTTATCTAAAACAATAGCTATTAATAATAATCTCATTGATTATATTTCTAAAATTGAGGAATTTTATATTAGTGAACTTGAGTCTCTAAATACTTATAGAAAAACTAAACCTGAAGATTTAATCTATCTAGATAAACTTCCAAAAAGAAAAGAAAGTTTGTTTAAGAAAAATTTAGGTAGTTTCATTGAAGGTTTTAGTGATAGCAGATATCAAAGGGGCTATTGATGAAAAAATATAAAAAGATTGTTCGTCTAATACCCCTTGATCAAA
Organism: Prochlorococcus sp. AG-355-G23; assembly: GCA_003278765.1. Taxonomy (GTDB): domain Bacteria; phylum Cyanobacteriota; class Cyanobacteriia; order PCC-6307; family Cyanobiaceae; genus Prochlorococcus_A. The sequence goes on from QCDK01000014.1 coordinate 8,286, forward strand.
GAAGATTTAAATTTCTCTATATTTTTAGCTTACTATTAATATTTTGTTTGTTCGGAAGGTTAGTTAGATTGCAAGTCTTTGACGCCTCTGATTTGCAAAGGAAAGCGAGATTAATACAGTCTTCTAAAACTAATGCCTTAAAAAAAAGGAGAGCAATTGTTGATAGAAATAATAGACTAGTTGCTTACGATAAACCGCTCTATAAATTATGGGCGCATCCAAAATATTTTAATTTTCCTGGGGATTCAATTAATAGAGTTCGCAGTATTGAAGAAGTTATAGAAAAATTGTCACCTATCTTGGGTATTAATGATGAAATACTCTTGAGGAAATTTAATAATAAAATGAGTGGTATCAAACTTTTGGATAAAATTGCGGAAGAAAAGGCAGAAGAGATTAAGAACCTTCAAATAAGCGGAATTGATTTGTTTAAATATTCGCAGAGATATTATCCACAAGGGGAAATTTACTCTAATCTTGTCGGTTTTGTTAATGATGAGAATCTAGCTTCAGCAGGTTTAGAACTACATTTAAATAATCAAATTAAAATTTTTAATAAGAGTAATTTAATAAAAAGAGGAGGAGATGGAACTCCTTTACCGGATAATTCAGCACCAGGTGATTTTATTTCTGATTACAAAAGTTTAGGCCTAACTATAGATTCAAGATTACAGAAAGCATCATACAATGCATTATCAAAGCAAGTAAGCAAATGGAAAGCAAAGAAGGGATTTGCAATAGTTATGGATGTTAATGATGGTCGGATTCTCTCTTTGGTTACAGTCCCATCATATGATCCAAATAAATTTTGGCAGTATGATTCTGAACTCTTTAGGGGGTGGTATTCTCAAGATTTATTTGAGCCGGGTTCAACTTTCAAACCTATTAATCTTGCCTTGGCTTTAGAAGAAAAAGTAATCCAGAAAGATGGAGTAATAGAAGATATTGGAAAGATTAATGTTGGTGGATGGACACTTTCTAATTGGGATAAAAAAGGTCATGGATACATTGACTATCCAAAAGTTTTGCAGGTTTCAAGTAATGTTGGGATGGTAAAAATAATGCAAAATTTAGACCCCGCAATTTATTGGGAGTGGTTAAAAAATTTAGGTATAAATAAAATTTTAGATACTGATTTATTTGAATCAACTGCTGGCCAACTAAAGAGAAAAGATTTATTTGTAAATCAATCAATTGAGCCTGCTGTAACTTCTTTTGGTAAAGGTTTCTCAATCTCGCCACTTAAATTGGTTCAACTTCATGCGGCTCTAGCAAATGGTGGTTTTGAAGTGACCCCGCATGTAACCTCAGCTTTCAAAGAAAGATTTTATGAAAATCCAAAAAAACAGTTTTTTTCAAAAGAGGTTTCTGATACTGTTCTTGAATGGATGGAGAGTGTAGTTGAAAAAGGTAGTGGATCTGGAGTAAAAATCGAGGGTTATCGGATAGCCGGGAAAACGGGCACATCTCAAAAAGCCTTAAATGGTTCATATACAAGCAAAAAAGTTTGCAGTTTTGTGGCGACCTTACCAGTAAATGATCCGAAATATGCTGTCCTAGTAGTAGTCGATGAGCCATCTAAATCTTATGCATATGGTTCAACTGTCGCTGTACCAGTTGCTAAAGAAATTATCGAGAGTTTGATAGTAATTGAAAAAATACCTCCCAAGATTAAAGATCATGAGATGATTGTTAAAAAACCCTAAAATTTTTCAATTTTTTAGATATTTAGTTCATTAATTGATGATTTCATCAGGAATAAAAGCTAGTTTAGGTATATACATGATTATCTAGATATGAAATCAATTTTAGAACAATTGTCCTCAATGACCGTTGTTGTTGCTGATACTGGAGATTTAGATTCGATAAAAAAATTTCAACCAAGGGACGCCACTACCAATCCATCGCTAATACTTGCTGCTGCTAAGAACCCTGATTATGTGAAATTAATAGATAAAGCTTTAGAAAGTTCAGAAAATGCATTGCCTAAAGGATTCTCCGAAATTGAATTAATCAAAGAAACTGTTGACCAAGTTTCAGTATTTTTTGGAAAAGAAATATTGAAAATTATTTCAGGGCGCGTATCAACAGAAGTTGATGCAAGACTGAGCTTTGACACCGAAGCTACGGTAGAAAAAGCGAGAAAATTGATCAATCTTTATGATAATTTTGGAATTGAAAAGGAAAGAATTTTGATTAAGATTGCTGCAACTTGGGAGGGAATTAAGGCAGCTGAAATTTTGGAAAAAGAGGGTATTAAGTGCAACTTAACTTTACTTTTTAACTTCTGCCAAGCGGTAACTTGTGCCAATGCGAAGATAACTCTAATTTCACCATTCGTTGGCCGTATATTGGATTGGCATAAAGCAAAAACGGGTAAAACTAGTTTTGTGGGTGCTGAAGACCCTGGTGTTATTTCGGTTACGCAAATATACAAATACTTTAAAGAAAAGAGATTCAAGACAGAAGTAATGGGAGCGAGTTTTAGAAATCTTGATGAAATAAAAGAATTAGCAGGTTGCGATCTTTTAACAATCGCACCAAAATTTCTCGAGGAACTAAAAAAAGAGAAAGGAGAGTTAGTTAGAAAATTAGATGTAAGTGCCCAAATAAATAATTCTATTGACTACGAATTTGAAGAAAAAGATTTCAGATTAAGTATGTTAGGAGATCAAATGGCAAGTGAAAAGCTTAGTGAGGGTATTACTGGATTCAGTAAGGCTATAGAAGAATTGGAAGAGCTGCTAATAAAGAGATATTCAGAGATTAAAAATCATAAATTGATTTCTGCTAATTAAAATATAGTTTGAATTGAAAGAATTAAGTCCCACTTTTTGTTAATAGTCTTTTGATAACCCTTTTTGCAATATCTTCATAACTCATTTCTCCTGATAATATTTGAGCAATACGTTTAGGCGCTGTTTTTCTTTTGACACCTAATTGATATCCAGTTCTGGGAAATCTATAAAATACTTGGGCTATTCTCCTCCCCCAAGCCATTGATTTCCCCCAAATGTTGTTAATTTCCTTCGTATATAGATTTAAATCATCTACTTTTCCTGCTAGGGACTGATCTATGTATTCTGCAGCATAAAAACTGCTAATTAAAGATGGTCTAATTCCTTCAGCTAAAAATGGATCACATAGAGATGCTGCATCTCCAACCGCTAAAACTTTGTCACCATTAATTGAGTGGAAGCCATTCCATATCCTCAGTTTCTTACTAATTGTTTTATGAGGGAAATCATCAAAACCAAAGCTTCTGATTACTTGTTTATTGATGGCTTGATTTTCTAAGTGACCGTTATTTATGAAAGTACCTAAACCAATATTTAAGCTTTCTCTTAAGGGGAATGCCCATGCAAAACCATACTTTATGAATCCAAACTCAAATCTGACTGCATCTCTTGGTATTTCACCTAACCCTTTCAATCTTAATGAGATTGTGTTCGCAAATTTCGGTTTTCTTGGACCTAAATTGAAATATCCCGCCCATTTCGATTGGGAGCCATCTGCAATTACAAGAAATTCTGTAGTATATTTTGTTTTGTTATTGCAAGTAATTTCCCATTTATCATTTTTTTTTATAATTTTTTCTATCAATAATGGTCTCATTATCTGAGCTCCATTACTCAAGGATTCATTAAGTAATAATTGATCTAGTTTTTCTCTTTTAACAATCCAAAATGGGGATTCACCAGTCAGATCAGCAGTTACATTATCTGCAGCCTTCCATCTGAATTCAACATTTTTAATTTTTGATTCTATGCAACCTTCTATATTTAAAGGGAGAAATCTTTGCATTGAAGATGCCATCCCTCCTGCACATGATTTGTAATCTTGGGATTTCTCTTTTTCAATAATTAAAACTGAATATCCTTTCTTTGATAAGTTGAGAGCAGTGGAAGATCCTGATAGACCTCCACCAATTATTACAACGTCAAATTCTGTCAAACTTTTAGAATTTCCTTCTCTTTCTCAGATAATTTAGTTTCTATTAAAGAGATATATTTATCAGTAATTTTCTGAATTTCAGATTGATTATCTCTCGATTCATCAATTGAAATAAGGCCATCTTTTTCGTCTTTTTTTTCTTTATCAACAGCATCTCTTCTGATATTTCTCAAGGCTACTTTTCCTTCCTCAGCATATTTAGAGGCTAATTTACAAAATTCTTTTCTTCTTTCTTCTGTCAAAGGAGGAACATTTATTCTTATTACTTTCCCATCATTATTTGGAGTAATACCTAAATCACTCATAGAAATAGATTTCTCTATCGCTTGTAAACATGAAATATCGAAAGGTTGTATTGAGATTGTTTGTGAATCAACAGTGCTTATAGTGGCAAGCGATTTGATTGGTGTTTCTGCTCCGTAATACTCAACACTTACTCTGTCTAACAAGGAAGCATTAGCTCTACCTGTCCTAATTGTATTAAAGTTTCTTTGTGTGGCTTCAATACTTTTATTCATATTTTCTTGAATTTCTTTTTCTTTCATAATTAAAAAAATTAAATGATCTTTAACTAATTAAAGAGCCTATTGGCTCACCAGCAACAGCTTTAGAAATATTCCCTTTTTTGAATATATCAAAAACCATAATTGGGATATTATTATCTTTGCAAAGTGCAATTGCAGTACTGTCCATTACTGCAATTTCATCACTAAGAACTTGTTGATAACTGAGAGAGGAATATTTTTTTGCATTTTTAAATTGATTTGGATCACGATCGTATACTCCATCAACCTTAGTAGCCTTCATAACAACTTCAGCGTTTATCTCTGCTGCCCTCAAAGCTGCTGTAGTATCAGTTGTAAAAAATGGATTTCCACATCCACCTCCGAAAACTACAACTCTACCTTTTTCTAGGTGCCTCATGGCTCTTCTTCTGATGTAGGGTTCGGCAATTTCCTGCATCTCGATTGCTGTTTGCACTCTGGTTGCAACTCCTACTCTTTCAAGACCATCTTGAAGTGAAATTGCGTTCATTACTGTTGCTAGCATCCCTACATAATCAGCAGTCGCTCTATCCATGCCATCTGCAGATCCTTTAAGCCCCCTAAAAATGTTTCCACCACCAACAACTATTGCAAGTTGTACATTATTTTCTACTACTTTTGAAACATCCTCTGCAATTGATTGAACTATAGCAGGATCAATACCATAAGGTTTTTCACCCATTAGTGCTTCACCACTAAGTTTTAAGAGAACTCTTTTGTAAGTCATTCAATAATTGTACTTTTAAGACATTAGCAAGTAAATGTGCCAAATTTATTTTTTCTTCAGATATTGCTTGCGTCTTTAAACATTTCTAAACCTGTCTAAAAAAAATACAAATAAAATTTACTTCAACTAAAATTCAACGCACTTTTGTGCTTTTATTCCTTGCTCTTTGAAAGGATGTCTTATTAGTTTCATTTCTGTGACTAGATCAGCGTAATTGATGATTAAATCAGATGCTCCCCTTCCAGTTAAAACAACATGATTTTCTCTATTGTTTAAGCTTTTTAAAAAAGTGATTATTTCTTCGGGTGCAAGATAACCAAGTTTTGTCGCAATATTAATTTCATCAAGAATGATAAGTTTATAAGATTCGTTTTGTATGTATTTTTTAGCTAGTTGCCATGCCTCTTGAACTAATTTTTCATCTCTTATTCTGTCTTGTGTTTCCCAAGTAAATCCCTCTCCTAATGAATGCCAAGATATGTTTGAAGACAAGTTTTTAAGTGCTTTTTCCTCTCCAGTGGTCCAGCTTCCTTTGATAAATTGAATTATTGCTACTTTATAGCCATGCCCTATCGTCCTTAAAGCCATTCCTAGAGATGCAGTTGTCTTGCCCTTGCCATTTCCTGTGAAAACAATCAATAATCCTTTTTTTGTTTTTCTAATTTGTAGTCTTTCGGCTTGAATATCTTTTCTTTGCTGCATTCTTTTTTTATATGATCTCTCATCGATATCCGGTGATAATTTGCCCCCCATTCCAAGTTTATTTGCTTGATTATCGAGGTTAAATATTTTCTCGGAAGATGAAGGTTTTTCTTGCATATGACCCTTATTTTTATTTAATTATTATAAATCTTTAAATATTTTTAACTCTATTAACTTTTAGAAGTGCATTATTTACTGCCTGTTGTTGATCTCTTTTAGTAATCCAGTGGTGATAAGTTTGAGTGTGTAAACTAACCGAATGTCCCATCATTCTGGCAGCCACAGTATCAGGTAAATCATAAAAAATTGTTCTAACTGCCCAAGCATGCCTTAGATCGTAAGGTTTTATTTGTAAAGAGTAACGCTTAAACTGGTCTGTAATTTTTTTTCCAATATTCTGTAAGGTTGTAATTTTAAGGTCTCTATTAATATTTGGTAGAAGTTCTGGATTCTCACCAAGTTTTGATAATTCGAATTTTTCCACCCATTCAGGATGAAATGGCCAAACTTGATGTTCCCCTGTTTTAGTAGTAGGTAAAACTCTAATAATTTTGTCCCCAAAATTAGTAAGAGAACTTAAATCACAAAAAAATACTTCATGATTCCTTAATCCATATGTAGCCATAAGACCAAAAACAAATTTCCAAGACTTATTTGGTATCGTCTCCCATAGTTTCTCTATCAACTCGTCTTTGGGTAGATCCCTAAATCCTGCTTTGTTCAGACCATATCCTCTAGAATTTAATTTCCAATCTTCTGGTAGGTTAATGTCCAAAAACTTAGCCAAAACACTTAAAGAAGTAGCGCATTGTTTCCTACTTCTGGTACCTTCCTTATAACTTTCAAGTGTTTTTTGAAATATTTTTTCTAAAGATTCATTTTCATAGTCATTGTAAATATTTAGGATTCTTTTCATATATGGTTTGTAAGAACTTCTCCAAGTAGTTTTTCTAGTGCTGGTTCGAAAATCACTTTTATTTTCTTTAAAAAAAAATTCTTCAAATTGATTTAATCTTTTTGGGAATTCAAAACCATTTTTTATTTCCTTTTGATAAGGTTTGCCTATCCAGTTAATCCAATCAAATTGATTCAACTCCAATTGCAAATTGATTAATTGCAATTTTTTTTTGGCCTCCTCTAATCCAGAAATATCAGCTTTTAAACCAAGAGATATTCTTTGAATTTTAAAGTTATTGTTATCTTCTTTAGAGGGCAGTGAACCACGAATATTTAATTTCTCTCCTCTTTTCTCAATTTTAAGCTTGCTGCCTTGAGTAGCAAATTTATCATTGACATTATTAATTTCCTGAATTACGTTCATTTACTTATATAATTGTCCATATAATGACGTTTTTAATGTTGATTTTCAATCTCCATAAATTTTAAATGGATAAAATAGGCGTCTTATTAATGAATTTAGGAGGGCCTGAACGCATTAATGACGTGGGTCCATTCTTATACAATCTTTTTTCCGATCCAGAAATTATCAGGACCCCTTTCCCTGTTTTTCAAAAACCTCTAGCTTGGTTAATTAGCACCCTAAGGAGTACTACTTCACAACAGGCCTACCTTTCTATAGGTGGAGGTTCACCTATCAGAAGGATAACTGAACAACAAGCAAGAGAATTACAATCTAAATTAAGGAACAAGGGGTTTAATGCTACTACCTACATCGCTATGAGGTATTGGCATCCTTTTACCGAATCAGCTATTGCTGATATGAAAGCAGATGGCATAGATCAAGTTGTTGTAATACCCTTGTATCCACATTTTTCGATAAGTACTAGTGGTTCGAGCTTTAGGGAATTAAAAAAATTGCGAGATTCTGATGATGAATTTAGGAAGGTTCCAATGAGATGTGTAAGGAGTTGGTTCAGCCAATCAGGTTATTTAAAGTCTATGGTCGAATTAATTTCTGAACAAATTTCACTTTGTGAATCGCCTTCAAAAGCTCATATATTTTTTACTGCTCATGGAGTTCCTAAGAGTTATGTCGAGGAAGCTGGAGACCCTTACAAACAACAAATTGAAGATTGTTCTCTGTTAATCATAAATGAGCTGGAAAAATGTTTAGGGCATAGTAACCCTCATACACTCTCTTATCAAAGTAGGGTTGGTCCTGTTGAATGGTTGAAGCCTTATACAGAAGAAGTGTTGGCTGATCTTGGAAGGTCAAATGTTAATGATCTGATTGTGGTTCCCATAAGCTTCGTTGGAGAGCATATAGAAACTTTGCAAGAAATTGATATTGAATATAAAGAAATTGCTGAAAAAGCTGGTATTAAAAACTTTCGGAGAGTAAAGGCTTTAAATACGCATCCTACTTTTATTGAAGGCCTTAGTGATCTTGTGATTTCCTGTTTAGAAGGACCTCTCGTTAACATAGAGGAGGCTTCTCAGTTGCCTGAAAAAGTTAAACTTTATCCCCAAGAGAAGTGGCAGTGGGGTTGGAATAATAGTTCAGAAGTTTGGAATGGAAGGGTTGCAATGATTATTTTTCTTGTACTTTTTATTGAACTTATTTTAGGCTCTGGACCTCTTCATAAATTAGGCATTTTATAAAGAAAAATTGAAATTGATTTAAAAATTAAATTTATTGAAAGATTTTTTTGAATATATTTCTGACATTACATTTCTAAATGAGGCAAAAGTATTTAATTAAGATTAATATTTATAGTAATTATTGAATTTCTTTAGTGACTCTTACTTCGAGATCCTTTTCAAAGGGTAGTTCAAAACATGAAAAACCAGTTTGGATAACTGGTGCAGATGCACTAATGGATTCTTTAAAAATTCATGGGGTAAAAGTTATATTTGGATATCCCGGGGGAGCTATATTACCAATTTATGACGCTGTTCATAAGGCAGAACAAGAAGGTTGGTTAAAGCATTATATGGTTAGGCATGAACAAGGTGGTTCACATGCGGCTGATGGATATGCAAGGTCTACTGGCGAAGTAGGAGTATGTTTTGGAACCTCAGGCCCAGGTGCAACAAATTTGGTAACTGGAATTGCTACAGCTCAAATGGATTCTGTCCCTCTAGTAGTTGTTACAGGTCAAGTCCCAAGACCTGCTATAGGGACAGACGCTTTCCAAGAAACTGATATTTTTGGTATAACTCTTCCAATAGTGAAACATTCATGGGTAATAAGAGATCCTTCAGATATAGCGAAAGTAGTTTCTGAAGCTTTTTTTATAGCCTCATCTGGAAGGCCTGGCCCTGTTTTAATTGATATACCCAAAGATGTAGGACAGGAGTTCTTTAATTACCAAAGAGTTTTGCCTGGTGAGGTTATTCCTAAAGGATTTAAAAGGAATGGAGAAATTAATGATTGCGATGTCAATAAAGTAATTAAATTAATAGAAGGTTCTGAAAAACCTCTTCTATACGTAGGAGGTGGGGCAATATCGTCAGGGGCCCATGATGAAATCAAAACTTTGGCTAGGAATTATCAAATACCAGTTACGACAACCTTAATGGGGAAGGGCGCTTTTGATGAGAAAGACAATTTATCAGTAGGGATGTTAGGAATGCATGGAACTGCTTACGCAAATTTCGCTGTTACAGAGTGCGATCTTTTAATTGCTATTGGAGCTAGATTCGATGATAGGGTGACAGGAAAATTAGATACTTTTGCACCTAATGCGAAGGTCATTCATATAGATATTGACCCAGCAGAAGTTAATAAAAATAGACGTGTAGATGTTGCAATTGTTTCTGATGTTTCAAAAGCTGTTCGCAAAATTAATGAACAATTTTTAGATAACAAATTCATTTGTCAGACGAAAAACTGGTTAGAAAAAATTGAATTTTGGAAAAAGAAGCACCCTTTATATGACCCCCCTAAAGAAGGAGAAATTTATCCTCAGGAGGTTCTTTTAAAAGTAAGGGAATATTTACCCGAAGCTTATGTAACTACAGATGTAGGACAACATCAGATGTGGGCCGCTCAATATCTTAGGAATTCTCCAAGAAAATGGATTAGTAGTGCAGGCTTAGGAACTATGGGTTTTGGTTTGCCAGCTGCAATTGGAGTAAAAGCAGCCTTACCTAATTCAGATGTAATTTGTATTGCAGGAGATGCAAGTGTCTTAATGAATATTCAAGAATTAGGAACTTTATCTCAATATGGTCTAAAGGTAAAATTGATAATTATAAATAATCGCTGGCAAGGAATGGTAAGACAATGGCAGGAAAGTTTTTATGATGAAAGATACTCCTCATCTGATATGAGTTGTGGTGAACCTGATTTTGTAAAACTTGCTGAGTCCTTTGGAGTTAAAGGATGTGTAATTTCTGATAGAAAACAACTACATAATGAATTAAAAAATGCGCTCGATCATGATGGCCCTGCCTTGATTAATATCCTTGTCAGAAGAGGTGAAAATTGTTATCCAATGGTCCCTCCTGGTAAAAGTAATGCTCAAATGGTGGGATATGTTAATTGCGAAGATTAAATTTTTTTAAATTCGTCATTTTACAAAAATTAATTTTAAGCTAATTAATAAAACTTAGATATTTCTAAATTGAAAAAATTATCAAAAATTTTAATTATAGCCTTCTTGATTGTTCTTAATCCTGTAATAGTAAACTCGGCTGAAATTCTTCAAATTAAAAGTTCAAATACTATTTTGGTGGGGGATCAAAATAGGAATTTAACGATTGAATTATTCTGTGTAGATGTAAATGAAAATGATGAGCTTGAAGCAACAAATATACTTAAGAGTGAATTCCCAAGGGGAAGCAAAGTGAAAATAAAACCTTATGGTTTCAAAGAGAATGTATTGTTAGCCAAAGTTTTTAATATTAAAGGTACTAAGGAGATGAGCGAGTTATTATTCGCTAAAGACTTAACTAGTGAAATTTGCCCAAGTTAAATATCCTTACGAGCAAATAAAATTCCATTGTCTCGAGAATGTTTTTTCCCTTCTCCAGGAATTAAATTCATTTTTTAATTTGTATGTGCATAAACTTGAGATATTTATATTTGTATCAGCTATGTTCTCATTTAGTAGTTGTCTATAGGCAGATTTTTTAAGATCAAGTTGATTTAAGTTTTGTTCTTTGACGTGATCTGAATCACTAAAATAAAGATCTTTTTCAGCTTTAGTCAAATTGACCGTAATGTTTTTGTTTTCGGCTTTTCTATAAAATTCTTTGAGCGTCATTTTATCAACTAGATAATGTTCCTTCGAAATCGATGGCCCTATTGCAACAATCAAGTTATCTCTAGATGACCCAAAATTATCGAAAATTTTAATCAGATTTTTTATTATTTTTTTTTCTAAACCTTTTCTTCCACAATGTAAGGTTGCTACATTTCTTGTCCTTTTATCTGCAAAAAATATTGGCATACAATCAGCTGTGTAAACCCATAAGTTTTGATTGCATTTATTACTAACAAGACCATCTGCATCAATTTTAATCCCATCTTCCAAATGTGAACCAAACACTATCTTATTACTGTGAATTTGATTGGAAACACAGTTTATGTAATTTTCATTAAAGTGATTCCCTAATAATTGAAGAAATTTTTCAGAGCTTGATTTTGTAAAGTAAGCATGTTTGAAATTATTTTGACTGAGGATAGGGGATTTATAATACTCAAATTTTTTATTTTGAATAAAAATTTCAGCTTTTGAGAAATATATTTCTTCGTATGGAATAGTTCCTGCTCCTAAACTGAATTTATGAAATTAATTCAATATCTCTCAAGATCCAGAATCCTGCAAATTTTTCGATGTATGGCGTCGACTGTATGGAAATAAATTGATAATCAAAAGAATTTTTTTTATTTTCTAAAAACTTTGTTCTCAAAATGTTTGCATCTTTTTCTGGTAAATCAGTTACCAGCCACTTATCATCTTCTGAAGCTTCAAGTATGAGTTGGTTCTTATTTACAACTAGTTTAATAGGTTCTAAACAACTAAACCATGCAGAAAGTGCCAAAGATCTATCTTTGCTAAAAAGTCTTAATCCTGGAACTAAGTAATTATTATCTAAATTTTGCTGAATTGGGAAAATATCTCCAAATTCCATAGGCCAATTTTCTGCTGATTTTAATTCGCCAATTGATATTTCAGAGATAGTTAAAGCATCACCCCTTACTGCTTCAGGTAGAGGTGTAGGAAGGTTGTCCATTTTAGAAGTAAAAGTAGGAGCTAATACACCTCTTACATAACCTTTTTCCTTTGGATAAATCTCTTTTTCAAGAAATTCGATCCTATCTAATAAATTGTAAGTTCTTCTACTTACAATAGCCTCAATACTTACAGCCTCTAGAGATTTCTTAATGATCGATTTCATTGACGACCTCCAGAATCGAACTATAGAAGGTTTCTCCCACCCTTGTTTTTTTGCTTCATTTATTGCTTCATTTAGTGCCTTTGTAAGCCACACTGAATTAACTTCATTAGCAGGGCACTTTTTATTCCAAAGAAAAATATCTTTTGTCTTATAACTCCCTGTAGAACAGATTATTAATTCCCACCTTTTTTTCCCATTTGATTCAATAATTGGTCGTGAGTAAAAGTCTAATTCCCAATTTGAAATTTTTAATTTAAGACTTGACTCCATTTTTTTATTAATATTCATTTATCTTGTTCTTTTTTATCAAAGAGTGATTTAGTTTTTAGTGCTCTCTCTGTGGCTTCTTGCATAACTTTTTGCTTATCAATAATTAATTCTCCCGCAGAGTTTTCTAAGAGTGCTGTATTGAGACCAATACGACCTTTTTCGAGGTCTATTTCGGATATTAAAGCTTTTATCATTTCCCCTTCTCTAAAAACTTCTCTTAAAGAACGAATCGACCCATTTGTTAGTGAGGATTGATGAAGAAGTCCACTAGCTCCTCCTAAATCTATAAAGAAGCCATATGGTTTAACTGCTAAAACTTCTCCTTCAATTAATTGACCTAATTCTAAACTTTTCAGTTTAGAGACTAATGATGCTTTCTTTTCAGAGAGAACTAATTTTCTGGATTCTGGATTCACCTCAAGAAACGCTACTTTTAGATTTTTGCCAACAAAAGATTGATAATCTTGACCATCTTCAAGTTGGGATCTTGGGATGAATCCTCTTAATCCATCTACATCACACGTAAGCCCACCTCTGTTAAATCCATTAATTAAAACGTTAATTAATTCTCCATTTTTTGCCGAATTTGATACTTTCTCCCAACTTTGCCTGAGAATTAATGCCCTAGCACTCACTGTTACCATCCCATCAGCATTTTGTTCTTTGATAACCAAAACTTCCATATCAAGACCTATAGAAAACTTTTCTTTAAAGTTAATGATGACACCTAAGCCACATTCTTTTTTGGGCATATAACCAGGTGCTTTCCCGCCAATGTCAATATAAAGTCCATCACTTTCGATTGCTATAACTTTACCTGAAATTGTTTCTCCTGTAGTCCCAATTGGCTCACTTGCATTTAAAGCCTCTAAAAAAGCACTTTCATCAAAATCGAATTCATCAACTGTTCTTTCTAATTGAAAATCTGTGTTTTGCTCAGAAAAATTAAGGGGTCTATTTAAGTCTTGTTGAGTTGAATTTTGTTGAGAAATATCAAATTCCTTTGTGTTTTCATTATTGTCCTCAATTTTTTTTACTGAATCATTTTTAATGATTTGCGGTTTGATTGCGATATCTTCTTTCTTAATTTCTTCTTGCGAATTGGTTTGCTCATTATCTATTTTTTGAGTATCTTTCTTGCTTATGTGAAGTACCTGAAGAGGTTTTTTATTGCCCTTTGGTTGGATATTATCTTGGGCGTTTTTATTATTGACTCCCATCGTAGGTAAAATAAGAATAATTAATTATTAACATACTCTAAATGTTAGAACTCAAAATTAAAATTAATGAACTTTAAACCAATACCTAATAAATTTGAATATTTAAATTGGCAAGAAATTGAGAGTGTCGCAAAAAACAAAAGGTCAACAGTGATTTGGCCATTCGGTGCTGTTGAGCAACATGGACCGCATTTGCCTCTTGCTACAGACAGTATTTTTGTTGATGAAATTACTAGCGAAGTTTTTAAATTATTCTCTGCCGATATTCCATTAAAAAAGCTTCCAACCCAATATATTGGTTTTTCTCCAGAACATAAGGGTTTTGCCGGGACAATTTCACTTTCCTCAAATTTAATAACCTCAATAATCAAGGAAGTTGGAGTTCAATTATATGAAATGGGTTTTAAAAGATTGATATTAATTAATGGACATGGAGGGCAAATTTCACTATTAAATACAGCTGCAAGAGAGTTAAGAAGTGTCGCACCAGGGATGGCAGTTTTCCCTTGTTTCTTATGGAGTGGTGTGAATGGATTGAGTGAATTGTTAACAAAAACTGAGATTGAGGACGGGCTTCATGCTTCTTTAGCTGAAACAAGTTTGATGCTGGCCTTGAAACCAGAATTAGTAGGTGATGAACGCCCAAATGAGGGTAATAAAGTAGAGATCCCTGAAGGTTGGAGTCTAGAGGGCAATGCGCCTACTGCTTGGCTTACTGAAGACTTCAGTAAATCAGGTGTTATTGGAGATAGTAGAGGAGCAAATGAGTCTTTAGGAAAAAATTTAAAGGGATTATTGATTAATCATTGGTTCAAATTGATTATGAATCTGATGCAATCAGATTGGCCAAACAATCATAAAATAAGTTGAAGTAAAAAATGTGACTTAACAATTGAAACTATTTTCATGATATTTAAATAAACTCTCTATAATCGTGTAATATTCATGCATAATGAGCTAAAGATTACTGACATGCAAACTCTAGAATCAAATAAAAAGACTATTGAAGAATCGATTGATCCGATTTCTTTAGATTTACCCGATTTCACTACAGATTCTTATAAAGATGCATATAGCAGAATTAATGCAATTGTTATAGAGGGAGAGCAAGAAGCTCATGATAATTACATTTCAATAGCAACTTTAATTCCAAATGAGTTGGAGGAATTAACTAAATTGGCGAGAATGGAAATGAAGCATAAAAAAGGCTTTACTGCATGTGGAAGAAATTTAGGTGTAGTAGCTGATATGGATTTTGCAAAAAAATTCTTTTCTAAATTACATGGTAATTTTCAAGTTGCTCTTGAAAAAGGAAATTTAACAACATGTCTTTTAATACAAGCTATCTTAATTGAAGCATTTGCAATTTCTGCTTATAACGTCTACATAAGGGTTGCTGATCCTTTTGCAAAGAAAATAACAGAGGGAGTGGTTAAAGATGAATATCTTCATTTAAATTACGGTCAAGAATGGCTTAAAGAGAATCTATCAACTTGTAAAGAGGAATTAATGGAAGCTAATAAGGTTAATCTTCCGTTAATTAAAAAGATGTTAGATGAAGTAGCAGATGACGCATCAGTTTTAGCTATGGATAGAGAAGAATTAATGGAAGAATTTATGATTGCTTATCAAGATACATTGATGGAAATAGGTCTTGATAATAGAGAAATTGCAAGAATGGCTATGGCAGCTATCGTCTAATTACATTTCTAATTAATTAAAGCTTTTAATAATTAATCAAACCTTATTAAGTAGTTACGTCTGTGCTATTGTTCATATCATCGTATAGAAACCATTTATAAATTTTAAATGTTTGGGTTAATAGGCCACTCAACCAGTTTTAAAGACGCAAAAAGAAAAGCTTCGATGCTAGGCTTTGATCACATTGCGGATGGCGACTTGGATGTTTGGTGTACTGCTCCTCCTCAGCTTGTTGAAAATGTAGAAGTTAAGAGTGCTACTGGAATATCTATTGAAGGTTCTTATATTGATTCGTGCTTTGTTCCTGAAATGCTTTCTAGGTTTAAAACTGCTAGAAGAAAAGTACTAAATGCTATGGAACTAGCTCAGAAAAAAGGAATTAATATTACCGCTTTAGGAGGATTTACTTCTATTATTTTTGAGAATTTTAATCTTCTACAGCATAAACAAATTAGAAATACTTCATTAGAGTGGGAAAGGTTTACTACTGGCAATACTCATACCGCCTGGGTTATTTGTAAGCAATTAGAAATAAATGCTCCTCGCATTGGGATAGACCTTAAAAAAGCAACTGTTGCTGTAATTGGTGCTACAGGTGATATTGGTAGCGCTGTTTGTAGGTGGCTTATCAATAAAACTGGGATTTCAGAACTTCTTATGGTAGCAAGACAACAAGAACCTCTTGCGCTTTTACAAAAAGAATTAGATGGTGGCACCATAACAAGTTTGGATGAGGCCTTGCCTCAGGCGGACATTGTTGTGTGGGTTGCAAGTATGCCTAAAACTATTGAAATTGATACTGACAACTTAAAAAAACCATGTTTAATGATTGATGGTGGATACCCCAAAAATCTAGATGAGAAATTTCAGGGTGAAAATATTTATGTTTTAAAAGGAGGTATAGTAGAGTTTTTCAATGATATTGGTTGGAATATGATGGAACTTGCGGAAATGCAAAACCCTCAGCGAGAGATGTTTGCTTGCTTTGCAGAAGCTATGATTTTAGAATTTGAAAAGTGTCATACAAACTTTAGTTGGGGAAGAAATAACATATCCCTTGAAAAGATGGAATTTATTGGAGCAGCTTCTTTAAAGCATGGTTTTTCTGCCATTGGACTTGATAAGCAGCCTAAAGTATTAACTGTCTAAATCATGGCTAAACGTTACCTTCTTGATTTTGAAAAGCCTCTTGTTGAACTTGAGAAGCAGATAGAGCAAATTAAAGAATTAGCTCGAGACTCAGAAGTAGATGTTAGTCAACAGCTTCTACAGCTTGAAACCCTTGCTGCTAGAAGAAGAGAAGAAATATTTAAATCTCTCACCCCGTCTCAAAAGATTCAGGTAGCTAGGCATCCTCAAAGACCAAGTACTTTGGACTTTGTTCAAATGTTTTGTGATGACTGGATCGAATTACATGGAGACAGAAATGGTGGTGATGATATGGCACTAATTGGGGGGATAGGTTCGATAAATAATAGACCAGTGTTGATGTTAGGGCATCAGAAAGGAAGGGATACAAAAGAAAATGTAGTAAGAAACTTTGGGATGGCAAAACCAGGAGGTTACAGAAAAGCTCTTAGATTAATGCAGCATGCAAATAGATTCTCTTTGCCAATCCTTACATTTATTGATACTCCTGGAGCTTATGCTGGCTTAAAAGCTGAAGAACAAGGTCAAGGTGAAGCGATTGCAAGAAACCTTCGAGAGATGTTTGGATTGAAAGTTCCAATTGTGGCTACTGTAATTGGAGAAGGAGGTTCAGGAGGCGCACTTGGAATAGGTGTTGCCGATAGGTTACTAATGTTTGAACACAGTGTTTACACAGTTGCTAGTCCGGAAGCGTGTGCATCAATTTTGTGGAGAGATGCTGCAAAGGCACCAGAAGCTGCATCAGCACTTAAAATTACAGGTAAAGATTTGCTTAAATTAGGGATCATAGATGAGGTATTACCAGAACCTTCTGGTGGGAATAATTGGGCTCCTTTAGATGCTGGTAATACACTAAAAGAGGCTATAGAGAAGCACCTTAATGCTTTACTGCAAATGCCTGAAGACGAATTAATTGAGGAAAGATACAAAAAGTTTAGGGTTTTAGGTAAATTTATCGAAGCAAATAATATTGAAGAGATTTATAGTGAAATCCCCCAAAAAACTGAATAACTTGAAACTAGCTTTTATAACGGGTGCTACGAAAGGTATTGGTAGATCTACCGCAATTACTTTTGCTAATGCTGGCTGGGATTTAATTTTACTCTCCAGAAATATGGATTTAATGGAAAAACTAAAGGGCGAACTTTTGACCACTAAATCAAAAATTAACCTAATAGAATGTGATTTATCTAATTCTCTAGAAATAGATCATTGCGTTAAAGAGGCAATTGAGAAGTATGGGTGCCCTTCAGTATTGATAAATAATGCCGGTTGCGCATTTAATGGCCCTTTAGTTGAAATGGAATTAGGTCAATGGGAACAAACTATTCAAATAAACCTCACAAGTGTTTTTCAAATTTGTAGTTCAATAATTCCTCAAATGAGAAAAAATGGTGGTTTAGTTATTAATGTTAGTAGTCATGCCTCTTATAATGCATTCCCCCAATGGGGAGCTTATTGTGTCTCAAAATCTGCACTAGTGATGTTTACTAAATGCTTGAGGGAGGAGGAGAGATCTAATTCAATAAGAGCATGCACAATAACTCTTGGTTCAGTAAATACTCCTCTTTGGGACTCCGAATCAATCAATTCTGATTTTGATAGAGCTTCTATGCTCTCCTCAAACGAGGTATCAGAAACTATTCTCTACATGGCTCAAAAACCTGAATCACAATTGATCGAAGACTTGACTTTGATGCCTTCTGGTGGAGCCTTTTAAACATTCTGTTTATCTGATTAATCTTAAAACAGTGATTTTTTTTAGTGCTAATCGAACCCGATTGAACAAGAGAATGTGATATAATGTATGAGCAATTAAGCTTTTGGAAGATACAGTAAATTAAGTTGCATACAATTTTCTGTTTAGAATTTTATGACCTCTACATTACCCAACGATAATATTAGAAACTTTGACGACCAGATTACTAATAAACTAATTTCTGAAATTATAAGAGACAGAATTAAAAATTCTGGTACAAGATTTAGTGCAAACGATAATATTTCGGATTTTATAAATCCTGGTGAATTAGAAATTTTAGAAAAAGAAGTAGCCTCAAGAGTTAAAGATCTACTAAAGTCCCTCATAATTGATGTTGAGAATGATCATAATACTCAAGAAACTGCTGAGAGAGTTTCAAAAATGTATCTAAACGAAGTTTTTAAAGGCAGATATCATGAACAACCTAAAGTTACAAGTTTTCCTAATGACAAGAATCTTGATGAAATTTATACAGTTGGTCCAATTACGGTCAGATCTGCATGTTCACATCACTTAGTACCAATTCTAGGGGAGTGTTGGATAGGTATTAAACCTGGAAATAAAGTCATAGGACTTTCAAAATTTGCGAGAGTTGCGGATTGGGTTTTTTCAAGACCTCATATTCAGGAAGAAGCTGTAATGATCCTTGCAGATGAAATTGAAAAACTTTGTGAACCTAAAGGTCTAGGCATTATTGTGAAGGCCCAACATTATTGTATGAAGTGGAGGGGAGTCAAAGAACCAAATACAAGCATGATTAATTCTGTTGTGAGAGGCGATTTTAGACACGATTTAAGTTTAAAACAAGAATTTTTTGAGCTTGTAAAACAGCAGTCTGCTACTAATAATTATTAAAATCTTTTTAATAACTTAAAAAGATCCTCTGTTTTTTTTATATCTTTTAAACCTGGAGATATTTCAATACTACTTGAAATATCTAGCCCATCTGGTTTGAAGTCAGTAAGGATTTCATCAATCCATTCAATTGATATTCCACCTGCCAACCACCATGGCTTGCCAAATCGCAAATTCTTTAAATAAATAGAATTTATTTTTTTCCCTGAACCTCCATAAGTTTCTTTATTCCAAGAATCAAGTAGTATCGCATCTACAAAATCTTCAAAAGGTTTTATTTTATCTATGTCCTTTTCCGTTTTAATTCTGAAAGCCTTCCATAGGCCAATATTGGGAATTTTTTCCCTTATTTCTTTGCAATAATCAATATCTTCATCTCCATGTAATTGAATTATAGTTTCACTTGGGTTGCCTAAGAAGTTTTTGATAATTAAATCTATAGGACAATTTTGCACAACAGTTACTCTATCGATTTTTGGATACAACCTTTCTAAGGTTGTAAAAATATTTTTCTTAATTTCAGCTGATATATATCTTGGTGACTCCTCCACGGAAATAATGCCGATAGCATGCGCTCCCAATTTTGCGACTTGAAGAGCTTGTTCTTCAGAAGTTAGTCCACAAATTTTAACTAAAGGATTAGTCTTGGGCATATCATTATCCTGCATGTAAGATTAATATTATTGCTAAATATAGCGGAGATTATTTTTGAGAAGTTGGCAAATTTTTAAAATATGGGGAATTCCCTTTAAAGTTCATCCCTATTGGTTTGTTATTCTCTTTTTATTCTCATGGACTATTAGTAATCAGGTCAATTTATCTTCTGGCGATATTTACAATAATAAAGAAGCTTGGATTATAGGGTTTTTAACTTCTTTTTTCTTACTATCTTCAATTATATTTCATGAGGTTTTTCATACTTTTGTTTCACTTAATCAGGGTGTAAAAATAAAAAAAATTACTTTTTATTTTTTAGGAGCAATTTTACAAATAGATAAGTATTGTCAAACTGCTTTAGGTAATATAAAAATTGCAATTGTAAGACCTCTTCTATGTTTCGCTACAGCATCTATCTTACTTTTAATTAGTAATAACAGTCCATCTCAGGAACAAATAGCAGTTAATGTAATTTCAAGAGTAGGTATATTTAATTTATTCTTAGGCTTCTTAAATTTGATTCCAATTGGTTCTTTAGATGGAGGGAATTTATTAAAAAGTATTATTTGGCACTTCTCTGGGAGTAAAAATAAAGGAAGAAATTTCCTCAATAAAGTAAATTTATTATTGTCTTTTTTGGTCTTATTTTTTGGGATAATTTGTTTATTTAGATTTAACTTTTACTTTGGTTTTATTCTTTCTTTTTTGGGCTTGTTTGGAATTAATTCTTCAAAATCTGAAAGTCAATTTTTTAAAATTGAAAACATACTTAAATTTAGTAAAGTTTCTGAGATCAAATTAAAACCTTTGAGGAAAATTGAATATGATTCAAATTTCTCAGAATTTAATAAGTTAATAAAAAATAATAAGGATGCATCGGATAAATATATTTTTGTTACGAATAATGGTAGATGGACGGGTTTTGTTAATGAAAATATTTTAAAAACTGTTTCCTTAAAAAAATGGGAACAGAACTTTGTTGGAGATTTTAAGAAACCAATCGATAGTTTTGAAAGTGTATCTTATAACAATAAATTATGGAGAACTATAGAAAGACTTGAAGAAACAAATGAAGGTTTTTTATTGGTTCTAAATGCTGCAAATATTCCTTTGGGGATAATTGATAGGTCAAAAATTGGAAACTTTGTCTTGAATAAATTAGGTTTTAATTTGCCTTCAGATATTGTTAACAAATTAAACTTTAAAAATAATTATCCCTTAGGAATTGAATT
>QCDK01000015.1 GCA_003278765.1 Prochlorococcus sp. AG-355-G23
ATCAATAAAATATTCATCATCAATAAAGTCTTTTCTTTACAAATGCTATCTAGAAAGAAAAAAAAAAACCAAAACAATTTCACACAAAGTGTCCATTAACTGATAAGTTCAAATAGTGGGGGTCGGTGCCCGAGTGGTTAAAGGGGGCGGACTGTAAATCCGCTGGCTCTGCCTACGTTGGTTCAAATCCAACCCGGCCCACTTTAAAATTGCCCTTGTAGCTCAGCGGTAGAGCACTCCCTTGGTAAGGGAGAGGTCTCGGGTTCAAGTCCCGACGAGGGCATGGCCAAAACGCTCTCCACCACTAAGCTCTCAAAGAATTTAGGAAAAGTAGTAAATTGATAGAGTTCTTGATTCAAGAGATTCAATATGGCAACGTGCCTATTTGGAGTATCGAAACAATTACCAGTGTTGGAGTACAGAAGAAGAACAAAATGAAATTAATAAAAGAAATTGTGATTTTGAGTTTGTAGATCCTTGGACTGAAACACTTGAAGATTTGATAGATGCAACTAGAGCTGACTTTATTAATACTTTCAGGATTCATGAAGAGTTAGGTCTGGAACCTCAACATTTAAAAAATAGTGATTCGACTCGTATAAGAAAAATTATGGGTCAACTAGGTTGGAGTTATGGAAGATTGCGTATAGATGACAAGAAGCAAAAAAGAGGATTTAGACGTATGTGACACCCGAGCCACCCGATTTCTATATCTTGCCAGTGTTTTATATCCGGTCGGTTTCCAAATCAACCATTAAATTAACCAACTTAATACCAAAAAAAAGGTTGACTCGGTTGACTCAATTCCCTAATAAAGGGAGAGGTAAACATATCAAATCCTTTGATATAACAACACTTTCCCTAAATGCAGGTCAAATTAGTGCATAAATTAGGTGCAGAATTGACATTCGATCTAAAATAAGGGCAATTAGCTTCTTTTTTTTTTAATATGTTTATATAAATCCCTTAAGTTTATGCGTTCACTTTTATTATTGCCTTTGCTTTTAGGTTTTTCATTTCCAGCGAATGCAAAGTCAGAGACTTATTATATTGATGTTTCAGCAGAAAGTATAGAAAACTATATTCTTAGTGGTAAAGATAAAAATGGATCTGTAACTGGGAATGATCCTACAGTTACTGTTAATAAAGGAGATACTATTGTTTTTAATGTTGATGCGTTTAGTCATCCGTTTTATATAAAGACTGATTTTTCTCGTGGAGGCGGTGATCAAGTAACCACAGGGACATTATCAGGTACCCCTGGAACTCAAGACGGAAAACTATCATGGAACACAACGGGTGTGTCAGCTGGGAAATACTATTATGTTTGTTCTCCTCATGCACCTTTTGGGATGGGAGGCTCAATTATTGTTGAATAAATAAATGAAACGCTTGATATTAACTCGACCCAAAGACTAAATTAATGGAATTTTAAAGGAGCTTTGGCAGAATCATTATGACCCATACCATGCAATTTATGGCATAGGTGGAGTAATAGTATTGTTGATAATTTATAAACGATTACTCCAATAAATATCAGTAATAACAAATCCTGGTATATTAAGCAGCATCAGATATGTTGTTATTCGTATCTTCAATCTTTTCAATTTCTTTAATCATTTCCTCTAGCCAAAAAGTATTATCTTCTGATCTTTTTTTAATATAAGAAATCTTAGGTTGATTGATTTCTAATGTCTCATAATCTCCACTCATAAAATTTTCCTAAATTTATAACCATTTAAAGTCTAGTTAGCGTATTAATTAGTTTTACTAAGGAGAAAATAAGAAAAAATTAATTTATGGTTAATATGAACTAAGACAAGTTAAATATTATTTATAAAAATATCGGAAACACTTAATTTACCTAATGCTAACCACCAGTACAGAAACGAACCGCATCAGCTGTTGGCGAACCAGTCGCTTTCATTTCTTCAACACATTCATTAAAGAACTTTGATTCTTTTTTTAATAAGCAAAAGCTTAGTGCTATAGCTACTAAGGCAACAGCTGATACAACTGCTGATCCTAGTTGTATCACTCCGTAAGCAAGCATAGCTTTATTCTTTTTAAAATCTTTTTTTGTATCTTTCTTTTTATCAGACATTTTTTTTTAATTTTTTAGCTTATTATATTAAACTAAATAACTAGACTCCACATATAGAAAAGGTAAGTTATAAAGTTAAATGTATATTGTTAATCCCATAACCAAATTCTGAAGAGTAAAAGCTCAAACTAAAAAGTAGAAAAAGTGATGAGAAAATTAATTAAAAATTTATTTGAAATTAATTATTTTGTGATTGGTTTTTGAAAATAATTTAATTTCTTAAAGATAAATTTTTCTTAAATTATTTTTAAATTTCATATGACATAAATATAGATAATTGAATAATCTTAATGCATATTGATGATGCAGTGTTTTTAGAGGATTTATGCCCTAAGCTCAAATTAAGATTTTGGCGAAAGTCTATTCATACATTTACGAGCAAAAGATGCATATATTGCGGAAAACCTTCAGAATCTATTGATCATATATTGCCACGAAGTAAAGGAGGATTAAACTTAACAGAAAATTGCGTTCCAGCTTGTCTTTCATGCAATGGAGACAAATCAGATGAGAATGTTTTTGATTGGTATAGAAAGAAAAATTTTTATGACCCTAGAAGAGCTATGGCTATTAGAGCATGGTTAGATGGAGACTTAATATTATCTATAAGATTATTACAATGGGCTAATCAAGAAATTAAGGAAAATAAAGCAAATTTTGAACAAGAAGAATCAAATCTAGAAGCTGCTTAACTATCAAAGATAATTAAGTTAATGGAATATATTAAATATAAATAAGAGAAAAACAGAAAAAACTTTTTCATCGGCATTAATAGCATTAGGCAATGCAAAAGCAGCCAGCAGTGGGAGCAGTGTGCGTTTCAAAATTATTCAGAAATCCAGCGGTTAATTATTGTCCCTTCATAAATATGACCGGATGCTTCGACTATTGGCTTAGTTTCTGGGTTAACAAAGATGTCGTAACAAGTATTTACTGGTCCTTGAAACATAACAGTTGCTCTTTTGGGGTCTTCCAGTGATTTGCCAATATAGAAGGTTTTTACTCCCATCTCTTTAAACATTGCCTGTTGTACAGGAGCATTCATATGTGCCTCATATTCCTCAAAAGTATTGCTTAATTTGAAATCTAAAACAGTTGTTTCAATTGACATAAAAAAGGAGATAATTGCCCCTTATTGTAGATCGACTGTCAATCAATAAAAATTATCCCACAGCAGGAACATCATCTTCAAAAAGTGGAAAAACTAATCATGAATAAAAATCAATCTTTTAAGAGAGCAAACAGAAATTAAACGTGGATTTAAGAAAATTGGTTGTTAATATAAAAAAGATTTTCAGAAGCTAAAAATTTAATTAGTAATCAAAACAAAGGTGAAGAAACAAAATTTATATAAATATTTATTCTTAATTTCATTATTTTATCCCTTGAATTCAGCTAAAGCTGATGATTCAAATTGCTACTCAAATCAATATGTAGGCACAGTTGGTGCATCCGGAACAGTTTGCGCAAATATGCTAATCGTTGATAGAGATTTACTTGATGAAGGCATAGCAAATGGTGCTGTTGGATCAGATTTTCAAATAACCAAAGATGGGATTACATACAATTTTGGGGACACCGGCAATAAAATTTTCACTGGTCAAATTAAGAATTTCTCAAGTCTCTTTAAGGATCAAACCAACTTTAATGCAGATATAGGTTATTGGAATACAAGTAGAGCTACAACCATGAGCAGGATGTTTATGAACGCATCCAGCTTTAACCAGGATATTTCGAACTGGGAATTAAATAATGTCACTAATATCAATGGAATGTTCCAGGATAGCTTGGTATTTAATCAAGATATTAGTAGTTGGAATATTTCCAAAGTTACCAAGCTTAACAGCACCTTCAGGGGAGCAGCAGCATTTAATCAAAATCTAAATAGCTGGGATGTAAGTAACGTAACTAGATTAGACAGAACTTTTTTAAAGGCTATTAATTTCAATAGTGATTTAAACAGCTGGGATGTATCGAAAGTTGTGAGCATGCACAGAACATTTGCCGGAGCAAAGAAGTTTAATGGAAATATTTCAAGCTGGAACACTGAAAGTTTAAGGTCATTAAGGAGAACTTTTGATGGAGCGAGAGCATTTAATAAAGATATTAGTAATTGGGATGTGGCAGAGGTCACAAATTTTACAAGGACCTTTAAAAATGCAGGCGAATTCGATCAGAATTTAACCTCATGGAATGTAGAACACTATGCCCAGACACCAATTTTGTTCGCTCCAATATTATCTAGTAATAAACAACCATGCTGGGGTTTTAATGGATGTCCGAATGGTCCAAATTTAACTTTCACCAATCCATCAGATAATTCTTTTGGGGTAAATACAAGTCTTAATCTCACATTGACCTTTGACAAAGATATAAGAGCATCGGAAACAAGTGGAAATATTGCTCTGCATAAATCTGACGACACTTTAGTCAAGCAGTACAGCAATGATTCATTGAATATTTCAGACAAAGTTATTACTTTACCAACAACGTTACTTACTGCAAACACAGATTATTATCTTCTTATCGAACCCAAAATAATTGAATCTTCAAATGGCATTAGCTACAAAGGAATTACAGATAAAAATGAACTGAATTTTTCAACTTACAGCAATGACTCAGTCGCTCCAGTTATAACTTCCCAATCTCCAGAGGATAATGCTACTGATGTTTCTACATCTAATCCAACAGTTGAAATAATTTTCAGTGAAAACGTAGTTCGTGGTTCAGGAAATATTTCTCTATACAACTATTCAACTGATGCATTAATAAGATCATTCAATATGAACAACACAACTGATATCTCCATATCCGGGAATGAAATGTCAATTTCATTAAGAGATTCTGACGGATCAGTTTTGATAAATGATGGTACTCAATATTATATTTTAATTTCAACAGGAGCAGTAGTGGATGAAGCGGCTTCTCCTAATTCTTTTGCTGGAATTGATTCAAAAAATACTTTTAATTTCACTACCAAAAGTGCCTCCTGCGGATCGATATCGGGAGTTGTCAGATACAAAAATGGTGATCCAGTTAACGGTTCAAATGTAAAACTTTATAAGGATGATTCTCTAATCACAACTACTACAACCAATAGTGTGGGTAATTATAATTTTTTTCCTAATAGCGCTGGGACCTTTAAAGTTGAATTTTTAAAATTAGCTGGGAAGAGAGGTAAAGGTAAAGTTGATTTAACGGATGGACCAGTTTCATCAGGAAGATTTATCAAAAATATCCAGATCAGTTCTTCATGTGAAGAAATTAGCGATATAGATGGCCTTTTAATTGACCCTGCAGGAGTGATATACGAATCCTCTACAAGACAACCGGTATCCGGAGTAACAGTTAAATTGCTTTATGAAGGAAGTCTCGTAAATAACGACTGGCTGGATGACAGTGGTGGAAACAATGTCCAGGAGACGGGTTCAGATGGCAAATATAATTTTGTTCTGAAAGGAGATGTCGCACAAAGTGGTAACTACTCAATTACTGTGGATCCGCCCAAAGGATATGGTTTTGAAAGCACAAAGATTATCTCGGAAAATGGCATTTTCACTCCCGATCTTGGCGGTGGAGCACAAACCATTCAAATACAGGAAGATGCTCCAGATTCTGGAGAACTCACAACCTATCATTTGAATTTTAACTTTACTTTCACAGGCGTTTCATCCACCACATCAAATGGTGTGATAAATAATCATATTCCTATAGATTCAAAGGGTGATCCAACTTTGAAACCTGATGTACTGGGACTGGCAGAAGCCTGGACAGACGCATCAATACGATTCAGCAAGGCAGGTTTAGATGCTGTGAATAGAAGGCTAGAATGGCTTTCTAGGAATAAAAGATCTGATAAAAAATCATTTCAAGGAATTGATTTTTCTTTCTCAAATCCAACATTAGAAAAGATTTTTAATGGATCGGAGAAAAAATTTAAAGATATAGAAAATAAAGATTTTGAAAATTGGGCGAGAGCAAACTGGAATGATGAAAGGATGAAAAATGAATCGGACCAAATAATCAATGATCTCAGAAATAATTCATTAGACATTGCTTTTGCGAAATTACGCAAAAAAACATTTAATCCTGATTTAAATCCAAAAGGTGGAAAATTACTGGGAAATTGGTCTTTATGGACTGATGGAGAAATAGTTGTTGGTGATTATAAAAAAAATGCAACATCATCAAATCAGAAATCAGATGCACTTAACTTAACTTTTGGTGCGGACAAAAAATTAAAAAATAATTCTCTGCTTGGCTTCGCTTTTACTTATGGTAACGATCATATAAAAATCGGCTCGCAAGGAAGCAAGTTAAATTCAGATAATTACAGTGTTTCTATTTATTCCTCTCAGAAATTCAAAGGCTTTTTGCCCACAGATTTTCAGTTGGGAGTTGGGAAAATGGATTTCTATACAACCAGATTCGAAGACTCAATTGCCCATAAAGGCCAGAGAGATGCCAATCTTATCTTTGGATCATTTTCTTTCAGGCCCGAGCCGATTTCCAAGGGGAATATCACTTTCAATCCCTACGCAAGGATTGAAGCTTCTCATATATCATTAAAACCATTTTCCGAATCAGGCAGTCATCTTGCCTTGACTTTCAAAGAACAGAAAATCAACCATAAAATTTTGGCCCTTGGATCAGATTTATTCAGCGAATTTGAGATTAAGGAATGGAAAATAAAACCTTTCGCAAAGATCGAATACAATCTCGACTTCACAGATGATTCTATTGTGGATCTGAATTATCTAGATGACAGCACCACCAATTACAGATTTTCAATTTTGAACTCATCGGATAATTTCCTCAGCAACACCATTGGATTACAGATGAATAGGAAAAATAGATTTGGAGCTGTGTTTTCTTACAAAAATGAACAGGGAGATTCAAAAAGTTCAGATTCCTATCAATTACAGATAAATTGGAATTTCTAAAAACTAAAAAAGTGTACTAAAGAATAATTACGGCACTCCCTAGAAATAATTTGACAGCCACAAATGCGCCGTCGAAATTTATTCTGCACACTTCAGAATTACTGAGCTGCTGGTAGTCTTGATTGGTCCAACCTGGCCCACTTTAAAATGGCCCTGTAGCTCAGCGGTAGAGCACTCTTGGTAAGGGTTCAATTCCCGACAAGGGTACTTGAGCAATTGATTAATATAACTGAGATCTCGTAGATCAGCATTTTAACTAGAATTCAAATATATTTAAAATTGTTTGCCTTTAGTAATGCCACTATCGTCATACCGGATGCACAAAATATATATTGCAGCAATCATGAATTATGGACTTGGTTCTGATGATCCAGAGGAGTTGGCCTGCTACAACAAAATCAGAAAAGAAATGGATGATATGAAAAGACAACCAATTAAAAAAGGAATTTCTCTAAATTGGGATACCCCAAAAGGAATGGATAAATGAACCTGAATACTTTTTTATTAATTGATGGGAGCTTGATGCTTATTGGTCTACCTTTATTGATGATTCTTAAAGGCAAAAATTGATAAAAATTCAAATTATTTTACCCATATTTAAATTCAATTGTTGATCCTTTATCCGTATATGGGAGTACCTCAAACCGTACATATTTATTAGTCGAATGACCTCTCTAACTAGTTAGAACATAAATGTAGTCGTCAAGAGCAAATGTCTACGAAATCCACACTAAAAGAAGATTATAAATCTGATATTGAAGAAAGATCAGAAGAAGAACTTCTTGAAGAAGAAATCAGGAATCAGCAAACATTGGATAGCTTTGTTGAATCTGATAAAAATTGGTGCTGATTAATTTATTTATTTAGGAGAAAATTATGAACTTAAAAAGATCACCATTCTCAATTTTGGACAAAAACAAAAGAGAAATGGACTATATCAAAGGAGTTTACAAGAGAAAAATTCAAGCTGAAATTGAATCTTATAAAGATCCCGAAGACGAAGATAAGAGAGATACAATCCAAGTTCAAGATGTATTGATGCTTAATAGGATCTCAATTTAGTTATTTTTTCTTCTTCTTCTTATCTTTCTTATTCTTTACCTTTTCATAAACCTCATCAGCCTTCTTTTCAATACTGTCAAGCTTATTTGAGATTTCTTTTAAAGCTTCTGCTTTTCCTTCTTTAACTTCAGTATCACTTAACTCAATAATTTTAACTGCCTCTCCTATAACTACAGCATCTTTTGTCTCTTCAGTTTTAATTCCAAATTTACTTTTAATAAAATTGGCTATAAAAATAAGAACAGGCACATGAGCTAAACCGCCTACTACTATTCTTGTTTCTGAATAAGCCATTTAATAGTTATGTGAACTGAGATATTTAAGCATAAATTTAATTTTTAAATTCCTTTTTATTAAGCCAATAAACATTTGTAATCATCTCTTGATTCGTAGATCAATAATCTTGCTATTAATTAAATAGAGACTTTTTTAGAAAATGCCATTAGACGTATTTCTAATGAACATGTGTGTTGTGGTAATAGCATTGCTTATCAGAAGAGAAATCAAACTTAAGAAGGCGAGATAAATTATGAAAACACAAATTTTAAAAGAGCATTACATTCCAAATATCCATGCTATTACTCTTTTACTAATGCTTCTTCTATGCCTGTGGTTACCGCTTGCACTCAGATTCTTATTAATAATTTAGTCGAACTAATTATTTAATACTCTTATCCTTAAACTCAGCTATATCCTAATTTAGTTTTTTAAGATCTTATATTAAACTCCTGTTCCGCATTAAACTTGTAAAAATTTGCATAGTTACTTTTTCGACTAATCAGAAACCCAACTTGTGATTTTCGTTGTGCTATAAATATGTCCTCCAGATTCTATATTCTTAATGGTTTCAGGATCTGAAAAAACATGCTTAGCCACACCTTCTTCAGCTTGATGAATAACAATAACTTCTTTTGGATCAATTAAACTTTTGCCACGATATAGAGGAGTAAGTCCTACCGTTTTATGAAATTCATCTATCTCTGGACTATCAAACATTTTTACCCACTCCTCAAATGTATTTGAAAGTTTAAAGGTGAAAACAGTAGTTTCAATAGTCATAACAATAAGCTAATTGCTTCTAATTTTAGATCGACTGTCAATATATACAATCTAAATCAGAATCCAGATATTGCTTCATAGAAATCAGCGTCTGGCAGTATTTCCTTCAAGGGTTCAATCTCCTTGGCAGGGCCTTGGACCTGCACAGTAATATCTGACACTTCAAAAAGCTTGGGAATCATATGTCCCATATTTTTGAGATGAAATAAAGCGGCGGCACCATCTTTATATGCCTCTCTTACATAAGCCTTATTTGAACCGCAAGTAGTGATATTAAAAAAAAGACAGTCAGGTTCATTAGCTTTTGTCAGTACCAAAATTTCTTCCAAAAGAGCTATGCACTGATCCATCTTCCCATCCTTGATTGTGAAGTGGGGATGGATAGAAACCATGGTTGTATCTAGAGACATTAATTTATAGATATTTCTCCTATCTTTCTAGCAACTAATCTTTATGAAAAAGTTAAAAATAAGGATTATCTAAAAATTAAGAATGTTAATTTGGTATCGCTTGTACCGTTTATATGTTTTTTGAAAGCTATTAATTGGATATGAGTTATTTTGCTGAACCAAACCATATTGAATATGATGCATGGTTCGATGAAAACATCGACCCAGTGGATCTTGTTAATTACTCAGATGAAAAGGAGTTCAGTGATTCGGTACACTTTAAGTTCCATAAGATGTCCACTAGAAATTTAACGATTGGTTCTTCTGATAATTTTCACTGGTAAGTAAAAGATTTTTCACTCCATATATATTTATGAATCTTACGCAGAATATGTTCCATCACTTTCTCTTCTTGCCTTAGCTAATACAATTTCATCTACAACTTTTTCAATCATATAAGCACTTTTTTTACCAAAACATTTTTCTTTTTTAATACTCTCAAAATCATTTGGGATTAAATCATTATATTCACAACAGTCGCATTTAATATCAATTTGCTTACCTCTGAAAACCTCTAAAGCTCTAGAAAAAATCCATTGCTGAACTGAAATACTTTCCCAACTATCAAAATTCGACCATTCATTAAAATCCCTATTAAGGATACCTTTTAATCCATCAGCCTGATTTATATATACTAAGCATGAATCTTTTCTTGGTTCATCATTTATACCAATTGTTTTGACAGAATTTTGATTCATTAAATGTAGATTAATTAAGTAGCCTTATAAATCTAGAGGATAATTTCAAAAATAAAAAAAAAAGATAACTCAAATAAGATCATTAATTGCTTTATCTAATCTGGAGGTATGATTTGTGTTTCTGAGTAATTCAAAATCCTTAAAATCAAAGCCCGGGCCAACACAACAACTCACCAAAGTAAATTCGCCTGTACTTTTTGCAGCTTGCCAATATCCAGATGGAATCATTTTTACTGGATTATTGGAATCTAAAATTAAATTTCTTATTAACTTATTATCATCATCTAGGCACCATAAATTCAGAGGATCGCCCCTTAGATAAATCCAAATTTCATCTGCATTTTTTACTCTGTGCCAAGCACTTTTTGTCTCTCTCTCCAAAAGATAATAAATGCCCGTTATAAAGTTTCTACTTTGGCCATCTTCCCTTATTAGAGAATTTTTACTCCTTACTATCTCTCTAAACCAACCACCCTCAGGATGAGGAGATAAATTAAATTGTTTTATTATTTTTATATTTTGTTGTTTAGGATTCACTTCACAAAAATATCTTTAAAAATTAATCTTAATATAATTTAGAAACTTGCAAACAAATCAAAATAAACTATATTTTCTAAAAAATTAAGCACAAATAACTGACAAATCTACGAAATTTTTATTTTCATCTGCCAGTTCAGTAATGATTCTATTGAGCCATTCAGAGGTCGTTTCACAATAGCCTACATTTAAAATAGTTTTTTGCTTTGCTGTTTCTTCTTTATTCATAGTTTAAGTATTTTTATATAAATTAGTCTTTAATTAAATCTATGTGAATAAGTCTTAATTACTATCTATTTCAAAAAGTTGTATTTAATACATATTTAAGAATTGCTAGTAAACAAATAAAATTAAATCATTGACAAGAAAATGTATACAAGTAAGAGTAGAAAAAATTTATTATTTAACCTATGAATAACATCAAGATTGAGGAATTGATGAAAGTTAGGTTCGATGGTATTGCTAATAGAATTGGGCAATTAAGCAAAAGGGAAAGTGAGTCTTTATTACTTGAGCATCTTGAGTGGTTGGAAGGAGGATGGGAGACTGAAGAAATCTTATTTTTAAAAAAGCCCTACAGAAAATGGTGGTTCTAACTCCACTTCTATAAATAATTAATGATGGCCTAAGGGACCAGGGCCAGAGCCTATTTTATAAGAATTGTCTAAAGATTTCTCAACAAATAATTTCGCTTTTTGTATGGAATCAAATAGATCAAAACCTAAAGCCTTGTAACCACAAATAGCAGCACTCAAAGTACAGCCGCTACCATGTGTATTTTTTGTATTTATAAAATTATTAAATAGCCACTCTTTTCTACCATTTAAGTCAAGGAAAAAATCCTTCCCTTTCATATCTTTTAAACCGCCACCTTTTATAAGTACCGCTTTAGCTCCAAGACCAATAATATTTCTTGCTGAATTTTCGATATCTTCTTTACTCCTTATTTCTAAACCAGAAAGTAGATTCGCTTCATAAATGTTTGGAGTTACCAAATCAGCAATTGGTAATAAGAGTTTTTTATAAGCATTAATAGCAGAATCTTCCAGTAATTTAGAACCAGTTCTTGTAACCATTACTGGGTCAATAATTTTGGTTATTTTGTATGTATTTAATTTTAAAGCAGTATCATTAATTATCCTTTCATTTAATAACATACCAGTTTTTAAGGCATGAATACTAAAATCAGCGAATAAAGTATCTAACTGGTTTAATAAAGTATTCTTCTCTACTGGTTGAACGCATGTAACCGCTATACTATTTTGTGCGGTAATACATGTAATAACAGAACATCCATGTACTTTAAGGGCCATGAAAGTTCTCAAGTCAGCCTGTATGCCTGCTCCACCCCCGGAGTCACTACCACCAATTGAAAGTGCAATTTTAGAATACATAATTTATTAACTTGTTTTTGAAAGTACTATAAGTAAATTTTAATTTAAATCAGAAATCTGAATATGCATTAAAAAAATCTAACTCCAATTCCATAGCTCTCCTGTATAAATATTTAGCCTGATTAATATCATATTTTTCTTTATTAGTCTCAATAAGAATTTCAAGTGAATCTGCTAGCTTTTCAAAGCTCTCATCAGAATAAGTAATTATCCATTCTTTATATTTAGTGTCAAAATCCCCCTCATACAAACTTTTTCCTATCCAAGAATAAAGTCGCATACATGGAGTCATTGCAAACATTATTTCAACGGAGCTAAGTCTTTTGGAAGTATCATCAAGAAAATCTGTATAATTTTTAGTGGCTTTTTTTATATAGTTATTAGACAAATCAATATCCCATTCTTTTGCATAAGTTTCATGAAGTATTAACTCCTCTGAAACGCCCATTAACAGTTCACTTAACTTCCTTATTGAGTACTTATCTTTTGATTTGGAAACAGCAAGACCATAAGCCTTAGCAAAAGTCTCTAAAAAGAAATAATCTTGAGCTAAATATTCTTGAAATATATTTTTAGGTAGACTTCCATTCTTTAAACCTTGAACAAATTTTGTATTTAAACTTAGTAAAGCAATCTCATAATTATCCTCCCAAAGTTTTTTTGTTATTTTCATTTTTTTGATTTTTTAGTTATTCTAAATTTTTTAAATTTTTTACCTACAAACTTAATCTTATTTTTCTAAGATTAAAAGAAAAAATTATGAAAGAAATAAATATTTTATGGTTTAAGAAAGATTTAAGAATTTTTGATAACGAAGCTCTCTGTGAGGCTATAAAAGATAATGATATTTTACCTATTTATATTATTGAGTTAGATATTTGGAGCCAAAATACTCATTCAGATAGACAATGGCAATTTTGCAAAGAAAGTTTAATAGATTTAAGAAATGCACTTAGTGAGATTGGACAACCATTAATTATTAGGACTGGAAATGTTATTAATATTTTTGATGAAATTAGTTCAAAATTTAAAATCAAAGGTATATATAGCCATCAAGAAACAGGAGATTGGCTTACTTATAAAAGAGATCAAAAAGTAAGAGAATGGGCTTTAAGCAAAAATATTATTTGGAAGGAATTTCTACAATTTTCAGTTTTTAGAGGAAATTTAGATAGGAATAATTGGTCTAAAAAATGGCAAGAAAATTCCAAAAAAAACTTACTTAAAGCTCCATTAAGAATTAATTCTATTAACTTTAATATCGGAGAAATACCCTCGGACGAAATTTTTACCTTTAAAAAAGGAATTTGTCCAGGAAGAATGAAAGGTGGAAGAAAGAAAGGTTTAGAGAGAATGCAATACTTCTTTAGTAATAAATTAGATTCTTATTCAAAAGATATATCTAGCCCAGAAAAATCATTTTATAGTTGTACAAGACTATCCCCATATATTTGTTGGGGATGTATTTCATTAAAAGAAATTTTTAAAAAGGCAAATATATCAAAAAACAATAATTCCAGGATGTTAAAAAGCAGATTAACTTGGCATTGTCATTTTATTCAGAAACTTGAAAGTGAACCAGAACTAGAGTTTAGGGAATACCATCCTTTTTTTAAAAATATTAGAGAAAAAAATAATGAATTACTTTATTCATGGAGTTCAGGCAATACGGGCTTTCCTTTTATAGATGCATGTATGCGTTCATTAAATTTCAATGGATGGATTAACTTTAGGATGCGAGCGATGTTAATGTCTTTTGCTAGCTATAATTTATGGCTACCATGGCAAGATTCAGGTTCTGAATTAGCAAATAAATTTGTAGATTATGAGCCTGGAATACATTGGAACCAATGCCAAATGCAATCTGGAACTACGTCTATAAATACCAATAGAATTTATAATCCTATTAAGCAGGGAAAAGATCATGATCCTCAAGGTAAATTTATAAAAAAATGGATACCAGAATTAAAGGATATATCACTTAATTTCATTCATGAACCATGGCTATTATCTAGATTTAATCAAGAAGAATATGAACAAATTAATTACATAAGACCAATAATTGACATCCCAAATAGTACTAAAACTGCAAAGAAGAAAATTCAGGAAATCACTAAAAAGGATGGATATTGGGATATATCAAAAGAAATTTATTTAAAGCATGGCTCTAGAAAAAGGCTTAGAAAAAACATAAATAATAAAAAAATTGTTTCTAAGGAAAAGGAAAAACAATACGAACTGAAATTAGATTTCTAAATTTTATTGTCATAAATTTCCAGATTAATTTTAGCTCCTAGGAAAGTTTTTTAAATTTTGAAATTAAATATATAAACCCACGATGAATTAATGCAACCTTTATTGTATTTATTAGATTTTATTAATTATGTCTGAAAGATTTGAATGGGACGATACCAATAGTTCAGGTATATGGTGGAGTACTAATGTAAGTATCAGAGACGAGTGCATTTTGCTCAAAGAAGATACTAAATGCGAAGATTCTGATATAGTCGAACTTCTTAGGAGTATTGCACAAAATATTGAAGATAATGGCCTTTAATTTTTAAAAGCATATTCACTTTATTAGAGATTTTCAATTCCTTTTACAGCTTTTATTAATTCGATACTTATACCTTTTTCACTCATTGAATGACCAGCATCATTAACAATAATTAATTCAGAATTCTTTAATTTCTTATTTAGATCCCAAGCGCTCCTAACAGGACATACAACGTCATACCTCCCCTGAACTATTTTTGTAGGAATCGATTCTATTGTTTTTATATTTTTCAAAATAAAATCATCTTCTAAGAAAATATTATTAATAAAATAATGACATTCGATCCTTGCAAAGGCATCAGAAAAAGAATTAACTGCAGACTTATCAAAATCAAATTTTTTATTTATTAAATGACTTGTAGAGAGTTCCCATTTTGTCCAAGCTGCTGCTGCTTTTGATCTAAGATTTGCATCTGATGATGTTAGATATTTATAAAAAGAACTTATTAAATCATTTCTTTCTTCTTTTGGTATTACAGAAATATATTCTTCAAATTCATCTGGGAATATCTCACTTGCACCATATTGATAGAACCACAATAATTCAAACTTTCTACATAAAAATATTCCTCGCAAAGTTAAGCTGATAACTCTTGAGGGATTTTTAATCGCATATATAAGTGAAAGTGTTGAGCCCCAAGATCCACCAAACAAATGCCAAGTATCTATTTTTAAAAGAATCCTTAATTTCTCAATATCATCAACTAAATGATTGGTCGTATTTTCTTTTAATTCGGAGAAGGGAGTTGAAGAACCGCAACCTCTTTGGTCAAATTGAATAATATCGAATTTATCTGGGTCAAAGTATCTTCTATATCTTGGTTGACTTCCTCCACCTGGACCTCCATGAATAACAAGAATTTTTTTGCCATTTGGATTACCAGATCTTTCCCAATAAATAGTATGAATATCACTTACTTGTAAAAAACCCTTTTCACGTACTGCAATTTTTGGAAAAAAGACTTGATCTTTCATTTTGAAATATTTTTAATCACTTTATTAATCCATATTATCCAAAAAGAAGTCTAATTCAGAAGAAATTTGTTAAACAAAAAAAGGACTGCTTGTACAGTCCTTTTTCATATTTGATTTCCTTCTTACAGGATATAAAATTACATATTTTAAAGTCTATTTACTCATAAACCTAGAATACGTGAATTCGGGGATTTCTCTCGATAATTTCAGTCCCTATTGTCGCTAGTAATTATAAAGCGAAGTCTTATCAGACTAATTGATTGAACTTTAATTTTCGAATAATCCCATTCTCAGGAATACGCTTCCTATATTTTGGAATTTGCTAAATTTCAGGCGGACTATCAATCATTTAGATTGCCTCCGAACTCAACATTTATAAATTACTCCTTTTTATATTTTCAGTAAATCCGTAAATATGCTGATTTACTTTTTTCTTAATTTGTAAGAGGATTTTAATGATCCTTTGTTTTTTATAGATAAATATAAAAATTAAATTCTATAATCCATTATTTAGTCAGATTCATAGAGCAAAATAGATTCAATTATTATTTTATCACTATCAGAAAGTTTATAATCTTCTAATTTCCACTGAACAAATTTTACACACTCATCAATAGAAGGATTCTTTTCCCGGCACTTTCGCCACTCTCTAATCCAATCTGCCAAGGCAAAAGTTATTTTTGTAGTAAGCATATTTACCAATCAGGGTAATTAAAATCTCCTCCAATAGGTTCTTCATAAAATTCCCCTCCTTTTATACCTCTATCATATTTTTCAATTATCTTTTTATAAGAAGCTTTTGAGGGAACTAAATCTCCTAAATAAATGGATTCCATTGATAATGGTATAATGGTTATAATTATTTATTCTTGTATATAAGAATTTAATAAAAAGATTATTAATATGCATTATGGATTTCATCAAAAAGAACAAGATCTTAACACTAATGGCTGTAATTGCAGTTTTATCATTTGCATTAGAAAAAGTAGGCATAATACACCCTTAAATTAATTAAGTTTATTTGTAAATACTTTCTAATGAAATAAGTAAACCGATACTATTACTGCAAAAATAAGCAATGGAGATAATAATGTAAAAACTAAAGTTGAAAGATTAATCAGCATAAATTTTAAATAAATACACAAATTTAATAAACATCACTTTTAAGCATTTGCAATAAGTAAAATTTAAATTATTACGATATAAAAAAAAATTTGAATAAAGAAAGATATAAAGAAGAATATGAAGAGGGCTCAGACTTACTATGGCCTAGTGATAAAGAAGATAAAATAACTCGGCAATTTTATAAAGATTTATCTAATCTTTCAAAAAACATAAATTATAGTAAAAAGAAAAAGCTAAAACTTTTTGAACAAGTATTTAGAATAATAAAAGGCAAAGGCTGGGGTTAATTAATATTCAAAGTAAAATGAAAAATTTAATGATACTAATCAGAAGTTTTTTTCTTTTAAGACCAAGATTTTTATCCACTATATTTTTTATTCCTATTCTTTATGGCATTGGCTGGGCTTTATCTCAGCCACTTTTATTGTTTAATTTTGAAAAAGATAATTTATCATTAATTGGTACTATTATTACTTTCTTACTTTTTATCTTTTTACTCCCATATTGGTTTTATATCAAACATAACAAATCAAGTGCTTGGATACTTCTTGGGATAACAAAAGACAAATTCTTGAAAAACTTTTTCAATTTTTCACAAGGTATTTTATTTGCTTTAGTTTTAATAATTCTAATTCTGGTACCACTATTGCAAAAAAATTATATTTCTTGGATAGGTGAATTCTCGCCAATGATATTGTTAAATTCTATTCTACTGGGATTAGGTGTTGGATTCGCAGAGGAAATAATTTTTAGAGGCTGGTTACTAGAAGAATTAAAATTTGAATATGGCACAAAAATATCAATAGCTTTACAAGCTATAATTTTTAGCTTCGTTCATAATTTATCAAATGAGATCTTTTGGAACATAGTAGGATTACGTTTGGGATTTATTTTACTTGGGATATTTCTATCATTAATAAAAATTAGAGATAAAGGTTCTTTGTGGAATTGCATAGGAATTCATGGAGGACTAGTAGGTATTTGGTTTTTATTAAATAACGGATTAATAGAATTCAAAGAAAATACACCTTCTTTTTTAGCAGGGCCTTTTACACAAAATATTCCAAACCCAATCGGAAGCTTTAGTGGAATTTTAATATTACTTTTATTATGTATTTTTTATACCTTACAATCAAAAAAGATTTTTAATAGACGTATTAATTAGATATAAATACCGATTGATTTTTGATTAGTAATTGTCAGATTAAAATAAAGCTTAATATTCATATGAACTTTGATGCAGGGATAAGATTTATTGTGTTTTTAATAATTTTTGGAGTTACAAACTATTTAATGATGTTGAGAAGATATGAAAACGACGTCAAAAAAAAGAAATATTTGCAACAGGAAAAAATTTCCAAGCTATACCCTAAAGGTTCCTTTACTTTCTTAAATTAAAAAAAATTTTTGTAGAATTTCCTCACCATTTTTTATTAGTTTCTTGCCAACCTTCATTTAACAATTTTTGCCATAATAATCTTGCTTCCTCAATAACAATTTTTTTTCTATTTTTCATTAATGGAGGATTTTCTCCATGCATTCCCATAATAATTCCTTCTTCAATAAACATATAATCAATAGATTTATCAGAATTATCTCTACCTTTGTAGAAACGCATCACCCCTACAAAATTGGAGTCAATTAACCAGAAATCATTAGTTGTATTCAATAAACCAAAATGAAATTAAATTAATAATATACTTTCCTTACAATTTGCGATGGAAATATTTATTTAGTTTATTCATATTTGATATGTTTTTTCTTTTTGTCTACTTTTTTTCAATTCGCCACGTTTTTTCTTAACCTCAACTCTTTTCTTTTGTGATGCTTTAGTGGGTTGTGTATATTTTCTTAATTTAAAAGGTTTATTTAAAGCATTTTTTATTATTGAACTAAATTTCATTAAAGCTAGCTGCCTATTTAATAATTGATTTCTGTGTTCTTGAACCGCTAAACGTAAGCTATTATTCACTAATTTAGTTTTCAAGTTTCTCTTAAGAATTTCTTTCTGATAATCATTTAATACTTTGGAATCTTCTAAATTAAAAATAATCTCTACTCTGCTTTCAATTTTATTTACATTTTGTCCTCCAGGACCGGAGGATCTGGAAAATCGCCACTTAATTTCGTTGTATGGGATTACTAATGTTTTAGT
Source organism: Prochlorococcus sp. AG-355-G23 (assembly GCA_003278765.1). Taxonomy (GTDB): domain Bacteria; phylum Cyanobacteriota; class Cyanobacteriia; order PCC-6307; family Cyanobiaceae; genus Prochlorococcus_A. Next base: position 19,058 of record QCDK01000015.1, read on the forward strand.
AATTTTTAAATCCATTTTTAGTTCTTTTTGATTTAGATCTTTAGAATCATCTCCTAAATACTTTAAAACATACCTTAAAATTTGATCGGTAAATACTGGGCGGTTAAGTTAGGTAAACCGAAATTCGGTGTATTTGCCGTATCAATATCTTCGGTATTTATCCTTTCATATTTCAAAGAATTATCAGATATTTAATTTGTACTAATTCAAAGGTCACTTATGTATTCAATGTTTGATCTTCTTTTTGAAACACCTTCATATCGCCCTGTATATGTTATTTCCGATAGTGAAATGAAGGAGTTAAAGAAAAACCAACATCAAGAAGAGCTTGATGAAATTACAACACAAAAAGTAAGACTTGAAGATGCTTTTAAAGCCCAACTAAAACATCTTGAAGAGAGAGAAAAAGAAGTAAAAAAAGAACTTAAAGTACTCTCAGCCTCAAAAGATAAATAATTTATTTTTAGAGAAATTACTTTTTTCAAAGACGGTTAAAAACCGTCTTTTTTAATTCTTATAGTTTTAAGGTATCTATTAAATCCACAGATTTTAAAAATATTTTCCATAATTAGAAGATGAATAATAATAAAGAAAAAATAAGAATGTTTTTACCTTTTAGTTGGGTAATTTGTGCAGCAATATCTTTTGCTTATATAAACTCACATTTAATAAATACCTAACATAAATGTCTTATCCCTCAAGAGACGAAATACTTGCATCTTCAAAAGGGTGGGTTGCATCTCTTTTAAATTTTCTTCCTGGTTTAGGATCGGGATACTTATATCAAAGAAGATGGAAACCCTATTTTTTTACCATCACTGCTAGTACTGCATGGTTCGCTTTAGGTATTTTTTTACAACGTGATTCAGAACCTTCTCAAAATGAACAAATAATTGGAATTTCTGGTCTTTTTTTCATATCAATAGTCACAGTAATAGAAGCCAACTTGGCTTTCAAAAAAGCAAGTAATAAAACAAAAGCTTAAAAAGAGAAAATAATATCCTCTAACAAAAAAGGATGGTTTAAATAATTCAAAAAAATTAGATCTAAAAAAAATTTTTATTATTTCTCAGTTTTTAAATTTAAGCAAAGTTACCATAATTAAATTTTAAGATAATTTAAAATTTTTTAGTTATAAAAAAATAAAATTTCCTTTTCTTTGAGACCTTCCCATCCCGAGTCTATTAATAATTGATTTAATGTTTCCTTATCAAAATGCTTAGAACCCGTTTTGACGCATCTATTTCTCATTGATTTTTTAACACCACTCCTTTGTCTTTTATTCTCCTCATCCATAATTCTGTTGTATAGATCTAACATTTTTTGAGGGATTGGAGTACCGTCAAGATCCACTCCATTTTGAATAGCAAGATCAACAGCCTGCATTCCCATTTTCTTCATATATTAAAAAAAAGCTGAAACTATAATAAAACAAAACTTATCAATCTAAAATTCTTCGAATAATATTTTATTGATTTTGAATTTCCTTAAGTACTCTAATAGCCTCTTTAATGTGTTCAGGACCATTCAATAAATCTCTAAAAATATGCCTAACTGTCCCTTTGCGATCAATAACGTAAGTTACCCTGCCATCCATAAAACCTAATACTTTAGGAACTTTAAAAGTTTTCCTAAGAGAGTCATTAGTATCACATAGTAATGGATATTGTAATTTATTTTTATTAGCAAATGCCAAATGACTAGAGGTACTTCCATTACTTACTCCCCAAACCTGTGCACCTAATACTTTAAATAAGTCATATTTATCTCTAAATCCGCAGACTTCTATAGTACAGCCCGGCGTATCATCTTTTGGATAAAAAAACAAAACAAGGGGATTTTTTAATCCCTTATTTGATCTTTTAACTCCATTTTGATCCAGTAGAGAGAATTCTGGAATTTTATCTCCAATCTGCACAATGATTCTTATAAAGTTCCATATTAGAGGTTAATATGTTTTTTTTGTGGCCTTAAAGTAAATAACTGATATCAAAGTCAGTTTTTTTGTTTTAAAAGATACTAAAAAATTATTGAAATAAACTAAGGTGAATTCAACTAGGGTGAATTTATTAATTCAATAATATGGAATTAATAATTTATATTTTTTTATTTCTTATTCTTTTTTTGGGAGTTATTTTTAACTTAAAAATAACTAATTTTAAAAAAGTTAAAGAAATACGAAACAAAGCTAAAGATTATTCAAAAAAGAATAATTAAATATGTATTGCAAAGATTAAAATTCAATTTTTTCATTTGGAGTAAATACTGAGCAATATTTTTTAACTAGGTCCTTTGGCTGATTATTGGAAGTATTCGTTAATTTTAATTTTAGTTTTTCTATAGCCTCATCAGCATTAATCTCACCGAGTCGATATCTTGCACACGTATCCAATACTTTAAACATTTTTGTGGTAACGGCTTTAGCTGGATAAATTAGAAAAAAAAGGTAAAAAACAACAAATAAGTATTTCATTTTTTTTTGATAGTAGATATTTAGCGAATGGTTTCAATAGTTTAGAAAAAAAATTAATTTAGAAAAGATTAAAATTTAATAGAACAAACTATTATGGATTGAATCTAGGATTTCTATAAGTTAATACTAAAAGAAATTAAGATAAAATAAGTGTTAGTAATAAATAATCTCGGTGAAAATGAGAAAATTAATAGACAAACATAAAACTCTTATAAATTGGTACCAAAAAAAATTCAAATTGAGTGATTATCAATTACTTTGGTTAGTTTTCTTTAAAGGAGTATTAATAACAATAATATTTTTCAAAATTTTTTAATATTAAAAAAAGCTCTTCCGAGAATGAAATTTTCACATGATTTGACTATATTTAATAGTAGATTTCCTAATTAGTTAAATAGTTATCAGTTATGAATATTTTTGGTGTAGGTTTGCCTGAAGTTACTGTAATACTTATCTTAGCTCTTTTAATTTTTGGTCCAAAAAAGCTTCCAGAATTAGGGAAACAGCTTGGTAAAACTTTGAAAAGTCTTAAAAAAGCATCGAATGAATTTCAAAATGAAATCGACAAAGTTATGAACGAAGAAGATAAAGATGAATCTCCTAAATCTATAGAAAGCAATCAAACCAATGAAATTAATCAAGAAAAAATAGATTCAGAAAACAGCAAAAAATAATATCTTGGATAGGCCCATAACCCCCATAGACGAATTTGAAAGTGCATTAGATAAAGCAGCTCTTACTAAAGAAGAATATGAATTGATAGACTACATCCGCTATACAAGTGTTTTTACACAACCTAGTCTTATTAAAGATTTAAAAAGGCCATCAAAACCTCCTCTTTTGTCAGTTCTATGTCAAATTTGCAGAAAAATTGGTTCGGAGATGCCAGATCATTTCAAAAAAGTAATTGAGTGGTCAATTGAAATAAGTGATCACAATACAAAATGGGATGCTCATTTAATTTGTGCAGAAGCATTAAATATAGACAAAATCCCATTAAGTCCTATTCATGGAACAACTTTATTTGATGTTCTTGTTGTACACAAAGAATTATTTCTTGGCTTTGATTGAATTAAACTAAATTAATCATCTAAAGGCACAGAATCAGTATCTATAACTTCCGAATCATCATACTTATTTATTTTATTTTCAATCCAGTTATTTATATAACTAACTAAAGGCAATGAACCTCTAAAAATAAAAATAGAGGTAGGCAAAGCGCTTAATAATCCGACTACAGGACTCTTAAAAAGTAATCTTCCTGCTTTTATGTTAAATAAAATAATAAGCGCTGAGGGGACTATAACTTTAACTACTGTTTTGAGCGCCTCAAGCCAACCAACACGATATATCCACCATATTAAAATTATGCCAACTATATATAGGAATAAGTAAGTCATAAAAATAGTATAATGATTATCTATTTATCTTGTTCTTACTAAGAAAAAGATTTTATAAATTTCTTTTACATCAATCAATCAAATTCTAGTAATGAGTTTTTCTGAAATAAGAAAATTTTTAATTAAGATGCAATCTGATGAAGACTTAAAAAAGCAGGTTACAACATCCTCTACAGCGGATGATGTAGCCCTAATTGGTCAACGCTTAGGTTATGACTTTTCCGGAGATGATCTCTTAAGATTTAATGGACAAAAAGTTGATAAAGTTACCGTAAGAAAGGTAGATCATCCAGGAGAATATCACTAAATTAAGACTTAACCCATATTGCAAGCCCTCCGCCCCTTCCTCGAGCACATAACCAATTATCTTTAGTGCTAATTCCTACAAGAGAGAAAAAAGGCATTTTTTTTTCTTCTGGTTTTTTTAATTCCTTATTAAATACTGGAAAACTACTAATACTAATTTTCAATTTTTCAAAATAAAAAGCCAATAAAGGTCTAAGCCCTTTTAATTCTGCACTGCCTATAAAAGTAATATTTAATAATCCGAAATTAATTGAATTTTTTATTTCATAATTTATTTGATCCTCTTTATTTTTACTTCTTAATTCGAGTCTTGCCGACAATACTTGGAGAATAGAACTGGGTATATTTTTGATTTCATCTGACTCCTTTCCCCATACATACTTAAACTTCCATATTCCTAACAATTCCTCATATAAAATTCCGCTACCGTTTTTTTGAGAATTTTTTTCTAAAAGTTTTATCTCATTGATATCAGGAAATTGTTTCATAATAGATTTTAATCCAAGAATCAAATACTAAGATAACGCTATAAAAAATGTTCTTAGTTAAAAATATCTCCAAAAATATTTCTTTATTTCAAAATATTTCCAAAAAAATAATTTCATGGCACACATAAGGAACAATATCTCGTTAGTATGTTTACATAAAGTAACTAAATCAATGGATTTTATTTCTAAAAGTCAAGGATACATTCCTTTAAAAGCAGTCCCTTACATATTTTTCCTAGCTGTTGTACTAAGTATTACAACTTCAACTAATACATTTGTCTAAAACTAATTAGTTTTGAGAGAAGAGTAAAGTAAATATTTAATGAAAAAGTACGATGTTGTAATAGTAGGTAGTGGGATAGGGGGATTATGTTGCGGTTCGATACTCGCTTTATCAGGTAAAAAAGTACTTATATGTGAAGCTCATAGCCAGCCAGGAGGTGTGGCCCACAGTTTCAGAAGAAATGGTTACACTTTCGAATCAGGTCCTTCATTGTGGAGTGGAATAGGTAAATGGCCGACAACTAATCCCCTAGGGCAAATTCTTAAATTACTTGATGAAGAAGTTGAACTATTTCAATACAAAGGTTGGCAAGTAATTGTCCCAGAAGGCAATTTTAATCTTGATGTGGGGGAAGAACCTTTTAAACATACTATTAAAACTTTAAGAGGTGAGAAATCTGTTAAAGAATGGGAATCATTTATTTCCGGAATAAAACCTCTTAGCCAAATAATAAATGAAATACCTTTACTCTCATTTTCTCCCGAATCAATAAATTTCTTTGACTTAATAAATTTAACCTTAAAATTTTTACCTAATATCAATCAAATACCAAAAATTAATAAAGGCTTTGGGAATTTAGTAAATAATCATCTAGAGGATCCTTTTCTCAGGAATTGGGTTGATTTATTGAGCTTTTTGATAAGTGGCATGTCAATGCATGACACAAATACAGCTGCGATGGCTACTTTATTTAACGAATGGTTTGAACCAAATTCATACCTTGAATACCCCAAAGGAGGTAGTGAATCTATCGTAAAAGCTTTAATTAATGGATTTAAAAAAAATGGAGGAGAATTAATTCTTTCTTCGAGAGTAAAGACAATTAACTTTAATAAAAATTTAGCCACAGGTATAACTCTGAATAATGGTTCTAGTTATAGTTGTGAATCTGTTGTCACGAATACTGATGTTTGGAATTTAAAAAAGTTAATTCCAAATGAAATTTCAAAAAAATGGAATACAAAAGTTTTGAACCCTAATAAATGTGATTCTTTCCTTCATATACATCTAGGTTTTGATGCTGATGGTCTTGAAAATTTGCCAATACATGCAATACATGTTGATGAGTGGGGAAAAGGTATAACCGCAGAAAGAAATATAGTCGTATTTTCAATCCCATCTGTTTTAGATAAAAATATGGCCCCTGAAGGAAAACATGTTCTTCATGGATATACTCCCGCAAATGAACCTTGGGAAATTTGGGAAAACCTAAATCCAAAGGAATTAGAATATAGAAATTTGAAAGAAGAAAGATGTTCAATATTCCTTAATGCAGTGCGAAAATTCATCCCTGATATAGATGAAAGGATTGATTTAAAGATGCTAGGAACCCCAATCACTCATAAAAAATTCACCAATACCTATTGCGGTAGTTACGGCCCTGCATTATCTGCAGCAAAAGGTCTTTTCCCAGGCTGCAAAACTCCAGTGAAAAATTTATTTACTTGCGGCGCAAGTACATTTCCAGGTATTGGAATTCCTGCTGTTTCAGCAAGTGGCGCTTACGCAGCTGAAAAAATTATTGGTAAAAAAGAGTTTAAAACTCTGCTTAAGAAAATAAATTTATGAATCAAGTTATTTTTTATAACTCTACAAATACTTAGTTAAGAAATAAGAATAAAGAAAGCAAAAACGTTCAATAATGATAATCTTTATCTGAACATAAACTTAACTTATAGCTCTTATATGTTTTTCTTATCAATTCCTCAAGCCTGGCATTTAGTTGGCACTTGGTCAGAACAACTTCCAAACGAATCAAATCTTATAGGAATGGGCCAAACAGAATTAATGATGACTCTGCATTCAATATTCGTTCCTCTCTTACTTGTAATTTCATATTACCTATTCAATAGACTTAACAAAAACGAATCAAAGAAAATTAAAGGGTGATCGTTTAAAGTTTATTTAGCTGAACTTCTTCTAACTACTTTTCTGCCTGTAGAAGTATCAACTCCGCTTGAATCTTTAGTTTGTGAATTAGATTCAACATTATCAGCATCACTTTTATCCATTTCCGCGCAAACACCTACTACCATGGCAGCTTGCATTTGATCTGGTAAATCTCCAATAGTTAATAAGGCCTTTAAAACTAATTGTAGTCGAGTTTGCCGATCTATTTCAGGTCTTAGTTTTTTTACGGTATTCCAAAGTTCTTGGGTAACTTCTTTTAAAAGTTCTCGATCAACAGCCAAATTAAATCCTTCTTGTATTTCTACTAATCTAACAAAAAATTGGATCTCGTAAAATAATATTCAATAAAAAGATTGTTAGTTCATATTTTTCTATCCGAATACGAGTTGCATTTGTTGGTGCGATGCATTCTTCTCTTGCAAAAGTTTATCTTTTTCAGTCTTTTTAAGAGTAAAAGTTCTATAAAATTTTTTTTGAATCTTTATTGGAGAATTTTCAAACTTTACATTTTTGCTTATTAGAGAATTCCACTCTTTTGAATTAAAAGGGGCATAAGGAGAAGATGAAATCACTTTCATGTCTTAACAATACATCTGTACTAATAGTAGTACAGATTTACTATTATGCAACAACTGAGTCGGCTTTTCTTAAATTTTAAAATGTCTTTGAGAATGGATTGATTTTTTTTATCTAATTTGTGGGAATTATAAGTTTGATAAATGAATAAAAGTATCATAAGTAACTTATTGATCCCTTTTTTTAGTGTCTTAAGACTTTTATTGCTTAAAAACCTCTATAAATAGTTAATTTGTTGAAATTAACATTGACAAGATATATTTAGTAATCCCTCCTATAAAAAGAATAATAAATTGATCGCCAAATGCTTCTTAGTAATTCAAAAAGACTAAAAATCCAAGGAATAATTAAAAGAATTGCTCAAGATAAATCAATTACATTAGAAGAAAGAATATATGTCGAGAAATTTGCACACCATAACTCTACAATTTCTCTTTGGCTGAAAAAAGCAAACAGTTTTAGAAGGAATGGTACGAAAAATGATGGAGGGATTGATAACCTCTTACAATCATTTGGGATAGATGGACTAGATAAAGAAAATCATTTCAACCCTAATGAAGATGATATATCGGATTGGTTTGGCGGTGCTCCTGGTTGGCTAAGGAGAAGCTAGATCCATTAATTATTCAATTTACCCAGGCTATCTTACACAAATATAAACTCATAAAAGATATAAATACCCAAAAAACCCATGGTATAAATTTAATCGGAACTAAATATTTTTTTGAAAAGGTTTTCATATTTATTTTTCTTTTAGATTATTTCTTCCTTACAGTTTTTGAAAATAGGTTTAATTGCTCTATTTATAAATTAAACAATATTTGAAACCTCAAAGATATTAAATCACTTTAAGTAGATAAACTTAATTAGCCTTAATCTTCATGATCTAAGCAACTTTATTTTCAATGTTTTTTGAAAAATTTACTATTTTAGCCTCATCATGGTCTGAATCATTCCAAAATTTTATAAGTCTTTCTAATTCATCAATCCTTTTTTTGGCATTTGCAATTTTTTCAGTAGTTGTCATATGAAATTTTTATCTATCCAATTAATGCATGAAAAAAAAATA
>QCDK01000016.1 GCA_003278765.1 Prochlorococcus sp. AG-355-G23
AGTAATAGACCTTCAGTTAATTATTCGAAGTTGGTGCTTAATTATGGAAGTCAAACAATAATTCCAAAAGAATTTGAATCACTAGTTAAAAATCAAAATGCTTTTTCAATTAAACCTTTTTTAAGGGCTTATGACTCAATCCTAAAAGAGGACATTTTTGATTCAGTTAATGAACTTCCATTTGTAATTGTTGGGAGTGGCCTTGCTGCAATTGAAGTATCATATGCTTTGAGAAAAAGATGGGGAGATAGACCTTTAAAACTATTATGTGATTCAAGAAAAATTAATAATAAAATACTAAAAAGTTTACGTAATTCTAATATTGATTTAGTTGAAAAACTTAATTTTGATTATGGGAAGATTCTTTTATGTACTGGAAATATATCTCCATTATGGGCACAAAAAAAATTATTAGATTCCGATTCTTATGGCAGAATAATTACAAAGCAGAATTTGCAGATAAAAAGTTTCTCTGGAATTTTTGCTGTCGGTGATTGCGCAGTTGTAGGTTCAGCAAAAAGACCAGCATCGGGAGTTTTTGCAGTAAAAGTTGTAAATACACTAGTACAAAATCTAAAAAAAGATATAGAGGGGAGATCATTAAAAAATTGGTTTCCTCAAAAGATCGGATTGCAAATAGTAAATATATTTCCAAGCCATCATCCAAAGGCTTTTGCTATTTATCGCAAGTTTGTTTTCGGCCCTTCTTTTATTTTTTGGATTTTAAAGCATAAAATTGATCTCAACTTTATTAAGAAATTCAGATCAAAAAGGCTAATTATGAAAAGTAGTGAAAAAAGTATTTCATTGAATGATTGCAGAGGATGTGCAGCTAAAATTCCTCAATTTGTTTTGAATAAATCATTAATAAATTCTAATTTAAATTCTTTTGCCTCATCACCTGAAGATTCAGTTGAGATATATCAAAATGGTCAGGATATTATCTTGCAAAGTGTAGATGGATTTCCTGCTTTGGTAAGTGATCCTTGGCTGAATGCAAAAATTACTACTTTGCATGCTTGCTCAGATTTGTGGGCATGTGGCGCAAAACTTTCATCCGCGCAGGCTTTAATTTCATTACCAAAAGTTGAAAGGGAATTTCAGAGTTACCTCTTTTCTCAATCACTTCAAGGAATTAAATCAACAGTTGAGGATCATGGAGGTGAATTACTTGGAGGCCATACTTTTGAGGCAAGAAGTTTAGTAAATAAACCTTATTCATTAGGAATAGATATTTCTTTAACAGTTCAAGGTATTTTAAAAAATGGAGCAAAACCATGGCTTAAATCTGGAATGAATATTGGAGATATTCTCATGATGTCTAGACCTCTGGGGGTTGGATTTTACTTTGCCGGTCAAATGCAAAATATTAATATGCTAGGTAGTTCTTCTGAAGTAATTAATAATTTAGTAAAGAGTCAGCAATATTTGATTGATGAAATTTATCTTTTTCAAAATCAATTTAAAGAATCATTAGTCAATGCTGCCACTGACATTACTGGATATGGATTTATTGGACATCTTAAAGAAATGGTTGAATCATCTAATTTATATAGGCAAAGCAATAATCTTGAGCCAATAAAAGTTTTATTAGATTTATTTGCATTTAAAGCTTATCCTGGAGTATTTGATTTAATAAGAAAAGATGTTAAAAGTACTTTCTTAAAATCTAATAAAGAAATTTTTGACAAAATTTATGAAGTAAATAAGCAACAAAGAATAATTAATTTTTTAAACGAAAATTCATTGGATCAAGAGACTTTTAAGGAGAGAATATCATTACTATTAGATCCTCAAACATGTGGACCATTGTTGATTAGTTGCAATAGTAAATATGAAAATGTTCTGAAGGATAAATGGTATAAGGTTGGAGAAGTTGTAAAAATGTAATCAATTTCTATTTAATTTGTCAATTTCCAAATATCTTAATCTTACGATTTCCTTTCCCATCTCCTTCCCTGGAACCCAGCCTTCTTTTTTTAATGTTTCTCCATCTTTTTTTGATTTTATGAATTTGTAAACAAATAACCACTTAAACAATTTACGCCAGTACGGCCCTCCATCACAAATTAATAATTTGACTGTCTCGTCATTAAGGTTTCTGTCCTCAATAAATTTTGTCCAACTTGATGGAGAAAAACAATTGAAATTTTTTTGGTTTGTATTTAATATCTTTTTGATATTTAAATAATCTTCTAATATTTTTATCTCACTATTATTTACCAAAAATCTTTGACATGCTTTTTCTAAATCTTCTGAATCTTTTAATAAGTAAAGCATATGATTTCCCTTTAACTTTTTCATCCAACTTAGTCCTCTTAAAAACCTTTTATCGACTTTAATATTTTCATTTAAGATTGAGATAATTTTCCATTTATGAATTATCGAAATTACATTGGTCAAATTGTCGTGTTTGCATATTTCAGCAAGTTCCATTCTTATTCGTATGCCTAGTGCAGGAGGGTAAATTATTTTCTGATGAGTTTCTGAACTTTTCCATGGCCATTGTCTAACTGTTTCTTGAGATTGTTTGAGGGAATTATTTGAAATACTGAAATCTAACCTTGAAGCATATTTTGCACATCTAATTAATCTACTTGGATCATCTGAAATACTATTACTGTGAAGTAAGTTCAATCTTTTACTTTTTATATCAGAAATTCCTCCATAAAGATCATAGATTTTCCTTGTCGAGACCTCAAAGGCTATTGAATTTATAGTGAAATCTCTCCTCTTAAGATCCTCCTCAATAGTACTTTTATTTATTGTCGGATTTAAGCCTGGAGCAGAATAAATTTCTTTTCTTGCAGAAGCAATATCAATTTTATAGTCATTAATATTTATTTCTACAGTGTTGTATAAATTAAATTCCTTGATTAAACATAAATCTACATTTACAATATTTTTTTTTATAAATTTGGCAAGAGAAATGGAGGATCCTTCAATAACAAGATCAATATCTACAGGTTTAGAAAACGATTTTTTGTGGAATTTACTAATTAATAAATCTCTTAAATAACCGCCAACAAAAGCTACTTTAGTATTTTTATTAGATTCTATGTATTTAGCAATTAGGTTATATAGATTAAATGGAGTTTTGATTAATTCACCTTGGATGTAATCAGAGATATCGTTCATGAGTTTTAACTTACATAACGAATTGGAGCTAATCTGGGATCTAGAATTTTACTGCCTTTATCACCAAATTTTACTGCTAAAGATATTTTTTCCCCACTCCCAAAAATATGTATGATTTCACCTTTCCCAAACTTTGAGTGAATTAGCATATCTCCAACTATCCAGCTTTTCCCTTTACTAGGACCTGAATATAATTTCCTTACTGCATTTATTGGTTTGTTAACAAATTCATTTGGATTGTTTCGATCAACTCTAGTTAAACGATCAAGATGCCAATCTCTTCTTATTGAAGCACCACCAGTTTGTGGTAATTCGCCATCAATTAAATCTTCAGGTATTTCCGAAAGAAATATTGAAGGAATTGTTGCTTCACGCATTCCACCCCATAATCTTCTTTCTCTGGCATGACTTAAGAAAACTCTTTCTTTAGCTCTAGTAATACCTACGTAGCATAATCTTCTTTCCTCTTCAAGAAGTGACGGAGTATCTATTGATCTATGACTAGGGAAGAGACCTTGTTCTAGCCCAGTGATAAAAACATTTTGAAATTCTAAACCTTTACTATTATGTAGAGTCATGAGAGTGACAGAGTTAGGATTATTTTTCTTCGTATCATTATCAGTTGTTAAGGCTGCTGTAGAAAGAAATCCCTCTACATCTCCACTTTCTGTTTCTTCTTCATATTGAGTAGCTGCATTAATTAGTTCTTGTAAGTTATTTCTTCTATCTTCAGATTCTTCAGTCCCACTAGAAAGTAAGTCACTTAAATAACCACTTTTTTCTAATATCAGTTGTAGTAGTTGAGCGGGGCCTGAATTTTCTAGGTAACAGAGTAGATCATTCATAATTTCAGTAAATTTATTAATTCCTTTTGATGATCGGCCTATTGTTTCTTCAAGACTTTGCCTATCATTAAGAACCTCCCATAATGGGATATTTAACCTATTAGATAATTCATTCAGTTTTTGAATAGTAGTCTTACCAATCCCTCTTCTAGGAACATTTATGATGCGTAAAAGACTAACGTTATCTGAAGAATTAACCAGAACTTTCAAATATGCTATTGCATCTTTAATTTCTCTTCTATCGTAAAAACGCAATCCTCCAAAAATTGTATAAGGAATGCGCCACCTTACAAGAGATTCTTCTAATACTCTAGACTGAGCTCTGGTTCGATATAAAATTGCAAAATTTTTCCAAATTGGTTTTTGATTATAGTTATTGAGTGATTTTATTTTATTGGTAATTGCCTCTGCCTCGGAAATTTCATCATCACAGCTGATTAACGTTAACAGTTCCCCTTTTTCTTTCGTAGCCTTTAAAACTTTGTCAATTCTTTCAGAGTTGTTTTCAATTAATGAGTTTGCAGCATCAAGGATATTGGAAGATGACCTATAATTTTTTTCTAATTTAATTAAAGATGATTTTGTATCGTCGTTGATTGAAGTTTTAAAATCTTCTTGAAAACCAATTAAAATTCTGAAGTCAGCTGCTCTGAAACTATAAATACTTTGATCAGCATCCCCAACTACAAAAATTGACCGATCTTCCCAATTGAAGAATTTTTTTGGTTCAGTATTTCCAGCCGTAATTAATTTTATAAGTTCATATTGTGTTCTATTTGTATCTTGATATTCGTCAACTAAAATATGTTTAAATCTTTTGTGCCAATAATCTCTGACTATATCATTTTGCCTCAACAAGAAAACAGGTAAAAGCAGAAGATCATCAAAGTCTAAAGAATTATTTTTTGAGAGCGAAATCCTATATCTCTTGTAGGCTTCTGCAACTGTTTTATCGAAATTATTATCTGCTTTTTCGAAAAGATCATTAGAAGTTAAGCATTGATTTTTAGCATTACTTATTAGTCTTTTAATCTTTTTGGGATCATATCTTTTTGGGTCAAGATTCATATCTTGACTGATAATTTCTTTTACTAATGTTTGAGAATCTGTTTCATCATAAATTGAAAAATGCCTTGTCCATTTTAGGCCTTCTGGATCAGTATATTTTTCAATATCGTATCTCAGAAGTCTTGAAAATAAGGAATGGAAAGTACCGATCCAAAGGTTCTGAAGCCTCTCTTGGTGCACGTTTGCTCTTAATTGATTTTGATCAATTTCTTTGAGAGTTGTCCAAGGCTGACCAAATTGATTAAAAGCTAATTCTTGGGCTAGAAGAACCTCTAATCTTGCTTTCATTTCTTTAGCAGCTTTGTTAGTGAAAGTGACAGCGAGAATGTTATAGGGATCTATAGAGTTACCCTCAATAAGGTTTGCAATTCTGTGAGTAAGAGCTTTAGTTTTTCCGCTACCAGCACCTGCTACAACTAATAGTGGTCCATAAACATGTTTTACTGCTTGAAGTTGCTGATTGTTTAGGGACTTAAAAAGGAAATTGTTGGTTTGAGGCACTTTTGGAAGGGTTTTTCAAAAATCAGACTTTACTATGAGATTCAGATTCCGTTTCTAGATCTTCTAACGCTTTTTTTAAATTTATAAGTTCATTATTGTTATTAATTATTTCTTCAAATTTATTTTGAGGCATCTTTAATTTCATACTTCTGTCTAGGATTTCTTTTTCCAATCTCTTTTTATATGAGGAAATAAGTTTCTTTGATAATTTTAAATCCTGTTGATCCAAAACTTTATTAAAACGTAGTTTTATATTAGCGGAAAAAAAATTTTTATTTGAATTATTTCAACTATCACTTTGGAATGAAGTTATTAATTAAGAAGCGTTGCGTTAAGTTTGAAATTGTATTGTTTTTACTAGCTTTGTATTATTCTTAATATCGGTCTTTAAATTTTTACTTCAGGAATGTCAGTTTCAAAGAATAATCAATTATTGTCAGCCGATAAGAAATTAAATGATTTAAGCAATATAAAAGAATTTATTAATAGTGCTAACTCAAGATTAGATGCAATAACCTCAATAACCAATAATTCACATGCAATCGCAGCAGACGCTGTAACAGCAATGATTTGCGAAAATCAGGATTCACTTAATTCAAAAATATCTTTAAATACAACTAATAAGATGTCCGTTTGTTTAAGAGATGGAGAAATAATCCTAAGGATTGTTGCTTATCTTTTAATTTCTAATGACGAATCAGTTTTAGAAAAAAGTTGCTTGAAGGATCTTAAAAATACTTATCTTGCTCTTGGGGTACCTTTAAGAAATGCAAGAAGGGTTTTTGAATTAATGCGAGATGCAACTATCTCTGATTTGAATTCAACAGTTAATAATATGCCTGGAAACAAGGGCTTTCTTCCTAAATTAATATCTGAAACAGAGTTTCAATTTGAAAGGATAATTAATCTCTTAAACTAGCTAAATTCCTTATCTCTGAAGTATGAGAAGTCTGTACAACTGAGTTATTTTCCAGATTTCTAATAGTAGAAAATCTGGATCTTACATGAGTGGATAAAAAGGAAATTCTTTCTTCGGAAACTGTTGATTTATAAATAGTTTTAATGTGTAAATTATTTTGTTCATCAACAAAATAATTTGATGATGAAATAAAGGATTCTGTATAACCTTTATTTCTTAAAACAATTCCTGAATTTTCATCTTTGGGTAAAAAAATCAGAATAGTTTCATCTCCCTCACTGATATCATCATTGTCCCAATCACTAATAGCTTGCCAGTTTATAGAGATGGCTATGCTCTCTAGGTTTAAGCTGAATTTATAATTTTTAAAAATTTCAACGACTTTTTTATTTTTTTTGTTGATAGGTTTTATATATATTTTACTAGTTGAGTTTTCAAATTCCTGAAAAGCTAAAGTGTGAGAACTTCTAATAGATTTCCACTCTCCTATACTTTTATCAATGAATTGATTAATTATTGTTAGATTCTTCGTCAAGTTTATCTTCTACGGAATGATTTTCTGCTTTTTGTATCATTCTTACCATTGAATCCACCATTAATCTCTTGGCAGAAGTTACTTTTAATCCAGAAGGAGTAGTTGATATTTGTTCTCCAGGGCGATCATATGAAGTTGGTCTAATTGGAGTCATCTAATAACTTTAAAAATTAATCGATTTCTATTCTTGCATGAATCATTATTTATATAGTTGTTGTTTGCGAAAATGTCATATCTTTCTTCTTTGATAACAGAATTATTAACTGTTTTGTTATTTACGTATTTTATTTTTTGCCAATCCTGAAATAGTCGCTAAAGCAAACATTCCCAATAGAGCAATCCCTAGAAATAATCCTGCTCCCTGGCTAACTCCAGCTCCTACTGCTACTAGTATAGAGTCACTGATTAGAAGACTTATTAATAATGCGGGAGTAAATATTTTCCAGCGAGTTCCTCCAATACCAATTGCGTAGCTTAGAAAATCAAAAAGGCCAGTCATTAGCAGACCTGTCATAAGAAAGAAATTTTCTTCTAGCTGGTTTTGATTGAAACTTTCAATCTTTTGCATTGCTTTCGGGCCTACTAAATTACGTACAGGAACCCGACCATAATTTCTTGCGATAAAGAAAGCAGCTTGGCAAAAAACGATATCAGAAAAGATTATTGTCATGTAACCTTTTTGAAATCCTAGTAATGAGCCAGCTAGCAGAGAATAAGCTGAACTTGGAAGGGCAGGTAAAATAATACTTACTCCTCTGAGAATGAATATTCCAAGAGGAGCCCAAATCCCCATACTTTCTATTTTGTTTCTTAGAGGTTCAATCCCATAATTTTGGATTAAATAAATCAATACAACAAATATTGCTATAAAAAAAACTACTGATAAAAATTTCTGTATTTTATTCATTATTTTTCTAATAAATTTATTGGAAGTAAATTCTTAATTTTAATATTTGATTCTATCTATAATGGAAATACTAATCAATAAAAATTTTTACAAATTTTTAATTTTTTATTTCCATAGAATAAAAAATTTTTGTATTCCATAAGTAGTCATGATTAATTCTAAGAATAAAGTTTATTCAATATTTTTTAGAAATTTCATTAATTTAGTCCTTTCGATTATCTTTTTCTTTTGTATTTCGATAAACAAATCAGAAGCTTTGCCTCATGAATGGGTTGGAGTCCCTAAAAGTGAATACGGAGAGCAGTTATGGGACAGACAAAGTATAAAAAGGAATGAGGATGGTTCTGTAAGAGTATTGAGTAAATTTATTCCCAAAACAAAAAGTGAAATTACTAAGGATATTCTCTATACAATGGATATAAATTGTTTTGAAAAATCATTTAGAGATGTTGATGTCTCAATAGATGAAGCAAATAGTAATTTCAATGATTTAGCTAATTGGCAAGATCCAAATGGAGATAAACTGATTTTGGGTGTTATTGGTCAAGTATGCAGAGTCGAAAACTAAAAATTTTAAGAAAAAAAAACGAAAAAAATAACGAGTTCTCAATGATTTGAAAGTTTAAAACCCTGTCTAGGACAGGGTTTTAAAGGTGCCAGGACCCAGATTTGAACTGGGGACACGGCGATTTTCAGTCGCCTGCTCTACCAACTGAGCTATCCCGGCTCTAACCTATATACTCTAAATTAAGATGTGTAGTTTGTGAAACCCTTTTCATTAAAAATTTTATATCTTCATCAAATATCTTAAAAAAACTTTTATTTTGAGTTCATCGCTAACAAGGCTGTACCAAATGAAGTAGTTTTTTTACATGAAACTATTGGTATATTGATAATATTTTCTCTAATTTTTCTCCACTGAGGGTTTTTTGAACCTCCACCAATAGTAATAATTTTTTTTGGAAGTGAACCTGTTAGTTCGCCTAGCTTTTCCCATCCTTTCAATTCGATCTTAGCTAGACCTTCGAATAATGCATGTAAATAAAGTGAGTCGCTTACTGGTCTTGGACCAAGTATCGGCTTTAAATTAGAATCATTAATAGGAAATCTTTCTCCTTTACTATTTAGAGGTAAAAGATTTAAAGAAGTGTTTTTTGATGGATTTATTTGTCGACTGAGCTCTTTTATTTCTAAATCAGAGAAAAACTGAGATAATATACCACAGCCTGCGTTTGAAGCTCCTCCACATATCCAATTGCCGTTTACTCTATGGTTTGTAATTCCTTGTTTTTTTATAGGATTATCAATAATTTTCTTAACTACAATAGTTGTTCCTAAAACTGTGAGGCCATCTTCTTTGCCTAAACCTGCAGCTATAACACTTGCATTAGAATCAGTGGTTCCTGAGATTAATATTAATTTCTTATTCAAGTTAAATCTCTCTGCTAAATCAAAATTCACTTGTCCAATAATTTTCCCACTTTTTATTATTTGAGGCAGGCATTTTCCCCATGAAATATTGAGATAGCTTTTTGGCCATGATTCTTTTTTTAGATCCCAACCAAGTTTTAGATTATTACCTTCTTCTCCATGAGTCCAATCTTTTAAAAACCAACCAGTTATCCAATCAGATTGATGACGTAAAAGTATATTGGTTCCATATTTATCTATTAGTTTTAATGCTTTAGCAAGACTACTGTATGGGGTTTGCAAATGATCTTCTCCACAAGTTAACGATTTAAGAAGGATCTTATGTTCATTACATGCTTGGTCATAAGGTATTGCTTCTCCTATTGGCTCTCCTTTCAAATCTAATGCTGTTAAAGTACCTGAAGTTGCTGATATTGCTAGTTTATTAATGTTTTTTTTTACCTCAACAGGTAAACTAACCAAGAGTTTTTCACAAGAATCGATCCAAGAATTTGGATTTTTAAAGTTGAATGAATAAGCTACTGAGTTTGAAAATACTAATTCCTTTTGAAGATTAATTATTGATATTCTTGCACCACTGGTTCCAAAATCTAACCCTCCATAAAAATTATCAGGCATAGAAAAAATATTTTATGAAAAGATTTTTGAAGCCTCTGCTAATTGGGCTGCTTTTTCTTCTACATTTTCCCAAGGTAGCTCAATATCTCTTCTCCCAAAATGTCCATAGGATGCAGTCTTTCTAAAAAATTTACCACCCATTTTTTTAGGTAGATTTCTTAGGTTAAATTCTTTTATTATTGCTGAGGGTCTTAAATCAAAGTGCTCTTTAATAAGTTCAGTCAAATTACCTTGTGAAATAATCCCAGTATCAAAAGTTTCAACGAGAATGGAAATCGGTTTTGCGACTCCAATTGCATAACTTAATTGTACTTCCGCCTTTTTTGCCAATTTTGCCTTGACGATACTTTTAGCAACATAACGTGCTGCATAAGCGGCTGATCTATCCACTTTTGTGGGATCTTTCCCAGAGAATGCCCCTCCTCCGTGTCTTGCATATCCTCCGTAAGTATCTACAATAATTTTTCTCCCAGTAAGCCCTGCATCTCCTTGAGGTCCTCCTACAACAAATTTCCCAGTGGGGTTGACTAGAAATCTTGTTTTGTGAATGTTTGGTTTGATTTCTAAATCTTCAGTAGCAGGAATTACAACATGTTTCCACAAATCTTCTTTTATTATTTGACGAATTTCTTCTTCATTTGTGATGCCTTCAATTTCGGGATTATGTTGAGTTGAAATTAAAATAGTATTAATCGAAACAGGCAACCCTTCTTTGTAATCAATGCTTACTTGAGTTTTGCCATCAGGGAGGAGATAGTTAAGGACTTTTTCATGCCTTACTTTGGCAAGTTGAATAGCTAATCTATGGGCCAAGCTAATCGGTAAGGGCATCAATTCAGGAGTTTCATCGCATGCATAGCCAAACATTATGCCTTGATCACCAGCTCCGGTATTATCTTCCAAATCATCATTAACATCATCTGCATTGTTTACTCCTTGAGAAATATCTGGGGATTGCTCGTCGAGTGCTACTAAAACAGCACAACTATTTGCGTCAAAACCACCTGCTTTATAGCCTTCATAGCCAATTTCTTTAATTACATTCCTGACAAGTTTTATATAATCAACTTTTGCTTTTGAAGTTATTTCTCCAGTAAGTAAGCAAAGACCAGTATTTACAACTGTTTCACATGCAACTCTGCTTTCTGGATCTTCTGTTAGTAAGGCATCTAGAACAGCATCACTTATCTGATCACATATTTTGTCAGGATGACCTTCGGTTACAGACTCAGAAGTGAAGATAAAATCACTCATTAACACATGATTTTGAAATTAAACTTTATCCTAAATTAAACTCTTGTTACTAATCAATAATTGTAAATTAAAAAAATACATCTTTAAGAATAAAGAAACTTCTGGTTCTGATATCCCTCCAAAAATTAATAATTAAATTTAAACTGTTTCAGCTGAAGAAATAGGGAGCTCTTCGTTATCGTCAGTTTGTTCAAATAACATTTGTTTATATTTAGCAGCCATTTCTTCAGCTTTACTAAAAACTTTTTGAGGGTCAGTTAGCATATCGCCTGGTTCAGGTTCAAGTGCTTTAGTAGATAATGAAATTCGCCCTCTTTCTGAATCAAGGTCAATTATCATAACTTTCATTTGGTCACTTACATTTAAAACATTATGAGGAGTCTCAATATGTTCATGACTAATTTCAGAAATGTGCAATAGACCACTTACTCCACCAATATCAATAAAGGCTCCATACGGTTTAATACCTTTTACAGAACCAACAACAACTTCACCTACCTCAAGTCGGTTCATTTTTTTCTCAACCAAAGCTCTTCTATGACTAAGTACTAATCTATTTCTCTCTTCATCAACTTCGAGAAATTTTAAAGGTAAATATTCACCTTCCAAGTCATCTTTAATTTTTCGAGCACTTATATGAGAGCCTGGGATAAAACCTCTCAAGCCTTCTACCCTAACAAGAGCTCCGCCTCTATTTGTTGCAAAAACTTCAGAATATATAGTTGCATCTTCTTTTTGAAGTTGTCTAACCCTTTCCCATGCTCTCTGATATTCAATTCTTCTAATGGAGAGGGCTAATTGGCCATCTTCATTTTCCTCACTCATTATGAAAAATTCTCTACTTTCTGAAGGTTGTAAAACATCATTAAGACCTTCAACTCTATTTATTGAAACCTCCTGAACTGGCATAAAAGCAGCTGTTTTTGCTCCTATATCTATCATGGCCCCTTTGGGCTCTAGTGCAAAAACGGTACCTTTAACTAGGTCGCCAGGTTTGAAATTATAGTCATACTTACCCAAAAGTGATGCGAATTCTTCTTGTGTGAATCCTGCGTTGTCAAAATCCGCATTTGTTCTGCTAGAGGAAGAATCTGCTGAAGGTATATCTCTCTTCTCAAATGATAAATCTTCCTCATTTTGAGATGCTGAATCATTATCTAACTCAGACGAATTTTTAATTTCTTGATCCTCAGAAAGTTCTTTAATGGTTTGGGAAGAATTTTCGTTCATTTGTTGTATCGCAGACTACCTAAGGTAGTTAGAAAGGAATGCTACTAGCCTGCAAACCAATAGCAAAAACATTTGTGATATGTATTCTACACTTTAAGATGCTGAATTTTATAAAATTGATGCTAATTGGCTTTTTGAACTTCCCTTTAGAGATTCAAGAGTTGAAATAAAATCTTTTACCCCATTAAATTTTCTGTAAACTGAGGCGTATCTTATATAAGCGACTTCGTTTTCTTTTCTAAGATTTTTAAGTATTAATTCTCCGATTTGTGAAGATTTAATATCTTTATTAGAATCTTGAATGATTTGTGATTCAATTCCATCTACGAAATTTATAATGGCTTCACTACTGAAGTTCGTTTTTTCGCACGCCCTTGATATGCCAGTAAATAATTTTTGTTTATCAAATAATTCTCTGCCGCCGTCTTTCTTTATAACTGAAACTGGCATTGTTTCCACTCTTTCATAAGTTGTAAATCTAAAGCTGCAATTTAAGCACTCTCTTCTTCTTCGAACACTTTTACCACTATCAGCAGATCTTGATTCCAAAACTCTGCTATCTGTGTTTTGACAGGTTGGACACTGCATGTGGTAAGAAAATGCACTTCAACCCTAATAGTAGGGTAATATCTTAATTATGAAAAGTAAAAAAAAACCTCTTGTTATAGAGGTTTTTTTATTGGTTCATTTTCTATCAAATTTAGGTGGGTCTCTAAAGGCGACAGCAAAGAATAAGGTTACAACTGCGAGAGTTAGAATAAGAACGTAAGCGAAAGCTTCCATAAGATTAAGTAATAAAGTTTAGTTTAAACCCTGCCAGGGATTCTTCTTGTGGTTTCGTCTCCAAGCTTTTTGAATAAACCAAATTCAACTTGGTCACCAATCTCAGCATCAATACCAGCAAAGGAATTTCTGTAAAGAGTTCTCGAGGCATGCCACCAGTGCCCAAACAAGAATAGCAATCCGAAACATAAATGTGCATATGTAAACCAAGCTCTTGGAGAACTCCGGAATACACCGTCAGATTTATATGTCTCTCTGTCAAACTTGAATGCTTCTCCAAGTTGAGCCTTTCTAGCTAATCTTTTCACTACTGCAGGATCTGTAAATGTTTGTCCATCTAGGTCCCCTCCATAGATAGTTGCAGTAATGCCAGTTTGTTCAAATGAGTACTTTGCTTCAGCTCTTCTAAATGGAATATCTGCCCTTACATTGCCTTCTTTGTCTTCAAGAATGACAGGGAAGTTTTCAAAGAAATTAGGAATTCTTCTAACTTCTAATTCGTTACCTTCCTTATCTTGGAAAGCAATGTGACCTTGCCAACCAGTTGGTAAACCATCACCATTAACAAGAGCTCCAACTCTGAATAATCCCCCTTTAGCTGGACTATTACCTACATAATCATAGAAGGCTAATTTCTCTGGAATCGATTCATATGCCTCTGATTTAGTGGCACCATCGTCAATAGCAGCTTGTACTCTTCTATTAATTTCAGTTTTGAAATAGCCTGAATCCCATTGGTATCTGGTAGGACCAAAAAGCTCTATTGGGGTAGTTGCTGAACCGTACCACATTGTTCCTGAAACAACGAAAGAAACAAATAGTACAGCAGCTAAAGCACTAGCTAGAACTCCTTCGAGACTTCCAAGTTTTAATGCTCTGTAAAGTCTTTCCCCAGGCCTATTGGTGATGTGAAAAATACCTCCAATAATACCCATTAGTCCAGCCGCAATATGATTAGCAACAATACCTCCTGGATTAAAAGGATTAAATCCTTCCACTCCCCAGGAGGGTGCTACAGGCTCTACATGACCACTTAAACCATAAGGATCAGAAACCCAAATCCCAACGTTTGCGCAATGAAAAGCTCCAAAACCAAAACATGTAAGTCCTGCTAAAAGAAGGTGGATTCCGAAAATTCTTGGTAAATCAAGAGCAGGTTCACCAGTTCTTGAATCTTCCCATAAATCTAGGTCCCAGTATGTCCAGTGCCAAATAGATGCCAACATCAATAGGCCACTGAATACTATGTGTGCCGCCGCAACACCTTCGAAGCTCCAGAATCCAGGATCAACTCCAGTAGCACCGGTAATATCCCATCCATTCCAACTACTTGTGATACCTAGTCTTGCCATGAAAGGCATAACGTACATCCCCTGTCTCCACATTGGATTTAGAACAGCATCAGAAGGATCAAAAATGGCTAATTCATAAAGAGCCATTGAACCGGCCCAGCCGGCTAATAATGCAGTATGCATAAGATGCACAGCAAGTAGTCGACCTGGGTCATTAATAACTACTGTGTGAACTCGATACCAAGGCAATCCCATCGGTTAATTTCTAGTAACTATGCTGCATAAACAGCTAAACATCACGATAGTAAGGGTTTTTTAGTCTTTGAGGGATTTTTGTAAATAAATTTATTTTCTTGCAAAAATTGGGCAAATCCATTGGCAGAACCTAGTTTACAAGAAATTTTTAGCTAAAAACTGTTAATATTTTGGTCACAATTCTCAAAGTAAAACGCCAAAATAAGAAAAATAACTAAAAAAATGGCAACTATCAGATTTATTCGTGAGGACTTAGAGGTTCAATGTAATCCTGGTGAAAATTTAAGAGAACTCGTAATGAAAGAGAATTTACAACTTTATGGACTAAAAGGTATTTTGGGAAATTGTGGAGGTGCTGGACAATGCAGTACTTGTTTTATTTCAGTTGAAGGTGGAAATAAAAATTCATTGAGCCCTCTTACATCTGTTGAAGCAGAAAAACTTAAAAATAGACCAGAAAATTGGCGACTCGCATGCCAAACATTGATAAAGTCATCTGCAGTAATTTTAACAAAACCACAATCCCCTCCCTCAAATTTGGAAGAATTAAAAAAAATTAGTGAAAATAAAAAATTACCGCGTTAAATTGTATAAGACTGTTAATCAGATTATAAAATTTGTTTATTTTTCCACTTTATTTCTAGTTATATGTCTATAGTCTTAATACGTAATATAACTACCAACTAAATGGAAACAACTAACTTTGGATTCGTAGCTAGTCTTTTATTTGTAGGGGTGCCAACAATTTTCCTTATTGGATTATTTATTTCTACTCAAGATGGAGAAAAATCAAGCTTCTATTCTGACTCTAGTAAAGGTAGGCTTGGTCCAAAACGCTAACGCTTTATAGATGCTTTGCATTTCTGTAGAAGAATTTTTATTTTGGAAAAAGAAGCAACTATCTAAAGGAGGTAATCAACAATCTTTTGCTGTTTTACTTGATTGTATAGGTGGTATACAGACTAGTGATATAAATTCGAAAATATTAAATCCAAGGGGAAACTTACTTTTTAAAAAAAACTTAGAATATTTAGAATCTGTTTGGGACGATCATTTATTTAAATCTTGCCCTATTCAATATCTTTGTGGTGTAACTTTTTGGAGAGATTTAAAATTAAAAGTTACAAATAAAGTACTTATACCGAGGCCAGAAACAGAACTCATAGTTGATATTGTCTTTAGTGTATTTAAAAAGAAGTCAGAAAAATTATTTTTTGCTGAATTAGGAACTGGATCAGGCGCTATTAGTATTGCTTTGGCATTGGCTTATCCACTGAGCGAAGGAGTAGCAACTGATATAGATCAAGATGCATTAGAAATAGCATCTAAAAATTATAAAAATTCTTCTAAACAATCAAATTTGAAATTTTGTTGTGGGAATTGGTGGTCACCTCTTGAAAGTTTTCAAGGGAAATTAGATTTCGCTATTTCCAATCCGCCATATATTCCGAGTGATACTTATGAAAAATTACCAAAAGAAGTTAAGAATTTCGAACCTAAAGTTGCTTTATTAGGCGGCGAAGATGGTTTAAAGCATATTAGGGAAATTATACAAAAAGCACCATTATTTTTAAAAGAGAAGGGCTGGCTAATTTTAGAAAATCATCATGATCAAGGCGAAAAAGTAAAACAACTACTTATGAAAAATAAATTTACATCAATAGACATTGTGAAAGATTTTTCAGGTATTGGTAGATTTACCATTGGAAGATATAAATAAATTATTGTAGGTTCATTATTTTAATGAATTTAGTAGAATCAAAATCCGCTTTGAATACTCTTAAAAGTGGTTTACCTATAATTTTCCCGACCGACACATTACCTGCAATTGGATGCCTGCCAAAATTTTCTGAAATTATTTATGAGTTTAAAAAAAGAGATAGAGATAAACCTTTAATTCTTATGGGATCAGAACACAAACAATTAATCGATTATGTTCACGAATCAGCCAAAGAAGATTACGAAAATATAGCTTCAAAATATTGGCCTGGAGCTCTGACAATGGTTATTCCTGCTTCAGAAAAACATACTAAAATTCTCACAAGCAATGATCTTACTCTTGGGTTGAGGATTCCAAATTCATATATGGCTCAATCTCTCATGAAAGAAACAGGCCCTTTGTTAACTTCAAGTGCAAATATTTCAGGTTTTAAAGGATCAACCACAGTTGAAGGTATTGCTCTAGATTTCCCTTCTGTAAAAATTTTGGGCCCTATTCCCTGGGAAAAAAGAAGTGGAAAAGCTAGTACTATTATTTTTTGGAAGAAAAGTGGAGATTGGAGACTAATTAGAGAAGGAGAAGTATCAGTCAGGGAATTGTATTAATGTTTTTATTATTATTTTTTGTATTGTTAATTCAATTTTTTACTTATTGGGTATTTGAACCTCTTGCATCTTTTTTAGAATATGTTCTCGAAATAAGATCGTTTCCCATCATTGCTTTGATAGGTTTTATCTTTTTATTTTCAGTGAAAGAATTTGAACAGAATTAAATAAATCAAAATGCCGGCTAACAGATTTGAACTGATGACCTTCGCTTTACAAAAGCGCTGCTCTACCGCTGAGCTAAGCCGGCAATCCATTCATTTTACAATTAGGGAGGGTCAATTATCAGTATTTTTTTAGCTTTTTTTAAATTTATTACTTTTTGATATCTTTATTAGCTTTATCCGTTTTATCAGTTTTATCAGTTTTTTTAAATTTTATTTCTCCTGAAATAGTTCTTTTGATTGGTAAATTGGCAACTAATGCAGTCATTCTATCTTCAGTCTCTAAACTTACTGCCACCTCATCAAAATCAATTTCAACATATTTAGCAACAACATCAAGAATTTCTTTTCTCATTTTATCTAAAAGATCAGTTGTTAAGGAACTCATATCAACTCTGTCATGAGCAAGTACAAGTTGTAATCTTTCTCTAGCTGTATTTGCGCTAGACGTTTCTCTGCCTAGTAATTTATTTATAAGATCTCTGAGAGTCATCATTTTAAAAAACCTTTGTTTGCATTAATCTCATGAATTTATCTTTAAGACTTTTGCCTTCTTTTTTTGGATCGATAATTGGTACATCCTTATTTGTAAGTCTTTGAGAAACATTCAAATAACATTTTTTTGCAGGTGATCTACCATCTGAAAGTGTCAGTGGCTCACCTCTATTTGTACTTATTATTACTTGTTCATCTTCTAAAACAATACCTAATAAAGGCAAAGAAAGGATCCCTTGCACATCCTCGATAGATAACATTTCTTGACTAGCCATCATATTAGGGCGAACTCTATTGATTACAAGTTGAATAGGCTCAATATCTGAAGTATTAAGAATTCCTATTACTCTATCCGCATCCCGCACTGCGGATAATTCTGGATTAGTAACAACAATAGCTTCTTTACATGCTGCAAGAGCATTTTTAAAGCCATCTTCTACACCAGCAGGACAGTCTACTAAGACAAAATCAAAGTTCTCACTAAGTAACTCACTAATTTTTTTCATATCTTCGGGCTTCATCCAATCCAACATCCTTGGATCTCCAGCAGGTAGAAGAGCAAGATTAGGTTCCTTTTTATGTCTAACCAATGCTTGGTCAAGACGACAATTTTTGTCTAGAACATCTTGAGCCGTATAAATGATGCGATTTTCTAATCCTAGAAGAAGATCTAAATTTCTTAAGCCAAAATCAGCATCTAATACAGCAGTTGTTGCTCCGCTATTAGCAAGTGCTATCCCTAGGTTAGCAGTCAAAGTTGTTTTACCAACTCCACCTTTACCTGAACAAATTAATATTGTGCGAGTATTTTTCCCCACGATTTTAAAGATTTTACAAATAATAAGGCCACTTGCAGAAAGTTAAATATTTTAAAGATTAAGTAATTCTTAAATTTATCTAGTTTGAATTAATTTATTGCAAGTTATTGATTAATTTTTATTTTCGATTATGTGTGGTTTGATGATTATCGTTTGTTTATTTATTACTGCAATTTCTGGATAAAAATTTTTGGGCTTATCCTTTGGTCCAATAGCAATAACATCTGCAATTCTTAACTGTAAAGGGTTTAAATAAAGAGATGCAATAGAAGCATTTTTATTTCCACTTTTCCCTGCGAATGCGATCCCTAATAATTTGCCCCAAACGTAAATATTTTTCTTAGCGGATACTATTGCTCCTGGATTAACGTCTCCAATAATGCAAAGGTTTCCATTTGAAGATATTCTTTCACCCGATCGTACTGTTCCTTCGTGAAGAAAATCGTCTTTCTTTTTTAACTTAAATGACTGTAACTTCTTTTTAATCTCTTGTTCTCTTATAAAAGTTGAATCTATTTTTAAAGACTTACCGCTTAAAATTGTATCTCTATTACTTGAATAAAGGCATAATGAACGGATATTAACTTTATCAAAATGATTTTTTAATTTTGATAATTGATTAGAACTTACTGACTCATTGAATGTGAAAATTTTTGCTTCTAAAGGTTCCTTGATGGAGGAAAATCTTTTGAAAGTTTCATGGATATTGTCCAAATCTAACAAAGAAAAAACCTCTAGATATTTACTTTTACTGTTTTTTAAAACGATTTCCATTGTATAAAATCTAGGAATTGTTTTTTATTAATGAAATTTCATTAATAATTTCATTTTTGATCATACCTGGATAAATAATAAAAGAGCTTTCCTCAGAACTCATTAAAGTTTTTATTAATGCAGAACTATTTTCTAATGAGCTCTGATAAGTCCCGTCCCATATTTTAAGTGCATTATTAGATTCAAAACCTTTAAAAGACCTTTCCTTAATTCCGCAAAATATATCCGCATCAAAACCATTCTCTTCACATAATTTTCTCGAAAATGCCAGGATTTTTAATCTATCAATTTTACTTAAGTAACTTATATCCGATGCCTTTAATAGATCTCTGTCAATAAACATTTTGCATAGAGTAGAAAGTGGTTCAAAAGATTCATCTTTCCATCTAATTAAATGATAGTAAAAGGTTACATCATCATTTCTAATAAAATCATCAAAATCAACCTTTGAAGGTGAAAAAATCCATTTGAATAGAGAATTATCTAACCAAATATCCTTTTTATAATTATTTTTTAATGTATGTAAAATTTTTTCCAGAATCCATGTTGATACTTCGTTTATCTTGTGATTGTATATTGTTCTATACATCATGTTTCTAAGGACAAGGAAATGCTCAATAGCGATCACTCCTTTTGGTTTAATTCCGATATTCCCATCAGGCGAAAAGGTAAGAGCTGAAATTATTCTTTCTAAATCTACTAAGCCATAATTAGTACCTGTGTTGTAACTATCGCGTAAAAGATAATCGAGACGATCGCAATCTATCTCACTGCTAATTAATGTCTTTAAAGGTTTTGAAAATAGTTGTTTTGAGTGAAATAATTCACCAATTTTCCTGGGTAATTCATTGTCATACTTTTTGAGGATTGAATTTATTGGAGAATAATTTGTAACTAATTTTTCAGACCATTCTTCGTGATCATGACTGAATATTTTTTCACTGGTATGGCTTAAAGGTCCATGACCTAAATCATGTAGTAGAGCTGCTCCATAAAGAACAAACTTGTTTTCACAAAATGAAGATTTACTTTCAATTAATCTCTTATAAATTTTTCTAGCTATACAAAAAACGCCAATTGAGTGAGTAAATCTACTCGATTCTGCACCATGAAAAAGTAATGATGCCGCACCAAGTTGTTTTATTCTTCTTAGTCTTTGAAAAGCTACTGTATCAATTAATTCCATAATCATTAATTCTTCTGGCTTTCCTGCATCAAATACTATTCCTTTATGGATTGGGTCATGAAAAATTCTTTTAATGCTCATATTTTTGAGATTTTTTATTTTCAATCTTTAGCCATTTAAAGATTTAATTTCTTCATTTTTTAATTCACTTCTTTGAACTGAAACTTCTTCTTTTTCTAAAAGCGATCCGAGAAATAATTCTGCATTTCTCACCCATTTATCGTCAGTACTTCCATAATCACTTGTATCTGGTAGATCAAGTAATTTGTCGGGGGTCATACCTTGACCTTGAATATTATTACCTTTGGGGGTTAAGTAACTAGCTACTGTTATAGCAATACCACTATCTTCTCCCAAACTTTTGAGGGATTGAATTAAACCTTTCCCATAAGTTTGTTCCCCCATAAGAATCGATCTCTCATTATCTTGTAAAGAACCGGCAAGTATTTCACTGGCACTTGCGGTACCTTTATTTACTAAAGTCACCATTGGTCCATCAAAAGATGTCTCTTTTTGAGAAATAATTGCATCTTTGATTCCATTTCTGTCTTTTGTCTCGACTACAGGTTTCTCACTCAATAATGAGTCTGCAACTGCTATGCCTGAGCTTACTAGTCCCCCTGAATTATTTCTAAGATCCAAGATCAAGGCCTCAACCTCTTTCTCTTTTAACTCTTGAAGTGCCTCTTCGACTTTTTTGGGTACACTTTCGCTGAATTGAGTTATCCTTAAATATCCTATTGTGTGAGAATCGTCTCTTAATCTTTTTGTTCTAACTGGTCTGAGATCAACCGATCTCCTCTCTAAATCGACTTCCCTAATTTCTCCTGATTCTGAAGATACTTCAACTAAAACTTTTGTACCTGATTCACCTCTTAACTTAGAGGCAGTACTTGCAAGCCCTAATTTTTCTGATGAGATTCCGTCTACTTTCTCTATCAATTCCCCGCTTACTATTCCAGCTTCTTCAGCTGGCGAACCTCCAAGAGTAGAAATAACTTTAATTTTATTGTCATCATCTTCACCTAATTGAAGCCCAACACCATTAATTTCACTCCCAAAATTACTTGATTTCAATAGTTCATAATCTTTTGGGCGCAAAACTCTCGTGTATGGATCGTCTAAAGGTCTTAACATGTCTTCAATTGCGGAATAAGCCTCTTCACTTGTTTCAATTTGTTTCTGTAATGTTTTTTGTCTAATTCTTTTCCATTGGATTTCATCAAACTTTTCTGGATCATAAAAGCCTTCGTTTACCAAGGTCCAAGCATCAAGTACTAATTGCCTGCTATCACTGAGAGCATCAACTCTTTCAATCAACAAAAGATTGACAGAAAAAATGATGATCATTAATGCAGAGATAACAGTTTTGAATGTTAAAAGTTTGTTAAAAGATGAATTCATTGGGTTAAGTGTTAACACCAAGTATAAGAATTTTAAGTAAGCTCTTTATATCAAAGCTAATTTTTTTTGGATGGCGAATTCTTCATCTGTTTATGACTGGTTTCAAGAAAGGCTTGAAATTCAAGACATAACTGACGACGTAACTTCCAAGTACGTACCCCCTCATGTAAATATTTTTTATTGTTTAGGAGGCATAACTTTAGTATGCTTCCTAATTCAATTTGCAACAGGTTTTGCAATGACTTTTTACTATAAGCCAACAGTTACACAAGCTTACAGTTCAGTCAGTTATTTAATGACCGATGTAAGTTTTGGGTGGCTAATAAGATCTGTGCATAGATGGAGTGCATCAATGATGGTTTTGATGTTAATCCTTCATGTCTTTAGGGTTTATCTTACGGGAGGTTTTAAAAGGCCAAGAGAGCTAACTTGGGTTACAGGTGTTGTTATGGCCGTCATAACTGTCGCTTTTGGAGTAACAGGTTACTCCCTACCCTGGGATCAGGTAGGTTATTGGGCAGTTAAGATTGTTTCAGGTGTTCCTGCTGCAATACCAGTAATCGGTGACTTTATGGTTGAACTATTAAGAGGTGGAGAAAGTGTTGGACAATCTACTTTAACCAGATTTTACAGTCTTCATACTTTTGTATTGCCATGGTCATTAGCAGTCTTCATGTTGATGCACTTTTTAATGATTCGTAAACAGGGTATTTCAGGTCCATTATAAAATCTTATACTAAAATCATTATTAGTTTTTCATATGTCAACGTTAAAAAAACCAGATCTATCTGATCCAAAATTAAGAGCAAAGTTAGCTAAAGGTATGGGCCATAATTACTATGGAGAGCCTGCTTGGCCAAATGATTTACTGTATATTTTCCCGGTAGTTATCCTAGGAACTATTGCTTGCGTAGTTGGATTAGCAGTTCTTGATCCTGCAATGTTGGGAGATAAAGCTAATCCCTTCGCCACACCCCTTGAGATACTCCCTGAGTGGTACCTATACCCTGTTTTTCAAATACTTAGGGTTGTTCCCAATAAACTTTTGGGCATTGCACTTCAAACATTAATTCCACTTGGTTTAATGATTCTTCCCTTTATTGAAAACGTTAATAAATTTTCTAATCCATTTAGAAGACCAATAGCAATGTCAGTTTTCTTATTCGGAACTTTTCTAACAATATATCTTGGTATTGGTGCATGTTTGCCTATTGATAAATCACTAACCCTAGGTTTATTTTAAGCTTTAAATTTTAAACATATCTAGATCGTTATACTCATCCCTTAGAAAATGATTCATCAATAAAAATCCAACAATTGTCCAGGTTTGATAAGTTCTAGATTGTTGACCAACCCAAGTACCTGTAGGTCCATCAAAATATTCTGCCCATTCTTGCTTAGGTAATTGATTTAGCTGACACCAATACGATTCCTCTATTAAAGATCTCATTTCTTCCATGAGAATCACATCATCAGAACCGTAATTTTTTTGATGCAATAGAACGGCTGCACCAAAAAACCAAAGTAAACTTGGCCAATGACCACCGTTGTGGTAACTCCAAGGCCAATTCTTTGGATCCGATCCAGTTTTATTTTGCCATTCTTCGACATCCATATGAGGATGACAAATTCTCATGGGCATTTGAGCCATCAAATGCTGTCTGTTATGTAAAACTAATCTAAATAAAGCTCTTTGTTCTTCAGGAGGCAGTACCCCGAACATACATGCTAGAGAATTACCTAAACTGTAAAATCGAAAGTCAGGTCTTCCTGTCCTAATATTTCCTATTAAGTAACCACCTCTATTCTCTAACCAATCCTGTAGCCATGAGGGGACTACTTGAGGTTGAACATTAAATTCATTGAAGTGTTGATCATCACCATACTGCTCAGTTGGCCTCCTTCTTAGGATTTGCATTGTTTGGCTTGTAACCCAATAGTGTTTTAAAAGAAAACTTCCTAAATCCTTAACCCATTGATTTGTAAGAATAAGTCTTTGGTCTAAAAGTCTACTAACATGATCTGCTCTGCTTAATTCCATTAACCTTATGCAACTTTTTAAACATCCATGAAGTAAAACTTCAACTTCTAAAGGTGCTCCCCATACATCCATAGGTCTATCAATCATAAATGCGCAGTCTGGAACAAAAAGTACTGGAGTACCCTCAAAGGTTGGATGTAGAACTAGATCTAGTAGTAGTTGAATACCTCTTTGAACGCTTTGACTTTTCCCAAAGGCATAATCACCGCTTTTATTCACATAATACCAACATAAAATGGGCCACCATAAACTTGCATCTGCAGAGGTAATCCTCCCTATTGATCTCTGACCATAGTCTCCAATGAGCTTTCCATTCTCTTCAACGAAACTTGTAGGAAATACCCCACGTGTTTGGTAATTAGCGCTTTGTAACTCAAGGCACACACTTAGAAACTTTTTTACAATTTCGTACCTTTTTTGGGTAATGAGGTAAATCATTACAGGAACGTTGTCTCTTAAAAATATTTCTCCGTAATTTAATTTTTTATTTTTTGTTGGGTGTTCTAGTGCCGCAACGCTACCCACTAACTCGCCTGATATCTCAACCAAAGTTTTCTCGAAGTGTTTTTTTGCATTTGTTACAATTTTCTCCTCATCGGAACTTGGTCTTACTCTTAGATTTTTTTGACTAAATCTTTCTGCCATTTCATTTATATCCCTCTATTTAAGCCTAGTTGTTTAAAGAGACTTTGAACAAATAAAAAATTAATAAAAAATTTTTGTATAAAAGGTTGCATAATTACGGTGGGATGGTTTAGTATTTTCTTCTGGGCAGAAATATTCTTTTTGCATTGTTCAAGCAAATACCTTAAATCTGATTTTGGGTAAATGAATGAATTTTCTGAAGATTTGATTTCGATCATTATTTTCAGCCAGTAGAAGGGTTTTCCTTTCTGATTGGGTTATTCACAAGTTGTCTAACTCTGCACCTAGAAAATTTAAAAACTTAGGAACTGATGCTTTTATTGCGTCGAGAATTACTAATTTTTGTTGGATAATTCGAGATGTATATGCAATAAAGGTGTGAGGTCCCGTCAAGAATATAAAAAAAATGTCATCAATTGCTAACTTTTAGCTTTGATGCAAACGGATCTGAGATCTTGGAAAGTCACTTTAGAAATATTTTTAATGTGCACTCAATGTAATCCTTAAAATTTAAGGAGGCTAAAACTAGATAAAAGCAAATTTTTATTTGGATAAAGCAATTCAATTTGAGTAGATTTATCTACAAAAGGATTTGAACACAACGGAGAGTTTGATCCTGGCTCAGGATGAACGCTGGCGGCGTGCTTAACACATGCAAGTCGAACGAACCTTCGGGTTAGTGGCGGACGGGTGAGTAACGCGTGAGAATCTGCCCTCAGGAGGGGGATAACGGTTGGAAACGACCGCTAATACCCCATATGCCTACTGGTGAAATGAATTTCGCCTGAGGATGAGCTCGCGTCTGATTAGCTTGTTGGTGAGGTAATGGCTCACCAAGGCTTCGATCAGTAGCTGGTCTGAGAGGATGATCAGCCACACTGGGACTGAGACACGGCCCAGACTCCTACGGGAGGCAGCAGTGGGGAATTTTCCGCAATGGGCGAAAGCCTGACGGAGCAACGCCGCGTGAGGGACGAAGGCCTCTGGGCTGTAAACCTCTTTTCTCAAGGAAGAAGATATGACGGTACTTGAGGAATAAGCCACGGCTAATTCCGTGCCAGCAGCCGCGGTAATACGGGAGTGGCAAGCGTTATCCGGAATTATTGGGCGTAAAGCGTCCGCAGGCGGCTTTTCAAGTCTGCTGTTAAAACGTGGAGCTTAACTCCATCATGGCAGTGGAAACTGAAAGGCTTGAGTATGGTAGGGGCAGAGGGAATTCCCGGTGTAGCGGTGAAATGCGTAGATATCGGGAAGAACACCAGTGGCGAAGGCGCTCTGCTGGGCCATTACTGACGCTCATGGACGAAAGCCAGGGGAGCGAAAGGGATTAGATACCCCTGTAGTCCTGGCCGTAAACGATGAACACTAGGTGTCGGGGGAATCGACCCCTTCGGTGTCGTAGCTAACGCGTTAAGTGTTCCGCCTGGGGAGTACGCACGCAAGTGTGAAACTCAAAGGAATTGACGGGGGCCCGCACAAGCGGTGGAGTATGTGGTTTAATTCGATGCAACGCGAAGAACCTTACCAGGGTTTGACATCCTGCGAACCTCTTAGAAATTTGAGGGTGCCTTCGGGAATGCAGTGACAGGTGGTGCATGGCTGTCGTCAGCTCGTGTCGTGAGATGTTGGGTTAAGTCCCGCAACGAGCGCAACCCACGTTTTTAGTTGCCAGCATTTAGTTGGGCACTCTAGAAAGACCGCCGGTGATAAACCGGAGGAAGGTGTGGATGACGTCAAGTCATCATGCCCCTTACACCCTGGGCTACACACGTACTACAATGCTACGGACAAAGGGCAGCAAACTCGCGAGAGCTAGCAAATCCCATAAACCGTGGCTCAGTTCAGATCGTAGGCTGCAACTCGCCTACGTGAAGTAGGAATCGCTAGTAATCGCAGGTCAGCATACTGCGGTGAATACGTTCCCGGGCCTTGTACACACCGCCCGTCACACCATGGAAGTTGGCCATGCCCGAAGTCGTTACTCCAACCCTTGTGGAGGAGGACGCCGAAGGTGGGGCTAATGACTGGGGTGAAGTCGTAACAAGGTAGCCGTACCGGAAGGTGCGGCTGGATCACCTCCTAACAGGGAGACAACAAAATGTTTAATATTATTTTGTCACCTTAGGTCGATCGGTATCTCACGTTCTTAATTTGTTAAGAATTTCATATCCTAAGTTTTTCTAGGTCACACCCATTATTTTCCTGGGCCATTAGCTCAGGTGGTTAGAGCGCACCCCTGATAAGGGTGAGGTCCCTGGTTCAAGTCCAGGATGGCCCATATCTCTATGTTGGGGGTATAGCTCAGTTGGTAGAGCGCCTGCTTTGCAAGCAGGATGTCAGCGGTTCGAGTCCGCTTACCTCCACTGATTACCACCTCTTCCATAACCGGTAGAAAGGAAATGTTTTGAGTTGTGATCATTATTCTGAACGAATCTAGCTTCCTAATGAAATCATTAAGATGCTGGACTCATTGAATTAATTTCATTGTTTTCAGAGAACCTTGACAACTGCATAGATTATTTTTA
>QCDK01000017.1 GCA_003278765.1 Prochlorococcus sp. AG-355-G23
CACACTTTAGTACGATTAAAACTCAGCTCAAAAATTCAGAGCCATTAATTAAAGCCTTAAATAATCTTGGTTATATGATCAACCAAGAAGAAAAGTTTGTTAAAGGTTATAGAGGTAAATTTACAGCTGTTGATATAAGCATGAACCTTCCTGGAGAGACTAAAGTTGGATTTAAATGGGATAATACTTCAAACTCATATGAGTTAGTTACTGATCTAGATCTGTGGAAATTTGAGCTTCCAGTAGAAAGATTTATCTCTAAGGTTACTCAAAGGTATGCCTATGAAACAATTATTTCTAAAACGAAAGAGGATGGTTATCAAATCGTAGAACAAAAAAAACAAAATGACGGCTCTATTGAATTGGTTTTAACCAAGTGGGAAAACTGATCACATATTATGGATTTTACCGATCCATTTGATAATTCTGGAGAAAATATTGAAGTTTCAGGTTTTGAGGCAGTTTTAGGTGGTCAATTAGCAGAAAAAGCTGTTTGGGTTGATGAAGCTAAATGCATTGGTTGTCAATACTGTGTTCACGTTGCTTCAAACACTTTCTTAGTTGACGAATTTCATGGTAGAAGTCGAGCAATCAGACAAGATGGTGACAGTGTTGATGTTATACAAGAGGCAATAGATACTTGCCCTGTTGATTGTATTCATTGGGTCAAGTTTGAAGAATTAAATGATTTAGAGAATAGCCTCAATAGAGACATGTTTCAATCATTTGGAAAGCCACCAAGAATGAATAAGCATTAATTTTTTAAAAGATGCAATATCGGAGATTTGGTAGAACCAATCTGAAGATTCCTATTTTATCTCTAGGTGGTATGAGATTTCAAAAAAGCTGGGAACAATTAGGTTTTTCTGAGATTTCAAATGAAGAACAAAATAAAGTAGAAAATATTTTAAACCTAGCAATTAAGTATGGCTTAAGTCATGTCGAAACTGCTAAGTATTATGGGACTTCTGAGGTTCAATTAGGAATGGGTTTTAAAAATATAGAAAAAATTCCAAACATTATCCAAACAAAGATCCCTCCAAATAGTGATCCAGAAATTTTTAAGAGAGATATCATGACAAGTTTTGAAAAATTACAAGTTAAAAGAATTGATTTGTTAGCAATACATGGCATTAATACAGATGAACATTTGCATCATGCTGTTAAAGATGGAGGTTGTATTGACATTTTAAGAAATTTGCAAAAAGAAAATTTAATTGGCTCTATTGGATTTTCAACTCATGGAAAATCTTCACTCATTGAGAGGGCTATATCAACAAACTTTTTTGATTATGTAAATTTGCACTGGTATTTCATTAATCAAAAAAATACAAAGGTTATAAATTTGGCAAATAGGTATGATCTTGGAGTTTTTATAATAAGTCCCACGGATAAAGGGGGACATCTTCATACGCCCTCAGACAAAATGTTGGAACTTTGTAAGCCACTACATCCTATAGTTTTTAACGATCTTTTTTGCTTAAGAAATCAAAATGTCCATACTCTTAGTGTAGGTATTGCAAAAGAGGCGGATTTTGATTTGCACTTAGAAGCTGTATCCCTGTTATCAGACTCTGAGAAGTATGTTCCGAAGATATTAAACAGATTAAGGCAGGAATCAATCAATTCTTTGGGTTTAGAGTGGCATCAAAATTGGAATAGAAATTTGCCGAGCTGGGAATATACGCCTGGAAATATTAATATTCCCGTTCTGCTTTGGCTTTCAAATCTAATTGATTGGTTAGATATGGAAGGTTTTGCAAAAGCTAGATATCAATTGCTTGGTAATGGAAGTCACTGGTTCCCAGGAAATAACTCTAATTTGTTAGATAGGGATGTTTCTGAAGTCCAATTATTGAAAGTATTAGAAGGTCATATAAATCCAAAAAAAGTTATAAAAAAATTGAGAACTTTAAAAGAAAAGTTTGGGGATAAGGTTGCTAATAGATTATCAAAAAAATAATTTCATAATGGATTTTTCTCGGGTTTGCCAACTTTTCTTGGGTAGATTTTAGGGCAAATTTTTTTTGGCTGAATAAGAATAATATTTCGGGTACCTTTATTGCTTGGTAACAACATTTTCTTTTTCTCTTTAAATTTTCCTTCTAATATTTCTAAAGTTTTATCTAGATTTTTACTTTCTTTGTCAGTCCATTTGCCACAATATAAAACACCTAAACCTTCTTTTTTTAGCATTGGTAGTATATATTCTGAAACTGTTGATGGATTACTCACTGCTCTAGTAGTAGCTATATTGAAACTGTTTCTCATTGACGATTGATGGGCTAAGTTCTCAATACGATCATTAATTACATGAATATTGTTTTTGAAATTGATCTCTGTAATTAAGCTTTTTAGAGCATCTGTTTTCTTTTTTGAAGAATCAACTAGGTATATTTCTGAAGTAGGATGAATTATGGCATAAGCTAAACCCGGGAAGCCACAACCGGATCCAATATCTAAAAATTTTTTATTATCAAAATGAATGTTTGGGAAAGTTTTAAAGGGCCAAATGCTGTCAAAAACTTGAGATATCCAATAATCATCACCATTTATTAATCTCGTTAAGTTTGTTTTATTATTTAATTCTTTTATTTTAATTTGTAATTCTTGAAACATAATTATCTCTTCTTCCGTTAATAAGGAAAAAATTTCATCTGGAATGTTCTGTTTTTTCATTTCGTTATAAATATAAATTTTTACTATTCATAAATTACATTCTATTTATTTAAAATTTATTAGAATTACAATATTGATAAAAGATTATTTTGAAAGGGGAAATTTCTTATTACAAAATTTTAGGTGTAGATGAAAATGCATCAAATCATGAACTAAGAAAGGCATTTTGCAAACTTTCCATTGAGTTGCATCCTGATACAACTTCTTTAGAAATAGACGATGCTAAAAGTAAATTTCAAGAAGTTTTGGAAGCTTATGAAAATTTGAATAATAGTAATTTGAGGGAAATATACGATAACAAACTAAAGGAAAAATCTAGAATTAAGAAGCATAATACAAAAGTTTTAAATAATTTAATAATCGATTCAAATAATCAAAATTTAGAAGGTAACAGAAGACCTTTTTCAAATGGGGAATTGTTTTCGTTATTTCTTTTATTTATTATCATTTCTATTAGTTTGATTTGTTCAGTTTTTATTGCCTCTTTTACTGGCAAAGAATTAGATACAATACCTATCTGGTTAGTAAAATGATACTTTAAAAAAATTTGTGAATCTCCCAAAAAAACCCATTAACCAACATTCACTGCAATCATTGGAATTGTGGCTAACTGATTTAGGTGCTGTGAAGGATGTTAATAATCCATCTAAATGGTACCTGTTACTTTCTAATTGGAATGCAACTATTATTTTTGAAAGAGAAGATTTAAGTGTTACATGGGAAAGTGAAGGGCAAGAAACTAAAAGACTATTTTCTTACTGCATTAATAGAGAAGATGTGGAAAATGCAATACTGCAGGGACCTTAAATTCTATCTAAAGATTGTCTATTATTTGTCTTATTATCCAGTAACTTTTTTCTAATTGATCATCTGTTATACATAGAGGCGGCAAGAGGTAAATAACGTTCCCGAGGGGCCTAATGAATAAACCTTGCTCCATTGCAAGACTCTTTATCTCTTTCCCGATATTATTGAAATAACCTTTTTTGTTCCCAATATCTAAATCAAAGGCAGCAATTGTGCCGGATACTCTTACCTTTTTTATATAAGGTAGGTTTTTAAATTTAATTAAATGAGATAAATGTTTTTCTTCAAATGAAAGGTATTTTTTTGGTTCTTTTTCTAATAAATCAAGACTAGCGTTTGCTGCAGCACAACCTAATGGATTAGCAGTAAAACTATGTCCATGCCAAAAAGTTTTTCTTGGGGAATCATCAACAAAGAATTGAAAAATTTTTTCTTTACATAAAGTTATTCCCATCGGTAAAAATCCACCAGTTAAACCTTTTGAAATACTTATTAAATCAGGAATGATTTTTGCCTTTTGAAACGCAAAAAGGGCTCCACATCTTCCAAACCCAGTTAAAACTTCATCGGCAATTAACAAAGAATTATTATTTTTTATAATTTCTGAAACTTTTTTTATAAACTGAGGCCTAACCATATTCATACCTCCTGCTCCTTGAACAAGTGGCTCAAGGATTACTGCAACTGTGGGAGTTTTAAGTAGATTTTCTAATTTTTGGATCGCCTCATTTTCTTTTTTTTCTACTTCTTCATCGTTCATCCAAGTTGAAGGCCATGGGACTCTTCTAACTGGAAACATAAGATTATCGAAATTCTCATTAAAAATATTTCTTTCACCTAAGGCCATTGCTCCAAATGTATCACCATGATAGGCTCCATCAAAAGCTACTATTTGAGTTCTTGTCTCTCCTCTATTTTGCCATGATTGAAAGGCAATTTTTAAAGCGACTTCCACTGCAGTAGAACCGTTATCAGAAAAGAATAATCTTTCAAGTTTTGTTAATTCACTAAGTCTTTCGGCTAATTTTTTTGCCTGTGGATGTAAGAAATCAGCAAATATAACTTGCTCAAGTTTTTTTGATTGATCGAAAATGGCATCTGCAATATATTCGTTACTATGACCATGAAGAGTTACCCACCAACTACTAATTGCATCTATTAGCTCTTTTTTAGGATCTTTAGTAAATAGGAGGGCATCTTTACCATGAGTGACTTCTATTTGCGGTTTGCTGTTATTGATTTGTGTAAAAGGTGGCCAAATATTTTTGTGCCAATCTTGATTTGGAGTTTTTGAATCCAAAGATTTCATTTAACTTATTTTTGAGTTTAATAGTGAGATCAACTTATTCTTGATGTCTAGTTCTTTCCATAGTATATCTAAATTATTTGAGTCCATTTTTTTGATGTAAGGAAATTCAGCAATTAACGGAATACCACTAAAATCAACAAGAGTTTTTGGATTATCTAGGTGTTTTTCGCCATTGACTACTAAACCTAAAATCTCAATATTTCTTTGTTTTAAGGCCTCAATACTAAGCAGGGTATGGTTAAGAGTGCCAAGTGAGCTTTTACATACAAGTATTACAGGAAGATTCCATTGTTTTATTTGATCTATTTGCAAAAAATTGCGTGTTATTGGAACCATTAATCCACCGGCAGTTTCTACAATCAGTGAGCCGTGTACTTTTGGCAATCTCAACTTTTCAAAGTTAATAGTTTTTTGATCTATTTCAGCAGCCCAATGAGGAGATAGAGGTTTTGTAAAGACATAAGCTTCCTTGATTATTTTCTCATTACTTACTTTTGCAAGTTTTTCAACAGTTTGACTATCAGTTTGCG
This sequence comes from Prochlorococcus sp. AG-355-G23, assembly GCA_003278765.1. Classification (GTDB taxonomy): domain Bacteria; phylum Cyanobacteriota; class Cyanobacteriia; order PCC-6307; family Cyanobiaceae; genus Prochlorococcus_A. Next base: position 5,326 of record QCDK01000017.1, read on the forward strand.
ATTCAATACCACTTTGAATAGGCTTCCAATAAAATGAATTTAATCCTTTAACGAAAAAAGAACTTATTAAAGTTTTCCCAATATCAGTATCTGTTCCACAAATTATAAATTTGAAAATATTATTGTGACTACTCATAATTTCTTTATGATTTGAATGCCAATTTGCCATGAAAGGTTGACTGTATTATTGTAATTCTTTGGCCAAAACTTTTGAATTTCCTTTAACTCTTTCACTGTTTTGCGTTTACAATTTGTTGATTGTGCTCCTACATTTTTAATGCTTCTAAAAAGCTTATATACATCTTCAAAATTTTCAAGATAATTAAACTGTTCTGAATAATGTATTTCAGTTGATTTGAAATCTTTTAATAATTCCGTAGAGCAAGGGAAATTAAGACCACTATATTCAATATCAATTTTTTTACAAGTATCTTTCCATTCAGGAAAACAATCTTTTGTTGGATATGAAATGATTAAAAAACCTCCAGGTGTTAATTTGCTAAACCAATTTTTTATTATTTTTTCTGGGTTGTTTAACCAATGTATGCAAAAGTTAGATGTTAGTAAAGAACAGTTATTTATTTCAGGAGGTAAATCATTATTCAAATCCCATAAAATTTTTTTTCTAGATAATTTATTCTCAAGAAGCATTTTCTTGCTGAAATCAACTCTGGATACTTTTTGGGAAGAAAAATTTTTTTCTATTTCATCTGCTAGTAGTCCTGGTCCTGATCCTAGATCTATCCATTCACCTTTTTTTTGGGGATTAAATTCTTTGATAAATTGAACAATTTTTTTTGCAAAAAATTTCTGAATATTTGAATGTTCTAAATACCTATATGCAGCATCATTAAAATTATTTTTTATTTTCTCATTCCACTTTTTACTCTCCATTTCAATCATTAAGCCTATTACGTAAGATCTCGTATAAATTTAAATTATTCAAGCAATGACCTTGTTGAGCTAATTTAATTAAAATTGGCTTTCTATCAAGTGTTTTATTTAAGCAATCTAAAAAGTTATTATTTGATTCGTTGTCAAGAATCAAATCATTTTCTGATCTTATAAAAATGATTTTGCAATCTTTTCTTAAAAATACTGGAAAATCTCTATTGATGTAAAGTTGTTTTAAATCTCTTAAAAGAAGAGTTTTATTTAGACTTTCTAGACTTTTATAAAAGATATTTTTAAAATTATCTTTCATATGATTTGGCCTAAATGATCTATGTATAAATTCTTTCAACATTTCCTTAGTTTCATCTTTTATGATTTTTGTTTCCATTCTTTTTAGAGACCTCAAAATAATGTTTCTCTTATTACTTAAAGGAAGAAAATTATTAAAAGAATTTATAAGAACAATATGAGTTGCTTCTTTTAAAATTTTTTTTTGCATTAAATGAAAACCTAATGAATGGCATAAAGTCATTCTTATTTCTTTTTTAGATTCGCTTTTAATCCATTTTGCTTGGTAATTATTTATCGAAAAATAGCCCCTTTCATTATCTTGCCAATGCCAATTATTATTTAAAAAATCAACTTTATAATCACCCCAGAAATATTTATTTAGTCCCCACCCATGTTGAGTAATAATTTGTTTCATTTAAAGTCTTTTAATACTGCAATGAAATTCTTTAGCAGAGTAAAATCTAAGTTTCTTCTTATTGTTAGTCTGATTCTTGATTGCCCCACTGGAACAGTTGGAGGTCTTATCGCAATTGCCAAAAACCCATTTTCTGCGAGATATTTCTGTAGATAAATTGCCTTCTCTTCTTGGCCAACAATAATTGATAATATGTGAGAATCTCCCTGAACTGGAAAACTAAAATTTTTAATAATTTCATCTTTCCATACATTCGCAGAAGATAACAAATCATTACCCCATTCTTTATTTTTTAAAATTTTTTTTAAACCTTCTAGCGCACCAGCAGCTAAAGATGGAGCAAGTGCGGTTGTATACCTAAATGCACCACTTGTTTGGATAAGATATTCTCCAATTTCTGAATTGGAAGCTATGAAAGCTCCACCGCTTCCAAATGCTTTTCCAAAAGTTCCAGTAATCATAGTTATATCTGAACGATAATTAAAACTTAAACCCCTGCCTTCTGAGCCTAAGATCCCAACTGCGTGAGCTTCGTCAACTAATAATTGAACACTATTTTTTTTGCAAATTTCCGTTATTTCTCTGAGCGGAGCAATTGATCCCTCCATGCTATAAAGAGATTCAATAACAACTAAAATGGAATTTTTTGTGGGATTAGATTTAATAATTTTATCTTCTAAATCTTTTAAATTATTGTGTGAAAATCGAACTAGTTTTGCTTGAGCTGCTTTTACTCCAACCAATAAAGAGTTATGGATCAATTTATCTGCTATTACGATACTATTTCTGTTTGCTAAAGCCTGGATAGCGGCTATATTTGCTTGATATCCGCTTGGGAAAAGTAATACTTTCTCTTGATCAAGCCACTTGGCAAGTTCTGTTTCTAATAATTTATGTATTGGTCTTGAACCTGTAATAAACCTTGAGCTTCCTGAACCAAGGCCTTCTAACAAGCTTATTTCATAAGCAGCTTTTATTAAATCCTTGTCCCTACTTAATCCAAAATAATCATTACTGCATAAGTCTACAAGTTTTTTATTTTGTGAATTTAAACTTAGAAGTTCGAATGATTTTTTACCTAAAGAAAATGTTTTTAATTTACGGATTCTATTTTTTGGAATTTTTACTTTTTTCATTTTGGTAAAATAAAATATGGAGGGTTTAATTAAAAAGATTTAGATTTACTGTTAAAGTTTGCAAGGTATTTTTTGTTTATTAATATCTATATAGATCATATATTAAGAAGTTAACTCATCCTCTCTTCAATCACAATTATTGCTTAATTTAGAGGAATATTTTCCCTTTCCGCTAGATGATTTCCAATTAGAGGCAATACGAGCTATTAATAGCGGAAATTCTGTTGTTTTAACGGCACCAACAGGTTCGGGTAAAACATTGATAGGTGAATTTGCTATATATAGAGGCTTATCTCATGACAGCAGAGTTTTTTATACAACACCTTTAAAAGCCCTATCAAACCAGAAGTTTAGAGATTTTTCTAATCAATATGGTGAGAATAAAGTTGGTCTTTTAACTGGAGATATAAGTATAAATAGAGAAGCACCAATCTTAGTAATGACGACTGAGATTTTTAGGAACATGCTTTATGGCGAATTTGATGAATTTGATGATCCCTTAGAAAATTTAGAATCTGTGATTCTTGATGAATGTCATTATATGAATGACCCCCAAAGAGGCACAGTTTGGGAAGAAACTATAATCCATTGCCCTACCAGAACTCAAATAATAGCTTTATCAGCAACAATAGCCAATGCAGATCAACTACAAAATTGGATTGAAAAAGTTCATGGGCCTACAGTACTAATTAATAGCGATAAGAGACCAGTCCCACTTGATTTTATTTTTTGTAGTGTTAAAGGCCTTCATCCACTTTTAAATAATAAGGGTAATGGAATTCATCCAAACTGTAAGATTTGGAGAGCTCCTAAAGGGCAAAAAATAAGAGGAAAAGTGGGCAGGATAATGCAACCAAAGCCTCCATCAATTGGCTTTGTGATCTCGAAACTAGCTGAACGAAATATGTTGCCAGCTATTTATTTTATTTTTAGTAGAAGAGGATGTGATAAGGCTATTGAGAATATAAAAGATTTAACTTTAGTAAGTTATTCAGAAGCAAGTTTTATATCCCAAAAATTAGATGTTTATCTTAAAAATAATAAGGAAGCAATTAAAGATAAATCTCAATGCGAGGCATTAAAACGAGGTATTGCATCTCATCATGCCGGATTATTGCCTGCATGGAAAGAATTGGTTGAGGAATTATTTCAGCAAGGTTTAATAAAAGTTGTTTTTGCAACTGAAACTCTTGCTGCTGGAATAAATATGCCTGCAAGAACTACTGTTATTTCTTCTCTATCAAAAAGGACAGAAGATGGGCATAGATTATTATTTAGCAGTGAATTTTTGCAAATGTCAGGAAGAGCTGGAAGAAGAGGAAAAGATACCCAGGGATATGTTGTTACATTACAAACAAGATTCGAAGGTGCCAAAGAAGCTAGTGCACTGGCTATTAGCAAACCAAATTCTTTAGAAAGTCAATTCACTCCTAGCTATGGAATGGTACTTAATCTTTTACAAAGTTATACTTTAGAGAAGTCTAAAGAATTAATTAAAAGAAGTTTTGGTAGTTTTTTATATTTAGGTGAATCATCAGATGAGAATGTAATTCTTGAAAATTTAGATAAGGATTTAATTGAATTAAAAAAAATTACATCTAATGTTTCATGGAAAGATTTTGATGAATACGAAAAGCTAAAAAATCGTCTTAAAGAAGACAGAAGACTCTTGAAAATTTTAGAAAAACAAGCAGCAGAAAAATTATCAGAAGAGATAACTAATGCACTCCCATATATTAAAGATGGAAGCTTAATTTCAATCAAAGCTCCCCAAATTAAAAGAAAAATTGTTCCAGGATTAATTTGTAAGAAAATATATGAATCCCAAAAAATTAAGAGTTTATTGTGTTTGACAATTGATAATTTATTTATTCTTATAAAACCCTCATACATAGTAAGTATTTTTAATGATTTGGATGCAATTGATGTCTCAGAACTTGAAGTACCAAAGATGTATTTTTCTGGAGAGGTATTTAGGGGAGATGATATGTCGCAATGTTATGCGGATCGAATTTTAGAAGTGTCTAAAAAAAATGATTTACAAACTCCACAATATGATTTGACAAAGGAAGTTTTGGCACAACAGCAACAAATTAGTAATTTAGAAGAAACAGTTACTGATCATCCCGCACATAGATTTGGAGACTCCAAGAAATTAAAGAAATATAGAAAAAGAATTATTGATGTTGAACAAGAAATAAATATCAGAAAAAAACTTCTTGAGGATAAAGAAAATTATAACTGGAGAACTTTTACCGATTTGATTAAAATTTTGAATCATTTTGGTTGTTTAAATGATTTGGAATTGACAGAAGTTGGACAAACAGTTGGTGCAATAAGAAGTGAAAATGAATTATGGATTGGTCTTGTTTTAGTTAGTGGTTATTTAGACGATTTAGATCCCCCTGAATTAGTAGCAATTATTCAAGCTATATGTGTTGATGTAAGGAGACCTAATCTTTGGTGTAATTTTAAGCCTTCTTTAAAGGTAATAGATGTTTTTAATGAATTAGATGGTTTAAGAAAATTAGTCTCTTTTCAACAAAATAAGTTTCATATTGAAATTCCTATCTATTTAGAAACAGAGTTGACTGGAATTATTTCTGAATGGGCAAGAGGAAAAAAATGGAAAGATTTGGTTTTTAATACTTCATTAGACGAAGGAGATGTAGTGAGGATTATTAGAAGATCAATTGATGTCCTTTCTCAAGTGCAATATTGTATTGGTGTTAGTAATAAATTAAAAAGCAATGCAAAGCTGGCATTAAAAGCTATTAATCGTTTTCCTGTTTCTGAATCTAACGATCTTATCAAAGTCTCTGAAGATATTAATCCTGCAACAAAAAGAATTGACAATAATTCTTAAATTTTTTTTAATCAAATCATTGAATTGATATTAATTGTTTCATCAAATTCATCTGCGTTTAAATAACCTAGTTTAAGTGTTGCCTCTTTTAAATTTAATGATTCTTTGAAGGCAAGGTTTGCAATTTCAGCTGCTTTTTCATAACCAACTTTTGGCACTATGGCTGTAACCAACATTAGAGAATTTTCTAAATTCAACTTCATTTTCTTTTGATTAGGTTCCATCCCATTAACTAACTTTATTCTGAAGTTTTCTATTACATTTTTAAGCAATTTTAAACTTGTGAGAATATTAAATCCAATAAGAGGCTTATATTCATTCATCTGTAAAGTGCCGCTAGAATTTGCCATTGAAACTGCATATTCAAGACCCATTATCTGAGTGCAAACCATTGATAAGGCTTCGCATTGAGTTGGATTCACTTTACCAGGCATGATAGAACTTCCAGGTTCATTTTGAGGAATAATTATTTCATATATTCCTGATCTTGGACCAGAAGATAGTATTTTTATATCATTTGAAATTTTAAATAATGCACCTGCTAATATTTTTATCTGACTCATTACTTGAGCTAGACGATCATGGGAGGCCATGATAGAAAAATTATTTTTTGATTTATAGAACATTAGATTAGTGTCATCAGAAATTGATTTAATAGACTCTTCACAAAATCCTTCTGGAGAATTAATCCCTGTACCAACTGCAGTTCCTCCCAGAGGTAAAAAATACAATTCGTTCAGACTCATAATAATTGCATTCTCAGCATCTTTAAGTTGCTCTGACCATCCTGATATTTCTTGCCCAAAAGTAAGGGGAACTGCATCTTGAAAATGGGTTCTTCCTATCTTTATAAGGTCTTTCCATTCTTCACTTTTTTTGTCAAGGATCTTAGTAAGTTCTCTGATCGTTGGAACTAAATTTTTGATAATTTCATTAACAACAGATATTTGAATAGCAGCAGGAAAGGTGTCATTAGTTGACTGAGATTTATTTACATCATCATTGGGATGAAGTGGTTTATGACTCCCAAGGTCAGAATTAGTTTTTAAAGCTGCAATATTTGAAATTACCTCATTAACATTCATATTTGTTTGCGTGCCACTACCTGTTTGCCAAACTTTTAAGGGAAACTGTGAATCGTGAAGCCCATCAAGTATTTCCGTACATGCCTCTACAATCAAATCTTTTTTCCTTTTATCAATTAAACCTAAATTGAAATTCGCGATTGAAGCAGCTTTTTTTATAAGGGTAAGTGAATAAATTAACTCAATTGGAATTAATTCTTCTCCAATAGAAAAATTTATTATCGATCTTTGTGTTTGAGCACCCCACAAAGCTTCCATGGGAACCTCTATTGTTCCCATACTATCCTTTTCAATCCTAAAGTTTTTTGTCATTATTCCTCTGAAAACACTGGTTTAACTTAGATAAAGTTTTCAGTAATCCTAGATACCTAACTTCTCCCATATTACACTTAAATTATTGAGATGAATTGAAGGATTAAAACATTCTTCTAAGTCACTTTGATCAATAAAATCCATTATTTCATTATCTCTCTCTATGTTTTGTTTAAAATTCCCATTCTGAGTATTCCAGGCCTGATGCGCATTTTTTTGTACTAAGCTATAAGCCTTTTCTCTAGATAAGCCCTTCTCTACAAGCAAAAGTAAAACTTTCTGACTAAAGATTACACCACCATATATATTTAAATTTTTGAGCATATTTTCTGGATAAACTTCCAAATTGCATACTATATCTTTCATTTCCCTGAGCATAAAATGCAAGCAGATTGATACGTCAGGTAACATGATTCGTTCATTTGAACTATGGCTTATATCTCTTTCATGCCAAAGTGGAACATTTTCCAGTGCAGTTAAGACGTAACTCCTCAAAATTCTTGCTAGGCCGCTTACTCTTTCACTTCGAATAGGATTTCTTTTATGAGGCATGGCAGAACTTCCTTTTTGCCCTTTTGTAAAGCCCTCCTCAACTTCTAAAACATCAGTTCTTTGTAAATTTCTTATTTCAGTTGCGAATCTATCTAAAGAAGCGCCAACTAGTGCAATAGTTTGCACATATTCTGCATGTCTGTCTCTCGATATAACCTGCGTACTTGCTGTATCTGGTTTTAAGCCTAGTAAATCACAAGTTATTTGTTCTACTTTGGGATTCGTATTAGCGTAAGTTCCCATTGCACCACTTATTTGTCCAACTGCTACAGAATCTTTAAGTGTTAACAATCTTTTTTTGTTCCTTATTATTTCTGCTAACCATCCAGCAAGTTTAAAACCGAAGGAAATTGGCTCACCATGAATCGCATGTGATCTGCCAATCATTAATGTATTTTTATGCTTCCTTGCTAAAAATCTGACTTCATTTTCTAATTTCTCAATTTCTTCTAATAACAATTCGCAAGAGTCTTTTAACTGAAGAGATAAGCCAGTATCAAGTACATCGCTACTGGTCATACCAACATGTATGTATCTACCTGAATCTCCAACAAATTCATTAACGCTTGTAAGAAATGCTATGACATCATGTTTTACTTCTTTCTCAATTTCTGTAATTCTAGATTCATCAAACTTTGCATTTGAACGTATATCTTTCATGGCATTCTCAGGAATTTTCCCTAGGGAAAAATTTGCTTCACATGCAGCTATTTCAACCTTAAGCCAACTCTGGAATTTTGCGCTTTCAGTCCAAATTTTCCCCATTTCGGGTAATGTGTAACGCTCGATCACAATTTTTATTTATTATCAATTTAAACTTTATAACAAAATCGAATTATTGCCTTATACCTTAAAGATGTAATTGCCATTGAACATATTTGCCTGATTATTATTTTCTTATGTAACATTTTTCTGGCTAATAAAGAAAGATTAAATATGAAAATGATTACATTTACTCCTTGCATAATAATGGGTAATTTTTTAGTTCTAATTTAAAATTGGAGGGTATTAAGGAATTTGGATCTTAATCTTTTAGAAGTTCATTATTCAGTTTTTTTTATTGATTAATAGATGATTAAAAAAAGTAGATTAGACCTTTATCTTCTCAATAAAGGTTTATGTGAAACTCGTCAAAAAGCCCAAGGTTTAATTCTTGCGGGCAAGGTTAAAGATATTAATGGAAAAGTATTTGATAAACCTGGACAACAAGTATTAATTGGATCTGAATTTTTTATTGATTCCGCACCTATTTTTGTGTCAAGGGGCGGCGAAAAATTAATGGAGGCATTTAAAAAACTTGAAATTAAAGTAAAAGACAAAATATGTATTGACGCAGGAATCTCTACTGGTGGATTTACTGATTGCTTATTGCAACAAGGTGCAAAATTAGTTTATGGGATAGATGTTGGTTATGGACAAACTGCATGGAAGATTAGAAATAACCCAAAAGTTATACTTTTTGAACGAACTAATATTCGAAATTTAAAACCTAATGATCTTTTATCTAGAAGTAATAGATTACCAAATTTTGTTGTTGCTGATTTGTCTTTTATTTCATTAAAGTTAGTTTTTAAATCTATTGGTAATCTATTAGAAGGTGATTGTGTTGAGGGAATATTTTTAATTAAACCTCAATTTGAGGTAGGTAAAGATAAAGTCAGTAAAGGAGGTGTTGTTCGCAATCCTAAATTCCATACTGAGGCGATAGAGTCTGTTATCTATGTTGCTAAGAATTTCCAATGGAATATTAAGAATTTGATAGCTTCTCCTCTGGTAGGCCCTGCTGGGAATCATGAATATCTAGCTTGGATGACTTTAGGAAGTCAATCAAATAAAAATATTAATAGTGAATATATACAAAATTTAGTAAAAGAAACTCTTTGAATTAAAGAGCTTCTTCGTCTTTGTCGCCAGTTCTAATTCTTACAACTGAATCAATTGATGTGATGAATATTTTTCCGTCACCTATCTCTCCAGTTTTTGCTGCTTCAGCAATCGCATCGATTACTGAATTAACCTTTTCATCTTCTACCACAACTTCTACTTTAAGTTTTTGAAGGAATTCAACAGTAAATTCGGAACCTCTATATCTTTCAACTTGTCCTTTTTGCCTTCCAAAACCTCTAACTTCACTAACTGTCATTCCAACAATACCGGAATTTACTAATGCAATTTTTACATCCTCCAGCTTAAATGGACGTATGATTGCTTCAATTTTCTTCATGATTAAGGGTTGAATATTTTTATTTTAATTGTTTTTTGGGAAAACATCCAACATTGAAATATCAGAAAAACATTCAACATTAAGGCCTGCACTATTGGCGTCTTCAATTAATAGTTGAGAATTTTCTTCAGAAATTATTACCGTACTATTTGACAACGCTTCCCACTGATTATTCTCAAAGTGTGTTTGAAGCCATAACATTCCGATTGCAGTTTTTGGTTGAAGGGATTTATTTAAGTTGTTATCGATAGTTATCAAACAAATGTCCATTAATTTTTGATTGAACTAAACACATATAAACCTTTTGGCGGACGTTATGAATGTTGCTATTGATACAAAAATAAGATTTAACATCTTTTGACTTAGTCAATTGTAATACTTAGATTTGTTGATACTTTTGCGAATTTTTATCTTTATATATAGTTTTTATATAGGTTTAGTAAAAAAGTTCTACTAAAAATGAGTACAGCTAAATTAGAAGATTCGACTCAAAGACCGCTATATGGTGAAAGAATTATTGAAGAATCTAAAATAATTTGTTTTGATAATCCAAATAAGAAAAGAATTTATGAAATTTCTATTCAGTTACCTGAATTTACATGTAAGTGCCCCTTTTCTGGTTATCCAGATTTTGCAAAGCTAAATATTATTTATCAACCTAATTTGAAAATCTATGAGTTGAAGTCTTTAAAGCTTTATATTAATAATTTTAGGGATATAAAAATATCACATGAGGAAGTTGTGAATAGAATTATGGATGATTTAGTGAATGAAGGTTCACCTCACTGGATACATTTAAATGCTGCATTTAACCCCAGAGGGAATGTTTCTATGCAGTTAAATATTTTTAGTGGGCAGAAAAGAAATTAAAAATTTTTTATTTCGTCTGATAATTTAGTAAATTCTTTTTTAAAACCAACTAGATTTTTATTACTAAGGCCTCCAATAGATAACTTTTGTGATTCTTTATTTACCAGAATCCATAATTGGTTAGTTGGTATAAGACTTATTATTGTTCCAAAAATTATTAAAATAAAAGAAAAGTAAATAAAGGGTATAGACGGATCATTTTTAACTATTAATCCACTGCTGGGGATTATTTTTTTCAAAGATACTTTTGAAGAGTTAACTTCTAAAGGATCATCATTGATATAGAGATTATTCGCGGAAAAATTTTCTATATTCGAAATTTTAAGTGGACCATTTTCATTATCTATTGTTAAAAGGAAATTTTTTTTAGTCTCCGATCCTAATTCAACTAAAACTCCCCAAACTTGATTACCGATTTCTGGAATCTCCCTTAATTGTAATTGATAAAGGATATTATCTATTTCTAAAACAACATTTGATATTGCCCAATCTGCTTGATAAATAGTTAATCCTTTAAACCTGATTGGATGATTAACTTTGGTTGTTTTTATTTCATTTAAATTTAGATCTTCAGAAGAAAAATTTAATTTTGAAATAAACTGTTTGGGCACACCATCACTTTCACGTTCTATAGAAAAATCGACTAATTTTATATTGGCTTTTGAGTTTGTGCTCTCATTAACAAGATCTAAAGTTTCTCCAGGCAGTAAATATTGTTCTTTTAATTGACTTGTAAAACTTCCATATGCTGAACCTATAAGTAAGACTATTAATCCGATATGTACAACTAAGGGGCCAATTTTTCCAATTAACCCCTTTCTTGCAGAAATATGACTATTAAATTTGCATGTTTTCCATCCTTTTTTTTTAAGTAATAAATCTACTTTTGATATATGTTCTCCATCTTGATTGATTGGATGACTTGTAGTTAGTTGCAGTTTGCTAAATTTTTTTTCGCTCTTATATTCAATCCATTTTAATGAAGCTTTTAATGAAGGAATTTGCCTCCTGAAACTACAAGCTGCCAGAGAAATGCAAAGAAGAATTAATGTAAATAAAAACCAAAAGCTTGTATAAATATGGTCCAATTGAAGTTTTAAGACTTTTTCTCCATCTAAAAATCCAAAAATTGGAGCACTATCGAAATTATCAAAATAGAATTTATTATTACTACCTTGAGGTATAAAAGTACCTATTCCACTGGCAATAGCAATGAAGATTATCAGCGATATAGCGAATCTTAAACTTGATATTTTGAAAATTAGATTCCTAAAAATAATCATTTAAATCCAATTTGAAAATAAATTTAATAACCCTAGGGAAACTAAAAATATCCCACTTAAAGTCGGAATTATTTGACTAAATTTTCTAAGAGCTAAAAATTGCTTTAAGTTTTCTGCAGTAGCTCCTGCAATTATTAATGGGGTTACTTGACCTATCCCAAAGAAAAATAAAAAAATAATAGATATTATCGGGTTTTTAGCTTGCGATACCCAAGCCAAAAGAGTTGCTAAAACTGGAGTAATGCAAGGTGAAGAAGCTAGTCCAAAAGTAGTCCCTATGGCAAAAGGCGCTATAAATTTTGGTATTTTTTCTTCAATTATTTTTACATCAGGTCCATTCGGAAACTGAAACTTTAGAATTCCTAATAAATTTAAACCCATTATTATTGCTATTAGGGCAACAAATGAAGTGTAATAAGATGGAATTTGTCCATATATTTTACCTAAGAATCCACTCGCAGCCCCAAGTGCAACAAGCGAAAAAACTACACCTCCTGAAAAAATAATAAGTTTAAATTTATTTTTCTCTGTTCCGCCTATATAAGCAATAGTCACTGGAAGTAATGATAATGAACATGGCCCAAGACTTGTTAAAAGTCCTGCGCTGAAAACCAAAAATATAGTAAATGGACCAGGACTATTAAGACCATTCTGCATAAGCAGATTACCCTTTTGAGATAATTCTGAAATAACTAAATTAAATAATTCGATAGCTTGAATTTAATCCTTTAAATTCTAACTAATTAAGTGTCTTTCGTGTACTAATCATACCAATGAATCCTGTTGACTCTAATGAACATCTAACTAACATCCCTGCAATAAAAAAAGACGCTATTAATGAATTACCACCATAACTAATGAAAGGTAGTGGTAACCCTGTAGTAGGCATTGAACCTGTTGCTACAGCAATATGCATTATTGATTGCCCTGTCAACAACACACCACATCCGATGGCAACTAATTTTGTATAATTGTTCCTGCTCTTGAGACTAATTCTTAGGCTTACATAAGAGAATACTGCTAAAAATCCTAAGAACAAAGTACACCCCAATAAACCAAATTCTTCCGCAAAAATGGCAAAAATAAAATCTGTATACATGAAAGGTAGATACTGTAATTTTTGTATCGACAGTCCAAAACCTTCTCCAAATAGACCACCTGAACCTATAGCTAATAAACTTTGAACCAATTGAAATCCATTTTCTTGTTGATCTTTCCAAGGATTTATAAATGAAGTAACTCTCAGTTTTTGATATTCATTATTAATGATGCTGATACAACCAGTAATTAATCCTATTGAAGCAAATGAGCAAAGAGAGCTAAGTTTTACTCCTCCACATAAACCCATTACCCAAAGAAGAATACCAGTTAATGATGCAGTACTTAAATTAGGCTGTTTAAGTATTAATAGAATTAATAAACCAAAGGTTGTAATTGAAATTAATTTTTTATCATTCTTTACTAGATTCCAATGTGCGAAAAGATTAGAAGCTTCTAGAATTAGAAAAGGTTTAATTAATTCAGATGGCTGCAGACGTAAATTGCCAAGCACTAGCCATCTTGAAGATCCATTAACTGTAATTCCAGTAAGATTGGTAAGGAAAATCAAAAAGAATAAAATATAAAAAATAATTCTTGAAAACTTTAAAAGATTTCTAATGTTTGTATTTAGTACGAAATAAAATAAACCAATTCCTGGAATTGTCCAAATGATTTGTTTTTTTAAGAAGTAAGCCCAATTTCCCATTTCCCTACTAGCCACCCACCAACTTGATGATCCTAGTATGCATATTCCTAATATTGACCAAATTCCAATGATGACAATGAGGATTTTTGCTTCATAAGGCCATATCGCCCAAGGTAATGGAAATATAGACTCTGTTAAATTGCTGAAATTTTTTTTGTAATATGAACTTAAGGTTTTTTTTCTTTTAGAAATTCTTTTATATTTTATTTTTTCTTGACTTATCTCCAATTTTTTAAATGTATATTTACTATTGAGACGTTTAATTGAGATTTTGCCAAGTCTTTTATTAACGTTTTAAAGTGATAAAGTAATTAAAAAGATGACGTTTCATAAATTTTAATTTTGAAGAATAAAGTAAAAAATGGCCTAAAGATTCATCATAAATCTTAAGAATTAATTTTTTATAAAAAAAAACTAGCTAAAAGGCACCTCTCCGTGATAGATTCCGTGAGTTTATATACTTACTTAAAACCATTCAGAGGGGTTTCTAAACTATGTTCACATCAGTGGACTCAAATAGAAAAAAAAATGAGCATCCTTCTAATGAGAATGTTCAATTTCCTCAATCCCTGAATAATTCGATCACCAAAGAAAGTAAATCTGGCTTTGCCAATCAAATAAATCATTTGCTTTCCCAAAATGATGAATACACAAAATTGCAATTAACAATTTTTGGAATTACTTTTATTGTTTCTATATTATTAGCATCAATAACTGGAATTTTTCTAGGCTTTACTTTTGGTTTTAGTATTTTTATAGGAGCAATTGCCGGCATTTTTTACCTACGTTTGCTTGCCAAAAGTATAGGGAAACTTGGTAAAGAATCATCAGGCGTATCAAAATTGCAACTATTAGTTCCAGTTTGCCTCTTTATTTTTGCGAGCAAGCTAGGATCTTTGGATATTTTTCCTGCGATGATAGGTTTTTTCATTTACAAGCCTTCACTCATTCTTTATTTTTCACGTTCTTAATTAAATTTTTATTCAAAACAAATGTTTTTTAATTCCTTGCTAACAAATTTTGCAGCATTAGAAGTTGGTCAACATCTTTATTGGCAAATCGGAAATATCAGACTTCATGGGCAGGTATTTTTAACATCTTGGATTTTATTAGGTGCGTTATTAGTTTTTATTTCTCTAGGAACTAAAAAAATGGAAAATGATCCTAAAGGCCTTCAAAACCTGCTTGAGTTTCTTTGGGATTACATAAGAGATCTTGCTAGGACGCAAATAGGTGAAAAAGTTTATAGAGATTGGATGCCATTTATAGGGACTTTATTTTTATTCGTCTTTGTTAGTAATTGGGGAGGGGCTTTAATTCCTTGGAGATTGATTAAGTTACCAAGTGGAGAATTAGGAGCACCTACTGCAGATATTAATACAACGATAGCCTTGGCTTTATTGGTTTCACTTTCTTATTTCTATGCTGGTTTAAGTAATAAGGGTTGGAGATATTTCGAATACTATGTTCACCCAACTCCGATTATGCTTCCTTTCAAAATTCTAGAGGACTTTACGAAACCTTTATCACTCTCTTTCAGGCTATTTGGAAATATTTTGGCTGATGAACTTGTTGTTGGTGTTCTTGTCTTTTTAGTTCCGCTAATTCTCCCAATACCTGTTATGTTCTTAGGATTATTTACTAGTGCAATTCAGGCATTGATTTTTGCAACTTTAGCGGCCTACTACATTGGAGAAGCTGTTGAAGAACATCATTAGCTGTTTTCTGATATATTCAGACGCTTTTACAAAGGGTCTGTAATCTGGCAAAATATCTAATCGCGTAGGTCTGAAAATATCAGACCCATTCTTAAAACAAAGGATGTCCAAGCGTGTATGACAACAAAGATTATCACAAGTATTAAGCTCTTTATTTCAAAATTATGGATTCGATTACTTCCGCTGCATCAGTTGTAGCTGCTGGTTTAGCAGTTGGTCTAGGTGCTATTGGCCCAGGTCTAGGACAAGGTAACGCAGCTCAAGGTGCTGTTGAGGGTATTGCCCGTCAGCCAGAAGCTGAAGGTAAAATCAGAGGAACTCTTCTTTTGTCTTTCGCTTTCATGGAGTCATTAACAATTTACGGATTAGTTGTGGCTTTGGTACTACTTTTTGCGAATCCTTTTTCCTAAAAGTTAATATTGCTTCTAATTCTTATTAGCAATATTTAAATTTAATTTTTTAACTTCAACTGAATCATATGTTGGCCTTTAATTTTTTTGGTGCTACAGAAGGTGGATTATTTGATATAAATGCCACTTTGCCGCTAATGGCATTACAAGTAGTTGCGCTTACTTACATTTTAAATTCTCTCTTTTTTAAGCCTGTTGGCAATGTTGTAGAAAAAAGAGAAAAGTTTGTAAGTAATAATATTATTGAGGCCAAAAATAAACTTTCTGAGGTTAAAAAATTAGAAGCTGATTTATTAACTCAGCTTCAAAGTGCTCGTACAGAAGCCCAAAGAATTGTGAGCGAGGCTGAGGATGAGTCTGACAAGCTTTATAAAGAAGCACTTGAACTTGCTAATAATGAAGCAAATGCTTCAAAAGAAAAGGCAAGACTAGAAATTGAAAGTCAGACGTCCGCTGCTCGTGATCAACTTTCTAAACAAGCTGATGATCTAAGCGAACTTATTGTTAATAGATTGATTCTAGAAAAATGAATTTAACTCTTTTAGCTACAGATGGTTTTGGATTGAACTTCAATTTATTCGAAACTAATATCCTTAATTGGGCTGTAGTGGTTTTCGGTCTTTATAAATTTTTGCCTGGTTTCTTAGGTAAAATGCTTCAAAAAAGGAGAGAAGGAATCCTTCTTGAATTAAAAGATGCTGAAGATCGACTCCTAAATGCAACTCAAGCTTTAGAAAAGGCGAAGAAAGATTTATCTTCAGCAGAAGAAAAAGCTTCTCAATTAAAAGCAGATTCTCTTAAAAGATCTGAATCAATCAGAATGGAAAGTGAGAAAAAAGCGATAGAGGAGATGGCACGAATTAAACAAAGTGCAATCTCTGATGAGAGCTCTGAAGCATCCAGAGCAATTTCTCAACTACGAAAAGAAGCTGTTGAACTGGCAATTAAGAAAGCTTTAGAATCTCTCCCAAATCGACTTGATAAAACAACACAAGAAAATTTGGTAACTCAATCAATTAACAATATTGAGGTGAACTAATGCCACTTTTAAATTCAGTTACTACACCATACGCAGAAGCATTACTTCAAGTTGTGAATGAAAATTCTCAAACTGAAGAGATGGTTTCTGAGGTTAAACAACTTTTGGAATTAATAAATGATTCCCCTGAATTGGAGAAGGCATTATCCTCTCCTATTTTAGAGACTGATGCTAAGAAGAAAATCATTATTGAAATTTTTTCAAATAAGGTTAATTCTTCTTTACTGAATTTCTTAAAATTACTGGCCGATAGGCAAAGAATTGGAATCCTCACTTCAATTCTTGATAGGTTTTTAGAGATTTACCGAGAAAATAGTAATATTGCTTTGGCAACTGTTACTTCTGCAGTCGAGCTTACTGATGAACAGAAAGGTTTAATTACCAAAAAAATCATCAATATTGCTGGAACAGAAAAATTAGAACTTGTAACTAAAATCGACCCATCTCTTATTGGTGGTTTCGTCGCCAGTGTAGGATCAAAAGTAATTGATGCTTCCCTTGCTTCACAA
>QCDK01000018.1 GCA_003278765.1 Prochlorococcus sp. AG-355-G23
AGATGCACTTCCAACCGCTAAATTATTAGCATCGGCGAGTGGATGTTTAATTACTCATCCAAATGTTATGAATGGTGGTAGTCTTTCTGAAAAAGACAAAAATATTTTTTATGTTGAGGGTTATAGTCTTGACCGACTTGCTAAAGGGGAAATCGCTTTAAAAAAGGTAAAGCAACAGAAAATTGGGATAATTTTTGATTCAGCCATTGAAAAAAAAATATTAGTGAGACATTTACAAGTTGCTGATGCATGTGTTTCTACTTTAGGAATTAATGTTCATTCTTATGTGATTACAAGAAAGCCATTAAACATAGTTATTGATTCTGATTCTTCAAAAATCAGTGGTGGCATAATTGAAAATCCTGATACTCTAATTGATGCTGGAAAATGTTTAATAGAAAAAGGAGTTACAGCTATAGCAATTGTGGCAAAATTTCCAGATGATCCAGATTCTTTAGAAACAAATATCTATCGAGAAGGAAAAGGGGTTGATCCTATTGCTGGAGTCGAAGCAGTTATAAGTCACTTAATAAGCAAATTTTTAAAAGTTCCCTGTGCTCACGCGCCTGCTCTTAATCCAATTGAATTGAATGAAAATTTAGATCCTCGTGCAGCTGCAGAAGAAATAGGATACACTTTTTTACCATCTGTACTGATTGGGTTAAGCAATGCGCCTGATATCGTTGAATTGCCTGCTAAAAATGAATCAATTTCACTATACCCTGATCAGATTGAATCGATTGTTGTTCCTAATGGTGCATTAGGAGGAGAAGCAGTACTAGCAGGTATTGAAAAAGGTTTAAATATTATCTCTGTAAAAAATCAAAATACATTAAAAGTGACAAATGAGTTTTATAATTACCCCAATCTTTTTGAAGTTGATAATTATTTAGAAGCTGCAGGCATAATTCTTGCTATCAAAAAAGGTATCAAGCTTGATTCAGTTAAACGGCCTTTAAAAAAAATCCAAGAGTGTTCTTATAGTGATTAATAAGATATTGCTATGGGAACTCTCCAGTCACTTCCTAATGATTGACTGCTTAGCTTTAGGATTGGAGGAGCCTGCTTTCTTTTAAATTCCGCTTTTTTGATCAGTGAGATAATTTTTAAAATTAAATCTTTCTTATGACCATCTTCTTCTAGTTGTTGTAAATCTTTTTTTTCTTCAATAATTCCTTTAAGAATTTTATCTAAAGTAGAGTAAGGTGGGAGAGAATCAGTATCTAATTGATTAGGCCCTAATTCAGCACTTGGAGCTTTTTTACGTATATTTTCGCCAATTATATCTAAACTAGGATCTAACATATATAATTTTCTACTATTAATTGAATCTTCACTATCAAGCCAATAGCATAATTTAAAAACATTAGTTTTATATAAATCCCCAATTACAGATAATCCCCCATTCATATCACCATAAAGTGTGCAATATCCTACGGCTAGTTCTGATTTATTGCCTGTTGAGAGTAATAAATGCTTTTCTTGATTTGCTAAAGCCATAAGAAGTGTGCCTCTTATCCTTGACTGAATATTTTGATTTGTTATTTCAGCCATCTCGAAAGATATGGTTTTTAAAAATGATTCTTCAAAAGAGGTCATCAAGTTTTCAATTGGTATGCTCTTGAAACTTATCTTTAATCTTCTTGCTAAATTTTTTGCATCACTCTTTGAATGAGATGAGCTCCACTTAGAGGGCATTGAAACGCAATAAACATTATCACTTCCTAGAGCCGCTGTAGCAATTGCTGTGACAAGTGCTGAATCAATACCACCACTTAATCCAATTAAAGCTGTTTTAAATCCACATTTTTTTGCATAATCTTTAACACCAAGGACTAATGCATCAAAAATTGATGACATTTCGGAGTTTTTAAATTCATTTTTTTCAGGTTTTGTTTGCTCAATTCCCCAGCTGGAGAAATCTTCCGAAAAAGATTTTAATTGCTTAATTTTAGATCCATTCTTATCAAGAATAAAACTATTTCCATCAAAAATTAAATTATCATTTGCTCCAATCTGGTTGACATAAATCAGCGGAACTTGAAGATATTGTGCAGCAAAACTGGAAACCTTGGCTCTTAGCTCTAACTTTTTCAGAGTATATGGGGAGGCTGATAAATTTACTAAAATATCAACTTTTTTTTTCTTTAAATCAAAAATGGGATTTTTTCTATGGATTCCTCTACCTTCTATATCTTTGTTGACCCATAAATCCTCACATATCGTAAAGCCAAGTCGCCAAGTTTTATTTTTAATTTGTTTAATCAATACTGAAACTTTTTCTTCTGATCTAAAGTATCTTTTCTCATCAAATACTTCATAAGTAGGAAGAATAATTTTCCGAGCAATTATTTTCCATTCACCGCCCTCAACCAACGCAATAGAATTATAAAGATTAGGAAAAAAAGAATCATTTACCTTCTCAGCTATTCCAATTGAGATGCTTAAGTTGCCATATTTTTTTTTTAATATCTAAAGCTAATTCATCAAGAATTTGGTATTGATTTTTGATTAAATTTTTTTTAAAAAGTAAGTCATTTGCAGGATATCCCCATAATGATAATTCTGGAGTTAGAACAAAATCAGCAGAAATTGAGCTAGCCTTCGAAGCAATATTAAGTATTTTTTTTGCATTGCCCTCTAAATCTCCAACAACTGGATTTATTTGGGCAAGTAAAAATTTCATTCAACTAATTTGATGGATTCATATAAATTATTCCTCTTAACTATATCTATTAAAGACGACGGTAAATTAGAACAATTAAAATTTAATCTAAAATTAGAACTTGAAATGTTCGGGGTTTTGATGGTTGAAATCTTAAATTTCACTTTATAAGTTTCTAACATTTTAAGAGTATTTGATTCAACAGGATATCCCTCTCTTAAAATTATAAAAAAACTTACCTCCAAAATAATTTTGTCGAAATTTTTCCAGTAGAAAATATCTTTTATTAAATCACTCCCAATTACAAAATCTAAATTATTAAATTTATAAATTTCTTTACATTTTTTGATTGACTCTACTGCCCATTGGCTACTTATGTTTTGATTAAATAAAATTTTCGGATTATCTAATTCATCAATAAGAGTTTTTAATAAATGGCTACGAATCGAGATATCCTCTATGTGCTTTTTTTGGGGGTTGTTGCTCACATAGCTAATGGTAAAAGCATAAACTTTGGATAATTCTTCAAGAATTTTTTTGTGTCCAATTGTAGGTGGATCAGCACTCGTACCAAATAAAGCAATGCTTTTTTCCATTTTAAGTTTTAAGGTAGAAAACTAACAAAATTATTATTTAAATTTCTACGTGAAAAATAAATATTTATAAAGTTGAAAATCTCTGGGTCATTAAAATTCATATTTTGGATCAAAATAGCAGGTTCTATAAAAGAAGCTTTGCTTCTTACAAATATCTCTTTTGCTGCTAATTTCCCTAGAATTTTTGTGGAGTAGACTGCGATTGCAGCTTGAATAATTGCTATGGGTCCATAGGGTAATAATGAAAGCCCGTTAGTAAAAGGTGCTGTTAAAAGAATTAGTTTCTTAATAAGGTTGAAAGAGGTATTAACGCCAACTTGAGTGATTCCTAAAGATAAATTATTAATGGATATATTTTTAAATATTTTTCTTGTAGATTCACCTTTCAACTTTAAGCCGTAAATCTTACTTAATTCGTTAATCAATGCAGCATCTAGTGCAAAACTACCAGCAACATCAAATAAAATAAAAGGATTAAGAGCTACTGCTGATGCCTTCATAGTCGAAAATTTACCAATAGTTGATTGAGCTAATTTCTGTCTTCTTTTCAATCTTTGCTCTTTTATTTTCAGAAATAATTTGTCAGCTAATTGAATAGAATTTAGTGTTAATAGTATCTCACCATATTGATTGATTAATTTTGCAATATAATTTTTAAGATTGTTTTCTGTATTAATGATTATTGGAATATTTAAATCTTTTGGAAGCTTAAACTTTATATTTTCAATTATTTCTATTAATTCATTTTCATTAAATAGATCGATTTTGTTTAAAATTAAAATAATTTTTTTTCCATCTTTTATAAAAGAGCTGATTTCGTTTAACTCATTTCTATTTAAATCTCCCGAAATTACAAATAAAATAAGATCTGAGTGATTTATAGAGGAGTAAACTTTATCTGGGAATTTAATATCGCAGAAATCAAATCCAGGAGAATCTAGTAACTCTATACTGTTGAGTGATTGATTTTTAAATTTCCATTCTTCAGCTTGAATTTTTCTTGTGGTCCCGTTGATAATATCTGATTTAAATATATCTTTTTCTAATAAAGAATTTAAAATAGAAGATTTCCCTACACCTGATTTGCCATATGCTCCAATTCTTATTTTTTTTTCTTTGAGTCTAAAAAGTTGTTGATTAAAAGAAATTATGTCCATATTAAAATAACTTTTTTCATAGTTGGTAAGATCAATAGTTTCCCACCAATTTTTTAAAAGTAAATAATTTTTTTTAATTTTAAATTGTTTCATAATTTATTTTTTCCACCAGCCAGCTAAAACAGATAACACAGCTTCTGAACCAATAATGCCCACGAATCCTCCAAATTCATCTACTACTACTTTCACTCCTTTATGATTCTTGTCAAATCTTGTTAATAATTGATCTGCCTTAATCATTTCGGGAATGTAGTCCACAGGTTCGCAAATTTCTGACAATAATTTTTTATTTTCTCCATTAATTAATTCTGCTAGCATTCTCTCACGGGGAACTACCCCCTGTATTTTGTCAACTTTATCTCCCAAAATAACCCACCATGGCGAGTTATCGCCCATTATAAGTTTTGAAATTTCTTCAAGATTTGAGGACCCATCAAGACAAGGTGCTGATACTCTAGGGATCATTAAATCTTTAGCTTTTAAATCATTTAATTGAAAAACCTTAAATATCATTGCTGCTTCATCAGCTTCTATCAAACCTTTTTGGCTTCCAATTTTTGCCATTTGTCTAATTTCTTCTTCATCTGTTGAAATTTCATTTTCTGCGGTAATAACTGGAAATATTTGTTCTATTAATACTAAAAACGGCCTCATTAAAGTATGCAATATTCTCAAGATAGGAACTGATAGTAATGCTATTTGAACTGAGAATCTTGTACCAAGAGCCTTAGGTAGTACTTCTCCTACTAGTACGACTAGTATGTAAAAAGAAATTGAAAACAGGGTTAGGCCATAATTACTATTAATAACCAATGCTCCATATACACCTAAAATAAGACTTCCAATTATGTTAAATCCATTGTTAGTAATAGTTATTACAGTTAATGTTCTTCCAAGATGTTTTTTAAGTTTAAGGAGTTGATTTGCAGAACTCTTTGGTTTTTGTTTAGAGGCTATCTCTAGAATTCGAATCGAATTTACAGCTAAAAAAGCAGCTTCTACTCCCGAACAACATGCTGACCCAATTAAGATAATTATTATAAGAAAAATTAAACCGTAAACACTTGGTTCCATTAAAATAGGTTAGTTACTAAATCTGTATTAATTCATTCTTCCATTTTTTTTTAAACACGCCAATACACAATCTATGTTTAAACCTGAAAATAAAGTTTTTGAAGAAAGAAGAGAAATCTTCCTCAATAAATTAAATGGAAAAGCTGCTATTATCCCTGGTGCTAGTCTCGTAAAGCATCATGCTGATTGTGAATATCCTTTTAGACAAGATAGTAATTTTTGGTATTTAACCGGTTTCGATGAGCCAGATGCAATCGCTCTTTTCTTATCGCATAAGCCAAAGGGAGAGAGATTTATTATGTTTGTTGCTCCTAAAGATGTTATAAGCGAAGTCTGGCACGGCTTTAGATGGGGTTTAGAAGGGGCTGAAACAGAGTTCAAAGCTGATAAGGCTCATTCCATCAATGAACTAAGAGATTTACTTCCAGATTATTTAAATGGTTCTGATGAACTTGTTTTTTCAATTGGTAAGTATCCATTAGTTGAAAAGATAGTATTAGATGTATTTTCGCAACAACTTGAAAATCGCTCAAGATTAGGGACTGGTGCAAATTCTATAAAATCTCCAGAAATTTATTTAAATGAGATGAGATTAATTAAAAGTGAATTTGAAATAAAGAGAATGAGAGAAGCTATACAAATTTCAGCCGAAGCTCATGAACTAGTTAGAGAATCTATATTATCAAAGAAAAATGAAAGACAAATTCAGGGTCTTATAGAGGGATTCTTTCTGGAAAAGGGGGCGAGAGGTCCAGCTTATAATTCAATTGTTGCATCAGGAGATAACGCATGTATTTTGCATTACACTTCAAATAACTCACCCTTAAAGAAAGAAGATTTATTATTGGTGGATGCTGGCTGCTCACTATTTGATTATTACAATGGAGACATAACAAGAACTATTCCAATAGGTGGTAAATTTTCTAATGAGCAAAAAGTTATCTATGAGATTGTATTGAGTGCGCAGAAAAATGCAATTAAAAGTGCTTTAAAGGGTTCGAATTCTAGTGCTGTTCATAATGTTGCTTTAACAAATCTTATAGAAGGATTAAAAGAAATTAATTTATTATCAGGCAGTACTGAGGAGATAATTGAGAATCAATCTTATAAACATCTTTACATGCATAGAACTGGACATTGGCTCGGCTTAGATGTTCATGATGTTGGAGCATACAGAATGGGGGACTATGAAGTGCCATTGCAGAAAGGAATGATTCTTACGGTAGAACCTGGGATCTATATAAGTGATAGGATACCAGTTCCTGAGGGACAACCCCCTATAGATGAGAAATGGAAAGGCATAGGGATTAGAATTGAAGATGATGTCCTGGTCACAGATACAAACCCAGAAATTTTAAGTATTGCTGCACTAAAAGAAATTTCTGATTTAGAATTTTAAAATTTGACTTATCTAGTTAATAGATTTATTTTTTATTAAGGTTAAAGCTCAAAAATGAATAAGTCCGATTCATATGATTCGAAACTCTCGCAAGCGAGAGGTTTAGCTAGTCAGCTTGGCATGTTCGCAGAAGAAAACGATATCCCAAAAGATCTTTGGGATTCATTAGAAGCTACTATTTATGATTTTTATGAAGTATCTCATGATAGATAAAAATCCCTTAAAAAAGTAATCAATAATTAAAATCAAGAAATTTTGAATAAATCAATCAAAATGTGACCATAAACTGATAAATTATTTATTAAACATACATAAGTGAATGACCTCATCAGATAAGTTAAATCAAAATTCAACAGAAAAAAAGGAAAAAAATAGTGAAGCCCCAAATTCTAAAAATTCTTCTCCTAATTCCGGAATGATGGGTGCCACTGCTGTGTTAGCAGCTGCCACAATTGATGAAGATGGTGTACCTACTGGTTATACCCCTAAACCTGATGAAGGAAGGTTTATTATTAAAGTATTATGGTTACCTGATAATGTTGCTCTAGCAGTGGATCAAATAGTAGGAGGAGGCCCAAGCCCTCTTACGGCTTATTATTTTTGGCCTAGAGATGATGCTTGGGAAAAATTAAAAAGCGAACTTGAAAATAAAGGTTGGATTACAGATAATGAGAGAGTAGAAATATTGAATAAAGCTACTGAAGTGATAAATTATTGGCAAGAAGAAGGTAAAACAAAAAAATTAGAAGAAGCAAAATTAAAGTTTCCCGAAGTAACTTTTTGTGGGACCGCTTAAATATTAGTTCTTTGCAGCTTGAATCCTAGCTTCAGCCTTAGAAACCTCTTTCAAGGCTTTAATTTTGTCTGGATTTTTTTCATTTTCAGAAAATTTGCTAATCGTTAATTTTGCTTCTTTAAGATCTTGTTCAGCATTTTGAACATTAATTTCAGAACCAATTTCAGCATTATTAACTAAAACTATAACTTCATCTGACTCAATTTCAGCGAAGCCTCCCATTAGAGCTATTGATTTCCACTGAGAATTCATTCTTAGCCTTAAAACGCCAATATCTATTGCAGTAACTAAAGAGATGTGTCCTGGCAGTATACCAAGCTGGCCTGTTGTACTAGGAAGGATTACTTCTTCAGCTTCGCCTTGATAAACATTTTTATTAGGAGCTAAAACTTTTAGAGAAATTGCCATTAATTTAAAATTATTGAAGGTTAAATATAAATTTATTTAAATATTTATTTTTCTGATTTAATTTTTTCAGCCTTTGCTTTTACTTCATCAATATTCCCAACTAAGTAAAATGCCTGTTCTGGTAAATCATCCAATTCACCTGACAAAATCATATTGAAACCAGCAATAGTATCTTCTAATTTTACATATTTGCCAGACATTCCTGTAAATATTTCTGCTACGAAGAAAGGTTGTGAGAGGAATTTTTCAATTTTTCTGGCTCTATCAACTGTTAATCTATCTTCTTCAGAAAGCTCATCTAAACCAAGAATTGCGATAATATCTTGAAGCTCTTTATATCTTTGTAAAGTTGATTGGACAGCTCTGGCTGTTTTGTAATGCTCATCGCCAACTACTGATGGTTGTAACATAGTACTCGTTGAGTCTAATGGATCAACCGCTGGATAAATCCCCTTAGCTGCAAGAGCTCTAGCCAGCACGGTAGTAGCATCTAAATGGGCAAAGGTAGTAGCTGGAGCAGGGTCTGTAAGATCATCAGCAGGTACGTAAACAGCTTGGATTGATGTTATTGACCCTTCTAATGTAGATGTAATTCTCTCTTGCAGTTCACCAACATCAGTTCCCAGAGTCGGTTGGTATCCAACAGCTGAAGGCATTCTTCCAAGTAATGCAGAAACTTCAGAACCAGCTTGAACGAATCTGAAAATGTTATCAACAAAAAGTAGGACGTCTTGTTTATTTACATCTCTAAAATGTTCCGCCATTGTAAGTGCTGATAAGCCTACTCTCATTCTTGCTCCGGGTGGCTCGTTCATTTGTCCAAAACACAAGGCAACTTTTGATTGAGTTAAATCATCGGCATTGATAACTCCCGATTCTTTAAATTCTTCGTATAAATCGTTCCCCTCTCTAGTTCTTTCCCCTACACCGCCAAAAACAGAAACCCCACCGTGTTCCTTTGCGATGTTATTAATTAATTCTTGTATAAGAACTGTCTTCCCAACTCCAGCACCTCCGAATAATCCAACTTTTCCTCCTTGTCTATAAGGAGCCAAAAGGTCGATAACTTTAATACCAGTTTCAAAAACTTTAGGCTTAGTTTCTAGGTCAGTTAACTTTGGCGCAGCTCTGTGAATAGGAGCAGTATCTTTAGTATTAACTGGACCTTGTTCATCTACTGGTTCTCCTAAAACATTAAATATTCTTCCTAAAGTTGCTTCTCCTACAGGTACAGATATTGGTGCACCTGTGTCGATTGCTTCCATGCCTCTTACAAGGCCGTCTGTGCCACTCATTGCAACTGCTCTTACTCTATGGTCACCAAGGAGTTGTTGGACTTCTGCAGTGAGCGCTATGTCTTGTCCAGCTGGATTTTTAGCTTCAATTCTTAAGGCATTTAATATTTTGGGCAATTTCCCAGCTGGAAATTCTACATCTAGGACTGGGCCGATTACCTGACGTACTACGCCTTTTGTTTGAGAAGAAGTTGATGGAGTTGCTACCATTTTTTATTGATTGGTGATGAATAGCTGATTTTAAACAGCTCATAATCCGAAAATACTACCACCTCATGGGTAGATTCGTTAAATGGGTTCGGCCACCCGCACAGTTTAAGTATGGTTTAATTGCCGCTCAGCAGATTATGTTGTTGATGATACGGATGGAGAAATTCTCTTTCCATTTTTATGACGCAAAGCGTCTCAATCATGATCCTCCATTAATTTATGGCAGCTGTTTCACTTACAGTCTCTACAGTAAAACCACTGGGAGATAGAATATTTATTAAAGTTTCCGCATCTGAGGAAAAAACTGCTGGGGGCATTCTTTTGCCTGATTCAGCTAAAGAAAAACCACAGGTTGGAGAAGTTGCTCAGGTGGGCCCTGGCAAACTTAATGACGACGGTTCTCGACAAACTCCGGAAGTGAGTATTGGCGATAAAGTTTTGTACAGCAAATATGCTGGCACAGACATTAAATTGGGAGGAGATGAATATGTCTTACTCTCAGAAAAGGATATTTTAGCTGTAGTAAGCTAAAATATTTGTTTCAAAAATTATTAAAACTTATTACTAAATCACTGCCTAAACATGGCTAAAAGAATTATTTACAATGAGCAAGCTCGTAGAGCGCTCGAGAGAGGAATTGATATCCTTGCTGAGTCTGTGGCTGTAACGCTTGGACCCAAAGGAAGAAATGTCGTACTAGAAAAAAAATTTGGTGCTCCACAAATTATCAATGATGGTGTCACAATCGCTAAAGAGATTGAATTAGAGGACCACATCGAAAACACAGGGGTTGCTTTAATAAGACAAGCTGCTTCAAAAACTAATGATGCAGCTGGAGATGGCACCACAACAGCCACTGTTTTAGCTCATGCAATGGTTAAAGCAGGGTTGAGAAACGTTGCTGCAGGAGCTAATGCAATTACCCTGAAAAAAGGAATTGATAAAGCGACTGAATTTCTAGTCGATAAAATTCAGGAGAATTCCAAACCAATAAGTGATAGCAATGCTATTGCTCAATGTGGAACTATTGCTGCTGGAAACGACGAAGAAGTTGGTCAAATGATTGCTAATGCTATGGATAAAGTTGGTAAAGAAGGTGTTATCTCCTTAGAAGAAGGCAAATCAATGACTACTGAATTAGAAGTTACTGAGGGGATGCGCTTTGATAAAGGCTATATATCACCTTACTTCGCAACAGATACAGAGAGAATGGAGGCTGTTTTAGATGAACCATATATCCTTCTGACTGATAAAAAAATTGCCTTAGTGCAAGATTTAGTTCCCGTTTTGGAACAAATAGCTAAAACAGGTAAACCACTAGTCATTATTGCAGAAGATATTGAAAAAGAAGCTTTAGCAACACTTGTTGTCAATAGATTAAGAGGCGTGTTAAACGTTGCTGCAGTAAAAGCTCCTGGATTTGGCGATAGAAGAAAAGCCATGCTTGAAGATATGGCCGTTTTAACTAATGGACAACTTATTACTGAAGATGCAGGCTTGAAACTAGAGAATGCAACTATAGAAATGCTTGGAACTGGTAGAAGAATAACTATCAATAAAGAGACAACAACTATCGTAGCTGAAGGTAATGAGCAGGCAGTTAAAGCTAGATGTGATCAAATTAAGAAGCAAATGGATGAAACAGATTCCTCATACGATAAAGAAAAGCTTCAAGAACGTCTTGCCAAATTAGCTGGAGGTGTTGCGGTTATTAAGGTTGGGGCTGCTACTGAAACTGAGATGAAGGATAAAAAGCTTCGTCTTGAGGATGCTATTAATGCAACAAAAGCAGCTGTTGAAGAAGGAATAGTACCTGGAGGAGGAACAACTCTCGCTCATTTATCTCCTATTCTAAAAGAATGGGCTGATACAAATTTAGAAGGAGAGGAATTAATTGGAGCTAACATTGTTGAAGCTTCACTTACTGCTCCTCTTATGAGAATTGCTGAGAATGCAGGTTCTAATGGCGCTGTGATTGCTGAAAATGTAAAAACAAAACCATTTAATGATGGATTTAACGCTGCTACTGGAGAATATGTAGATATGTCCTCTGCTGGTATAGTTGATCCTGCAAAAGTTACACGTTCAGGATTACAAAATGCAGCTTCAATTGCAGGAATGGTTCTAACCACCGAATGTATAGTTGCAGATTTACCTGAGAAAAAAGATTCAGCTGCTCCTGCAGGAGCTCCCGGTATGGGGGGTGACTTTGATTACTAACTAAATAATAGTTTTTAATAAACATTTTAAAAGGGATCATTCAAAATGGTCCCTTTTTTTCAACTTTTATGAAATCCACCCAGCGCTAAGAATAATAGCGAGAGACAAAAATATCACTAAAAAAGTCCAGGTTATTTTGTTTAGAGAGGCTTCTGCACTACTTGCGCTGTTGAACATAGAACTTCCACTGGCGGCTATTCCTCCCATGCCATCACCTTTAGGACTATGAAGTAAAACTAAGAGAATGAGAAGAACTCCAGAAAATACCCAAATCCAACTAATAATTTGAATCATCGCTTAAAAAAACTTTTTTATATACTTTAAACGTGTTGTACTACTTTATTATAACCCTTTAATTCAACTTCTTGAATAAGCGATTTACCTGTCATTTCTCTTGGTATTGGTAGATTTAATAATTGCAATAAAGTGGGAGCAATATCTGCTAAGCCTGCATTTTCTCTTAAATTAATTTCATTTCCCATATTTGGTATTTTTCTTTTTTCACCCTCAATTAAAATTAATGGAACCTTATTTATTGTGTGTGCTGTCCATGGCTCTCCTCCAGATCCCTTCATTACCTCTGCGTTACCATGATCAGCTGTAATAACAATGCTTCCACCCATTTCTCCAGTAGCATTAACTATTTGCCCTACACATTTATCTACTTTTTCTATAGCTTTAATTGTTGCATCCATGTTGCCTGTATGACCAACCATATCAGGATTGGCAAAATTGATTACAACAAAAGCATAATTCCCGCTTTTAATTGCTTTAGAGCAACTAATAGTTAATTCCTCCGCAGACATTTCGGGTTCCATATCATAAGTTGCTACTCTTGGAGATGGAATCAAATGTCTTTCTTCTCCAGGTAAAGGTATTTCAACACCTCCATTGAAAAAATAAGTTACGTGAGGATATTTTTCAGTTTCCGCTGTTCTGTATTGTTTAAGTCCGTTTTCTGACACTATTTGCCCTATAAAGTTATTTAGTGATTCAGGAGGAAATGCAACTTTAACGGGAAAGTTAGGATCATACTGAGTAAACGTAACAAAATCTAGATTTGGATAATTTTTTCTTTCAAACTCTGAGAATTCTTTGTCTGAGAGGGATTTGACTATTTGTCTTGCTCTGTCTGGACGAAAGTTAAAACAAATCAAACTATCCCCATCTTTCAGATAGTTTTCAGACATTCGTATAGGCTCTATAAATTCATCGGTTATGTTTTTGGCATAACTATTTTCTAAGTAATCCTTGGGAGAAATATTTGTTATTTGAATATCCGGATCAGTCAAATTTGTATATGCTTTTTTTGTTCTATCCCATAAAAGATTTCTATCCATTATCCAGTATCTTCCGCAAATGGAAGCTATTTCGCCTACGTTAAATTTTTTTATACATGATTCTATTTGATTTAGATATTTCGAAGCACTTTTTGCAGGAGTGTCCCTTCCATCAGTAATAATATGGATTGCAACTTTTTTAAGTTTATTAACAGATGCCCATTTTATTAAACCTAATAAATGATCGATATGACTATGAACTCCTCCATCGGAACATAATCCGGTGATATGCAAAGTAGAATTATTTTTCTTTAATGAAGCAGCCATCTCTTTTAACTCAGTTACCAAGCCTAATTGATTATTTTTTACAATATTTGAAATCCTTACAAGTTCTTGTTGTATTATTCTTCCCGAACCAATGGTAAGGTGCCCTACTTCTGAATTACCCATTTGACCATCTGGGAGACCTACATCAGATCCACTAGCACTTATAAGGGTGTGAGGGTAAGCATGCCACAATGAATCCATGATTGGTGTACTGGCACTTTTTATAGCATTATCTGCTATTTCTTTTCGATATCCCCATCCATCTAGTATTGCAAGAACAACAGGGCTCTGAGGAACATTTAATCTTTTTATATTTTTGCTGCTAATTTTTGACATATTTAGATCAAATTCATTGTTAACTGACCCAACCTTAAATTTAGCTTCAAACGTTAACCTTTAACAATTTATATTTAATATAGTTAGCTTTTGCTAATTTATGAAAATATTAGATTAATTTTATTTCTTGATAAATCATGTCCAAGAAGTCAAAAAAGATTGTAATACTAACTGAAGTTGAACTTAGAAAAACTATTTCGCGTTTAACTTGTGAAATTATCGAAAAAGTAAAAAAACTGGATAGCCTTCTATTGATTGGTATCCCGACAAGAGGAATTGCTCTGACCGAAGTGCTAGAAAAGGAATTATTCTCCAGAACAGGTTTAAGAGTTAGAAAAGGAACAATTGATCCAACTTTTTATAGAGATGACCAAAATAGAGTTGGAACTCGCCTAATACAAGCTGCTGATATTCCAACTCCTATTGAGAAAAAAGAAATTCTTTTAATAGATGATGTAATTTACACAGGTAGAACAATTAGAGCTGCAATGGATGCTTTATATTCATGGGGCAGACCTCAAAGGGTGATGTTATTAGTAATGGTAGATAGAGGTCATAGAGAATTACCTATTCAGCCAGACTTTTGTGGTAAAAAAGTGCCAACTAGTAAAATTGAAAGTATTAGTTTACGTTTAAATAATGTTGATAATGAAGAAGGAGTTTTTCTTGAATAGCTTTCTTTCAGAAGATATTTCCTAAATTATATTCTCCAAAAAATTCATCTTTAATATCAAAACACTTAACCAATAAATCAGCATTTTTCGTAATTTTAAAAAAAAGTTTTAAAGTATCTTCTCCAATATTAGATTTATTTTTTAATACTATTTTGAGTGGTTCTTTGTCCCATTTTATAATTTCTTCTTCATTTTGAATCTCTGATAACTTTGGTAAACCATTTTCAAAAATAACATCATATGCTCTTTCTTTTTTTGTCTCTCCAATTATTATTTCGAATATTTTCTGATTGTTTTTGCTGGCTTGAAGGATCAGTTTAAAGGACGTTTCTGTTGGCCATGTTTGACCTTTGCAAAAAATAGGATGCCAAAAGTGTTTTTGCTCTCTTTTATTAAATAATCTTATAGATAAACCTTTGTTTAATATGTCTTTAATTTTTACTCCCGGGGTCATTGCTAAAGCTCCCAAAGCTATTGATTCAATAGGGGGTGGGGACTTTATTTGAATTTTTGGAATTTTTTTTGTTATCCATTCTTTAATCAACGGTATTTGAGTTCCTCCACCAACCAAAACTATTGCATTTAAGTCTTCAACTGTGCAAAATTTACCTCTTGCTTGATTTAATAAATCTTTTAGTAAAGAGTTAAGGTGATTAAGAAAATTATTTTCAATGAGTATTTTCTCAAATATTTCTTTACTAAGATAAAATTCACCTTCGTTATTTTTTTCAGTAAATAATTTTATTGGATATTTATTTTCATATTTTATTAAAGATGAGCTGAGTTTACATTTTATTTTTTCTGCCTTAGAAAGATTATTAATATAATTATTACCTGGAATAAAATAATCAACTATCCATTGATCAATATCTTTCCCACCAATTTTTGAACCTGCTTTCCCAATTATTTCAGCACACCTTATTTTTTGTTTTGAAATTGAGCTTACATCATTACCTTTAAATTTTAATAGTTCAGCTATTGGACCAGATTTTCCTTCTCCTCCTTCTATTTTGACTATATTCATGTCGACTGTGCTTCCTCCAATATCTAATGTCATAATTTTTGAGCCAAATGGTACATTTATTCCTAAACTTGCCGCAGTTGGTTCATCAACAAGGGCTATTTCATCTACAGATATTTCCTCGCAAAGTTTAACTAACCATTCTCTGTATCCCTTATATGTATCTATAGGAGCAGTTAAAACAAGTCTTTTGATTTCATACTTGCGCGGAATGTTTGCCCACAAAATTTGAAAAAATTTTTCTCCGCATTCATTAGGGGTTAAGATATTTTTTTGATTAATTTTTTCAATAGAATTTCCAATTAATCTTTTAAAGTTTGCATGAAAAAATAAATCAGAATTTGAGTTATCCATCATCTTTAGAGCACTAATACCAATTTTTGTAATCTTTGAAGGTTCCTCAAACCAAACTGCTGAAGGAATAACTCCTGGAGATGATGTAATATTCGGTATTTCAACTAAAACAGAATTTATATCTTTTTGATCTTGAAAAGCAACAACAGTATTAGTGTTCCCTAAATCGATAGCAAGTGTTCCAGATAAACTTTCTTCCATATGAAATTATTTAAATCAATTAAGTTCTTTTTGTAATTTATGTTTTGAAATGGTCGAATAAATTGTAAAATACATTTTAAAGTAAGAAATTTTTTTAATGAACATATCTAACAATGCAGGAATTGATTCTAATGATCTTGCAAAGAGAGGTGAGAGCTTGATAAGAAAATCAACTAATAGATATTTAACTACAGTGAAAATTGCTTTCAGAGCTAAACAAAGACGTTTTGATGATTTTGATGGATTATTAGAAGAATCAACTATTAAACCCGTTCAAAGGTCAATTATTGAACTAAGTGATGAGCAAGATCAACCAGATTTACTGCCAGGCTAATTTTGGTAAAAGACCAAAAAAGATGGAGATTACTTAAAGATTTAAAAAAAGGCAAATTTTGCTTTTTGATTGGTGTAGACAATTGGTCAATCGAGTTACAAAAAAGTGAATTCAATTCACTGTACTTTCTACTCTTAAGAATTAATGAACAACTATTAGTTATCAAAGATGAACTAATGGATGAAGAATCTATTACTTTAGAATTAGAACAATTACCTTGGTATATTCTCTTAGAGGGAAAAAAAAATGAATGGAGTTTAAGGTTTGTTTTTGAAAGTCAAGACGAAACTAGATCCTTCGAAATGTATTGGCCGATACCAATAGCACAAAATTTATTTTATGAAATAAAAAACATGTGGGAATCAATGGATTAAAAGATAAATAAAATTGGAAATTTTAGAAAAAATTTCCCCTCCCTAAAAAAAATTTTTCACAACTTTTCCACAGTATTTTTTTAAAAATTATCTGATGATCTAAAGCATGTGGAAAACTTCTGATTTTATATAAATCTTTATATTTAAGTAAGATTTAAATTTACAAAATTGATTTCCATGACTTCCCTATTTATGACTCAATTCTCATTATTCTATAACCTGAGACTGTCTCTTAATAATACGTGTTGACGATTCAGTAATTTTGGAGAAAACTACAACTTGTAGAATTAAATTCCAATAAAGTTTTTTCAATATGAAAGAGTTAAATTACGACGAAAATTCAAATGTATTAAATCATAAAGATGAAGTAATAAGTTTCAAATGTGAACTTCAGGAAAACCTTCAAAAGGCTATGAAAGAATTCGTTGAGGATCATCCTAATTGGGATCAATACAGAATACTACAAGCCGCCATAGCAGGATTTTTGATGCAAAAAGGATTTCAAAGTAGGGATTTAACGAGACTTTATATTGGAAATATGTTTTCAATGAATTTTAAGGATTAAAGAAATTTTTTATATTTTTTCTAGTAGTATTTTTGCAATATCATTTCTGACAGGTAATATTGACAATCTATTTCCTTTTTTTACGACTAATAACTCATCCTCACTAAATAAAATCTTCAATTCAGGTAAACTTAAAATTTTATCTGATTTAAATTTATATTCTACTTTTACACAATCCCACCTCGGATTATCAGGTTTCGATTTTGGATCAAAATATTTTGAATCTTGATCAAATTGAGTAGGATCAACAATATTTAGACCTATTACCTCCATAAGTCCCACAATACCTGGGGGTTTACAATTCGAATGATAGAAAAAAATTTTATCGCCTTTATTCATTTTTCTCATAAAATTTCGAGCCTGATAATTTCTTATTCCATCCCATAAAGTTACACCGTCATTTCTTAAAGTATCTATGCTGTAAGCATCAGGCTCACTTTTCATTAGCCAGTAATTAATTTTAGTCATATCAATTTGTTATAAGAAAATTACAATGTGTGAACGGTGTGTGAACAGAATACTGAAAATGCTCAATTCTAGGTTCATTATCCATCAAATTTCCTTTTTAGGAAAGTGATAATGGGTAAGGGGGGGTTAAACAGTTTTGATCAATTAAAGTTGTTTAAAAAAAATTTATTGCCAACTTAAATCTCTCTTAAACAGTGGAAATTAAAATTCAGGAATCTGCATTACTTTAACGCTTTAAGGTTTGGAGATATAAAAAACAAAATTTAATAATGAAATTAGAAAATTTTCCTCCACGCAATCGTGATGCTCAAACAAAAGAGATTGGAAATTTAAAAAATATCCAGAAAGAAAGATTCAAAAGTAAAGATAAATCTATTTTGGATGATTCGGAATTTATTGAAAATTACAATAACGCACTTAAATCACCCCAATCAAGAAGATTGTATAAAGATACAGAGAATGAAATTCATTTGGACTCAATTGATGCCCAGAATATTTTACCTCTAGATAAAATTTCTATTTAAAATTTTATTAAAAACTACTTTTAAAGATTTTTTAAATATATCTTAAATCCGACCTTCTTTTTTTAATGTTAGCTTACTTCTACGTTCATCCAATTTATTTGGACGCATGATAAGAGAATAGGGAACGGGATTCTCATTAACTGCATAAGATCATGAATGAGCTCTCTCAAATAAGAGAAAAAATCACAAAAACCAGAAGGCTTTATGAAGCCCAAATCTTGGCAACTAAAAATGGAGAAGTAACTCCATATAGACGATCAGTCTTTGATGAAAGAATTAGGCAAGCACAAAAAGAAATGAGATCGCAAGACACTAAAAAATAAATTCTTTTGTAAAAATCTATTTTGTATCAGCTACATTCTTGAAGAAATCACAGTAAGCCATTAATTCTGATTCGGTTTCAATTTTTAGATTTAAATCATTAATTGCTTTCTTGGTATCAATTCTGTAGCCATACCAATCTAGACAAACTTCTCTCTGCTTTTGGGTTTCAGAAACCTTTTGAGTACCTATTTTGTTTGGGTTACTAGTACAACTCGCAAGGAAAATAGTTGAGAGAGCTAGTAGTGGGAATAGTAGTCTTTTCATTTGTTAATCACAACAATTCTCCGTTGTTGCTGAAAAAGTCCAAGATGATTCTTCCATTGTTGATAAGTCAACTCTATGAGTTGCCATCCAGTCACCATTAGCTTCTACAAACTTTTGAACATTACCTTCTGGAGCTTGATGAATAACAATAACTTTTTGAGGATCTTTCTTACTTACTCCTCTAAAAAGTGGCTTAATATCAAATTCTGAATGCCTTTTATCTGCTTCTGCACTATCAAATATTGCTGCCCATTCATCGAAAGTGCTTTCAATTCTAAAAGTAAAAACAGATGTTATAGAACAAGACATAATAAAGATATTGTTTGTTTATATAAAATAAATCTATTTTATTAAGGCTTGGTTAATTATCTTTAAACGGAATTAAAATACCTTTTTTTTCAAATTTGAGCCAACCTTTTTTTTCTAGTATTTTTAAATTTCTTGTTACGGTTACTCTTGTTGAAGAAATTGAATTACCAATAATTTTATGGGTAAAATTAAATTCTTTTAAATTTAGATAAATATGTTTATCTTTTTTTAAGCCAATAATTGAAGATAAGTATAAAAGAAATTCTTTTAGTTTTTCTTCTGATTTTTTTATATTACTTATTAATAAAAGTTTTTCCAATTGATCAATTCTTTTTAGACTTTTTGTTAATAAGTCTGTAGATGAAAAAAATAGCCCTCTTTTAATTGTTTTAATTTCGCAATTTGTCAACGCAATTAATTTAATATTTTCGTAGTTACATAATTCCAAATTTATTACAACATTTTCATTTATTATCCCAACAATATTTTTCTTATTCTTGATTTTTGATTGCATTATTAATATTCCTGATTTGACTTCTAGAATTGTATTTTCTTTAAATTCTATATTTTGCTTTTCAGGAATTATCATATTTATTTCTTAAAATGCTTTCACCCTAAATTTATAAAGTTAAAAATTAATTAAAAATTATTTAATTCCCTAATAAATCTGATTAAAAATTGACTAACTCAAAATAAATAAATCAGAATTTCAACTCTTTTTCTAAAATATAAAAAACCTATAAACTCACTAAATTAATGAGTTTATAGGTCTTATAAAGTCGCAATTTTTATTTGCTTAATTTAGTTTTAAAATCAGAACTTAGCAAGTTTCTTTTCCTCTGGTTCTTCAGGCAAGTTAAAAGTGAATTGGAAGACTTGTCCACCAGCATCACCACCTTCTTCAGCAACTGCACCACCTGACTCACCACGGGCTTGAACAACACCGATAAAGAGTTGATCATCAGTGTCAATACCCTGAATGATCTCTTGTTCACCAGTTCCT
>QCDK01000019.1 GCA_003278765.1 Prochlorococcus sp. AG-355-G23
TTAACGCCTAAATCTGATTGACCTAATCTTGCTGCAGATCTTATTTGAATTATTCCTTTTGATCTATCTACATAACTTCTTACATCAAGCTTTAAAATTTCAAGGTCATCAGGAAATCTAAAAATCAAGCTTCTACAAACACCTCTCCAATAATTCCTTCCACTTTCGATGACTTCTGTACGAGGTAATCCTTCTGCTAGAGAGACAAGTTGAATGAACTTTTGATCAACATTTATTAGTTTCTTTTCTATTAAGACACTATTTAATGGATTAGTTATTGGAGCAAGACCTTGAATGGAGGAAACCATATTTTTTAAAAACGATATAGATGTTCTAACTGATTTCATATACAAAGTGAGAGGGAAAAGTAGAGAATTTTCCCATAAATTTGATCTCTTTATAAAGATTCCTTATTTTGTGATCAAAATTCTAAAATTTGAGATTTTTAATTGTTTTTTTTGATAGAGATGGTTGCCTACCTTCTTTACTAGTTAATTTCCTAACCCATAAAAAAACTCCCACAAACAAAAATATTTCAACAATAGTTCCAACCGATATTAGACTCATTTTTCATCCTCTTTTTTCTTGTTGGTGCCCTCAATGTATGGCACAAGAATATTTAATAACCACTTTTTAAATGAATTTAACGATTTCATAATCTATTTACTTGCCTTTTCTCCACAAACTTCTCCCTTTAATGAGATCCTCTATATTTGGCCAAGCTGCTATTAATTCTTTGAGTGCCTTTCTATTAGGAGTATAGAAAACACATGACATTGCACTTATTACATAAAGTATGAACCATAACTTACTCTCTGAATAAGCTAAAAACAAAGAGAAAAGAAAACTTCCAATAAAGAAAAAGAAAAATGACCTATTTAATATTTCTAATGGAGTTCTTTTGAGTCTGTAGAATTTAATCTTTTTAATATCATCTTCAGTATCTTTCTGAAATTTACTTTCGTACGAATTAATTATTTCTTCTTCTAGAACTTTTTCATACTCTAAATTATCAATTGGATCACTTTGATCCTTTTTATTTATCATTGGTATCTATACAGTACAAATATGGTAACTAATTTAAGGTATTTTAAAAAGTATCAAATTTTATCTGATAAATGGAGCTATACGAACAGATCATGGTTTTGAAAATACTTCAAGATTGTCTTATTTATAAAAGATAAATTAGTCAAAATATTCTTTTTAATTTTCCCAAATTTTTCGGTCATTTAAAAACAATCACTTCTATAAACTTCATAGCATTAATTAAATTGGGAGGCAATATCTAAATCTAGAGTTAAAATAGTTTAGAGATTTTAATAATATCTATATGCAAAGGTATTTAATTTCCTACGAATTTACAGATGGCGAGGATCAAGAAGAAGGGGCAGAAATGCTAATTAATTGGTACGAATCAGGTGGTCCCCAAAACAGACCCGAAAACTATGAGGTTCATTCTTGGATTTTTATGGTTCAAAATGGGATTGGACATTCTGTAGTAAGTGCAGATTCTCTTGAGACAATTTGGAAGCAATGGCATCCCTGGAGAAGGTTAATGGATATAAGTATTCAGCCGTGTATGGATCTTGATGAGACAGTCGGATTATTCAAAAAACAAAAAATGAATACCAGGATAGTCTAAAAGTATTTGAATTCCAAATATAAATATCTTTTTAGTAGCACCTAATACTACATACATATCTCACTGCGTTAAAAAGGATAAGATTAATTTTCCATGATGAATGATTCTTATCACATTTACTTCAAAGGAGAAATTCTTTTCAAGAATTTAAGTAAAGATGAATTTGAATTTGTTTGGGGAAAACTTTATACATCTTATATAAATGCCCTAAATAAAGAGCTAACCTACGAATTAATTAGCGAAAACAATATTATGGAGCCGGCCTTTAACCTTGAGCCATCTTACTAAATCAAGAACTAAATCCTAGATTATGAATAAAACAAGAAAAGCTGTCTCTCTTTGATTTTGAGGTACTCTTTTTCTTCTTTAGTTATGTCTAAAGCAATTTTATTTGCCTCAATTTCAACATTCGAACTATAAGTTTCAAAGTTTTCCTCTCTTTTAAATAGGGCAACAATGCCAATATCTGTTATGAACCAAATAAAATGATCAGTTTCTCCAATTGGCTCTTCTTTTAAAGAATCAATAATCAAGTCACAAGTTGAATCCATTTAATTAATCTGAGAGGGGGTTTAATTGCCCCCATTGCAATACCTTACGGCCTCAGAATTGGTACCACCATCTTCAATTATTTCTGTAACACATTTATTAAAAAGTTTAGATTCCTTTTTTACTGAACAGAATCCAAAAGCGATTGCAGCTAAAGCTATTGCCGATACGAAACTAGAACCAAGTTGTATAAAACCATAGGCAAACATAATGTTTTTCTTTCCAGAATATTTATTTGAATCCTTTTTTTCGTCTGTCATTTTAAATATTTAACTGATACAAACTTATTTGATTAATCTTGCGTTTGGGAATTGTTGCCATAGAGAAAACCGAATTAAACAATTTTTAATCAGCTATGACAAAAATTAAAAATTTCAAGTTTAGATTGATTTTTCTTCACTTTAATTTTCAATTTGATACATCATGAAGAAAAAACTTTTTGAATTTTTTATCAACATGAGCTTCTGTTATAGAAAATTTATCTTTTTTAAAAAGTAATGATCCCATAGTTATAACAAGAGATTATGTTACTTTTTAAACTATATTTTATTTTTTTTGATGAAGTATTAATACTTAAAAATTTTTCCAGAAAAGCTTGTTTTGATAATGCTCCCGAAGAGTTATCCACTTTTTAAGCGTTTTTCAACAGGGTTTTCCACAATATGTTGATTAAATTTGAATTTCTATGTGCAAAATAAAATATTATCTTCTTTTAAGAAAAAACTATCCACAAATTTATTTTGGGATCACTATGATCTCGATTGTCTTTTAAATAATTTTAAGAACAAATCTTATGAATCTAAATGAGACAAAAAAGGATTTAAACCCCGAAATCAGGAAAGAGTTGGAAAAATCTAAACTCAAAGTTCTTACTAATGAAAATGATTTTTTAGTAAAAAACCTCAAAAAGGCTGGATGATTTATTAGAGCTAAAAAATTTTTTAAACAACAAAATTTTTAAAAATTCCTTTCTTGAGCGAAGTAATGATTTCTTGAATGATTACCCAAAATATTTTTAATTTGTCAAATATAAAATTTCTATTAAATATACAAGTGGATACTCCAGATACTAAACATATAAAGCAAATTCTAGTTATATTATTTTAATCTCCATAAGAGATCCGATCAGATATATAAACGGAAAATTCCTAGTTTTTTTAGTTATATAAACAATTTTTTTTTCCTATATCCGAATCCTTTTTCTTTCAAAAGATGAATACCCAAGAACTAAAAGTCAGTTATAAAAAGCTTTTAAATAAAGCTGCTCAAGCTAACGGTCGTAAAGAAACTGTTTCTTACTTAAACCGTGCTGCTAAAATCAAGTCAAAACTTTACTCAACTTCTAAAGTAAATTGCTTTAGATGTAATGGAGCAGGTTTTCTAAGAATTTCATTAGATGAAACTAAAACCTGTTTATCTTGTTACGGTAAGGGATTCTTAATAAAAGAAAATCAGCAGGTTTAAAAATTTTATTCTTCATGAAGGATCTCATTCAAGCTCACAAAAAATTAATCAAAACAGTAAAGGAGCAAATGGGATTTTCTGATTATGGGATGTATTGGTTGGCTTTCCTGGAAGGGGGTCTAACTATATGGCTACTTGATAGAATATTTTTCCACTGGTTAAAGTTTTAATTTTTATTTAGGTCAAAAAAAATTTTTACAGGTATTAAATAAATTAATTTATCGAAACGATTTGAAAAGTTGTAGGATGGGAAAAAACTAATATGCAATTACTGGGATTAATTCTTCTTCTAGCTAGTAGCTGGTATTTATGGAAATTAACATCAAACTTTCTTGATGAACCAACAAAAAAAGAACTGACTAATAGTTTAAATAACCTCAAAAATAAATTTTCTGAGGGAAAACAAAATTTCTCTAAAGCGAAAATAAGTGAAGCTTGGGAAAAATACAAAGAAGAAGGTGGAGCCTTATCTAATAAAGAAAAAAGCTAGTGGACTTTTTTAGTATTACGAATCTCACTAAAGATATTTCTAGAATTGATCTAATTGGTATTTTGTTTGGTCATTTAATTTTTGGTGTTGCATTGACACAGCTTTTAGATTGGACGTGGTTAAAGAACCTTATGAGTGAAGAAGATAAAACAAGGATGCTTAAAAGTTATACATGGAAAGACTTATTAGTAGATGGAGCAATTGTTACTGTAGTTCTAGGAATAATCTTTTTAATAATTAGCATTTTTCTATAGATGAACGTAACTTACATCCTTTTAGTTTTTTTAATGAT
This sequence comes from Prochlorococcus sp. AG-355-G23, assembly GCA_003278765.1. Lineage (GTDB taxonomy): Bacteria > Cyanobacteriota > Cyanobacteriia > PCC-6307 > Cyanobiaceae > Prochlorococcus_A. The sequence continues at coordinate 4,438 of QCDK01000019.1, forward strand.
ATCCATTGTGATTTTCACTCAAATAATCAATTCCTCCGATAAATCAAAATAAATGAACGAAGTAACTAGCAACTCCTCAACTGGGTGGTACTTAATCGCTTTGGTAAGCACTTTATCTTTTTTAGCTTTAATTTACTTCGGCAAAAAAAAATAGCCTAAATTTTGAAAGATTACTTAAATTCACAAAAAAAAGCTCTGCGAATTCATGAGTTGCAGAGCTTTTACTTGTTAAGTAACTGATTTATATAAATCGGTTGATTATAAAACCTTTTTTCTTAATCAAAGAAAAAGAGACCGATGAATGTGATGAAGATACAGAATTCACGGCCTCTTTGATAACCGCATTTTTCGGTAGATACGACAATGAATCACCTCCTTTACTAATATTTTCCTAAAGATAACCAAAAGAATTAAACAAGGAAAGAAATTCGTTAAAAATTTAAAAATTTTTTAACAAATTAAAGATATAAATCTCTTCAATATAAATGTATTGATATTACCAAGGCAAAACTTCTCCGTTAGCATGCCAAAAAGTGCCCGAGTTATTTTTATTTAAAGAATCAATACGTTTTAAAAGGCCATTTGCTGATTCTTCAGGACTAATTCCATTCCTTGTAAAGCCAGTCATTCTTGTACTCACTAACCCAGGATGCAAAATAGCTACATAAATATCTTCCCTTGATAAATCTATGGAAAGTGATTTTGCTGCCATGGACAAGGCAACCTTAGACATTCTGTAACCATAAGAACTTCCTGATGTATTATCTTCAATAGATCCCATTCTACTCGTGATAAAAGCAACTTTAGAAGATCTTTTTAAAAAATGTTTAAGTGATTGAGTCATACATATTGGGCTCAATGCATTTACTTCAAATTGCCGCAAAATACTTTTTTTATCTAAGTTTTCGAAAGAATTAAATTCATAAATTCCTGCATTATGAATAAAGCAATCTAAATTAACTCCAGATAGTTTTTTACACAAATTTGTTATCGACTCATCAGAAGAAATTTCTATATTCTCTTCAATTCTCACTCCTAAATCTCTAAGTTCTTTTGAAGCTTTCCTACACGTTGCAATTACATTATCTCCCCTCTTATTAATTTGTCTACATAGTTCTAATCCAATACCCCTATTTGATCCTGTAATTAGATAAGTCGACATCAATAAAATAAAAATAAAAAATTAATCTAAATCCAAATATAAATGAAAACTAACTAGAACAAGAACAAATTTATAAAATTCCTTATTAGATTTTTTAAGGTTATGATAGATTATGAAATTTAAAAGATTCTATAAAAGAAAGCAAAGATATTTTTATCATCAAAATTTAATGTATGGAAATTTTCAATCAAGAATTTACAGAAGAGTTTATTAGATTAACGTGGAGAAATCCTGCTTTCATGGCTATAGCTATCGCGTTAGTTTGGCTTATCCCACAATTATTTATCAGAAAAATAATGGCAAAAAAATATGAAAGAAGAAAAATAGAAATTCAGAAAAATAAAATTCAGAAGCTTTACCCAACTAATACTCCTAAATAAGATTTTTATTTATATGATGAACTAATGAATCAAAAAAAATACTTTTAGCATCAAAGTAAAATATGATCTACAAAATAATTAGAATTGATGGGAAAGATGACGAATTAACTGCTCAAAGTTTTGATAAGTATTCAGATGCGTACGATTTGTTAGAGGAACTATATGGAGATTTATGTTGTTCAGATGCTGATTATGGAGACATAACCTATTACGATATTGTGGGAAATAATTGAAAAAATATTAATGGAGAATAAAAAATGGGCTCCCTCCCAAGAAGAAAATTTAGGGGTAATAACTAGTCTATATGAATTCATTAAAGAAGAACTTTCAGAACTTCAAAATAAAACTGGATGTCCAGATTCATTTATTTATGATTTTATTGGCAAGATTCAGAATGAATGGCATCCTGAATCTTGCCACTCCATAGTTAGAAATAAAAAAAGGAAAAATTAGAAAATATTAAATCTTCAACGAAAATTTATAAAATTTCTCTAATATAATTTGAATTTAAAAATACTAATTCATGATTATTAGAATACTAGGAATCGTACTTATCCTTGGTACGATTGCATATTATGGTTTAGTGTTAACTGGGCAAAGCAACCTTTAGTTTTTTAACTTTTAAAAATTTCTCATGAAATGGCCTCCTACTTTGTGTTGGACAGCACCAAAAACAATTAATGGTAATAGGCATTTTCAAGTTAAAGCTTATGGTGGAAAAAATGAAGATAGATGGGTGGATATTTTTCCTACCAAAAATAAAAAAGATATTAAAAGAATCTCGTGGGCAAAACTAAAAACAGAATGGGCTACTGGATGGTTAAGGCTCCCAAAAGATAAAGATTAATTTATCTATGTAAACAAATATTATTAACCAGAAAACTGTAAAAAATAATACCAAACAAAAAAAAAATAACTTCTAAAGTTTTTTTAAAATTAGTTTAATATGAAGTCAGAACCGAAGAAAAAACTCCCTAATAAAAAAGTTATAAGTTCCGCAAAATTTGAGGCTAAAGAACAATTCACAAAATCTGCATTAGAAAATTTAAAAACAGAAAATGAAAGAATTGTTAATTCACTAAAAAAATCTGGGGAGATTAAAGAATCAAAAAGGAAATAGACTTACAGTATTTAAAAACTTTTATTATTATAGAAATTTATATATTAAGAAATGATTGAAAAAATCTCCCTAGCAAATTCTCATTTACCACAACTTATTGGTTTTGTTCTGATGTCTATTGGATATACATTAGGCAATAAATTCTACCTTCCGGAAATCAAACAAAGATAATTTCTAGTTATTAAAAAATATTTAAATAAATAACATTGAAAATATATTACTTATAAAAATTTTTCAATATTTTATCTGATTTAAAATAAAAACCTTAAAGCTCATTCTGTAATTCACTTGAGACAAGTTTCGGGATGTAGTTGACACATAAATGTAACAGTAAAGTACTTAAAAATGTGAAATCCAAAGAAAAAGTAAGAATTCATACTATTTTTTTTTAAATATGTTACATTCTTTAATAATTCAAGTTAAGGTTTCCTCTGTCAATAAAGCAGAAATCAGGAAATGTTTGATGTATAAAAATGTCATTTATTCTTTGGCTTACTAATTGATCACATATGAAATCTAAAAATGGATGCACTTACTAGTTTTATAGTTGTTATCATCGCAATTACAATTCAATTCTCTTTATACGCCATCAAAAGATTGCAGGAACCTTTAGAACCAAATTATTTGATTGATAAAAATTCAAAAAAAAATAAAAACTATATCGGTAAATTTTGGAAAAATGCCGAAATAACAAATGGGAGATTAGCTATGATTGGTTTTTTAGCTTTGATAATAAACTACGGTTTCTTTGGGTGGATAATACCTGGTTTTATTTAAACTATCAATACATTAATGTCTTAAAGAAAAAAATCTCTTGTTCAAAACAAACTCTCCTTTTAAAAAAAAAATTTTTATTATAAAAGATAAAGAAGTTGAGTAATTCTGATTTTGATAAAAACGGATTAGATAGCTATGGAATACATTGGCTTCAATATGCTGCTTTTGCTGTCTCTGGTTTTGCTATTTTTACAACCTGGGCATTTTTTTATGATGAAAGATTCCACAACTTTGTAATGAATATTTTCAGGGTTATTAACTGCAGTGGGTTCAACTGTAATGGAGCATTTTAAAATTCTATGGCGAATCCAGATCAAAAAACAATATTAATTGATATTGCTTTTGAGGAAATAAAAAACATTTGTAAAAATCTTCAAAAAGATACTGATGTTTCGAATTCTGAACTTAAAAGTTTACTAAAACTATTTATTAATGAATGGGAAGAAAAAGAAGAACAAAAAACTGGTTTTGGATTCAGGTAAGGTTAGCCACTATCTAAGAAGAGACTTAGGCCAAAAATCATTTTAATATGAACAGATTTTTTTACTTTTAAAATTTAATACTTAATAATTTACATTTTTTAGAAAGAAACTAAAAAGGAATGAATCTCATATAAAAGATTCATTCCAGATTTAGCATTAGTTTTATCTAGATTTAAATTTTATAATTTAACTCCTCTGGTGGACTGTCAATCATTAGATCCCTCCTATTCAACAAGTTAAACCTACGCCTTACTTATTAAGAAAGTAAATCAGTAAAAATGCTGATTTATTATTTTCTAAAATGTTTGAATTAAAGATGCCAATTCTGGTGCATCTAATAAAAGCGCAAAAAATGTAAGTACAACTAATAAAAATATGGAAAAGTAGAATTGAATCATGCTTCAAAATTACTTAAAAAGAATTTTTTAAGTTGTATAAAATAATGCTTTGTTTACATAATTAAATATCTCTACCTAGATAAGTTTAATTAAAGAATAATTAAGATGCTTCAGGGGAAAATATCGTCCTATTTTTTTGCCAATACTCACAGCCTTTAAGTAAATGATCACCCTGTGGTAAGCGTTTTTCGTGTTTTGGACAGATCAAGATAGTAGCAAAAGTTTCTGTAGTGCTGTAGCGAAAGTGATTGCAAGTAATACAAATCTTTGTTTGTTTTCGTTTTAGTGTAGATTCTTTTAGATATTCCCATTTTGACGGATTTACCTTGATCATGATTACTGGAATTTATTAGTAACAATTTGCCAACCTCCTGAAATTAATTCATTCCATGTTTCACAAGCACACTCAATAGAATGAAGTCTTGAATTTTTAATTTGGGCTGGTTCACCTAATTCATTTGCATAGAAAAGATGAGTATAAACTTGCAAGTTATTAGATACAGATTTCTTATAACTCTCAAAAAAAATTAATAAACCACTTTTTTTGTTAAACAACCAGCCAGTTGGGGGGTCAATAAGGCTGCCACGATAAAAATGAGTCCGAACATTAGCAACTCCTGAAGTTATGAAGATAATACAGTTGTACTATTAATATAAATGTACTACTCGCAGGCGTCAAGTATTCCTCTGGTAATTATTTAAAAACAAAAATTACTTTCCAGAAATAATCAGCCATAAACTTCTTATTTGGTAATAGTGAATACAAGTAACTCCTTGAAAAGGAAAATATCATTTAAAGAGAATCTCCAAAAGAATGCAATGTATCGAAATCCCTTCTACTTAGGATGGAACAAAGGTTGGTCTTTTTTATTTTTTTTAGAGGGTGGCATTGCAAAAATTGAAGCAAAAGGTTTTGGTATTTCTATTACAACAAAAGTTAAGAAAGGAGAATCACCCCTAGAATCTGCGGATAGATTAGTTTCGAAAGAACAAAGGATTAGAAAATCAAGATATTATTCTTGGGTTAAATCTATTAATGAAAAACAATAAATTAACCAATCCTTAATTTTCTAAAGTAATTTGTTGACAGTCAATTTAAAATAGAAAATAGTCATTTATTTTTCGTGTCCAATAAATTTTATGAATGGTGGAAAAACCATAGAAAAGTTGTAACCTATGGGGCTTTTATCATCTTGTTTGGTTTTTATTTATCTCCTGTTGTCAAAGAAGCAAAATACAAAAACCAATGTATTAAGTACTCTACTAAAGGAGCCTTAACTAAATTTAATAAGGACGATATAGGAGAAACTTTACTAGAAGAAACAGGTTTGAATATTGAAGAACTAGCAAAGATTGAAGGTTATAAGAATTGCATTAATTAAAAAGTTCGCAAAAATTACGCTGAGTTTTTAAATGATTAAAGGTATCTTTAAACTTATTTTATTAATACTATTATTTGGATTTATATCAATAAGTCCAAAAACAAGATTCTTGGTTGGCATAACTCTAAAAGAAATTTCTTCATTTCTTTTATGGACTGTTAAATTTGAAGATAGAGAAAAATGGATTATGGATAAGCCAAGTTGGATACCTGACAAAAAACTTAAGCCATCTTACTAAATGAAGACTTAATTAGAAGAACGAATTGAGTGGTATGACGATAATTGTAGAAATGGGAATGCTTTAATCTCTAATAAGCAGTTCGACCAACTTGAAAAAAATTTATTAAGAACAAACCCTAATTATGATTACTTTAAAAAGAAAAATAAACTAGCTTTGCCTTCATTAGAAAAGGATTCAATAGATGAATTTTTGAAAGGATTATTAGTAGATACCAGATTATTAATTGAACCAAAAATTGATGGTTGTGCTGTTGCTTTGCAATATAGGGATGGAACCTTGGAGAAAGCAATTACAAGAAAAGGGGCAGACGTTACTAGTAAACTTATTAAAGTCCAAGACATTCCCAAAAATCTTCCTTTACGAGGAGTTCTTCAAGTTAGGGGTGAATTATATGCACCCAACCAAAGTCCAAATATCTCCCAGAGAATAGCTTCTGGATTTCTAAGAGCTAAAGAAGGATTTTCTGAAATTCTTAGCTTCTGCGCATTTCAAATACTTAATTCAACACTTAACCAATATGAGTCCAAAAAAAGGCTTTCAAAGCTTGGCTTCACGATCCCTCAGGATATTTCATGCAACTTTACAAGCCAAGTTGAAGTATTTAGAAAACAATGGCGAGAAGGGAAGCTTTTTAGTAAATATCCAACAGATGGAATAGTAGTAAAAATAAATTCTAGAAAATTACAACTAATTAGAGAAAAATCAAATATAGATTATCCTTATTGGCAAGTGGCAATAAAACGTTAATGGAATTAATACACCAGATTTTTCCTACTTGGCATATTTACTTAGATATGTTTTTGGTTGGCTTTGCAACTTACGGTTTTCTGAGAATTAAGAAAAAAATAAAAACTAAATAAAGTTTTTAAATCATCCGTGGTCTTTAAGCATGGATTTAAGTTGTTCGGTATCTAATTGTTCAAGATAATTTCTCATTGCCAACCAAGATCTTCTGCTTTCTAACTTTCCACTTTGTTTAAATAAATTTGCGGAAACTTGATCTATCAATTCTTTATGAGTCATATTTATATTGTTCATCAAGTTCAATAACAACACCATTAAAAAATTCTGCTAATAATTTTGATGGGTCTTGCATAGATATCTTTCTATCTACTTTTGATAATTTCTTTTTGATTGGATTTAAGTTAGTCATACAGATTCAGGTAATTCAAGTTCTTCAAAAGTCCAACCTTCTAATTGAAGGTCATGCCATTTATCCCAAGCATTATCCAAATACATTTGAGTGGATGATTTAATTGCCATTGGCTCACCAAGATCATTTGCATAATATGTATGAGCAAAAATTCTCATACTATTTCTTGGAGATTTTTTATTCCTTATAAATAAAATTAATCTGCTGCGGTCTGGGCTAAGCAACCAACCACTTGGGGACTCATTACGATAACCGTAAGAAAAATTAGTCCAAACATTAGCTCCTCCTAAAGTCATTTCTTAGTAATACATGTGTACTACTAATATAAATACATTAGAAATGGATCGTCAAGTATTTGGCAAATAAAATATTTACACTGATAGAGAATAAAAACAGTTCAGTTATTCCAAAAAAATAAAATACCCACCAAAAGCATGTTATAGCAAGCGCTTGGTAGGTAACACCGGATCCCCGTCAGTTCTCTGCTGCATCGACCTGGAAATGCCAGAAGAGGATTCAAAGTGGGCTTTCGTTTCCGATTACAAGATCGGTTTACTACCGCATCACGACAGTCTCCTCATGTCGAAAGAGAGTCAGATCAGAGCACATAAAGAAGAACTTAACCAAAGATCCAGTAATCTAACTCTAACTTATTTTTTTATGCATTTGGAGATGGCCAAATGTCTCTTACCATAGTTAATAAAATTTGAGCTTCATCATATCTTTCTAAATGGGTTTTACCATTTAATAAAAATGTGATGTGAGCCATTTTTCTTCCCAGAATTTCGCGAGATTTGCCATAAGAATGAATATTAGAACCCTCAATTTCAGATAACATTTTAATTCTAGTTTCCATTGAGATTGGGAAATTCTTTTTTAATCCCAGTAGATTTATCATAATTGCCCCTTCACAGTTCATTTTAATTTCAGGTGGCATTATCCCAGAAGAAATGCAAACATATTGATCAAACTGACTTGAAGTGCAAGCTTCAATAGAGAAATGAGCTGAGTTGTGTGTTCTAGGAGCTATTTCATTAATTAAAAGACCATTATCTCCATAGAAGAATTCAATAGCTAAAACTCCAACGTAATTAAGTTCATTGACTATTGAAGAGAAAATATTTATTGCAAATAAGTTCAAATCATATTCATTTGTCCCAGGTGCAAGAACCCAATCACAAACATGATTAGATTGGAACGTCTCAACTATTGGAAAGAATCTTATCTTACCGGTCCTATCTCTCGAACCAACAAGAGCCAGTTCTTTTTCATACTCTATCCATTCTTCAATTAACCATTCATTAGAACTACTCTCAGTTAAAAAAGAATCTAAATCTTCTTTTGTCTTTATTTTTCTGTTCCCTTTGCCGTCATATCCACCTTTATTTGATTTTGCCATTAGAGGAAAAGTCCAATTATTGATTTCCTCATCCGAGAGATTTTTAAAATCTTCAATACTTATCCATTTTGGGCAGGGAATATTCATTCTGTCTATTAATTTTTTTTGAGAAAACCTATCTACTAATGGCTTAATTGCATTAAGGCTTGGAACAAAAATATCCTTATTGTCAATTAAATTTAATTTATCAATTTTTATCCATTCATTTTCAAAAATTATTTTTTCACACTTATTAATTAATGATTTATTACCTCTTATCTTTAAAGGATCAGCTTCTATGACATGATCTGCTTTTAAACCAGCAGGATCATCACAAGATTTTGTTTGCACACATACTTCTAGATCTCTTTTTTTTGCTGCCTCGGTTAACATCAAAGCCAATTGACCACCTCCAATTATTCCTAGGGAATAATTTTTCTTAATATCGTTTATATTTTTTTTAAAACTCATAGCATGATTTTATTACCATTTCTAATTCTTAACAACTGAATTTTTAAGGATCTAGAGCTTAGATTTTGCTAATATATAAAGTATTTAATACCAAATATTTATAAATTTTAACTAGGTAATCAATTGTGAATAAGAGAAAAATATTAGTCCCATTAGGTGATAAGTCATACGAAGTAACTCTAGAAGCAGGGATACTGAATGATATCAGCCAAGAACTTTTAAAAATTGGAATAACAAAGAATAGAAAAATACTTGTGATTTCAAATGAAGAAATATCAAATTTGTATGGAGAAAAATTTTTAAATAATTTAGAAGATAATAAATTTCAGGCCAAAATGTTCCTTATCAAGGCAGGAGAATCACATAAAAACTTAAATACCTTAAGTGAAATATATGATGTAGCATTTGAATTTGGCTTAGATAGAAATTCAATAATTATTGCCCTTGGAGGAGGAATTGTTGGAGACTTAAGCGGTTTTGCAGCTGCTACTTGGCTAAGAGGTATCGAATATATTCAAATTCCAACAACATTATTATCAATGGTTGATTCATCTGTGGGAGGGAAAACTGGAGTAAATCATCCAAAAGGTAAGAATTTAATTGGGGCTTTCAATCAACCTAAAGCAGTTTTTATTGATCCAGAGACTTTAAAAAGTTTGCCCAAAAGAGAATTTAATGCAGGCATGGCCGAAGTAATAAAATACGGAGTAATAAGAGACAAAGAACTTTTCGAATACTTAGAAATTGAAAAAAACAAGAATGAACTTATAAATCTCAAGAATGAATATCTTATTAAAATAATAGATAGTTCAATAAAAACAAAGTCTCATATTGTTTCTCAAGACGAACATGAAAATGGTGTTAGAGCAATATTGAATTATGGTCATTCTTTTGGACATGTTATTGAAAATTTATGTGGATACGGCAAATTTCTACATGGTGAAGCAATATCAATTGGTATGAATATTGCGGGGAAAATAGCAATTGAGAAAGGGTTATGGTCTAAAGAAGAATTAGAGAGACAGAAGAATCTTTTGAAGAGTTATGATCTTCCTACCAAGATCCCCAAAATAAATAAAGAAGACGTTCTAACAATACTTATGGGCGATAAAAAAGTTCGTGATGGCAAAATGAGATTTATATTACCGAAAGAAATTGGTGCTGTTGATATATATGATGACGTAGAAGATTCATTATTTTTAAAGTTTTTTTCTTAACGCAAACAGGTTGAATTTATATTCATTTTCTTCTCATTAAACTTTTTAAAAACAAACCACTTAAAATCACCTAAACAAACAGGATCAACGAGTCTAAGTAATGCCTCTCTTCTTAGAAGGGCATTTGATAAATCCTCTTTAATTTCTTTCTGAATCCCATAAAGTCTCTCTGCCAATCCAAGTGCCAACAAAGCCTCTCCTTGTTTAGTTATTCCAACAGAATCAAATCCAAGAGTCTCAGCATCATTAATTAAAGTTTCTATGCACACATGAGATGTTAAATCGCAATTCCCTGGAGAATATAGGACATTATTCGTCATTTTTTGATTTTCATAAGAAACTATCGTCCCATCAAAATTCTTAGCGGTGTAGTATTTTTTGGCTTCTTTAGCGTAATCAATTATCAATAAAATACCATTATTAATTTTTTGATAAATAGCTTTTAACCATTTTGAGTTATCTATATGCCATTCTGTAGTCCATCCTTCAAGAGCATCTTCAGGCGGAATAGTTATCCCCAAGTCACTTTTGGCAAGTTCAAAACTTTTTTCCAATTCACTTGTAATTGGCATTTTATCAAAAAATAATTTATGAGATTCTTTGTCTATAGAAACTGCTTGTCGAATTAATTTTCCCTTTGAAAAGGTTATTCTCTCTACTGGCAAAGCATCCAAAACCTCATTTGCAATAACTATTCCATTTATATTATTTTCCTCTACTTCATCCAAACCTTTCCATAAAATATCAATACCTAAGTTCAAAAATTCCTGCAATTTATTTTTTTGTTTTTCTACCATCCCTTCATTAGGTTCAATAATTACAAAAGAAACTCCTTCTAAAAAATTCTTGTTGTTTTCTAAAAAATATTTAATTAATCCACTCATAAAGCTTCCATCTCCAGCTCCAAATTCAGTTACAGCTAATTTCTGATTAGATAAAAAACTATTTTTGAACTGAATCAACCAATCTTCTATTTGTTTACTAACCAAAAAAGCAAAATCATCAGATAAAGATGGTGATGTGACAAAATCTCCTCGAACGCCTAACTTTGCTTTACCGCTGCCGTAATAACCATTAATAGGATCATTTAATGCAAAATTCATAAAGTCATAAAAACTTATAGTCCCACCCATTTTTTTTATTTTTTTTACTAACCAATCTGGATTATTCGCGGGTAAGCTATTCATCGGCGAAAATATAAAGAGATAAAACTTATTTATGCCTTCAAAGATTAACTATTTATTAGGAATATTTCTATCTATATTAGTTTTAATTTCACATAAACCCGTTTTCGCTATAAATAATCCAAATCTCTTACCAGAAGAAAAAACACCAGTAATTGATTTAGCTAAAACATTAAGCCCTAATCAGAAAAAATCTTTAGAGGAAAAGCTCAACAATCTAGAAATTGAAAGTGGGTGGAAAATTAAATATTTATCTCAGTTTGAGAGTTCACCTGGTACTGCAATAAAAGACTATTGGGATTTAGATGAGACAAGTTTGTTGATAGTTGCGGATCCTAGAGGGGGAAATTTACTGAACTTTAACGTCGGAGAGGCTTATTTTAATTTTATGCCAAGGTTATTTTGGGTTGAACTTCAAACAAGATTTGGCAACCAATACTATGTTAAAGATCACGGTGAAGATGGTGCAGTACTAGACGCAATTGATTCAGTAAAGATTTGCCTCGAAAGAGGAGGATGCCAAGTTGTCCCTGGCCTCCCCAAAGAGCAATATATATGGACTTTATGTACATCGATTCTTGGAGGTTTAGTAGCAGGTTTTGCATCAGCTCCAAGAAAAGAAGGTCAAGTCATATCTATTGGATTTCTAGCTCTTCTTTCTCCTTTATGGGGAATGTTATTTGGAATTTTTGGCTTGGCACCGATAATATCCAGAACAAATGATTTATTACCTTTATTTAAAAATGGTTTAGCTTTTACAGCCGCAGGAATTGCGGGTTATATCTTGTCTCAAACATTATTTTCAAGATATGAAAAGCCCAAAAATACTTAAAATATAAACAAAAATATCTAATCCTAAAAAAACTTATCTTCTTCACGAATTTCACCAGACTCTGAATACCATCGATGAGAAACATGACTTAATCCATTTTTTTTAAACTCAATCCATGAAAAGTTAATTAGTAATTTCCCATCTTCATCAGTTTTATATCTTGGCACCACAGCAGTGTTGAAATAAATTGTTCCTTTGCTATCAATTTTAAACATCTCTCTTAAACCAAGATTTCTTTTAAGCCGGTTGTGCATATGACCAAAAATTACAAGATCAACTTTTCTTCTCTTCTGTATTTGAGAAATAGCCACAGACAAATCTCTATCTCCCCAATCTAATGAGGGTAATTTCCAGTCTTTACCACAAATGCTTTTAGGTTCTGAGCCTAAACCCGAGGGGCCAGCATGAGACATAATTATTAAAGGTATATCTTCTACAGTCTTCTCCGAACATTTGATAATTTTATTTATTGAATCTTGTTCAGTAATAGGTCCATAAACACCCTTAACTTCTTTCGAAAGATAATAGCCGCCGCCAGAACTACATGGTCTAGCAGACAATAGATTTATTTGATTATTAAAAACTTTCAAATCCCATGCACAATATTTTTCCCCAAGAACACGTATCTGCTTTGAGAGAGTTTCGCCTGTAGAATCTTTCCCTCTATCATGATTTCCTAAAATCACAAACGTAGGAATTTTGATCTCATTGATTTTTTTAATTATTTTGACACTCCCATCAGAAATATCACCAACAAATAAAACAATATTTGGTTTGATAATCGATAAAACTTTCAAGTCTAATTCAGACCATTGACCATGACAGTCACCAACAATAGCAATTTTTAAATTTGTCAGAATTTTTTCTGTTTAAAGGCATATAATCTATTTAGAGATATTCTAAATCCTGATCAGTATAACTTCTACTGCAAAAAAGAAATCAGTTCAAAATGAAGAGGATTTGATTTCTGAAATTAAGGAGCGTTGCGAAAAAGCTAATGCAATTATTCTTGCGCACTATTATCAAGCTCCAGAGATTCAGGAAATTGCAGATTTTATCGGCGATTCATTAGATCTATCTAGGAAAGCTGCAAATAATGACGCAGACATAATAATTTTTTGTGGTGTGCACTTTATGGCAGAAACCGCAAAAATACTTAGCCCTAATAAAACAGTCCTGTTACCAGATATTGACGCAGGATGCTCATTAGCAGATGATTGTCCCTCAGATAAATTTCAAAAGTTCAGGGAAGAAAATCCAGATCACTATGTCGTAAGTTATATAAATTGTACTGCAGAAGTAAAAGCTCAAAGTGATCTGATATGTACAAGCAGTAATGCAGTCTCATTAATTAAAAAGATACCTCAAGATAAAAAGATAATATTTGCACCAGATCAGAACCTTGGGAGATGGGTACAGAAAAATTCAGGAAGAGATCTTAAATTATGGCCTGGCAGCTGCATTGTTCATGAATCATTTAGTGAAGAAGCGCTTCTAAAATTAAAATATCAAAATCCAGGATCAAAAGTAATTGCTCATCCTGAATGTAGTCAAAATTTACTAATTCTCTCAGACTTTATTGGATCAACAAGTAAGCTGCTTGATTTCGTAAGTAAAGATCCATCTAAAACTTACATGGTACTAACTGAACCTGGAATAATTCATCAAATGAAAAAGAAAGAACCTAATAAAATTTTTATTGAAGTCCCAGATGTAGAAGGTTGTAAATGTAACGAGTGTCCATATATGAAATTAAATACTTTAGAAAAAATTCTTGATTGTTTGAAAAATAATTCCCCGTCTATCGAACTAGACCCAGAAATAATAAGAAGAGCCTATGTGCCAATAAAGAGAATGCTGGATATGAGTAATTAATTTAATGAAAATACTTTATCTTCCTTATTAATTTTTAGGAATGCATGAAGGTTTGTGGTGTAGGGCTTAAATTCGCTCATCTGATTCTTTCTATTAATTATATTTATTAGCTCTTTTTCACCAGCTCTATATTGTTTATCTTTTCTAGTTCCTATCTCTCTTTGAAGTATAGGGTTTATATTCATTTTTACTTCTATGTCTGGAATAATTCCAGATTTGTTTATATCAGTACCGTTCGGAGTTAAATACTTAGCGACTGTAACAGTTAGACCTGAACCATCAACTAATGTTCTCATTGATTGAACTAAACCTTTACCAAACGTTTTCTTCCCGACTAATTTTCCTCTTTTGTTATCTTTTATTGCACCAGAGACTATTTCACTAGCACTAGCAGAACCCTCATTAACTAAGACAACTAAGGGCTTTTTTGTTAGAGCTTGACCGTTTCCTTTTTTTGTTTCTTTTAAACCATCTTTACTTACTGTACTTACTATTACTCCTTTGTTAATGGGCCAGGAGAAATGGCAGATGCTGATTATGGTTATGTTGGAAAAGGTAAAGGAACTATTGCCTTATATAGAAGAAAAGAAGAGATAAAAAGAGTACCTGAAGATGAGGGTGTTAATGCTTTAATCCA
>QCDK01000020.1 GCA_003278765.1 Prochlorococcus sp. AG-355-G23
AAAGATTTAGTAGATAAGATATTTCTGGATTTACAAAGTCACTTGATTTTATGCGAAAAAAATTCCGGGATATGGAGTGTTGAATATTTGAACGAAATTATTTTTGGTCAACAAAAACCCTATGATCTGAAAACTCTTAAAGAGGGTGTTCCGATCATGTGTACAAAAAATAATAATGAATTTGGATTGTCAAATGGGGATATCGGAGTACTTATAGGTTTAAAAAATAAAAGAAAATATCTTTTTAGAAAATTTAATGAAAATAACGAAGAAATTGTCTCATTAATTGATCCATCTAATTTAGAAAATGTTGTGCCAGCAATAGCCATTACTATACATAAATCTCAAGGAAGTGAATCTGAAAAAGTAAGCATTTTGTGGGCCCAAAAGTATAGAAGAAATCAATATGCTGTAAAAGAACAAAAAGATAATCAAAATATCTTTTGCAGAGATAATTTTGAAAGAAGGTTATTTTATACTGCTGTTACAAGAGCGAAAAAATTTCTAGATATCTTTTATTTAAATTAAATTTTATTTTTAAGAAATTAGTAATATCTCAACCCCAAGATGTTAGATTAATAACTCGGCTCTGTAAGGCTAAGCAACAATCTCAGTCAATTTAGATATTTGTTGAATGCCTAATCAGAAGATTATTAGGCATTTAAAATGGCTTTAAAAAAAGAAAGTAAATCTCATGGTAGTGAGCAGGAAAAATCTCAGAATGAAAATTCTTCCCAACATGAGTTCAAGAACTTAGAGATCAATAAAGAAATTGAATCTCAATCAATAGAAGTTTCAAAAGGAGATGATAATGAGAATGGATTTCTTGATTTTGGGTTTAATCAATCGATCTTAAATGCGTTAAGAAATAAAGGATATAAAAATCCAACTCCTATCCAAAAAGCTGCAATTCCGGAACTAATGTTAGGCAGGGATTTACTAGGCCAAGCACAAACAGGAACAGGAAAGACTGCAGCTTTCGCATTACCACTAATAGAAAAACTTGCGGATAATAAAGAATTAAATGCCAAGGTTTTAGTTATGACTCCTACAAGAGAATTAGCAACTCAAGTGGCAGAATCTTTTAAAAGTTATAGTTCTGAATCTAGTAATTTTAAGACTGTTGCAATATATGGAGGTACCGACTATCGAAATCAAATTTCTGCATTAAAAAGAAAAGTTGACGTAGTAGTTGGGACCCCAGGCCGAATAATGGATCATATAAGGCAGGGAACTTTTAAAATTAAAGATATAAATTGTCTTGTCTTAGATGAGGCAGATGAAATGCTAAATATGGGTTTTCTTGAAGATATTGAATGGATAATAGATCAACTTCCGGAAAATAAGCAGATGGTATTGTTTTCAGCAACAATGCCTAATGAGATAAGAAATATTGCAAAAAAATATCTAAATGACCCCGCCGAAATATTAATCAAAAGTGTCAAAAAAGAAACTCAATTAATTTCGCAAAAATTTCTATATGTACAAAGGCATCATAAGTTAGATGCTTTAAAAAGAATATTAGAACTTAATAACGAGGGAGTAATTATTTTTGTGAGGACAAAACTACTTACTACTTCAATAGCTGAAGCTTTAGAGAATTCAGGTCATACTGTGGCAGTACTTAATGGAGATATACCTCAAAATCAAAGAGAAAATACTGTAGAAAGATTAAAAAAAGGATATATTAATATACTTGTCGCAACTGATGTCGCAGCTAGAGGATTAGATGTTGAGAGGATAAAACTTGTTGTTAATTACGATTTTCCTTTTGACAAGGAAACATATACTCATAGAATTGGAAGAACTGGAAGAGCGGGCAGATCAGGAGAAGCAATTTTATTTGTTAATCAAAGAGAAAAACATTTTCTAAGAAACTTAGAGAATTCAACAAGAACCAAGATTGAAGAAATTAACATACCAAGTAATAAAATAATAAATGAAAAAAGGATGGAGAAACTTATAGATAATGTTAATGTGAGTTCTTTAGATAAAGATGAAAATGAAGAAAATAAAGCTTTGATTATTGATGTACTTGATAATTTAAAAGAAAAATACTCTATGGATGATTCAAATATTGCAATGGCGGCAATTAATTTAGTTATAGGTAATAAATCATTTTTTGTTAATGAAGATGACTCTTGGATTAATAGACAAAATAATAATGATCGAAATAGATCAAACAGAAATATTAATAATCGTATGAGAAATTCAAATAGAAGAAATAATTATCAAAATGATTCTTTTGAAACCTACAAATTTAACTTTGGTAAATTTGATGGGGTTAGAGTTGCAAATATTATATCCTCAATCTGTAATTCAACTAATATAAATGGTAGATCCATAGGTAAGATACAGATTTTTAATGATTATAGTTTGGTAGATTTACCCAGAGATCTGCATAGAGAAACTAAAAATAAATTAAAAAAAATTAAAGTCAGAAACTAGTCATAGATAATGAAACCTAACAAATATAAATTCCTTATTTTTGTTAATCTGATAATACTATTTAACTCTTTTAATAGTTATTATTTAGCTCAAACAAAACAAAATTCAATCATAAAATTATTTTGTCTTCAGAGCGTCAAAGAGGAGATGATTAAAGCAGAAATGGTATATAGTGAAGAAATTGCAAATGAAACTTGTGATTGTTACTACGAAGAATTTATGCAAACTGCAAATCATCAAGATGCAAAAACAAAATGTAAATTAGAAACTAAAGAAAATTTAAATCATAATAGAAAAATTTAATAATTATTTTTATGAGGTCTAAGAACAATCAAAATCCAATAATTAGACTTTATTTAAATCTGATTGAAGAAAGAAGGTTACTATTTTTTGCTTTTCTTAGTTCTATAATTAATAAAATATTAGATTTAGCCCCCCCCGTAATAATTGGCCTTGCGGTGGATATCGTCGTTAAGGAACAGAATTCATGGATTGCTGGTTTTGGAATAAAAGAAGTTCCAGCACAATTGATTTTTCTTGCATTTGCTTCTGGAATAGTTTGGTCTGGTGAATCCTCCTTTGAATATTTATATTCGATTTTATGGAGAAATTTGGCTCAGCTATCGCAACATAAATTAAGAATAAAAGCTTATGAGCATATCCAGGAATTAGATATGGATTTTTTTGAAAATGATAATACTGGAAGGCTATTATCTATCTTGAATGATGATATAAATCAACTCGAGAGATTTCTAGACCAAGGGGCTAATCAGATTATTCAGTTATTTATAACTGTCTTAATAATTGGGGGCACTATGATTTACGTCGCTCCAAAAATCGCTTTATTTGCTTTCTTTCCTATTCCAATCATATTTTTAGGATCAATTAAATTTCAAAGGAAGCTTGCTCCAAAATATAGAGATGTTAGAAATAAAGCTGGACTATTGGCATCAAGACTTAATAATAATTTAAGTGGAATTCTAACCATAAAAAGTTTTACTAAAGAAAAATGGGAACTAAATAGATTAAATAAAGAAAGTCTCGATTATCAAAGAAGTAACAAGGCCGCTATAAAATTATCCTCTGCTTTTATCCCTCTTATAAGATTTGCAATCTTGTTTGCTTTTATAGCGATTCTATTAATTGGTGGTTTACAAACTTGGAATAAGACACTTGATGTAGGAACTTATAGTTTTTTAGTGTTTATTACACAAAGACTATTATGGCCTTTAACTACTTTGGGGCATGTTTTAGATGATTTTCAGAGATCTATGGCTTCAATAGATAGAGTAATTGATCTCATAGATACGCCTATAAAAATAAAAGATGGAAAAATAAAAATTGCACCTAAAAATATCATGGGAGAAATTATTTTTAAAAATATAAATTTTAATTATCCTGGACGAGATTTAACTTTAAAAAACATAAATTTCAAAATCGAAAATAACTCAACATTAGGAATTGTTGGTTTAACAGGTTCTGGGAAAAGTACAATAATAAAACTACTCCTTAGGATTTATGATAGTAATAATGGATCAATAACCTTGGATGGCATTTCTATTAAAGAAATAAATTTAAGGGATTTAAGAAAGTGTATTTCTTTAGTAAGTCAAGAAACTTATTTATTTCACGGCAGTGTACAAGAAAATATTGCTTATGGCTCAATCAACCCAAGTCTTAAAGATATCATTAAAGCTTCAAAGATTGCGGAAGCTCATAAATTTATTGAACAATTACCAGATGGTTATAAAACTATTGTGGGGGAAAGGGGCCAAAGACTATCAGGCGGACAACGTCAAAGAATCGCTTTGGCCAGAGCTGTTTTAAAGGATGCACCAATATTAATATTAGATGAAGCTACAGCCTCAGTTGATAATGAAACAGAGGCTTTAATTCAAAAATCTTTATCTAAAATCACAAAAGAAAGAACAACTATAGTAATAGCTCATAGATTAAGCACTATAAAAAATGCGGATAATATTCTTGTTATTGATAAAGGTAAAATAGTTGAAAGCGGAAAACATGAAGAACTATTAGATCAGGACAAAATATATTCTGATTTGTGGAATGTTCAAGTAGGAATCTAGTATAAAATTTCTAAACTATATTAAGAAGTTAAATGATTCAATTACATTACTAAACATACCGTCAACTTTATTCCATCTCTCTTCATTTGTACCCACAGCGAAAGTGTAAAGTGTTCCTCTATCAATTACGACAGTAGCTAATTCGTGTCTGGGCTGTTCATTTAAATTTAATTCATACTCTAAATCATAAAAAATATGATTGGATGCTTCCCTCTGATTGGCATTTATAAGTTTTACCTCCCTACCTGAACCTTCTGGGGCAATGACTTTATCAATTAATGTTTGACCTACTTCACTTGGGCTTCCTAATTGTTCTAATTGAACCTCTTTATTTACATCAGAAATAACTAAACTTAAGGTCTCATTACTATTTATTAGATCATGATAAATAATTTCAGGTCCTCCATCGACTTTTACTCTAGTCCATCCTGTTGGATACAAAAAGGCATATCTTCCATCTGGACTTTGATAAGCTTCTAATCCCGCATTGAGTCCGCCACTACAAGCACTCAGTGTTAAACATAAAAAAATCAAAAATAAATATTTGAAAGGGTTAAATTTAATATTTTTCATTTTGTTTGAAATTACTAACTAAAAACATAATAAGACATTAAAAGCAAACAATTATGGCAATTCAGAATTTTGCGTCTAAATTATCCCTAGAAATAATTTAATTTTGATTAACTATACAAAACCGCTTTCAAAATTAATTGGTCATTTTGAGAAATTCCCAGGGATTGGTCCAAGAACAGCGCAAAGACTAGCCCTGTTTATTTTAAAACAACCTGAAAGTACAATAAGAGATTTTTCAAAGGCTCTGTTAGAAGCACATAGTAATGTTGGTCGTTGCAAAAAATGTTTCAATTTGACTTCAGAAGATGAATGTGAAATTTGTAAAAATACTGAAAGAAATCAAAAACTAATCTGCGTAGTAGCAGAAACTAAAGATTTGCTTGCTTTGGAGCGCGCCAGAGAATTTAAAGGTGTTTACCATGTGATTGGTGGTTTAATATCGCCAATGGATTCTGTTGGCCCCGAACTTTTAGAAATAAGAAGCTTAGTAGAAAGAGTAAGTAAGTCTGAAATAGATGAGATCATATTGGCATTGACACCCAGTGTTGAGGGAGATACAACAAGTCTTTATATTGGGAAATTGTTAGCTCCTTTTACTAAAGTTACGCGGATTGCATATGGCCTTCCAATGGGCAGTGAACTTGAATATGTGGATGAAGTTACACTTGCAAGGGCGTTAGAAGGAAGAACAAAACTAAATTAAAATGAGAGACAAGAATCTAATCAAGAAAGAAAAAATCTTAAGACTTCCCGCTTGGATTAAATTTCCTATTAGTAAAGCTTCAGAATTCGAAAAAATACAAACACTAATCAAAAAATCAAATATTCATACTATTTGTGAAGAAGCAAGATGTCCAAATAGAGCAGAATGTTATGCCTCAGGAACAGCTACTTTCTTACTTGGTGGATCGATATGTTCTCGTTCATGTGCTTTTTGTCAGGTAAATAAAGGTAGACCTAGTTCTATCAATATTGATGAATGTACTCAAGTCGCTGAAGCAGTGAAAGTACTAAATTTGAAGTATGTTGTTTTGACATCTGTAGCTAGAGACGATCTTCCTGACCATGGTGCAAATTTATTTACATCTACAATTGATGAGATTAGAAAAATTGATTCAACAATTAAAATAGAAGTTTTAACTCCCGATTTATGGGGTGGGGGTAAAAATTTTAATGAAACTAATAACCTTCAGACTGAAAGATTGAAGATGATTTTAGAAAAAGATCCAATATGCTTTAATCATAATCTTGAAACTGTTGAAAGACTGCAAAAAGAAGTTAGGAGGGGTGCAAATTACAAAAAATCCCTCACTTTACTACAAAAGTCAAAAGATATTGCTCCTCATATTCAAACTAAATCAGGCATTATGTTAGGTCTTGGGGAAAAATTGGATGAAATAAAAAATACAATTTATGATCTTAAAAAAATAGATTGTGATCAAATTACAATTGGCCAATATTTAAGGCCCTCATTCAATCATTTGGAAGTTAAGAAATATTGGGATCCATCAGAGTTTGAATATTTATATCGCTTCTCTAAGGAATTAGGGTTCAAAAAAGTATCTTCTGGCCCTTTAGTTAGAAGTAGTTATCATGCGGGTTAACTTTCTTCAAATAATTAACTTTCTTCAAATAAAGAGAGTTTTTTTTCAAGTTTTTTCAAAATGGAAATACATTCCCCGTTCATAAGTGTACCGGCACCTCCCCAAACCAATCTTAATAAAAGATCTACTGGACTAGAACCAACTTCTTTTACAATTTTAAATCCTATTAACTTGAAATATCTTACAAGTTTTTTACTATATCCTTCACTATCAAAAATAGCTAAAAGTCTTACTTTGTTGCTTGATTTTTTTTCAATTGCCCAAGCCATAGTTGTTGCCCATATTAATTCCGAAACAAAAGTAGGAGATTTACTAAGGATTCTTAATGTATCAAGCTGAATACCTTGTTTATTAAAGTAAGTCCAACCTTTCATTTCAGCCCAAATCTTAATTATGTTATCTTTCTGTTCTGCTATAACAATTCTAAAGAAACATAATCCCAGCGTTTCTCTAACTTGAATTTTAATTAATAATCCAATGGTACTTGCTAATTCTTCTAATTCTTCAACTTTCATGATTTTGAAAATTAGTCCTTATAAATTTTATGATTTTTCACTTTTAATCTATCGATTTGTTTTTGTCTTTCTTCAAACCTTTTCCTATCATCATCACTGAATTGGTCTATGCAGAAATGACATTGGATACCCTTTCTATATTCTTTTCTTTCTTGATCTTGAATTGAAACTGGCATTCCACATGCATGACAAATTGAGTAGGAGCCTTTTTCTAATTCTTGATCTAAAGCAACTCTTTTATCAAAAACATAACACTCACCTTCAAATTGGCTTTTCTCTTTCGGTATATCATCAAGGTATTGAAGGATACCCCCTCGTAGGTGATAAATATTTTTATAACCTTTCTTTTTCAGCAAACTAGTAGCTTTTTCACATCTTATTCCTCCGGTACAAAACATTGCTATATTTGTAGACTCTTTATTTTCTAAATGGGTGTCTAGATGATCATCTACCCACTTGGGGAATTCGCTAAAATTCCTGGTATTTGGGTTTATAGAGTTATGAAATGTTCCTATAGAGACCTCATAATGATTTCTAGTATCAATGACTATTGTATTTTGATTTTTAATTAACTTATTCCAATCAGCTGAGTCAATATAAGTCCCATTATTTTCTGAAGGGTTTATTTCAGGGACCCCCATGGTGACTATTTCTTTTTTTGACTTTTATTTTTAATTTTTTGAAAACTTTCTTTTTTGAAAAGTTAACTTTAATATTCAAATTTCTTTTATCTGCATATTCATTAAATAAATTGATAACAATATCAATTACATTTTTTCTCGGCACAAATAGTTCCATTTATACCCTCACTTGCAAAAATTAATAAACCGGAAAGATCGTTTTCACTTTCGATTTCTAATAATTTATTTTTTAGATCAGTAATTAAGTTTTCTGGAAATGGGAAGAAAGAGTAAAGAGAAACTATTTTATAATTTTTGCCTTTCATAAAGAAGATAATGTTTTTTCACGAGTTTCAAAATCTTTGTTGAATGATACTCCTACCTCTTTAAGAAGTTTTCTATCTGATTGAAAAGATGGATTTGAAGTTGTGAGTAATTCATCTCCATAAAAAATTGAATTTGCACCACATTGAAAACATAAAATTTGGGCTTCTTTCGAAAGCTTTTCTCGCCCTGCACTTAATCTTATTTTACTTTTAGGCATAAGAATTCTTGCTGTAGCTATCATCCTTATCATTTCAATAGAATCAATTTCTTGATTATCATCTAAACCGGTACCTTCAATAGCTACTAATGAATTTATAGGAACACTTTCAGGGTGTGGATTCATGTTTGAAAGAATTTTCAAAAGAGATGCTCTATCTCCATTAGTTTCACCCAAACCTATTATCCCTCCACAACAAACATTTATTCCTGCATTCCTTACTCTTTTGATTGTATCTAGTCTGTCTTGATAAGTTCTTGTCGTAATAATATTTTTATAATGCTCAGGACTAGTATCAAGATTATGATTATACGCGGTTAAACCTGCATCAGCCAGTCTGGAAGCTTGTTCTTCTGTAAGCATACCAGCAGTAACGCATGCTTCCATCCCTAAATCTCTTACACCGCTAACCATTTCTAACATTGCATTAAAAGATTTCCCATCTCTAATTTCTCTCCACGCCCAACCCATACAAAACCTATCTGCACCCTCATTTTTTGCTATTTGAGCTCTTGCTAAAACCTCTTCAACTTGAAATTGTGGATGACTTTTGATTTCGCTAGCACTATAAATTGATTGGCTACAATATGAACAATTTTCCTCACATCCACCAGTTTTTACGCTGAACAATGATGCTAATTGAATGTCGTATTTGTTAAATTTCCTGTGAATGGTTTGTGATTTCCACATTAAGTCAATAAGAGGCATATTAAGTATTTCCAATATCTCCTCTTTATTCCAATCGAACCTAATTTCTTTTAATAACTGATTATTCGAATTAGCCATTTTTATTAGGAAAAATATTGAGAATCTTCAAAAGATTCATTTGGTAATGATTCTATACCGCCGAAACGTCTATTTCTTGATTGGTAATCAATTATTGCTTTAAGAAATTCATGCTCATTGAACTCTGGCCAAAGTACGTCAGATATATAAATTTCTGAATATGCTAATTGCCATAATAAAAAATTACTTATCCTTTTTTCGCCACTAGTTCTTATTAGTAATTCTGGATCCTTAATACCACCAGTTAGTAGCTCTGAATTAAATAATTCTTCATTAATTTCACTTGGTTTTATTTCCCCAGCAGAAGATTTTAATGCTAGTTCTTTTGCAACTTTTACTATTTCTTGTCTACCTCCGTAATTAACACAAACATTGAATAAAAATTTATTATTGTTTTTAGTAAGTGATTCTGAGTTAGAGATTATTTCTTTTAAATTTTTTGGGAAAGGAGTTAAATCTCCAATAAATTTTATTTTTGTTGATTCTTCATGTAGCTCATCAATCTCGTTTCTCAAAACTTCGCTAAAAAGATTTATGAGAAAATCAACCTCTTTTGTTGGTCTTGTCCAATTCTCAGTTGAAAAAGCATAAACAGTAATTACTTTACAACCTAAATTTTTTGCAACTTTGAGAATTTTTTTTAATACACTAACACCCTGTTTATGTCCAAATGATCGAGGTAAACCTTTTCTAGTAGCCCATCTCCCATTGCCATCCATAATTATTGCCACATGTTTGGGCAATTTTTGCTTATCTATTTTTATTAATAAGTCACTAATTTTATCGTCTATTACTTTTTCTAAACTCATTAGTTAATCCTTTTTGTTAATAAAAATTTCTGATTTTTCTGATTCTTTTTTATTAGTATCACTGATGATATTATCACCTGAGTCTGTCTTTTGGGATAAGACATTTTTACTTAAAGATGCTTTATTTGCTCCCATAGAGTTTTGATTACCAATCAATTTTGCAAGAAGTTCTTGTAACCTGCTGCTGGTTATTGGCCTTTCAAGTTTGCCTTGGCTTGCTAATGATAACGTACCGGTTTCTTCAGAAACAACAATACAAATACATCTGTCAAATCTTTCAGTAATTCCTAATGCTGCTAAATGTCTTGTGCCATATCTACTTATCCCTTGTCTTGAGAGAGGAAGTATTACGCCAGCAGAAATTATTTTATTCCCTTTCACAAGAACTGCGCCATCATGTAAGGGCGTATCTGTTGCAAAAAGATTTATTAAAAGGTCAGTTGATAGTTGTGCCTCAATATTGGTACCTGAATATAAAAAATCTTCAGGTCTTAAATCACTGCCCAAATCTACAACGATTAAAGCGCCTTTTCTATTTTGAGAGAGTTTACCGGCAGTATCAACTAACTGAGTAATGGTAGTTGAAGTTGCTCTAAATTCCTTTGGCGGATTCCCAAGTAACACAGCTAGCCTTCCAGTTCCTAGTAGTTCCATTAATCTTCTTAACTCTCCTTGCCAAAGGATCGCTAATGAGAGAGAACAAGCTAGGACTACAGCATCAATTAATTTTGATGTTAGTGGTAAGTATGCATATCTTTGAATAAACCATGCGGATGATACTAAAAACAAATATCCTCTTAAAAGCCATAATGTCCTTTGTTCTTTTACTCTAGAGAATAATAAAAGTCCGAAACCAACAGCAAATAAGACATCTAATAAAAGCTTTAAATTTATAATTCCCCAGAAATTCACACTAAAAAAAGAATTAATTTAAATTTACCTAATATTATTTAATAAAGCGATCAGGCAAAACATCAAATTTTAAAAGATCAATTGGACTTTCTCTTTTTTGAATAATCTCCGCTTCTCCATTACAAACTAAAAGGGCTGCGGGTCTTGGAATTCTGTTGTAGTTAGAACTCATTGAATTATTATAAGCACCAGTACCAAATACACATATGAGATCTCCTGTTTCGCAATTTGCTAGTTCTATCTCCTTAAACAGTACATCTCCTGATTCGCAGTGTTTGCCTGCAATTGTATATTTATTTTTAGAGTTAACATTAAAGGGGTTTTTTACCAAACATGCAGAGTAATTTGATTGATATGTTATTGGTCTTGGATTATCACTCATCCCCCCATCAACAGACAAATAAGTTCTGATTCCAGGAATTTCTTTAAAAGCCCCAATTTTGTAAATTGTTATACCTGCTGTAGATACGATGGATCTTCCTGGTTCACACATCAATATTGGCAGTTCTAAATTGTGATTTTTACAAGCTTTAACAACTGAGTTGGAAATTGTTTTCACCCATTCATCGATAGAAGGTGGATCGTCATTTATTGTATATTTAATACCTAAACCTCCACCAACATTAAGTTCTTTAATATTATGGCCAAATTTTTTGGCGTCTAAAATAACCTTTACCATTATTTCACCTAGATCCTTATGAGGGTCTAATTCAAAGATTTGAGAACCAATATGAGCATGTATTCCTTTTAATTTTAAATGTTTAGTTTCGCTTATGCTTTCAAATAAATTATTCAAATATTCAATTCCAAAACCAAATTTGCTATCAAATGAACCTGTTCTTATATATTCATGTGTGTGGCATTCGATTCCAGGAGTAAAGCGTATCATTATTTCTAGGTCATGATTTAATGCATTTGATATTTCCTCTAATCTTCTTAAGTCATAGTCATTATCTACAATTATTTTGATGTTATTTCTAATTGCGAAATCAATTTCTTTATCAGATTTGTTATTCCCATGAAAAACAATTTTTTCATTAGGCACCCCACCCTTTAGAGCCGTCAATAATTCCCCCTCTGACACTGCATCAAGTCCTAAACCTTCTGAGGAAACAAGATTACTCATAAATATAGAGCTATTTGCCTTAGAAGCATATATAGGAAGAGATTCCCCTGGGTAATATTTTTCTAATGCTTTTTTATAAGCTCTACAAGACTTTCTTAAAGTGATTTCATCCAATATATAAAGAGGAGAATCATATTTTTTAACTAACTCTTCAATAGAACAGCCACCAACTGACAATTTCCCATCTCCTCCAATAGATGTAGTGATTGGAACGATATTTTTATTAGGACTTTCCAAGTCAATTTTCTGTTTTAAAAAAGATTGTTTTTCTTTCATGGGGGAACTTTTAATAAAGTCTTGCCAAAACTGTCATAATTTATAATGACTTTAGATTTGAACTTTTAAATATACATATATAATTAAATGATATCTATCAAACAAATAAATGAGAAAGATATTGATTTATGTTATGAGATAGATTCAAATACGATCTCCCTATGGAGCAAGAAACAATGGGCTAACGAATTCAAAAAAGAAGGTACTAAAATATTTGGAATATTAATTACAAATTTAGTTATTGGAATATGTGTAATTCAGGTTGTTCTTGATGAAGCTCAAATAAATTATTTTGTTGTCAATAAAAAATTTAGGAAAAAAGGTTTTGGATCATTTCTTATGAGCTATCTGATAAAAAAATGTGAAAAATTAAATTTAAAAAAAATACTATTGGAGGTTTCCCAGTGCAATGTTACTGCTGAAAGATTTTATAATCGCTTTGATTTTTCTACTGTAGGAATAAGAAAAAATTATTATAAAGATGGTTCACATGCTCTCTTAAAAGAAAAAATTTTAACAACCAAATAATGTAAAAATTTAATTGTTCGGATAACCAGAATCCTTATAATTACTATAATTTGTTGCTATATCACTAAAAAAGTTCAATTTAATTTGATAAATTATAATTTTGAGTATTCACAAAAGCTCATTCTGAACACAAAACTGACATATTACTGGTAGGTTATTATTAGGAATTTAATCTTCTAATGTTTGAAAGATTTACAGAAAAGGCTATAAAAGTCATTATGCTTGCTCAAGAGGAAGCTAGAAGACTTGGTCATAATTTTGTTGGGACTGAACAAATTCTTTTGGGATTAATTGGAGAAGGCACTGGGGTTGCAGCGAAAGTACTTAAATCACTTGGAGTTAATTTAAAAGATTCAAGGATAGAGGTGGAAAAGATAATAGGTAGAGGTTCAGGATTTGTAGCTGTAGAAATACCTTTTACTCCCAGAGCTAAAAGAGTTTTAGAACTATCTCTAGAAGAGGCCCGTCAACTTGGCCACAATTACATTGGTACGGAACACCTGTTGTTAGGCTTAATAAGAGAGGGTGAGGGAGTGGCTGCAAGGGTTCTTGAAAATCTAAATGTTGATCTTACAAAAGTTAGAACTCAAGTTATAAGAATGCTAGGTGAAACAGCCGAAGTTGGCACAGGGTCCAGTACTGCTAAAGGCAACTTAAAAACAGCTACTCTTGATGAATTCGGAACAAATTTAACAAAATTAGCAAGTGAATCAAAATTAGATCCAGTCGTTGGACGTCATTCAGAAATAGATCGTGTAGTTCAAATATTAGGTAGGAGGACAAAAAATAATCCTGTTCTTATTGGGGAGCCAGGTGTAGGTAAAACAGCCATAGCAGAAGGCTTAGCTCAAAGAATACAAACTGGGGATATTCCTGACATACTTGAGGATAAAAGAGTTTTGACTCTTGACATAGGTCTCTTGGTAGCAGGAACAAAATATAGGGGTGAGTTTGAAGAAAGGTTAAAAAAAATAATGGAAGAAATTAAATCAGCAGGTAATGTCATTCTTGTAATAGATGAAGTGCATACTTTAATTGGTGCTGGAGCTGCAGAAGGAGCTATAGATGCAGCAAATATACTCAAGCCAGCATTAGCAAGAGGAGAACTTCAATGCATTGGAGCAACAACTCTAGATGAATACAGAAAACATATTGAAAGAGATGCTGCTCTTGAAAGAAGATTTCAGCCAGTAATGGTAGGGGAGCCATCAATAGAAGATACAATCGAAATTTTAAAAGGTCTTAGAGAGCGTTACGAACAACATCATCGTCTAAAAATTACTGATGATGCGCTAGAGGCCGCCGCGCACTTAGGGGATCGTTATATATCCGACAGATTTTTACCTGATAAGGCAATTGACCTCATCGACGAGGCTGGAAGTAGAGTGCGTTTAATAAACTCTAAACTTCCGCCTGAAGCAAAACAAATAGATAAAGAACTAAGGCAAATACAAAGACAGAAGGAAGAATCTGTAAGAGACCAAAATTTCGATCAAGCTGGCCAATTACGTGAAAAAGAGATGGAATTGTCTGCAAAAATTAAAGAGGTACTGGACAATAAAAAGCAGTCTACAGATGGTAATCAATCTGATGCTGACAACTCTGTTAAAAGTGATTCCAAACTTTTACATAGTCCTCTTGTTAGCGAAGAGGATGTAGCACATATTGTGGCTTCATGGACAGGTGTTCCTGTTCAAAAATTAACAGAAACTGAATCAGTCAAGCTTCTTAATATGGAGGAAACACTTCACCAGAGGCTAATTGGACAAGATGAAGCTGTAAAGGCTGTCTCAAGAGCCATAAGAAGAGCAAGAGTTGGATTAAAAAATCCTAATAGACCCATAGCAAGTTTTATCTTTTCTGGTCCTACCGGTGTTGGTAAAACTGAATTGACTAAATCATTGGCTTCATATTTCTTCGGTAGTGAAGAAGCAATGATTAGACTAGATATGTCAGAATTTATGGAAAGACATACAGTTAGTAAACTTATAGGTTCGCCTCCTGGTTATGTTGGTTTTAATGAAGGTGGACAGCTTACTGAAGCTGTTAGAAGACGTCCTTATACCGTCGTTTTATTTGATGAAGTTGAAAAGGCGCATCCAGATGTTTTCAACTTATTATTGCAACTACTTGAAGACGGAAGATTAACTGACTCCAAAGGTAGAACTGTAGATTTTAAAAATACATTGTTAATAATGACCTCTAATATCGGTTCAAAAGTAATCGAAAAAGGTGGCGGCGGACTAGGATTCGAATTCTCAGGTGATTCAGTTGAAGATAGCCAATATAACAGAATTAAATCACTAGTTAATGAAGAACTTAAGCAATACTTTAGGCCTGAATTTTTAAATAGGCTTGATGAAATAATTGTATTCAGACAATTAACTAAAAATGAAGTTAAAGAAATTGCTGAAATAATGTTGCAAGAAGTTTTTGTCCGACTACAGGATAAAGGTATTAAATTAAATGTCACTGATGCTTTCAAAGAAAGACTTGTTGAAGAAGGTTATAATCCTTCATATGGAGCGAGACCTTTGAGAAGGGCAGTTATGCGTTTACTAGAAGATAGTTTGGCTGAGGAAGTCCTTTCTGGGAGAATAAAAGATGGAGATAAAGCTTTAGTTGATATAGATGATAATAAAAAAGTTACAATAAATATTTCTTCGGAAGAATCTTCTCAAGAGTTAGCAGGTGCTAACTTCTAATAATTCAAAGTAAATATGCAGTCTATCTCTCCAGAAACTATATACAGGGGAAGTTCTGCTTGGGAAAAATCTATACCTCATATTACTAAATTAACTAAAAGTCCATTAATTCTAGGTAGAGGGATACAAACGAATAATTTGAGAAATAATATTTTTAATGATTTAAAAAATCAAGAACTTAATGTAAATTCTGCTAATTTACAATTTGATTGTTGTTACGAAGATATTTCAAGAGTTAAGAATATTATTTCAAATAATAATAATGATTGTCTTATCGCAGCTGGAGGCGGCAAAGTTCTAGACTCTGGAAAATATATAGCCGATTCTCTTAATATCCCTTGTATTACAGTTCCCCTTAGCGCCTCAACATGTGCTGGCTGGACAGCCTTATCGAATATTTATACAAAGGATGGTCAATTTATAAAAGATGTTGCATTAGGATCTTGTCCGAAAATACTAGTTTTTGATCATAAATTTATTCAAACAGCTCCATCAAGAACACTTGCAAGTGGCATAGCAGATGCCTTGGCAAAATGGTACGAATCCTCAATAACAAGTTCTAAAATAGATGACGGTCTTGTTCAACAAGCAATTCAGATATCAAGAGTTTTAAGAGATCAACTATTAATAGATGGAGGAAAAGCATTTAAAGGTCAATTTGAAAATAATCCATCTTGGCAAAATACTGTAGAAGCATGTGGACTTACAGCAGGATTAGTTGGCGGTATTGGTGGAGAAAAATGTAGGACTGCAGCAGCACATGCTATTCATAATGCAATTACTCAGATAATCACCCCTAATAAATTCTTACATGGTGAGGTTGTTGGGGTTGGTTTATTATTACAATTAAGAATAGAAGAAATGAAAAATAATAATAAATTAGCTGATCAATCAATTAAACAATTACTTGTACTTATGAAAGAATTGAATTTGCCAACTACTATCGGACAACTTGGAATAAATGTTTTTGAAAATAATAATTTAGAGAAAATTGCTGATTTTACTTGTCGAGATAAATCTGAGATTCACTTTTTGCCTTTTGAAATTAATAAACGTGACATAATAGAGGTTATTTCAAATTTTGAACAACAAAAAATTAAAACATAAATATTTTTTGACTAAAAACAATTTTGAACAATTAAGTGATTTAAATGCAGAATTTTTTGAAAGTGCCAAATTGTCACTATTAGATCCTTTAGGTATTTATTTGGCAAATGATGTTAAGTGGATAAAACTCAACCAAAATTGGAACTCCTTAAAATTCCCAGTAGTTATCGGAGGAAAAGGCCCACCTATACTTCTTCTACATGGCTTTGATAGTAGTTTTTTAGAATTCAGAAGAATATATAAATCACTAAAAAGAAATTTTCAAGTTATCGTTCCAGATCTTCTGGGTTTTGGTTTTAGTCCTAGGTGCGCAACAAATGAATACAATTCCTCGAAAATAATTTCGCATTTAATTGATCTCCTTAAGACATTAAAAATAACAAAGAATCTAAAAATTATAGGTGCCTCTATGGGAGGCTCAACAGCTTTAAAACTTGCTTATGAAATTCCAGATTCTATTGAAAAAATTATCCTTTTGTCCCCCGCCGGATTGTTTGGAGAACCTAAGAGTATCCCTTTTCCTCTTAACCAAATTGGTGCCTCATTTCTTGGATTGCCTCAGGTTAGAAAAAGTCTTTGTAGGCAAGCTTTTGCTTTTCCAGATGAATGCGTTGGTAAGATGGAAGAGCAAATTGCTTCAATTCATTTAGGTTGTAAAGGATGGAGGAATTCACTTGCATCATTCGCAAAAAGTGGTGGGTTTGCAGGAACTCAAAAATTTATCCAAAATATCCCAATTAAAACATTATGTGGAGAAAATGATCGAATTCTTGGAAAAAAAGAGCTA
>QCDK01000021.1 GCA_003278765.1 Prochlorococcus sp. AG-355-G23
GGAACTAAAAAAAGAGTTTTTTGT
Organism: Prochlorococcus sp. AG-355-G23; assembly: GCA_003278765.1. Lineage (GTDB taxonomy): Bacteria > Cyanobacteriota > Cyanobacteriia > PCC-6307 > Cyanobiaceae > Prochlorococcus_A. The sequence goes on from QCDK01000021.1 coordinate 25, forward strand.
GCTTGAATCTTTTCTTTTATCCATAGGGAAGTTAATGTTTTCCCACTACCGCATGCCATTATTAATTTCCCTTTTTTTCTATTTTTTAAATAATTAACACTTTTATTGATTGCTTTTTTTTGACATAAAAAAGGTTTAGCAATTTTTTTATATTCAATATCTATAAGTTTTTCAGTTGAAGATGGAAAAATAATTTGGGATTTTTGGAAATCCTTTCTGAGAAAACAAAACACTTTTTTTTCTTGCCCTTCCAAAACTTGTCTGGCATTTTCCCCTATTAAATTTGTAGTTGCTAATAACAATCTTCCATGAATTATTTCTCTATTTGATTCACTTAGAAAACTATCAATATCCTTTTTAGTTATGTAATATTTAGGGTCATAACATTTTGCCTGAACTGCCCAAAATTTATCATTATTATCTTGGAATACTAGATCTATGCCACATTCCTTGTCTCTCCATCTATGAGGAAAATTCTCCCAAACCCAAATTTTGCTTATGTTTGAAGATAATTGTAAATCATGTTTGAGAAACCAAGGACAAAAAGTCTTTTCAAAATAATCCCCTTTATCTTGAATATTTTCTGAAATTAATGAATAAAATTCATCAAAATTTGCCAAGATTCGTCATTAGATTTACTTAATTATAAGTTCTCATATTTTTTAAAACAATTTTCCTTTTTCAAACTCCCTCAAAGATAGTAAGAGTTAGATCAGAATATGGAGTTCTTAAGGGAATCATCTTTTGATATTCCTCTGATTCATATGCAGAAACTGCATCTTCTTTTGATGGAAATTCAATAATTACTGTTAGATGTCCAAGAGTACTTTCCTTCTCGATAGTTGCCAAATCTCTAACAAAAAATGCTCCATTAACAGAAGGTAACCAATCTTTTAACGCTTTTAAATAAGGTTGCATTCCTTCACCGTCTTTAATAGATCCTGTTGATAACCAATAACCTTTTGCCATTTTGAAAAAACTCTTTTTTATTATTATAGAAATTTGATAAATGGAATCTGGAAAAGATTAAAAAAATAATTAACTAAATTAAGCAACTTCGGGACACCAACCTTCACGAAGTTCTCTTCTTTTTACCCAGTATTTGCATCCTTTTATTAGATGATCTCCTTGAGGTATTAATTTCTGATGGACAGGACAAGTTAAAAGAGTCACGCATTGAACAGTACAGGCATAACGAAAGTGATCGCAACACATACAAACCTTTGTTCTCTTCTTTCTTAATTGACCTTCTTCCCAATCATTGAGATAACTCCACTCTTCTTCGTCAATCATATTAGTAGTACATCTGTATTAGTAATAATAGATTAATTGAAGGTACTTTGGGAAGCAAATAAAATTACAACCTAAAAAGTAAAAAAATATTGTATTTTGAATACAAAGTGTAGAGAAATTTAAATCTCTAAGATTTCTCTATAGAGACAGGATTTTCACTCCACGGGAAACCTGAGGGAAACCTCGCTGTTAAGATCCATTACAAATAGGAAACATAAATTCTGAGGGAAACCTGAGGGAAACCTACTTTTTGAGTCTATAACTGGGTTTATAACCTATTCTTCACTCCCACTCAATAGTTCCAGGAGGTTTGCTTGTAATATCATAAACAACTCTATTAACTGAACTTACTTCATTAACGATTCTATTAGCGATCCTCTCCAAAATCTGAAAAGGAATTTTTGACCAATCGGCTGTCATACCATCTTCACTAGATACACAACGTAAAACTATTGGCCATGCATAAGTCCTTTTATCACCCATAACTCCTACTGTTTTTACAGGTAGCAATACTGCAAAAGCTTGCCAAATATCATTATAAAGACCTGCTTTTTTAATTTCATCTCTTACTATCCAGTCTGCATCTCTTAAACAATCAAGTTTTTCATTATTCACCTCTCCCAAAATTCTTATAGCTAATCCTGGTCCTGGGAATGGATGCCTTTTTATAATTTCATCCGGCAAACCTAAAGCAGCTCCGACTTTTCGGACTTCATCCTTAAAAAGTTTTCTTAATGGCTCAACTAATTTAAATTGTAGATCTTTTGGCAATCCACCTACATTATGATGACTCTTTATTTTTACAGCTATTCTTTCTCCTGTTTTAGGATCAATATTAGTGCCAGCGCTTTCAATAACATCAGGATAAAGAGTACCTTGGGCTAAATACTGAAAAGGTCCCAATCTTTTGCTTTCTTCCTCAAATACTCTAATAAATTCTTCACCTATAATTTTTCTTTTTTGTTCTGGATCGGTAATATCTTTTAATTTGGAAATAAACCTTTCCCTTGCATTAATATATTCAACTTTTATGTGAAATTTCTTATCAAAAAAATTCATTAAAAATTCTGGTTCACCTTTTCTCATGAAACCTTGGTCTATAAACATGCATGTAAGCTGATTTCCAATAGCTTTATTGAGAAGAAATGCAAGAGTTGAGGAGTCAACTCCTCCAGATAAGGCAAGCAAAACTTTTTTATTACCAACTTGCTCTCTTATCCTGGGAATAGTTTCTTCTATATAGGTTTCGGTTGTCCAATCAGCCGCACAACAAGAAATTTTATAAACGAAATTTTTAATTACTGTCATCCCAAACTCTGAATGAATAACTTCAGGATGAAATTGTACTCCAAATAATTTCTTTATATCATTTGAAATTGCTGCATGGATTGTGTTCTCAGTATGAGCAATTTTATTAAATCCACCAGGCAAACAATTAATAGAATCGCCATGACTCATCCACATAATAGATTTATCTTTTACATCAGAAAGGAGGTCAGATTCTTGGTCTATATTTATTGGAGCTCTACCATATTCAGCTCTTTTAGTTGCCGCAATAACAGATCCTCCAAGTTCTTTGACCATTAATTGCATTCCATAGCATATGCCAAGAATAGGAATTCCTAAATTAAAAATTTTTTCATCACACTTAGGCGCATTTTGTTCATATACAGAATTTGGTCCTCCACTCAAAATAATCCCTTTTGGGTTAATACTTTTAATTTCCTCAATCGAAATGTAATTGCTTACTACAAGAGAAAAAACATTAGTTTCTCTAATTCTCCTTGCAATCAATTCAGAATATTGAGATCCGAAATCCAAAATTAATATTGATGGGTCTCGTTCTTTTTTTAAAATTGTTTGACTCATGTATAAAAGTTAACTCAATTTATTTACAAAAGCATAATGAATCACAAATTCATCTCACTGAAAATAAGAAATATACTTATTGCCATTAATTCCAGCCCACCTAATTTTCCTTTTTCTGTCAAAAATGATTGATGCGATTTCCATATCAGTTTTTACATACCTATTTACATAATTAAAAGAACGCTTTTCGATCGTATTTGATAAATTCTTGAATAATTTATCAGCTAAAGATTTATTAAATCTTTCAAGAAGTTGTAATGCATTCTCAAGATTATCTAACTTAGATAATTCAACTATTATTTCAGGTGGTAAATTTTCTTGAACGGCTAAATAAACAAGAATTTCAATTCTTGCATCAGCTAAATGATTATGTGTATGAAAAATCCCACCTGCTAATTTAATTAATTTCCCGTGATAACCAAAAAGAATTACAGTTTTAACTTTTTTTATTGCAGCATCAACTAATAATGGTCCTATCCAGTTTCCAATTTTGATAATTGGCAAATTAACATTATAAGTTTTGGCCAAATTTAACCCATTTTCCCCAATAACAAATACAACTTTCTCTTTAAAGTCATTTTGAATTAACTTTGCTAGATTATTTTTAGCTTCTTCTAATTGATCAGGTGAAGCACTCGAATAAGTCTCAGCAGAAGTACCAATAATAGACAATCCATCAACAATACCAAATGACTTATTACTAGTTCTTTCAGCTAAAAACGCCCCATTTGGGAAAATAATTTCTAATTTCAAATTAAAGCCGGCAGGAATACAATCTAATAAATTTTCATATAAAACTTCTTTGGCAAAATTAGAAATGCATATCTCTGATGTATCCTCTTTTATGCCTACACCAGATCCTGCGATAATATTTATTGGAATTGTTTGAACAGGATTATTAAAAGAAATTTTTTCTAAGGAGGCTATTGTCCATATCTCTAAGTTTTGTGTAATGTCAAGATCTAAACCAGACTGTGCAAAGGTAATTCCTAATGCATGCGAGTCATCTTTAAGTAAACCAACAGAATGAATTTCGATTTTTATTTCTTTTTTTTCATTAGGAATTTTTATTAGTTCATAATTCTTAAATGGTAACCCTACTAGTTTTTTTAATGCTGACTTAGCAGCTCCAGCAACCCACAAAGGTAAAGAAAATCCTTTTTTCAAATCAAGTAATTGAAAAATATATAATGAGAACTAATCTAAGAATGACCTATTTAATAAAAAGTGGCCATACAACAAAAATTATCATTGATGATTCCTGGACCCACACCAGTTCCAGAAAAAGTTTTACAAGCATTAAGTAAGCATCCCATAGGCCATCGCAGTAAAGAATTTCAAGATCTAGTAGAAAGTACAACTAAAAATCTACAATGGCTTCATCAAACTAAAAATGATGTTCTAACAATTACTGGTAGTGGTACTGCCGCAATGGAGGCTGGAATAATAAATACCTTAAGTAGAGGAGATAAAGTAATTTGTGGAGAAAATGGAAAATTTGGCGAAAGATGGGTAAAAGTTGCTGAAGAATTTGGTCTGGAAGTAATAAAAATTGATTCTGAATGGGGTACTCCACTTGATCCAGAAGAATTCAAAAAGGTATTAGAAGGAGATAAACAAAAAGAAATAAAGGCGGTTATTTTGACTCATTCTGAAACTTCAACAGGTGTAATTAATGATTTAGAAACTATTAGTTCATATATTCGTGCACACAAGATTGCTATATCAATTGTTGACTGCGTTACAAGTCTTGGAGCTTGCAATGTACCAGTAGATGAATGGAAATTAGATATCGTTGCTTCAGGATCACAAAAGGGATATATGATACCTCCAGGGCTTAGCTTTATATCAATGAGCCAAAAAGCATGGGAAGCTGCAGAAAAATCAAACTTACCAAAATTTTATTTAAATTTAAAATCCTATAGAAAAAGTCTTTTAGCTAATAGTAATCCATATACCCCAGCAGTAAATTTAGTTTTTGCTTTAGATGAAGCTTTAAAAATGATGAGAGAAGAAGGCCTTGATAACATTTTCCTAAGACACAATAAACACAAATTAGCGATGAGCAATGCAGTAAAGGCTTTAAATCTAAAATTATTTGCTGATGAAAAATATTTAAGTCCTTCAACTACTGCAATAAAAACTGAAGGAATTGATGCTGAAGAATTTAGAAAAACAATAAAGAATAATTTTGATATCTTACTTGCAGGAGGTCAAGATCATCTGAAGGGGAAAATATTCAGAGTCGGACATTTAGGTTATGTAAATGATAGAGATATTATTACGGTAGTTTCTGCAATGAGTATTACACTTCTCAACCTCGGTAAAATTACAGCCCAACAAGCTGGTGAAGCAATAGTTATGGTATCAAAATATCTAGAAGGAAATTAAGTTAAGTTCCTGGCTCTTCAACATTTCCACCTAATTCAACAATCTTTTTTCTAAGAACTATTGATTTTTTTTCATCACCTTTGGTTTGAGCTATTGCAAGTGCAAACTCTAATTTTTCGAGCTGGTGGCCACCCTCAAAAAAAGATAATTTTTTCTTTATGCGGTTTTTATTATCTTTGTAAGAAATTTGTGAAGACATAAAAAATCATGCTTTAGTTAATATTATGCCAACAAAAGGGGACATTACGAGAGAAAACTAAAAATATTATTTGACTATAAACTTAAACAAAAAAAATTTTCCCTAAAATTATGTTCAAACACTCTTAAAATTTATGCCTAACGTAAATCTAATCTATTATCTTATTGCAGGTTGTATTTTTGGAGCTTTAGCTTTAAAAACAGGTATTCCTGCAGCTCCTTTAGCAGGTGCTTTAATAGGCGCAAGCATACTTAGCATAAGTGGGAAAGTCGACATCGCAGAGTGGCCAATTGGAACAAGAACAATTTTAGAAATCGGAATTGGAACAGTCATTGGTACATCATTAACAAAAGATTCATTAGTTGATATACAAAATTTGTGGAGGCCAGCTATATTAATAACTTTTACTTTAGTTATTACTGGATTAGCAATTGGATTATGGACAAGCAGATTACTTAATATAGATATCATTACAACAATTCTAGGAGCCGCACCAGGAGGAATTAGTGGGATGAGTCTTGTAGGGTCTGAGTACGGAGTTGGACCAGCTGTGGCAACTTTACACGCTGTAAGATTGATTACTGTACTCTTAATTCTTCCTTTAGTTGTGAAATGCTTGAATGTATTTGGAGTGATTAAATCTTAAATTTCTATAGACATATTCTCAATAAAAGATATTTTTAAATAGAAGATAAAAGCCTAATGCAAAGATTAAATAAGAAAAAACTAATACCATTAGCGTTGGGAATTTTCGCTCCTCTAACCTTTACTACGCCAGAAGTCAATGCTAGTTCATTTGGAGCGGAAATTTTTTGTACTATGAGAGATGGCGGAAATGACCATGAAAGTAGTTGGGATGCAGCTTATACCTATATAAAAAAACAAAAGGGAGGACTCTTCAAAGTTTCACCTAAAAATGCAGCAGCGCAAATTACTGAAACAGTTATAAGAGAAAGAGAAAAATTTAGTTATTGCGTTGAATTTTTAGATAATCTTCATCCAAATCGAAAACTATTAAGAGAATTAGAAAAAGAAGAAAAAAGAAAAGAAAAAGAGGCAGTGGATAGAGAAAACAAAAGAAAAAAATTAGAAAAAGAATTAGAAGAGACTAATGAAGAAATTTCTGAAGAATTTACCGATGAAACGCTTGATAGATATAGTTATTAATTAAGGGATCCAAAAGATAATAAATTTACTAAATACTATTTTGTATCTAAACACACTAAAACAAATTTTTGCTGGCAAATTTAGGGTAAAAAGCTTAAATTAATGTTGACTTTTAATATATTCAAGCGATTATTTATTTAACTAAATATTCTGAATGCATATTAATGATGCGGTGTTTTTAGAGGATTTATGTCCTAAGTTCAGATTAAGACAATGGCGAAAATCTATTCATAAGTTTACTGGAAAAAGTTGTATATATTGCGGAAAACCATCTGAATCTATTGATCATGTAAAACCACGAAGCCAAGGAGGATTAAGTACGACAGAAAACTGCGTCCCTGCATGTCTTTCATGTAATGGGGATAAATCAGATGAAAATGCTTTATATTGGTATAGAAGGCAAAAATTTTATGATCCCCGAAGAGCAATGGCTATAAGAGCTTGGTTAGAAGGAGATTTAAGATTAGCTATTAGATTACTACAATGGGCTAATCCTAATTTTAAGGAAAAAAATAAAAATTACATGAAAGATAAATCAGAATATAAAGCAGCTTGACTGACTACCAAACATTACATATTTTTCTAGAATTGTAAGTGTCACATATATTTTCCAATTCTTTTGGCGATTCTGGGAATATTAAAATTGTCGAAAATGAAATAAGAAAGACAAACAACTTTTGGTAGAATTTAGATCTAACTAAACTTACTTTTTTTTCTACAAAATAGGAGTATTTTTTACTACTACAGAAAGTTTTTGATTTTAAATCGCGCTCAAAAGCTGTCTTCATCATTAATTAATACATATGTACTACTTTAATCTAAAATGAAGAATCCTACAAGTTTACTCGGGTATAAAAATAAATTTTTAATCTTGGGATGTGGTTTCAGTGGCAGCTTTTTTGCAAAAACTATTAGAAAATTCGGTTGCACTGTTTTAACAACCTCAAGATCTGCAAGCAAAGATCCAAATAGTTTTATTTTCAACAGTGAAAACGGAGTTGTTCCTGATGAAGAAATTTTTGATGGAGTCACGCATATTCTAAGTTGCATACCGCCTGACAAAAATGGTAATGATCCCGTACTAGAAAAACTTCAAAGTAAACTGCAGGATTTACCCCTTGAATGGGTTGGATATTTATCTACCACAGGAGTATATGGAAATACTGAAGGAGGTTGGGTTTCCGAGATAGATCAGCCTAATCCTTTTCAAAAAAGAAGTCATAATAGATTAAATTGCGAAAAAAAATGGATTGAATCTGGTTTGCCTGTGCAAATTTTTAGATTACCTGGTATCTATGGACCTGGAAGATCCACGTTTGAAGCAATCAAAAATCAAAAAATCCGAGTTATCATAAAAAAAGCTCAAGTATTTTCAAGAGTTCATGTTGCTGATATTGCAAATGCGATTATTTTTTTATTACAAAATAAAGATTATTTAAATTTTCACCAAACCATTAATATTGCAGATGATGAACCATGTTCTCAGATAGAAGTCATTCAATATTGCTACGATTTACTTGGTTTAACAATGCCAGAGCCAATATTATTTGAGGATGTAAAAAATGAACTATCACCTATCGCTAAATCTTTTTGGATGGAAAATAGAAGAGTTTCAAATAAACTTTTATGCGAAACACTCGGATACAAACTAATTTATAAAAACTATAAATTAGGGTTAAAAAGTTGCTATCTAAAAATTTAAAAAATAAATTAAAAACTTTTTTATGAATGTTCAAAATACAAATAAAATATCAAAAGTAGTATTAAGCGTTGGAGATGATTCAGGTATTGGCCCTGAAATAATCTTAAAAGCACTCTATTCTAATCAGGTACCAAAAGATATTGATTTTATAATAGTTGGATCAAAAAAAAATCTACAAGATACATATGAACACCTTAGATCACTAGGATTAAAAAACCTTGCAAATCCAAAAAATTTCAAGATTCATGATCTTGAAATTTCTTCATCAAGCAATGACCCTAAATCAAGATACGGCAATTTAAGTTTCCAATATTTAACAAAAGCAATAGAAATTGTAAAACAATATCCGAATTCAGCACTCGTAACAGGACCAATTTGCAAGAAATCATGGTCTCTAGCAGGGCATTACTTCTCTGGTCAAACCGAAGTACTAGCAAAATCATGTGGAATAAAAAACGTTGGCATGTTATTCACAGCTAAATCACCAATTACAGGCTGGAGATTTAATACTTTATTAGCTACAACCCACATAGCCCTTTCTGAGGTTCCCAAGAAATTAACTAAAGAATTAATCCACTCTAAATTGGATCTTTTTAAAAATTTTTGTAATACCTATACAGATAAACCTGTTTTAAAAGTAGCAGGATTAAACCCTCACGCCGGTGAAGAGGGAATTTTAGGTCATGAAGAGAAAGCTTGGCTCAATGATGCATTAATTACATGGAATGAAAAGAATAGAGGTATTAAATTATTAGGCCCTTTATCACCAGACAGTTGCTGGAATACTTCTGTAAAAGCTTGGAATGACAAAAATGCTGAAAAGCATGATGGCATTCTTGCTATGTATCATGATCAAGGTTTAATACCAATGAAAGTGATAGCTCTTAATTACTCAGTCAATACCACAATCGGTTTACCTTTTATAAGAACATCTCCTGATCATGGAACGGGATTTGATATTGCTGGTAAAGGAATTGCTCAATCTCAAAGCATGATTGAGGCTATTAAGACTGCCATAGAAATGACTTACAATTCAAGACTGCTTAACACGCATTAAAACTTGACCAAATTCAACTGGTGTTCCATTGTCAACAAGAATCTCTACAATTTCAGCATTAAATTCAGATTCAATTTCATTCATTAACTTCATTGCTTCCAAAATACAAATGGTTTGACCGACCTTAACGTTATTCCCTATTTCGACGAATGGCTCCTCACCCGGCGCAGCAGCCCTATAAAATGTCCCAACCATAGGAGATGTAATTTCAGTTAGATCAGAGCGTCCTGGGGGTGCCACCTGAGGCGCTTCAGGCTCATTAACGACAGAGATATTATCATTAATAGTTTTTTGATTAACATTTTTTTGCTTATCAAACGAATTATTAGAGACTAAATTATCAATAGCTTTGTTCTGATCAAATACATTCCTTTTTATTTCGAGTTTAAAATCTTCTCCCTCTAGCGAGAACTCTTGTATATCACTTTTAGAGATTTTCTCTATCAAATGATTTAAGTCTTCATGATCTAATTTCATAGCCATTAATTTTCACGTCCAAGATAACTGTCATTACGAGTATCAACTTTAATCATTTCTCCCACAGAAATAAATAAAGGAACCATAACTTGAGCACCTGTTTCTAGAATAGCTGGTTTCGTGCCCCCACTGGCAGTATCACCTTTAACTCCAGGATCAGTCTCTACAACTTTCAGAGTAATGGATATTGGTAGTTCTACTTCTAAAACTTTACCATTATGAAAAATTACATTAACCTCCATTCCCTCTTTCAAATACTTTGCACCTTTACCGATTTGTTCAGAAGTGAGTCTTGTCTCTTCAAAACTTGTCATGTCCATAAAAACATAATCACCAGACTCCACATAAGTGTGCTGCAGGTTAGACTTCTCAAGGATAGCCTGCTGTACTGATTCTCCGGCTCGAAAAGTTTTTTCAACCACGTTGCCGCTTTGAACTGATTTTAATTTTGTTCGCACGAAAGCAGAACCCTTACCAGGCTTGACATGTAGAAATTCTACAACACGCCAAACTTGTCCATCCAATTCGATGGTAGTACCTGTGCGAAAATCGTTACTGGAAATCATTCCTGTATTACATCCCCAAGGATCATAAACCTGCAAGAGTGCTATGCAAAAATTCTTATCAAATCAGAACAAACTTTTCTTAATTCTATCTGTTGTAATTTTACAGGTTTTTCTTTTAAAACCGATTCAAGTATTAGCTGATTTACCCACTGGAAATGCAGTAAAAGACCCTAGCGCAATCCTCAGAAACGCCCTCCCTATCAAGCAAGTTGAATTACAAGAACTTCAACACAAATTGGAAGAAACTAGTGACCTCGTAAGGGGAGGAAGATGGCCCGCTCTTACGAAAACTGTTACAAAATGTCAATCTTTACTAAAAAAATACCAGAGTAAAATTATTCAAGAATTACCAAACGATAAAAAGAAAATTGCTGAAAAAACTTTTTTAAAGCTCAAAGAAAATTTTGATAGTCTTCAAGATTACTCTAAATCAAAGGATAAATACTCATTTATAGCAACCCGAAGAGATGCTTTAGATAAAATAGGTGGATTAGAAGAATATTTTTTACCAAATGAATTTCCATACTCTATCCCCCAAGAATTTGATAATTTACCACGATTACTGGGCAGAGCAAAAGTCAATATAAAAACCTCCAAAGGAAATATGCAAGCCATTGTTGATGGATTTAACGCCCCACTTACAGCGGGAGCATTTATAGATTTATCTTCAAAGAACTTCTACAAAGATTTACCTATCAACAGAGCAGAAGAATTTTTTGTACTGCAAACAGGTGATCCAAGTGGTGAAGATATTGGTTACATAGATCCCGAAACAAACGAAGAACGTCACGTTCCCTTAGAAATTAGAATTCCTGATGAAAAAGATACTTTTTATAATCAAACTTTTGAAGATTTAGGTCTTTACACAGAGACGCCAACATTACCTTTTGCAACACTTGGAACTCTAGGATGGTCCCATTCAAATACCGCAGTTGATGATGGCTCATCTCAATTTTTCTTCTTTTTATATGAAGCAGAATTAAATCCAGCAGGTCGCAATTTAATTGACGGCAGGAATGCTGCCTTTGGTTATATTGTTGATGGATTCGATGTATTAGAAGAGCTTACTAAAGATGACACAATTATTTCAATTGATGTTTTAGAAGGGATTGAAAACCTCAAATTAAATGCATAAAGAAATATTAGAAGATATAGGGGAAAAAGAATTAATTAATAGGCTAGGAAAATTTATGCCTAAAAACCAAATTTCAGATGATTGCGCTTTAATCAAAACTAAAAATGAAAATTTACTTATTAATACTGATTCTTTGGTGGAAAATGTTCATTTCAATGAAACTACAATTTGTCCTGTGGACCTTGGGTGGAAAGCGGTTGTTGGTAACATCTCTGACTTATTATCCAGTGGAAGCAAAAAAACTATTGGTATTACAATCAGCCTAGTTCTACCTTCTAAAACTGAGTGGATTTGGGTTGAAGAGTTATATAGAGGAATTAATAAAGCTTTAAAAGAATATGGCGGCATAATTCTTGGAGGAGATTGCTCAAAAGGGAATCAAAAAGTCATATCAATTACTGCCTTTGGGGTTCAAGGTGAACTTGAATTACGAAGAAACGCATGTAAACCGGGAGATATCATTTTAACTACAGGAATTCATGGTCTTAGCAAACTAGGCTTTTTAATTAGAAATAAAATTTATTTAGATAATGATATTTCTCTTGATAAAAGATTAATCAATAAATCCATTGAACATTTTTGTCGCCCTAAAGTTTACCCAAATTTTCTAAAAAATCTTTTAAAAACTCGCTCAAATAAAAAAATTAAGAGAATAGGATGTACTGATAGCAGTGATGGTCTATTTCAAGCTTTACAAGATTTAGCAAGTGCTAGCAAATGCAAAGCAATTATTAATTATGAAAAAATACCCAAAGATAAGGATTGGCCAAAAGGAGATAAATGGGACGAATATTATTTTTTTGGAGGTGAAGATTACGAATTAGTTTTCTCCTTACCAAAAAAGTGGGCAAAGAATTTATCTAAACTTGATAAAGATATTAACGAGATTGGTTTTTTTGCTGATGGTAGACCAACAATAGAATTTAAAGATAGTAACAAAAACAAATTATTAAGTAAAAAACCTTTCAAGCATTTTTAATTATTCCCAATTTTTTGCAACAATCTCTGCTAAATCTACAACTCTCTGACTATAACCCCACTCATTGTCATACCATGCGAGCACCTTTACAAGATTATCTCCGATACACATTGTGAGGTCACTATCTACAATTGATGATTCATTGGTACCTGCATAATCGCTTGACACTAATGGTTCATCTCCATACTTAATAATTCCTTTCATTGAGCTTAGAGATGCTTCCTTGAGAGCATTATTAACTTCTTCAGCTGTGACAGATTTAGAAGATTCAAAAACAAAATCTACTGCTGAAACGTTAGGAGTTGGAACTCTCATTGCAATTCCTGTTAATTTGCCTTTCATTTCTGGGTATACCAGAGCTACTGCTTTTGCAGCTCCTGTAGAAGTAGGAACGATGTTTGTAGCAGCTGCTCTAGCCCTTCTTAGATCTCTATGACTATTATCTAAAATTCTTTGATCTCCTGTATAACTATGAATTGTAGTCATCAAGCCTTTGTTAATCCCAAAAGTTTGGTCTAAAACTTTAACTACCGGAGCTAAACAGTTCGTTGTACAACTAGCATTACTCAAAATATCATAATCTTTATGTTTATATTTATCAGCATTGACTCCAACCACATAAGTACCAACGCCATCACCTTTTCCAGGAGCAGTCAAGATGACTTTTTTTGCTCCTACCTCTAAGTGCTTACTTGCACCTACATCTGTATTAAATACTCCAGTAGATTCAATGACCAAATCTACACCCCAGTCTTTCCAAGGGAGATTCATTGGGTTTCTATCAGAGAAGCATTTAATTGTCTTATTATTAATTACAAAAGTATCATCAGTATATTGAATATCAACACCATCAAGTTGACCAAGAACTGAATCATATTTCAATAAATGAGCATTAGTCTTAGGATCTGAGGTAACGTTAATTCCAACTACTTCAATATTGGTGTAAGCCCCTCTACTAAGCCAACAACGCATAAAGTTTCGACCAATTCTGCCAAAGCCGTTAATTGCAACACGCAAAGTCATAACTAATAATTTCTAAATGATTAACCTAAGTTGCTGATCATACTGAATTTTGTGCAATAACGTAAGGTTTTTTTGATTTATTAAGCAAATAAGTCTAGTTTTGTATTAATTCAAGAAAAAAAACATTTTTTTTTAAGAAAAAATAGCAAAATTTTACCTAGAAGTTATTTTGATTTAAGTAAAAGATAAACATTGGATAAAAAATTACTGTTGAAAAGTCATTTTCATTTTATTGGGATTGGTGGTATTGGAATGTCAGCCTTAGCAATAGGTTTACTTAAAAAAGGTTGTTCAGTTTCAGGATCTGATTTAATTAAGAATAACGAAACTAACAAATTAGAAAGTCTAGGTGCAGTAATCTTTACTTCTCAGGTTCGACAAAATATTGAATTTATTATTTCAAAATTTACCAACAAATTGATTAATTTTGTTGTAAGCTCCGCGATTAAGCCAGAAAATGAAGAATTTTTGTACTGCAGAGAAAAAAATTTATCAATACAACATCGTTCAGAGATACTCGCAATGCTAATGAGCACTTATACTTCATTAGCGGTAGCAGGCAGCCACGGAAAAACATCAACCAGTACATTTCTATCTACAATACTTGAGTTATGTACAGGTAATTCTTCTTCAATAACTGGAGGAATAATTCCTATTTACAACTCTAATTGTCATTTAGAAAATACAAAATACTTAGTGGCTGAAGTTGATGAATCTGATGGAACAATTAACAAATATAAATCTGATATCGGAATAATAAATAACATAGATTTTGATCATTGCGATCACTTTTCTAATTTAAATGAAGTCATATCTTCTTTTAAAAGTTTTGCTAAAAACTCTAAAAAATTACTACTTAATTTTGATTGTGAAATCACAAGGAATAATTTTTATTCTAACTATAGGTGGTCAAACATTACGGCTAAAAACGTAACTTATGCAATAATTCCGACTGAAATTAATTCAAAATATACAATTGGAAAATATTATGAAAATGAAAATTTTATTAGTAGTTTAAATATTCCAATTCCAGGTTTACACAATCTATCTAATATCACCGCAGCAATAGCAGCTTCAAGAATGATAGGTGTAGATTTTATAGAAATTAAAAAAAATATAAAATATCTGAAACTACCAAAAAAAAGATTTGAATTTCGAGGGCAAATAGATGACAGAAGTTTATATGATGATTATGCACATCACCCAAACGAAATAAAAGAGACAATTAAATTAGGAAGATTATTCATTCAGCAAAAACATAATAATGAATTTCAAAAAAGTAGATTAATAGCTATATTTCAACCTCATAGATACTCTCGAATAAAGCAATTTACTGAAGAATTCGCTGAAGAATTATCAAAAGCAGATGTTATTTATATAACTAGTATTTATGGAGCAGGAGAAAGAAACAAAGATAATATTACTTCGAAAATTATCACTGATTTGATTTACAAAAAAAATAAAAATGTTAGTTACATAAATAATTATTATGAACTTACAAAGAATTTTTACAAATTAACTCAAAAAGGGGATTTAATTTTGAATATGGGAGCTGGTGATTGTCATAATTTATGGTCTATTTTAAATGAAAAAAATAATTAAAATAACTAACTAATTTATGAATAAAAAAATTTTTTCTGAAAACTGTAATTTAAGTAGTTATACAACAATAAAAGTGGGAGGAGTGGCTGAATATTTTTCTGAGCCAAGAAACATTGAAGAACTTTCATATCTAATAAAATGGGCTAATTTAAAAAAACAAAGATGTCAAATAATTGGCGCAGGTTCAAATCTTTTAATAAATAATATTTTCATTAAAGGCTTAGTTGTTTGTACAAAAAAATTGAAATCTCTAAAGATAGAGCCATATTCAGGAATTGTTGAAGCGGAAGCAGGTGTAATGCTCCCAACTTTATCTAATGCTCTTGCTAAAAATGGATTACAAGGAGGGGAATGGGCTGTTGGAATTCCCGGAACATTAGGCGGAGCAATTTATATGAATGCTGGCACAGGTAATTTATCGCTAGCAAAAAATCTTATTTCCGTAAAAGTTATTAATAATAAAACTCATGAAAAACTTGAAATTGAAAAAAAAGATATCAATTTTGAGTATAGATTTAGCTCTTTTCAAAGAAACGAATTAACAATTATTAGCGCAAGATTACATTTTGAACCTAATGGAAATATAGAAAAATTAATTCAAACAACCAAAAATAACCTTAGATTCAAAACAGAAACGCAACCATATCATCAACCGAGTTTTGGTAGTGTCTTTAAAAATCCTGAAAATAATTATGCAGCAAAATTAATTGATGATATGAGTTTAAAGGGATTTAAAATTGGCGGTGCTGAAATTTCTACAATGCATTCAAATTTTATAATTAACACTTCATCAGCAAGTTCAAAAGATATTTATGAATTAATAACAGTAATTCAACAAAAAGTACTACAAAACAAAGGGATTTATTTGCAACCGGAAGTAAGAATGATTGGTTTTGACTATCCTAACTAAAGAAACGTTTTTAAAAAATGGCTGGTTTTGGACTTCCTAACTTTGGACAACTTACAGAAGCTTTTAAAAAAGCTAAACAAATTCAGCAAGATGCTCAAAAATTACAAGATGAACTTGAAAATATGGAGATTGAAGGCAAAAGTGATGATGAGATGATAAAAGTTTGGATAAGTGGAAACCAACTTCCTTTAAAGGTAGAAGTACAAGAAAATATCTTAAATTCAAATAAAGAAAAAATAGAGCAAAACATCCTACAAGCTATTCAAAAAGCTCATGAATTATCAACTACAACTATGAAAGAAAGGATGAATGATTTGACTGGTGGATTAAATCTTAATCTTCCTGGTTTTGATAATAGTGACTCTTAGAAGAATCAATCATTTCTTTATAAAAAGGATATCTTTCGAAAGATTTATTTAAATTACATCCCTCATCATTTAGATGTAAGCAGTTACGAAATTTACACTTAATTCCTTGTTCCATTACCTGTTTATATATTTCTGGATAAAGATTTGGTAACAACTTAATATCAACTTCTAAAGGTTGCATATTAAAACCAGGAGTATCCACAATGTAACTTTGATTCGACATAGAAAATAACTCAACATTTCGAGTAGTATTTTTTCCTCTCTTAATTTTGTTGGAAACTGGAGAAGTACTATTTTGAAGACCTGGAATAATCATATTTAGCAAAGTAGTTTTGCCAACTCCGGATGGACCCATAAAAATTGAACATTCTTTTTGCTTTAACTCGGCTAATAAATTTTTAAAACAATCAGATTTCTGAAAATTTAGAGTAATTACTTGGTAACCCCATTTCTCAAATTTATCAAATAGATATGATCTTCTTTTATCAGAAATTAAATCACACTTTGTCAAAACTA
>QCDK01000022.1 GCA_003278765.1 Prochlorococcus sp. AG-355-G23
TGCTATATCTTCCATTGCAAATTTGCGATGGAAATAATAGTTAGTATTTTGACCATTGGCCTGAGCTTTTACAGATATTTTTCTGAATCTGTTTGCCCTTCTCCATTTGGCTAAAGTAACTGGTTTATAACCAATTAACGGACAAAATTGCTTGGGAGTAAGCCACTCGTTAGGAACGAATGGCTGATCTTTGGTGAATTGAAAATGTTGATGCAATGTGGAGAATTAATTTACCCGCAATAACAACATTAGGAGGAAGTAAGTTTAAGCCTGAAAGAGATTCAAATTTATTTCCAGCGGAAAAGGTTGTTGTAGTTCCTGATCTTGATCAAGTTGGTATTAAACACGCTAAAAATATTGAGCATCATTATCAAGGTTGTAAGGTTTTACATCCCTTCCCAGATCATCACCATTGGCAAAATCCACCTAAAGATGGAGGGATTGATATTGCTGATTGGATTGGTTCAGGTGCCTCTGAAACTGACATATATAAAGCCCTTAAAACCACCTCAGATAGATTTATTGAAGAGGCAACTACCTTAAAAAATAAGTTAGAAGATGGGCTTCAAAAGATTGATAAGTTAGAAAATGTCATGCTCAGAACTTGTGCTTTAGCAACATTAAAAAAAGAGCTAGGGCTATCAAGTGGGAATCTTTTTGACGAGTTAGTTAATACATTACTTAGATCCAATGAAAATGATGAGCCAACTGATTTTGATTCAATTATGGCTTCGGATGATGGATTGAAACCAATAGTTAATAGTCTTTTAGCTGTTGGATTAACTCTTATGGTTGGAGATGGTTTTAGCGGTAAAACTTCTCTTATTTATCAATTATTAGAAGCTATATCAAATGGGTTTGAGTTTGCTGGTCAGTTCCCAACTACAAAAGCTCATACCATGATTATTCAACTTGATGAGCCTAAAGCCAACATGAAACAAAAGTTTCGTAGGATGGCATTAGACCCTAATAGAGAGAACTTTAAAGTTGTATGGAACTTCCATCCTCTGATGATTCCAGAGCTAGAAAAGTGGATAGTAAAGCACAATACTAAAGTCTTAGCGATAGATTCATTACTAAGAGTTTGTGATGGTATTCAAGATATTTGCTCTGCTGAGATGGGGCTATTTATCTATAGATTGAACAAGATTGCATCCAAGCATAATATCTCAATAATATTGGTGCATCATCTTAATAGAGATCAAAAAAAGCAAGCTAAAAGAGTAGTAACTAAGAATGATATTTATGGCTCTGGATACATTTATAACGGCACTAGCGATTGCTATGCCTTTTGGAAAGTGAAGGAGGAGGACAGTTCTGAATATCGTTGGATATTGAAGAACCTAAAAGCCAGGTCATCTATTGTTGATGAAAATGAAACTTATGAATTTTCTGGTAATGAAGAAGATTACAGGTTTTTATATGAACGGATGGGGTCTAGAGAAATCTCATTAAAAGAGCTTAATAATAAAACTGAGATGGTTAGACAATTTATATTACGCAATCCAACTGATAAATATACTCCTAAACAAGTTAGTACAATATTGCAATTAAATAATGCTAAGTGGGCTGCAAATATATTATCTGGATTAAATGGAAGGGGCGAAATTGGAAAAATAGAAGCTACTGATATTAATACTGGTGGAAGAAAAACTTACTACTACTTTGCCAAGGGTAAACCACCAATTTAGAAAAAGAAAAGCGGTTCAACCGTTTTTTTTTGAATATAAAACCAGCGTTTAAAGTGTGTTTTAATGGAAAAGTTTCTTTTACATAGTCTTTTACACACTCTTTTCCATATAAATATCCTAGTTATAACTTATATATATAAGACTTATACATATATCTCTATAGCATTGTCCATTAGACAGTACTACACGGCGGTTTTGAGACTGAGTTACTGGTATGACTACGTTTTTAAATCTCATCTAGTCGCTGGAAAGTGTGGTTAAGTTCAAATTTTTGTCCTATCTCAGTCCAAGACCCTTTGAGACGCTTAAAATCCCCTATAACCACGCCAAGTTCTCTTACTATTATTCTCATTTGGTTTAATAAGCATCTCATGCAAAAGTTTAAAACCAGCTATCGCCGCACCGTGATTACCTTGCTTTTCTGCCTTCAAAATATTGCGTTGAACTCCTATTGTTATATATGCCAGCAATTGTGTACTGCTTGATTTCTTAAAGGTACTTACTATCCCTTCAAATGCTAAGTCAACGTCTCGAATCGCAGTTCTACGGCTGACAGAGTAAGTGGTTTCAATGATTTTAGTGGCATCAGCCCACCCATATCCGCCAGAAATAATCTCGAGGGCGTGTTTTCTGCGTTCATTTCTTTCTCTTCTGGTAGTTTTTGGCATCAATTGTAATCCATTTCATTCATGTACATAACCAGCGAAAGTTGAATAAATTTGGTTAACGCTGCAAGTTCTCCAAGAGCTTCAGGCATATACATCCAACATTCAACAGCCTCATAAAATCGAACCTTACTAACTAAAATATCTAAAATTTTTATCAGGTCAGGGTCTATTGGGGTTGGAGGTTTTTTTTTCCGTTTAAAACAACTTCTTTAAGTCTTTCAGCTTCCATTTCAGCGATATTAATATCTTTATCCCAAATATTATTTTGAGCTAATTGTTGTCTTTTTATATTGGTAGCTTTTTGATCAAGTTCTTCAATTTTTGCATTAACCATATTCTGAATAGATTGTTGCTCCATTAATTGAGGAAGTTTAGTGTTATAAAACCAAGTAATAGTTGAGGGGCAAATACCAGAAAAAGAAGGATCAGTTTTTTGTTTTTCTTGGGAATCAGTATTAACACGTTTTTGAATTTCGTTATAGTCCTGAGCTTCAAGTTTTATCCAATTAGCGATTGGGCAAGCACGTTTAATCATCTTTGTACTCCTTTTGTATAACCATTAAAAAAGTTTTCGCCAGTTGTAATATTTAGACCTCTTGCACTCCTGTAATTTCTTACAGCCGCATCCTGTTGATTCTTTTCCCTTAGCTGTTCAGTTTTTTCTAACATTCTTTGTTTAGCTTCTTCAATCAATCTTTCTTTTTCTTCAAGTCTTTGATGAAAACCAGTAGCTATGCCTAAGAAAGAGGCAAGGTATTTATCATTACGTTCAATTAAAGATTTCAAAGTAATTCCAAATTTATCAACAGGAACAGGTTTGCCATATTGTCTCGCTGGCAATAATGAACTAGCACCAGGAATAGCTTTAATTTTTTCTTCTACCTGTTGAGCCTTTTTTTCTTCTTGTTCAACACTATGGTAAGAGTCTCTCATTAAGTCATCTAAGTTACTCATAATCATTGCAATATCTATACCTATTATATATAATTTAGTGAGAACAATAGTTCTGGCATAGGCTTTGGGAGGATTACAGGGATGTTCCTCCCTTTTTTATCGCATATGATAGTAATATATAGCGATATATTATGATACTTCTTTATAAATAAGACAATATATTAAGGCATAAAAATATTAATTAGTGGTGCAGCTTTACCCTCTTTTTTTTATCTTATTTTTGATAAATGTTGATAAGTCAGGTAACCCAGCTCCAAGAGTACCTTTATAAAGTGCAACTATAAACAACATTGGAGTTGTCCATATACTTAGTAACCCTAATAAACCAAAGATTGCCAAAAATGAAGGAACTGTTTTCGCACTTGCTATTACAACACCTACAAAAAATAAAAATATAGAGATTAATAGCCAAAAGTTAATCCATTGACTTCCTTTCTTAGAAAAGTCCCCACTTTCTTTCCCATAACCTCTTACGACTTTTGACCGATATTTAACCATTTATTAAAAAAAAGGTGCAAGTAGTAAGCGTTTCATTTACTCAACAAGTTCAAGATTATAAACAGTATCTACACAGTTGTTATCAATATCCCATTGTTTTAATTCTGGTTGTTCAAGCATTGCACCAAACTTTTCTAAATCAGAACAGTTCATAAGAATCATAGCTTTATGTTCGTTTACTTTTACAATCTCCAACTCAGAACAAAAAACATATCCTTGTTCTTTATCAACTTTTTTTACCATCATTTGAAATTCAGAAAAAGGACAACCAAAGGTGGAAACAACTAATGTATTAGGCATAGATAAAAAGGAGCTAATTGCTCCTTATTTTAGATCGACTGTCAATCGTATTTAATATAGCGGTGCAAGTAGTAAGAGTTTCAAAATTAATCAGAAATCCAGCGGTTTATTATTGTCCCTTCATAAATATGACCTGATGCTTCGACTATTGGTTTAGTTTCTGGGTTAACAAAGATGTCGTAACAAGTATTTACTGGACCTTGAAACATTACGGTTGCTCTTTTGGGGTCTTCCAATGATTTGCCAATATAAAAAGTTTTTACTCCCATCTCTTTAAACATGGCTTGTTGTTCAGGAGCATTCATATGAGACTCATATTCTTCAAAAGTATTGCTTAATTTGAAATCTAAAACAGTTGTTTCAATAGTCATAAAAAAGAAGGGTGTAATCCCTTCAATATTAATAAACTTTTAATTTATATAAGTCTAAACTTTATCAAGTTCTAATTTTTTAGCGGTCTCAAGAAATTCTTCATCAGTCATCATTGCTCTTATTTCAACTTTCACTCCAAATCCCTTAATCCATGGAGCGGTATGTTCCCAAATCTTTTGTGGACTTTCCGCTTCCACAATAAAATTTCCAGTTCCATTTTGTGGATCTAAGACTCTATATTTAATTTCAAATCCCTCAAACTTGTCACCCTGTTTACCCTCCGATAAATATTGAACAAAAGCTGGAGTACATTTAACGCTAGCTTCCTGATTAGGGAAAGCCCAAAATACTTGATAAGTAGCCATAATTTAAATTTAATAGTGTAATTTCAATCTAAAAACGATAATTTAAAAGGCATTTAATTTATGTTTAAATTTAGATTTTTAGATCGACTGTCAATTACTTTAAATTCTTATTAAACTTAGTTGCAATTTCTCTCATATCATCTTCTTGCATTGTATTTGTATAAACCTTTTCATATATTCCACTACTATTACCCATTGCTTTTGCACCAATAGTTGAACCTTGTCCTGTCTTTAAATTACGAATAGCCCAAGCGTGCCTGAAGTCATAAGGATCGTATGGAGCATTGATACTATTTAGCCAATAATTAAGAGCATCACCTTCAATCTTTGCTCTTGCTGGATCATATTCTCTTGGCTTATTTGGATCAAATTCTAATCCTCTATGGATATTTTCAATATTTAAAAGTTTTTTAGATTTCTTATCAGGATATAAAGCTAAAGGCCATCGTTTAGGAGGTAGGGCATTTTTCTTTTTAAGTGATAAACAAACAGCAATATCTCCTTCTAATGGAATTAATGAATAAGATTCCGATGGTCTAACACCATAAACATATAAAGCTGCAAGCACCCATCCAAATCTAGGATGATCTCGATGTTTTAAAACAAAATCCAACATCTCTTTTGGATCAGAATGATCTCTTATTTCTGGTTCATATTTAGGTTTGTAATCATCTAATAAATACCAATCTGGAATCCTTTGATGCTTTGCTAATTTTTTTGCACATTTAACAAATTCAAATCTGCTTTTACTTCCAACAGGATATTTTTCAGCTTCCTCGATAACGTATTTAGCTGTAAGTATTCTAAATGGATCTAATTTTTCAAAATAAAAATTATAAGAATCCCAAGTTCTTTGAGCAATCTTTTTAGAAACTCTATTTTCCCACCATTTCTTTTTATAGCTTTTAATAATCTCACTAATAATATTTTTAGGTTTTGGTGGAATATCACCTGGTAATTCTTCCTTTACCCAATTAGGCCATCGAAAAGTACCTTCGATTTTTTCTTTATTTAATAAATGAGCTTTTAATGTAGCTGCGGTAA
Organism: Prochlorococcus sp. AG-355-G23; assembly: GCA_003278765.1. Taxonomy (GTDB): domain Bacteria; phylum Cyanobacteriota; class Cyanobacteriia; order PCC-6307; family Cyanobiaceae; genus Prochlorococcus_A. The sequence goes on from QCDK01000022.1 coordinate 5,893, forward strand.
GGTTTGGCTCAGTTGCTTCTAAATTAATTGGAATATAAGTCTGAATATTCTTTCCTTTAATATCATCCTTCGGTGGTAAATAAGCTCTTAAAAATAAACTTTTTCTCCTTATATATATCTGAACTTTAATACCCTGAACCTTTAAAGAATCATTTAAAACTTTTAATTCTTTTTCTAATAAAGACAAAACGTGTACTTGTTTGTGTACTTGTATGGTAGCGATATGTAGCGATACAGTCAATCCCTATAGTTCTCAAGATCAGTTGATATAACTAGGGTAATTCTAGTCTATAACTGGTATGTGATGCTGTATTTATCTACATTTTTTATGGTCTTGAAAACTAGCGTGTCTGCAAGGGCACCGTGGGTTCGAATCCCACCCCCTCCGTTCAAATAAAAAGAACCGAATAATATAAACACCCTTTTGAAATGTTCTTGTTATTATAAATTTTATTTAGATTATGAGTAAAGGATTTGCCACAGATAATTTAATAACCAAAAAGTCGAAAAAAAAAGTTATTTCAAACGAACCGCAAGGCAGATTAATATCTTGGTCTCCTTGGCCACCTGCTAATTTTCAAACACGATATCCTGCTTTCCCTTTCGTTCTTACAATATTGATTATAATAATAGGGCAATGGTACCTTTCCCTGCTCAGGTGACCCTCAACTGATTTTTTATTTAAATTAGGACGAATTAAGTTTGAGAATTTGTTTTGTTTTTTTCAATTTTATTTTTTGCCCACTTTCAAGCGGCAATCATCCCAATATTATTAGGTATTAGATCGATCAATAAATTCAAACATATAAGTAAGAACAAATTGATACCTTTCGGTTTTGTTTTTTTAGGATTGGCATCGATTTCTGAAATGATAGATCATACTCAAACATCTTGGATTTATGTAGATCACTCCTCTTTATTTAATTGGTTATTTTATTCTTTCCTATCTTTAGGTCTAACATGTTTATCAATATCAGTTATAAAAAATAAGTTTATTCAAAAAACTAATTTTTGCATTTCTTTATGTTCAATAATCTCATATTTTTTATTTGATAAAACTATTGCTCTCCTTTTTCAAGTAATAATAAGTATCCTTCTAATTATAAATTGGCAAAGAGTTTTTAAAGATTGGCTTTTTATTCTTTACCCAATATTTGGTATTTTTTTTACGACTTTCTTTGGCTCAAGGCTCTCAATTAGTGGCGATCAATTTTGGCATGTTTTAATAGGCCCCTCTGGAACAATTAGCGTTCTTACCTTTTATTTAGTATTAAAGAGATCGGACAAAAAATTTACTTAATATTCTTATGAAAATATTTGTAATTGTAACTTTTATAGTGTGTTTATTCACAATAATCTCTCCAGTTGAAATCTTTGCTGATACAGCACTTGATGTTTACATGAATGATTTTTATTCTAAATCGAATGAAGCTAGCCAGATTCTTAAAGAAATCGAAAATAGTTTAAAAGAGGGCTCAAGAAAAAAAGTATGCTCTAAGCAAAGAGAGGCAGCAAGATTGGGTCTACTAGCTAATAAATCATTAATTAAAGCCTTTGAAATAGAGGGAGCTAATCCGCCAATGCAAGCGATAAAGGCAAGTCAACAAAGATGGGAATCTATTCTGAATGAGTGCTGAAAAAAATCAGTAAATCCATAAATCATTTTAAATTTGCATTCTTACAGATTTACTAATTAAGGGAATTTCAGGTTCAACTCCATAAATACATTGAGAAATCGAATAAATAAAAATACATAGTGTAAATATAAAAATTATTGAACCTAATTCAACTATGGGAAATATTCTCAAGAGATATGAAATTATTATTAAAGCAATATCAATTAATAAAGCTTGGCATGCGTTATATCTAACGAAATAGGGAACATTTGGATTTCTTACTAATCCAGCAAACAAAATTATAAATAATAAAAAACTACCAAAAGGCAAAGATTTTTCAATTATTGCTATCGGAAAAGTTAGTAATAATAATATTTTTAAAAAAGAATATTTATAGAACAAAAAATATCCAAAAGGTATTGATGCCTTTAATGGCAAAGTATACAAAAATACTGATGAGAGTCTTTGGAATATCTGATTCAATATATTATTGAAATTTCGTATATATATTTTAACCTAATTTTTTGAACATAATAAAAATACTTACTTTCGAAAAAATCAACTTTGGCAGATGGTTATTAAATATTAGATAATTGATTCAGGTTCATAATTCAAAATGCGTATCCTACATACAATGTTGAGGGTTGGAGATTTAGATAAATCCATTGATTTCTACGTCAATAGATTAGGAATGAATTTATTGCGAAAAAAGGATTACCCTCATGGGAAATTCACTTTGGCATTTGTTGGTTATGGCTCAGAAAAAGAAAATTCAGTAATTGAATTAACTTATAACTGGGACAAAAAGTCTGAAGACTATGAGCTTGGAGATAAATATGGTCATATAGCTATTGGAGTAAAAGATATTCATCTAATTTGCCAAGGATTAGAAAAAAATGGTTGCAAAATAACAACCAAACCTAAAAAAATGAAAAACAGTACTACTGTCTTGGCTTTTGTTGAGGATCCTGATGGTTATAAAATTGAACTTATTGAAAGAGATTAAAAGCTCATAAGTTTTTAATTAAATAAACAAATAACTAAAATCTAAAATGATTGAATTATCAAATATATCTTTTTTAATTAGCGAAAAATACCTCTAAGATCACTTTGGATAGATTCTGCAGTTTCAATTATTGTAAAAGATTATTTCTAAGACGAGGAATTATTAAAAATAAAATAAAAACGTTAAACAATCTAAATTAATTCTATTTGAAATATATAGACAATCTAAATAGATTTATATATCATAGAATTATCTTATAAAGCTTATGCCTAGTAATTGGTCAAAAATAAGAGATGAATGGCTTGATAGAACCGCGGTTGCGAAAGATGATGCTAAATGGGCATTAGAAGCTTTAATTAATTCTGAAGAAGAGTTATTTGAAATAGAACAAAAAATAAAGAATAAAGAGGACGCTATAAGCCAAGTAAAATTTTTGAAGAAAAAGGTTAAAGAAACTATTTCCTCTAAGGAAATTAGTCTCGATGATATTGCATTAAATACTTCAAATTCAAACAAAGTACAGATCTCAGTACCATCAAATCTTACTTATCTTTTGAAAGTTTGGGCCGCAGCAGAAGGAAGAGATCTATCAAGTGTTGCTTTTCAATGTTTAGAAACTGGTATAAGGGAAATGAAAAGCAAAGGTTCAATACCTTCAATAGCAGTAAATAGATATAACTCGGCCTGTCAAAAGAGGATTGCACTAGCAGAAGTAAACAATCTATTGGATAAATACGAATTAGCTCAGGATGAAATCAAATAATTATGAATAACAGAAAAATCATTAAAGGATACAAAACATTATTATTATCAAGATTTAATGTAGATAATTCTGTAGATAAATCTAAAGATGGAATAATTTATACTCTTTATTCTGATGCATTTAATTCACTTAGAGTTGGTTTTGCTGAAAATGATAAGGTACTAGAAAAAAAATTATCAAGTGAAGCATTGATATTATTGGATATGAAAAAAGGCAAAAAGAAAGATCTTTGTTTATTAATAACCACTCTAAATGAACTTGGCATCAAGTATTCAGACAATTTTTATTTCAAATACTCAAGTTCTTTAATGAAACATTTATCTACTTTAGGTTGGCCTGTAGGAAGATCACTATATAAACAAAGAAAGATTAAAAAAGAACTTGTATGTGCATAAATTTAAATGTAATCGCACTCTAAAGTTTCTCTGGTTTCTCTATTTGTAATTGGATTAGTTCCAGTGGCACTTTCACAAAATTTCCTAATAATATCTTTTGGCAAAAAAACATTTGTGAAGTCTGCGCCTTGTATTTTTACATTTTCAAACTGGGTACTGTAAGCAAAAGAATCCTCCAAGTTAGTATTTGATAAATCTGTTCCATCTAAAACAGCCGAGTCTAAAGTTACTTCTCTTAAGTTGGAGTTACTTAAATTGGTATCTTTCAATTTTGCTCCATAAAGAGTCGCATTTTGGAGCTCACAACCTGATAAATTTGCGTCTTGTAAATCAGTCAAATAGAAAGTTGCTCCTTTTAAATCAGATCCAGAAAAATCAGCCCCTACCAAAGATTGTTTACCATAATCCAACGCAGCGAAGCTTCTAGAAGGGAGGGTTAAAACAACTATTAAAAAAGTTAAAATTATAAATCTCATTTATTTGAGTAGTATTTCAATAAATTCTAACTTCTTAAGCTGAAATCTAAAAATAAATTATTTACTGAATGCTATATTTATTGAAATAGCAAATCTCGAAATAGGTTTTGGATATAATTACTTATGATGCAATTGTTGTTGGTTCTGGAGCTACTGGAGGAATAGCAGCACTTACATTGGCAGAACAAGGGATCAAAGTTTTAGTAATAGAAGCAGGGCCTCAAGTTAAAAGGGATGAAGCTAGTAATCATGAGCCAAAAAGTACATTAAAAAGATTATCAGGAGTTTTAACAAAAAAACATGCCTATCAGTGCCAACATCCTGGTTATTGGAAAAATAATCCTGACTTATATTCAAATGAATTGAAGCATCCTTATGACTTCCCAAAAAAAAAGCCATTCTTTTGGACACAAGGTAAACAATATGGGGGGAGATCATTAACTTGGGGAGGCATAACTTTAAGACTTTCCTCAGAAGACTTTCATCCGGCTAAAAAAGACGGATTCGGGCCAAACTGGCCTATCTCATACGAAGAAATTTCCCCGCACTACGATTTTATTGAAAATTTCTGCGGAATTTATGGACGAAAAGATGATATCAAGGAGGTCCCAAACGGTAAATATATTGGTGAAATTCCTCTTACAGAAAACGAAAATATTTTTGGCAGCAAAGTTAAATCAAAATTAAACTATCCATTTATCCAATCAAGAGGATTTGACCGTAATTCATCTGTAAAAGAAAAAAATTGGCCCAAGTCCTCTAGCGTAGGAAGCTCTTTAAAAAAAGCTTTAGATACTGGAAATGTACAAATAATCTCTAATTACCTAGTGGAGTCTTTTGAGATTAACAAGATAACAGAGCTTGCCTCAAAACTAACGATTGTAAACCTAGAAAATGGACACAAAGAAGTATTGGATTGTGATTTGATTCTTCTTTGCGCATCAACAATTTCAACACTGAGAATACTACTGAACTCAGAATATAAATCAAATTCCACAGGGTTTAAAGATAATTCTGGGAAATTAGGTAAATACTTAATGGATCACATATCTATCTGTAGATTTTTCTCAATCCCAAAAGCAAAAAACTCAGATCAATCACTAGATAATCCTCCTGATCTTTCTGGAGCAGGCAGCTTCTTTATTCCTTTTGGTTCAAATTTACCAGAAATTGACGACATAAATTTCCATAGAGGTTATGGAATTTGGGGGGCAATTGATAGATTAGGGATACCTAAATTTTTACAAAAAGACGCAAACAATTCCATTGGCTTTCTTATCGCCCATGGTGAAGTCCTTCCTAGAGAGAAAAACTCAGTTTCTCTCTCAAGAAAAACAGATAAATGGGGAATACCAATTCCTTACATTGAATTCGAATGGAGCGACAATGAGTTGAATATGGCAAAACATATGGAAAAAACAATAGAAAAATCAGTCAAAGCTGCAAATGGGAAAATAAAAAATATTGATGAACTAATAAATATTCCATTAGGGAGTTTATTTACAAAAAATTTGATAGCACTTTCAAATAGTCCTCCTCCTCCTGGATATTATATTCATGAGATGGGGGGAGCACCAATGGGGTTAAATGAAAAAAATAGCGTAGTTGATAAATTTAATAGATTGTGGAGATGTAAGAATGTACTGGTACTAGATGGAGCATGCTGGCCCACATCATCTTGGCAAAGCCCCACACTTACAATGATGGCCTTGACTAGAAGAGCCTGTTTAAATATTAAAAAGATTTAGATGGTGTAAATAATTGATTTAAATAAATTTCTGAGACAGAATTATCTGTACAACCGTTTTGAACTAGAAAAGTAGCTAATGCTGAATTTATAAGCTTATATTGATCCCAAGTCGGGTTACTTAATACGAAATCTTTCATAGTGTTATAAAGAGTTTCTGAAAGCTCTGTTTCTAATGAGACTTTATTTGAAGAGCACTCTACGAGTTTCTTATCAGTTAAATTTGTTTGTCTGATTTGGTCCATAAATTTATTTTTCTACATCAACAATAATGATATTTTTCACTAAAAATATCAACAAAAATCTTCTTATAAACTTTTCAAATTATCAAATAAGACTCATGTTATAAGTGAGTTTTTAAAAAACTTCTTTTTCAAATAAGGAAATTGAATAGATCTTAAAAAAAAGTCAACAATAATGTTGAAGTCCTGTTTTTTTTGAAAAATACTGCCATTTCTAATCCAGTGTGGATTTGGACGTGGAAAACAACCTGCAAATTGTGGAAAATGTAGCTCAAAATAGTTTCACGATTTTATATTAAGAATACTTATATATACTGAGTCTATTAAGACTAAGCCGAGAAAGAGACAGGTGATTCATTGATTTCAACGGATTTTCTTAAGATTTAGTCTTTATTAGTTAAGCGAAGCGTAACAGGCCCTAAGGGGTGTTTTGAATTTGGATAAATACTATGGTGATGGTGATGGTGATTATGTTCATGTTGATGAGCCTCTACATGTTCAGGTTCTAAGTAATCCCCTCCTCCTGTGTCAGATTTTTCTTGATTATGAGTTGGGATTTGATTTTGTATTTCACAAGCACCATTACATTCAGGATCACATAAATCACAGCTGATACCCAAGCCCTCTACATGGTCATGATGACTTTCTTGGACCATTCCAACTTCTTTTTCAAAGCCAAATAGATTTGATCTATATTTACAGGTTGAGCAATTCATAAAATTATTACCTTCATTATTAAGAATCTCTTCAATCCTTTCTACAAAGGTGTCGACTACATAGGACTGTGACGAAAGATATTTTGCATGTATAAATGAAATATTTGGATTATTAATCGCAACTAAATCACTTTGCCTTTTTATTCTTGTAACAAGGACACCTGAGAAAAGGAAATAAGGGAAAACAATTATATTTTTATAACCAAGTCTTACAACATTATTCAAGCCAGGTTCAACAAGTGGGAAAGTTACTCCGGAAAAAACTGTTTCCCCCCACCCTAAGCCAATGCCCTCTACAATCATTCTCGTAATTTTTGAAACATTGGAATTCGCATCTGGGTCAGAAGAGCCTCTACCCACAACAACTAATAATGATTCTTCAGGTTTGAGATTATTATTTTGTTTAAATACATCTTTTACTCTTTCACAAGCTGCACTAATCATTAAATTATTAATACCTAATTCTCTTCCATAAATTATTTCAATTCCTGTTTTACTTGAATAATTCATAAGCAGGCTAGGTATATCATTTTTTACATGGCCAGCAGCGAAAAGCATTGCAGGAATTGCAATTACTTTTTTTATAGAAAGATCTTTTAACTTGTCTAAAGCATCAACAATCGAAGGTTTAGCAAATTCCAAGAATCCATATTCAACTAAAAAGTTTGGATATCTTTTTTGGATAAAATTAGTTAATTCTTGAAATTCAGTAATGGCTAGTTTATTTCTACTCCCATGTCCACAGATAAGTATCGCGACTTGATTATTTAACTTCAAATCTAAATTATCCAAATTCAAACTATTACTTATACCATAATAGTAAAGAACAATATCATGTAGTGAAAAATAATAATAACTTGCTTGAAGTTCCAAATATCAATTCAAAGGATGCAAAATTAAAGAAATTAATCTATGACGTGGATGAATCCTTATTTAACGAGGATAACTATTCCTACGAAAAATTCGAGCACCTTTGCGTGTGTAGTGGAGGTACAACTTCTAGCTGTGCAAAAAATGGTTTTACAACTCTTGATCTAAGAAAAAATCACAGCAAAATTCATCTAGATAGAAAAACCAATTTAGTAACAATTGGAGGTGGTGTAGTAATGGGGGATCTATTAAATCATTTACAAAAATATAATCGAAGTTTTCCAATCGGGCTTTCTAAACTTCCTGGAGCAGGCTATATACTTACTGGTGGAGTAAGCCCGCTCAGTAGAACCTACGGATTAGCCATTGATAATATTGAATCAATAAAAGGTTTCTTAGGTAATGGCACTTTTATTTCTTTAAAAAAAAATCAAATTAATTCAGAAGAACAATTAATTTGGGAAGGAATTAAAGGCGCAGCACCCTTCTTTTCAATTATTACCGAAATAGAACTTAAGACTATCCAATCTAATCCAATAAAGGTTATTGAAGGATTTGTAAATCTAAATGAACTTTCAGAAATAATAAAACTATCAGAGGAATTTCCAGAAAATATTAGTCTTCAATGGATTTATGCCCAAAAAATTTATGTATATATTTTTGCTGAACTCAATAATTTAGAGGATAAAAGAACAGAAGAATACTTAATGCTTCTAGACAAATTTCCCGCTCTAGAAAAACAATTTCATGAGAACTTTAACAAAATTAATTTTTTTCCAAAGGAATTGAATTTATATGAGTTGAATGCAAATAACCATTCTGAGGTAATTAGTCTTCTTGGAGAAGATTTAAAAAATGATATCCCAATTTTCATAAAATGTTTGAGTGAAATAATGGATAATAAACCTAATAATTCCTGTTATATTGCTTCTCAACAATTAGGTGGCAAAACTAAAAAGTTAAATCATGGCTCAAGCTTTTTTGTTCATAGAAAAAGCACTTGGAAACCATGGATATATGCATCATGGAAAAAAAATGATCGTCAAGAAAAAAAAGTCGCTCTGGAATGGATTTATAAATCATGGAGCAAGCTAAAAAGGTTTTATCCAAATATTCACTTAGCCCAATTGCATAATCATTTGAATTCTCATGAAGAAGAAATTACATTAGCCTTTGGAAATAGAATGAATGAATTAAGAACTTTAAAGAATATTTTTGACCCACAAGGTGTTTTGCCTCCTTTATAAGGTAACTTCTTAATTATAAAGAAAATTAAAATGTCTAATTTCTCAAGATATTTATCTAAAAACTGGTTAGATGATCCAAAATCAAATATTCTCTCTGGCTTAGTTGTTGCTTTCGCAATGATCCCAGAAGCAATTGCTTTTTCAGGTATAGCTGGTGTAGATCCTAAAGTTGGCCTTTTTGGGGCATTTTGCTTATCTATAACAATTGCGATTGTTGGCGGAAGAAGGGGTATGATCACTTCTGCCACTGGTTCAACAGCTCTTTTAATGACTGGACTTGTTGCCTATGGAGAATCACAAGCCCCTGGTCTAGGAGTCCCATATCTTATTGCAGCTGGAATATTAACTGGAATTTTCCAAATTCTTTGGGGATATTTAAGACTTGCCTACCAAATGCGATTCGTGCCAACAGGAGTATTAAGTGGATTTGTAAATGCACTGGCTCTTTTAATATTTCAAGCACAACTACCTCAGTTAGGAATAGGTATTAAAGAATCAAAAGAATTAGTTGAAGAAACTTTAAATCAATATCCAGTCAACTCTCAGATTCCAATAGTTTGGATTCTTGTAATCCTAGGATTAGTAATTATTTATGGGCTTCCAAAAATCACAAAAGTAATCCCATCTCAACTTATTGCAATAGTAGTAATAACTCTTATAAGCATATTCTTTAATCTAGATGTCCCAACAGTTAGCGATTTAGGCAAATTACCTGATGGATTGCCAAGTATTTCTCTTCCTTTTGGATCAATAGAAAATGGGAAAGTACCTTTTAGTCTCGAAACATTAGGGATAATTTTACCGACCTCACTCGCAATATCTCTTGTGGGTTTAATGGAAACCTTTTTAACTCAAGACATTTTAGACGATGTAACTGATACAAGTTCTAATAAAAATAAAGAAGCAAGAGGACAGGGGATCGCAAATATTGTGGCATCTTTATTCGGCGGAATGGCTGGAT
>QCDK01000023.1 GCA_003278765.1 Prochlorococcus sp. AG-355-G23
CTAGAAGTACCGTCTAATTTAGTAATAATTGCCCCACTTAAATCTGCTGATTTAGCAAAACTTTTTGCTTGCTTTAAACCATTTTGTCCTTGACTTGCATCTAAAACTAATAATGATTCAACAATTGCATCTGGAACCTTTTTATCAATAATTTTTTTAATTTTTGCTAATTCATCCATTAAATTATTTTTTGTTTGCAATCTACCCGCGGTATCAACAAGTAATAAATCAACATTTCTTTTTTTTGCAGAATTAATAGCATCAAAAACTACAGCAGCTGGATCAGCATTTTTCGACTGATTAGATATAACATCAACATTACTTCTATCTCCCCACACTTTAAGTTGTTCTACTGCAGCCGCTCTAAAAGTATCAGCAGCAGCTATCAAAGTTTTATAATTACTTTTGGATGACAAATATGCTAATTTTCCCAAAGTTGTAGTTTTACCAACGCCATTAACTCCTACTAGTAACCAGACATTTAACTTACCTTTTTGGGGAACTAAAAGATCAGTGCCCGAATTTTTTATTGGTTTATCGATAATTAATTTTAATTCCTTCTTCAAAAATTTTATTCCTGCTTCTCCACCAACAACTTCCTCGTTTAATTTTGTTCGAAGAGAACTTATCACTTTATCGGTTGAATCAATTCCTACATCAGCTCTTATTAATAGCGTCTCTAAATCATCAAGAGATTCAGGAGTAAGAGGATCATCTCCCAATTTATCCAATAATTCAGTAACAAATCCCTTTCGGGTTTCTTCTAATCCTCGACGTAATTTAGTTAACCAATCAATTTCATCAATCGATATTTGATTTATTTTTTTTCCTTGAGCAGCTAATACCATTGCAGACCAAGTAAAATTATCATCAAATTCTCCTAATTCAGGTTCAGCAATAGTTTTTGACTGTCCAGCAATATTTTCTTTATTAGAAATGTCACTCAATTCTTGCTTTTGCTCTTCCTCTTTCTCTAATTCTTGCTTTTGCTTTTCCTCTTTCTCTAATTCTTGCTTTTGCTTTTCCTGTTTCTCTAATTCTTGCTTTTGCTTTTCCTGTTTCTCTAATTCTTGCTTTTGCTCTTCCTGTCGTTTTTTTAAAAGTGCATAAGCTTGTGCAGCCCATTCACGAGAATTATCAGAATCTGTATTAGTCATTATTATCTATAGTTGCTAATTAAAATTTTAAAAATACTATTTATTTATATCAAATAATCATGACAATTAAATTGTTTGTAATCTCCTTAAAACCCCATTAATAAATTTTCTTCCTTGCAAATCACTATACTTATTAGCCAAATTAACAGCCTCATCACAAGCCACAGCAACAGGTGTGTTCAAAAAATTGATATCCACGTAAGCTAAACGCAGAATATCCCTATCAATCCTTGGTAATCTTTTTAATCTCCAGCCGTCCATTACTTGATCAATATCAGAATCAATACTTTTAAGATTATTCACTATATTACAAATTCTTTGATTAACATCCTCTCTAATATCTATTTGACCACTTGAAATAATTAATTTTGGAAAGTCTAAAGTCACAGAGAGTGTATTCATTACAGTTTCAATTTTTGTAAGAGATTTTTTTAACTCATTTCGAACATTTGAATAGGAGGAATCAACACCTTCTTGCAATTCACTATCTAATATTTTTTGTGAAGCATTTTCTAACTCTGACTCACAATTATCTAATTCCTCTCTGCAATGGTTTATTAGAGAATCCAAAGCAGATTCAAAAATTTCTTCTATCTGAAATTTATTTAATTTAAAATCACCTCTATCTTTTATTAAGCCAAGAGAAATTAAAGATAATTCTCTAGAAAGGGATCTATTATGCATTTATTAAGAAGAAGTATTAGTGGACGCTCTTAATTGAGAAAATAATTTTGAGAATGTTGGATTTGTAGTGTTATTTTTCTCATCTGGATTAACTATTCCAGCAGAAATTATTGTTCTAAAAGCATCTTCAACAGAAATATCCAAATCCTTAACGGAAGACTCAGGAACGAGTGTATACCAACCAGTAGTGGGGTTTGGTGCAGTAGGTATAAAAACACTAAGTAACTTATCTTCCAATTCTGGCTGTAGAGAAGGTCCCACGTCGCCAGTTACAAAGCCAACACTATATAGTCCCTCACGAGGATATTCAACTAAAACAACGCGTCTAAATCTATTAGATTTATTACTTAAGAAAGTTTCTAGCAATTGTTTAAGAGTTTTATAAACCGCTCCAGCTACTGGAATTTTTGATAATGTGCCTTCTCCAAATTCTAATAGCCATCTTCCTACAAAATTTCTCGCCATTAAACCTATAAGCAAAATAGCTAATAAAGGAACAGTTAAACCTAATGTAAGATTAATTAAATCTTGTAATAAAGGATTTAAAGTAATAAAAGGATTTAATTGCTTTGGGACTGAAGTAACTAACGTTAAAACAAATTTACTAACTAAGGATGATAGCCAGATTGTAGTTGCTAAGGGTATTACAACTAACAACCCCGCTATTAGATCATTTTTAAGATCTTGCTGAAGCCTAGATCCTAAATTCGAATCTTGATTTTGATTAGTTTCAACCAAAATAACGTTTTAACTATATTAACATTACTAATAATTTAACTGTTTTTACTGAGTTAGGATATATTTTTTTAAATATATCTATTTATTTATAGTTTATTCTCCAAAAATAACATTATAAAAGAATTCCCTAAAAAAATTAAGAAATGATTGATAAGATTCAAGTCAAACAAGAAATAAGTAAAAAATTAAAAGAAAGGGCAATTTTTGAAGGTTTTACAGTTGCTGGAATAGCTTCAATACCAGGTGGTTCACGCATAAAATTAAGAACCAATGCATTAGAAAGATGGTTATCAAATAACCACCATGCTGAAATGAAATGGATGGAAGCAGAAAAAAGAAGAAATATAGGCTCACTTTTTGAAGATGCAAAAAGTGTTTTAAGCGTTGGATTTACTTACATTAATTCGCAAAACAATAACAACAATTACCTCAAAGTTGCAAAATTTAGCCAAGGAGAGGATTATCATAAAGTGATTCACAAAAAATTAAAGAATATTGGTAAATGGATCAACCTAGAAATTCCTGATTGCAAATGGAAAATATGTGTTGATACTTCCCCGCTGCTTGAAAAAGCATGGGCTGAAGAGTCAGGAATTGGTTGGATAGGTAAAAATAGTAATTTAATCAGCAAAAAAAATGGTTCTTGGTTTACTTTGGGTTTTATGATTCTCACAAAAGATTTAATACCAGATAAACCTCATCAATCACTTTGTGGAAAATGTGATATTTGTATTGAACATTGTCCCACAAAGGCAATAGTAGAACCCTTTGTAATAAAGTCAGATCTATGCATTGCATATCACACAATTGAGAGTAGAAATAAAACTATTCCAAAGAAAATAGAAAAAAATTTAGGTGGATGGGTTGCAGGATGTGATATTTGTCAAGATGTATGTCCATGGAATAAATCAGTTCCATACAATAATAATTATGAAACTACACCTAAAGAATGGATTAAAAATCTTAATATTGAGTCCCTTAATTGGGATGATGAAACGTGGCAAGAAAATCTTAAAGGAACTACATTAAAAAGAATTAAACCATGGATGTGGAAAAGAAACATAAAAGCAAATTTAAATAATAAAAAAATTAAAATATGAAAAAGTTATTAAAAAAAACAATCTGGATTTCTTTCGTCTTTTTTTACTTTTTTTATATGGCAAAAGCTCAGGCAATAGTTCCCTATTACTATTTTCCAACAATAAAAAATTTAGAAAAACAAAGTGTATATATTGGCAAAAATGCTTATCAACTACTTTATTTTGGTCAATACAAAGAAAGTCTTAACTTGGCTAAATTAGCTGTAAAAATAAATGCAAAAGATGAAAAACTATGGTTGATTTTGGCCGAAGCACAAATAGCTAACAAAGAATACAAAAATGCATTAAATTCTCTAAATAAAGCAGAACAGATCAATTCAAATATTAGCGAAATATATTTTGCTAAAAGTAATATTTACTTAAAAATTTCCCAACAGACAAAAGCAAAGAATGCTTTAGAAAAAGGAATAAAAATTGAGCCCAATAACCACAAAGCTATTTTTCAATTAGGAAACATTTTATTAATGGAAAAAAATTATTTGGGAGCTATCAAATTGTTTGATAAATCTATAAAAATTAAACCTGATTTCTGGCAAGCAATAAATAATCAAGGTTTAGCTTATTTCGAAAAAAACAAAGTGAATATCGCAATCAAACTTTTTGAAAGTGCAATCTCAATCGAGGAAAATGCTGAACCATTATTAGGTCTAGCCTCATGTATAAATATACAAAATAATAAATTAGCCATTCAGCTAGCAAAAAAAGCTCTGGATAAAGATCCCAAATATGTTAATTATGATTATAGAAAAGAACAGTTATGGGGAGAAAAATTACAAGCCTCTACAGAAATTCTTTTACGGAATGAACAACTTAAAAAAGATGTAGTACTGGCAAAATCAAAAATTAGTGAATCAACTTAATTTTCAATACTGGTAAATATTGTTTTACCTATTAATCTTAATTTAGTTAATTAATAATTATTTAATTTTGCGCTCTAATGGATAAGAAAAACTTCACTTCCATCTCGCTTCAAGAAGAAATGCAACGTTCTTACTTGGAGTATGCAATGAGCGTCATAGTTGGACGTGCGTTGCCTGATGCAAGAGATGGTCTTAAGCCTGTACAAAGAAGAATCATATTTGCAATGCACGAATTAGGTTTAACTCCTGATAAACCATTCAGGAAGTGTGCAAGAGTTGTTGGAGATGTACTTGGAAAATATCATCCTCATGGAGATCAAGCAGTTTACGATGCATTAGTAAAACTAGTACAAAATTTCTCAACTAAATATCCTACTCTTGACGGCCATGGAAATTTTGGATCTGTAGATAATGATCCGCCTGCAGCAATGAGGTATACCGAGACCAGATTAGCTCCTATAGCTCATAAAGGATTTCTTGAAGAAATTGCATCAGAAACAGTAAGCTTTTCAAATAATTTTGACGGTTCACAAAAAGAACCAGATGTGCTTCCAGCCCAACTTCCATTCTTATTGTTGAATGGCTCAACAGGTATTGCAGTTGGCATGGCAACAAATATTCCGCCTCATAATCTAGGTGAAATTGTAGATGGTTTAGTTGCCTTAGTAAAAAATAAGGATATTAGTGATAAAAAACTTTCTAACATTATCAAAGGACCTGATTTTCCTACAGGCGGAGAATTAATTTATAGTCATGCAATAGAAGAACTTTATCAAACTGGAAAAGGATCTATAACGATAAGAGGAGTTGTAAATACGGAAGAGATAAATTTAGGCAAAGGAAAACATAAAAAGAATGCAATAATCATTTCTGAACTTCCTTACCAAATTAATAAAGCAGGTTGGATTGAAAAACTCGCAGAACTTGTTAATTCAGGCAAGATTATTGGGATTTCTGATATTAGGGATGAGAGCGACAGAGATGGAATGAGAATTGTAATAGAACTAAAAAAAGATTCTAATTCTGAACTCGTTATTTCTAATTTATATAAAAAAACAACTCTCCAAACAAACTTTGGCGCAATATTCTTAGCTTTAATTGAAGGCAAACCTGTACAACTAAATCTGAAAAAATATCTCTACTATTTTCTTGAATTTAGAGAAGAAACAATTAGAAAAAGAACTTTTTATTTTCTAAAAAACACTCTTGATAAACTAGAAATATCAGAAGGTTTATCTAAAGCTACAAAAAACATAAAAAAAGTTATCGAAATTATAGAAGAATCAGAAAATTCTGCGCAAGCTAGATCAAAATTAGTTGAAAATTTTTGCTTAAGTGAAAAACAGGCAAATTCAGTTTTGGATATGCCACTAAAAAAATTAACAAATCTAGAAAAAAATCAAATTGATAACGATATAAAAATTTTAGAAGAAAAAAAGAATTATTTTCAAAAATTGTTGAACGAAAGAGAATTATTACTTGAATTACTTATAGAAGAATTATTAATACTAAAGAAAAAATATAATGTTATACGTAAAACAAAAATAATTAAAAATATAAATCAAAATCAAGAATTAGAAACACTTAATAATCAGATATTAGAAGACTTTATAAATAAAAAAACAAAAATGTATATAGACAATAGACTTTATTTAAAGAAGATGATTTTAGTTAATTACAAGAAATCATTTGAGGTTGTAAATAAAATTATAGATAATAAAAATATTCAAAAATTTATAGGTAATATTGAAAAAAATATAAAATTAATTGGAATAACAAATACGGGAAAAGTATTTAACATTGATTGGGAATCCAATATTAATAAAGACTATAAATTAGATAATAAAATTCTTGGAAATATTCATCCTAGTGAAATAATAAATTTTCACTCAATTAAAAAAGACATTAAAAATTATTTATGCATATTAAATTCAGATGGAAGATTTAAAAAAGTTTTATTTGATGAAGATATGATTAAAAGCAATAGATCTTTCACTATTACAAAATTAAAAAATAATTTAAAGACAATTGATTCTTTTATTTCTAATGAAAAGAAAGATTTAATAATATTAACCTCGATAGGTAGAATTTTTAAATTTAATTTATCAAATAAATTTTTAACGCCAACTTCTAAACAATCCCAAGGATTAATCATTGCAAAACTTTTACCATCTGAAAAAATCGTTTCTTGTTGTACATTTAATGATGGAGAAAATATTTTTTTAATATCTAAACAAGGAAAAATCTTTTGCATAAATAGTAATGAAATTTACTGCTCAAATGAATACTGTTTGGGATATTTGAATGAAAAAACCCAACTTAAAAACGATTACTTCCTCAAAATAATGGCAAGTAACCATTACCTTGATATTGAAACTAATAAAAATAAATCTGCAAGATTAGACCTAAATAAATTAAATTTCAAATCCAAGAAATCAAACTTTTTAATTGATTTTTTAAAATTAGATAATGATGAATACCTTGAAAACTGTTTCCGACTTGAAAACTTTCTTGACTAAGATTTATATTCATTTTCAACCCAATTTAAGTATTCTTGATTTACTGTTCCAGTTACATAATCACCAGTAAAACAACTCATCTCTAAACCTTTAATAGAAGAATCACCAATTATAGATTTACGCAAACTTTCAACACTTTGATAAACAAGGTTATCAATTTCAAGTTTATCGGCGATTTCACTTATTGTCCTATTGTGAGCTATTAATTCATCTCTATTAGGCATATTTATTCCATAAACGTGAGGATAACGAACAGGAGGAGCTGCTGATGTAAAAAAAACTTTATTTGCTCCTGCATCTTTAGCCATCTGGACAATTTCTTTTGAAGTAGTACCTCTTACTATCGAGTCATCAACAATTAATACATTTTTATTTTTAAACTCTGCACTCATGGCATTTAATTTTTGCCTTACAGATTTCTTACGTTTCTGCTGACCAGGCATTATAAATGTTCTGCCAACATATCTATTTTTAAAAAAACCTTCCCTATATTCTATCCCTAACTGTCTTGCAACTTGCATTGCCGCGGGTCGAGAGGAGTCAGGAATAGGCATAACTACATCAATATCTCCAGAATTGATTGTTTGTTTTATTGTTTCTGCTAAATAATCTCCCATTTTTAAACGAGCTTTATAGACTGAAATTCCATTCATAATTGAATCTGGCCTAGCTAAGTAAACATATTCAAAAGCACAGGGGAATAACATTGGATTTTCAGAACATTGCTTAGAGAAAAACTCCCCATCAAGATTTATAAAAACAGCTTCTCCTGGATCTACATCTCTCACTACTTCATAATCATTATTCTCAAGTACTAAAGATTCGCTTGCAACCATCCATTCTTCTTTTTTTGAGGTTAATGAAAGTCTTTTCCCTATGACTAAAGGCCTAATACCAAAAGGATCTCTAAATGCTAATAAACCATGTCCTGAAATTAACGCAATTGAAGCATATGACCCCTGAATTCTTTTATGTAAAGATTTGACCGCATTAAAAATAATATCAGGTTCTAATTCTTGATTATGAATTTGTTCTTGTAATTCTGTCGCAAATACATTTAACAACATTTCAGTATCACTTGCAGAATTTGTATGCCGCTTGTCGACATTAAATAACTGTTTTTCTAAATCTCTGGTATTAGTCAAATTTCCATTATGTATCAAAACAATTCCATAAGGAGCATTAACATAAAAAGGCTGTGCTTCTTCTACACTTTCTGCTGATCCCTTTGTTGCATACCTAACATGACCCAATCCAATTTTGCCAATTAAATTCCTCATATCTCTAGTTCTATAAGCTGTATTAACCTGACCTTTAACCTTATGTATATGAAAAACAGTATTTTCCATTGTTGCTATGCCTGTTGAGTCTTGACCTCTATGCTGCAAAAGCAAAAGACTATCGTAAATTTGTTGATTTACATCATTTGAAGAAACAATTCCAACTATTCCGCACATAACTTAATATCTCAAAATGATTAATAGTTGAAAAATATTTTTCATATTTAAAAGTAACCTGAAATACTATTATTAAATTTTTCGGTTAATTCCTCAACCCTAATATTGCAAATATTTTTATCGTTGATTTTTATCTTCAGCGTGTCACTAGATACGTATCCTATTTTTTTTACAAAAACACTTGATGGGAATTTTATTTGATTTTGTTTTAAATAATTAAACCATTCATTTTGTTTCATTTTACTAATTGAAAAAATAATTCTTGACCCCCCTTCGGCAAACAATAAATTATCAACTCTATTTACATCTTTCTCTAATTCTATAGTTGCTCCCCTTGAGGACAAAATGCAAGACTCTGCTAAAGCTATAGCTAAACCTCCGTCGCTGATATCGTGCGAAGAAACTATAAGACTATTTAAAATCGCATTTCTTAAAAAACTCTGGCAAAACTTTTCATCCAACAAATCTATTTTTGGAGGCCGACCTGTAATTTCTCCATGAAAATATTCCAGATAAGAACTAGCTGCAATTTTTATTTCTGATTTGGAAGAACCAATTAACCAGATTTCATCATCAATATTTTTCCATTCACTACTTATAGCTTTTTCGACATTGTCTATCTTTCCAACCATTCCAATAACAGGTGTAGGATTGATAGGAGTAATTAGATTATCTTTATTTTTTGATTCATTATATAAAGATACATTACCTCCTGTAACAGGAGTTTCTAAAGCTTTACAGGCTTCAGCAATTCCATTACATGAAGATGAAAGTTGCCAATATCCTATTTCATTCTCAGGGGAAGAAAAATTTAAATTATTTGTAATTGCTACTGGTTCAGCACCAACACAACTAACATTTCTAGCGGACTCTGCAACGGCAGCGATAGATCCTCTAAAAGGATCAAGCGCAACCCATCTACTATTGCAATCAACTGAAGCAGCGACACCAGAAAATACTTTACTTTTATTTTTTTTATTTTGTTCTCTTAGTCTTACTACGGCTGCATCTGATTTTCCAGGTTTAAAAACTGTATTTGCTTGAACTTGAGAATCATATTGTTTATAAATCCATCGTTTAGAAGCTATTGATGGATTAGAGAGTAGTTTTAAAATGATTTCTGAAAAAGAAAAATTCTTATTTTCCTTCAATGAAAATATTTTTTGCTCATGAATTTCTGGTAAATCATTTTCTTTCCATTCCCATTTATTTAAAAGATCATCTGGTGGATTATTAATCACATTGTGAAAATTGACAGGAGTATCATCAGATAAAGCGGAAGTAGGTATTTGGGCCACAATTTTACCTTTATGAGAAATAATTACTTCATTAGTTCCTATCACTTCACCAATAACACTGGCATATAATCCCCATTTATTAAATTTTTCAATAAGATCATTAATTTTTTCTTCTTTAACGACAAATAACATTCTTTCTTGCGATTCAGATAATAAATACTGGTATGAAGACATATCATCTTCTCTAGAAGGGACCAAATCTAAATCGATAGATATCCCTAAATTTCCATTTGCGGCCATTTCTGCGCTACTGCATGTTAAACCTGCAGCACCCATATCTTGAGCTGCAATTACATCCCCAGTCTTAAAAGCATCCAAACAAGCTTCAATAAGACTTTTCTCAACAAATGGATCACCTACCTGAACAGCAGGTCTATCATCCAATGAAGTTGTAGTTAATTCTGAACTAGCAAAACTAGCACCACCAACACCATCTCTCCCAGTTGTATTACCAACATATAACACTGGTGATCCTACATTTTTAGCTCCAGAACAAACGATTTCCTCAGTCTCTAAAAGTCCTAAAGCCATAACATTCACTAGAGGATTTCCAGAGTAACTATCATCGAAGTCAATTTCACCTCCAACAGTCGGCACACCTACGCAATTCCCATAATGTGAAATACCGGATACAACTCCTCGTAGTAAATCAACATTTGATGATTTATCAAGGTTGCCGAATCTCAATGAATTCAAGACTGCAATTGGCCTAGCACCCATTGTGAATATATCTCTTAAAATTCCTCCTACACCGGTTGCTGCGCCTTGAAAAGGTTCAATAGCAGAAGGATGATTATGACTTTCTATTTTAAAAACAAGTTTTTGATTATTTCCAACATCAATAACGCCAGCATTTTCTCCAGGTCCAACTAAAACATTTTTACCTTTAGTGGGAAACTTAGATAGTAAAGGTTTTGAATTTCTATAACAACAATGTTCTGACCACATAACGCCAAACATGCCTAATTCCGTTCTGTTAGGTTTTCTCTTTAATCTTTTGCAAATTTCTTCGTAATCTTCAAATGTTAAATTTTCAACTTTTAGTGCTTCATTAACATCATATAGATCATTATTTTCTTGATTTATCATTATTTATATCCAAGGGTCATCTTCTTTTTTTTCACTAGATGGTATAGATGTTTTGTCGTTATTATAAAAACTTTTTTGTTTAAAATCTAAGTTTTGGCTAATATCTTCATCTTCTTCAAGCCATTCCTCTAATCTATTAGAAGCAATATTTTTCATATCATCAAATCTATCAAAAATTTTTTTCCCTTTTTGCATAAATTCATTTTTAATACTTGATTTTATTAAAGGTAAATCATCTAAAGAATTACTTTCACAAAATACCAATCCCGGTTGTTGGTCATTGATATTATCAATAGTTAATTTCCATCTACTAGAACCTGGAATCTTAGGATTAGATCTAGAAACTAAGTAATATTTAATTTTTCCCGTTTTCATTTCAAATAAAAAATCTGCAATGAATCCTATTTTTGATCCATTTATATTTATAAGATTAGCTTCTATTAGAGTTGGGAACCTATTTAAAGTTGCTAAATCCGAAATAGCTGGATCGCCTTTGACATAAATTTCATTATCTATTATTTGAGTAATTTGATTTAATCGCCAAACATTTCTTTTTAAATCAAAATTTGAAGGACGAGAGTACCATCCTAGAATCCGGTGAACTGGAGGATGCATCCAAACATTTTCACCATTTCCATAATTAAGGACCATATTACCCTTAACACTATAATTTAATAATTCACTTAATAAAATTTCTTTAGGTAATTTCAAATTAAGAACGAACCTGCACAGGCATAACTAAATAAGTAAAAGAATTAAGATTATCTTCTGGCACAAAAACCGCTGGAGTAGTTGCAATATTACATTTTAAAAGTACATTTTCTGAAGCAATAATTTTTAAACCTTCTAATAAATATCTTACGTTAAATGCAATATCAAAATTTTCTCCAGAATAAGAAACAGGTATTGATTCATTTGCATTTCCAATATCTTGAGCATCTGCACTGATTGAAGCTAAATCTGTATCATCTAATTTAATCTTTACAACACTACTTTGCTGATCAGCCAAAACAGCAATTCTTTCTAATGAATCAATTAATTTTTTTGTATTAAAATTTAGAATTTTAGAAAAAGAATCAGGAATTAATTGTGAATAATTAGGATAAGTACCTTCTAAAGTTCTTGTAGTAATTATTTGATTAGAAGATATAAATACTACTTGACCTTTGTCATAGAAAAGCTTAATTGAATTTTCTGAGGTTCTCAAAGATACTAGTTTTTCAATTTCTCTCAATGATCTAGTTGGGATAGTTACAGATAAATCATCAACATTTGAAGATGAATTTTCTTTATTTTTAATATGTTCTTCATTACCAATTAAGGCAACAGCCAATCTATGACCATCTGTAGAAGCAGACTCTAAATAATTTGGCTTGAAAGTAAAATTGACACCCGTTAGTAGTTGCTTTGAATCATCATTACTACTGGCAAAAATGGTAGATTTTAAAGCTTTTAAAAAAGAACTAGGATCAATATTTAAAGAAGTACCGCTTTCAACAAATGGCAAATTAGGATATTCATCAGAGGGGATCCCTTTTAGATTAAAAGAACCTCTATCACTTTTTATTAGGATATTATCTGAATTCTCGTCTACTTCTAGAGAAACAGGAGTTTCATTAGGTAGTTTATTTACTATTTCAGATAAAAGTTTTGAAGGTATAGTAATAGCTCCACTATTTTTGACAGTTCCATCAAAAGAAGTTTGAATTCCTAAATTCAAGTCAAATCCTGTGACGCTAACTTTATTAGTTCCTTCGTCAGCTGTTAAAAGTATGTTTGCAAGAATTGGATGCGTTGGCCTTGAAGCAACTGCCTTGCTTACTAGTTGTATAGCATTATTTAATTCATTTTGATTACAAATAATTTCCATCAGAATTTGGAACTTTTTACAAATACAATATACTTTTTTCGTAAATTAAATTCAATAAATTTATTTTTCACTCTTTTCTAATATAAAAATAAATAATAAAATAAAAAACTTAGTAGTAGTAGTTTTTGTGGGAACTGTGGAATTCTTCAATAAAACAGCTTGTTTATTTAGTTTACGAAGAAAAGAATATGTGTAAAAAAATTTTTATTTGTTGAATATTTTTTACTTTTTTCGAAATTTTTAAATTTATTCAACAAATAGAATTGCTTGTTATGTACTTTTCAACAAATGAGGTCTATTTTTAATTGATTTCCACAGACACTATTTTTTTTGGATTTTAATAACCTAAGATCTTAGTTATATTTTTTAATGAAGGTTCAATATTTTTCCTAAAAATAGCATCGTTGTTTTTTATAGCACAATCAGGATCTTTCAATCCATTTCCAGTCAGAACACAAACAATAGTCGATTCTTTCTGAATTCTATTTTTATTTTTAATTAGACCAGCAACTGATGCTGCACTGGCAGGTTCACAAAATACTCCCTCTTTGGCAAGAATTTTATAAGCATTGATTATTTCTTCATCTGTAACTGATTGAAAGTCTCCTTTACTCTCTTTCCTAACTTTTTTTGCTTTTTCTCTATTTACAGGATTTCCAATTCTTATTGCAGTTGCAATTGTTTCTGGATCCTTAACTATTATATTTTTTACTAATGGAGCAGAGCCTTCGGACTGAAAACCCATCATTATTGGTAATTTCAAATTCCTTTTTATTGTTAGATATTCTTTAAATCCCATCCAATAAGCAGTTATGTTTCCTGCATTACCCATTGGAATACAAAGCCAATCAGGAGCATAACCTAAGTCATCAACTATTTCAAAAGCTGCTGTCTTTTGTCCTTGTATTCGATATGGATTAACCGAATTAACAAGCTCTATAGGATGTTCTGAGGATAAATCTCTAACAATTTCAAGAGCCTTATCAAAGTTTCCATTAATAGATATTATTTCAGCACCATACATTAATGCTTGCGCAAGCTTTCCTTGTGCAACAAATCCTTCTGGGATTAAAACATAAGGTTTTAATCCTCCTCTCGAAGCATATGCAGCTGCTGCTGCAGAGGTATTTCCAGTACTTGCACAAATTACTGCTTCACGGCCTTCTTCTTTTGCTTTGCTAATTGCCATAGTCATTCCACGATCTTTAAAAGATCCTGTTGGATTAAGGCCATCATATTTTAAAAAAACTTTTGTTCCATTTCCAATTAAGTTGCTAATTGACTCGCTTAGAATTAGTGGTGTATTTCCCTCATTTAGGGAAATAATAGGAGTTTTCTTTGTAACTGGAAGATATTGTTTATAAGCTTTTATTAGACCTGGCCATCTTTTTTTTCTGTAATTAATACGCAGTTTATTTTTTATTTTATTGAATAACACCATGGTTGTTTAATTCGTTTTGATTTTTTCTAGAGGTGAGTTGGTGAAAAAGGTTAATAGTTCTGAAATTGATTCTACTTTATTCATAACTTTGCTCAAAGCGCTGACATCTAAAATTACAGTTTTAGTTGGATATCCTTCAAAAAAATTTACTAGATTTATTTTTCCATTTCCTATGTTAATTCCTTGAATTACGCTTGCTCTAAGGGCCAGCATACCTGTTCTTTCATCAGTTGCTCTAGGTGGGTGGATTATAGATGAAAGTCTTGTTAAAAAAACATTTCCTATTTCAGAATATACTAGTTTGCTTGCAATGGTAATAGGCACTTCAAAATCTTTGTTTAAAACTTTTCTAATTTCTTTATCGGGAGACCCAGTTGCTTTTAAAATTCTTTTTAATTGTCTTGTAGATTTACCTTCTTTAGCAAAAGTTTTTAATGAATTTACATTAATTGTTCTAGAAAATATGCTGTATGTGATTTTAATTTCTTCAGCAGTATAAGCTTTTGGAACATTAAAAAATAATGGAGAAATTACTAAAATACAGAATATTTTAAATTTTAAAAATTTATCAAACTTCATTTATATATTTGCACCAGCGGCAATCTTAACAAGTCTTACTACTCCTTTTTCAGTTACTTTTTTTGCAATTTTTATACCCATTTCTTTTGTGTAGGGCTCATTAACAAGTCTTGGCAATCTTTTTAGAAAAATGTCAATTGAATACCCTGGCACTTTTTGTAAAATCTCTAAAAAGTTTCTCAATGGCTCAACATAAATTATAAGGTCACTCAAGTTATTATTTTCGTTAGTAGTGTTTAATTTAATTGATTGTGGAAGATAATTATTAAAACTTTTCAATATTTTTAGACTAAGTAAATCTATCTGATTTGTTAAACCTTCAACTATCTCATTTCTAAGAAATCCTCCATTCGAAGAAAAGAGAAGATTTATAACTTCGTCTAAAAGTTTTTCTAAATCGAGGTTTGTTTGCTTTGCAGCGTTAGAAAGAAGATCTTCTAAACGATCCCATTTAAATTTTTTATTATCAAAAAGCATTTCTTTAAGGCTTTCCCTTAATTGTGGATCAGGGTCTTCCATTAATCTTCTTGCAAAATAGGGATAAGCTGCGCCTAATATTTTGAAGTTTGGATCTACGCTTAAAGCTATTCCCTCTAATGTAAGTAATGATCTAATTATAAGAGCATAATACGGGGGTAGTTTGAAGGGGAATTTATACATAACACCAGACATATCATCAGTAACGCTCTTAAAATCCATTTTCGAAACTCCTTGTTCAACGGCGTTAATGAAAACATCTTGAAATGCTGGAACAATGGGTTCTAGATTAACTTCCTCTGATAAAAATCCTAATTTTACGAAATCTTGAGACAATTTATCGAAGTTCTTATTTACTAAGTGGACTACTGCTTGAATTAATCCTGACCTAGATTCTCTGGAAACTTCGCTCATCATTCCAAAATCTAGATAACATAGTCTTCCATCTTCTAAGGCTAATAAATTACCTGGATGCGGGTCTGCATGAAAAAAAACCATGTTCTAAAAGCTGTTCTAAACTGCATTGCACTCCTATATCGATCATGT
>QCDK01000024.1 GCA_003278765.1 Prochlorococcus sp. AG-355-G23
AACTTAACCATCCGATCCAAAATCCTTTTTCAATATTTCTTAAATTGTTAAATGGATTATTAGTTTTGTCTAAGTTATTGATATCTCTTGATTGGATTATTTTTTTAGGTTTAACTCCTATTATTGACCATTCTCCATTTTCTTTGCCATCACTGTCTAGCCAAGCTAATCCTTTATTTCCGAATTTTTTTGTTAGATGATGAGTAATCAGTGATGGATCTACCCATTTTTCTAGAATTATTTTTTTTATTTTCATTTTTTATTATTGTTTTTAAGCCATTTTTCATAAGCGGCATTTCTAATTCTGCAACTATCACATTTACCGCATGGTTTTGAATTACCCGAATAACAACTCCATGTTTTATCTAAAGGGACATGATTATCAAAAGCTAATTTAATAATTTCCTCTTTATTTAAATCTAATAGTGGTGTCCAAAGTTTTATTGGATTATTTTCTCTTCCTCTTTTATTGGCTAAATCTGCTAACTCTTGAAATTTTTTTATGTAGTCAGGTCTGCAATCTGGATAACCAGAATAATCTAGTGCATTAACTCCTAATCCTATAAAATCAGCATCTATTGCTTCGGCATAACTTAGTGCAACTGAAATAAATATAGTATTTCTCCCAGGAACATAAGTATTAGGAATTTTATTAGTTTGTACTCCTTCTATTGGAATATTTTTTTGAGTATCAGTTAATGACGAGCCTCCCCATAAAGATAAGTCAAGCTTAATGATTTTAAATTCTTCGATATCAAAGTGTTTTGCAACTATTGATGCAGAATTTAATTCTTTTTTATGACGTTGACCGTAGTCAAATGAAAGGCCAAAAATTTTAGCTTCGGACTTTTTGGCGATACCGGTAACTGTAGAAGAATCTAAACCTCCAGATAATAAAACTACTATAGATATATTTTTGAGAGTCATATGATTTCAATTTATTTTTAAGTATTTGTGAGTTTGAAGGCTCAATTTCCAATCTGGGTTATTTTTTACGAAATCTATAGCAAGAGAAAAACCATTTGCATTGTTCCATGCAGGCTGTAAATAAAAAATTTTATCTTCTTTTTTTAAGCCATCTTGGCTTTTAGAGAGTTGATATTGTTTTAAAGTTTCTTTTTTTATTTGAATAGCAAATTCAATATCTTCTATTTCATTTATGATTATTTTGATTTCATTACAGTTTTTTAAAAAATAATTTTTTGGAGGTGAGTGTCTTTTAGGAGATAAAGTAATCCAGTCAAAGCTTCCTGATATCGAATTAACTCCACTTGTCTCAATATGAATCTTCATTGGCTTTTGTTCTTCTCCCATTGTCATATTTTTTATGGCTTTGCAAAAATTATCTAAGTTATGTTGTAAAGGTTCTCCACCTGTAATAACGCAAAAAGATGCTCCTTTTCTTCTGGCAATTTTTATGCGATCTATTATTTTTTCAATAGATATAGAAGGGTGTTTTTTCTCGTCCCATGAATTCTTGGTATCGCACCACGAACATCCAACTTTACATCCTGCTAATCTTACAAAAAAAGCACTTTTTCCAGCGTGATAACCTTCACCTTGTAATGAATGAAATTGTTCGACTAAGGGTAAAAAATTTGTCATTTTCATTCAAAAAAATAAAGAATATTAATTTGATTGAGTTAATTTATCTTGAGAGGCTTTTATTAATCCTTTAAATAAAGGATGAGGTTTGCCAGGTCGTGATAAAAACTCAGGATGATATTGACAGGCTAAGAAGTATGGATGATTTTCTAACTCAATTAACTCAACTAATCTGCCATCTGGTGATGTACCACTAATTTTGTAGCCAGAATCTAAAAAACTTTGTTTGTAGTAATTATTAAATTCGTATCTATGTCGATGTCTCTCATAAATAACATCCTCATCATATAAATTTTTCCCAGTTGTATTTTTTGTCAATCTACATGGATATACTCCAAGTCTCATTGTTCCACCTAAATCAACTACATCTTCCTGTTCTGGCAATAAATGTATCACTGGATTTGGAGTGTTTGGGTCTAGTTCTGAACTAGATGCATCTGGAAGATTAGCTATATTCCTGGCCCATTCTATAACTGCACATTGCATACCAAGGCACAAACCTAAAAAGGGAATTTTATTTTCTCTTGCGAATTTTATAGCCGAAATTTTTCCATTGACTCCTCTATTGCCAAATCCCCCTGGTACGACAATTGCATCAACTTCATTTAAGTAAGTTTCTGCTGAATTTTTTTCTATCATTTCAGCACTTACCCAATGTAAATCTAATAAAGCCTTTTGTTCAATGCATGCATGTCTTAAAGCTTCAACAACGGATAAATATGCATCTCCAAGTTCAATATATTTGCCTACAAGGGCAACTTTTATTGGATCTCCAGGATTTCTTAGGTTGTGTATTAATTGCTCCCAATTTTTCAAATCACATTTTTTATCTTCAAGGTCTAAATACTTCAGGGTTTCTTTGCATAAACCTTCTTTTTTTAAAGAAAGAGGCACAGAATAAATACTGTCTGCGTCTAAAGCTTCAATTACAGAGTTGAAACTGACACCGCAAAAACCACTAAGCTTTTTTTTAAGAGCTTCATTGATAGATTTATCACTTCGGCATACAAGTAAATCTGGCTGAATTCCAATTGATCTTAATTCTTTCACCGAATGTTGTGTTGGTTTAGTTTTTATTTCGCCAGAGGTTTTGATGTAAGGAAGTAATGTTACGTGTATGTATGCGACATCGTTCCTATTGACATCATTTTTGAATTCTCTTATTGCCTCTAAAAAAGGTAGAGATTCAATATCACCAACTGTTCCACCAATTTCAGTAATAATAATATCTGCATTGCTGTTAGCGGCTACTCTATGAATCCTTTCTCTAATTTCTCCCGTTATGTGAGGTATTACTTGCACAGTTCCACCGTTATAATTACCTCTTCTTTCTTTATTAATAACTGCTTGATAAATAGATCCCGTTGTTACACTATTCAACCTAGTCATTGCAGTGTCAGTAAATCTTTCATAGTGACCTAAATCTAGATCGGTTTCAGCCCCATCTTCGGTTACAAATACTTCTCCATGTTGAAAAGGGCTCATTGTGCCTGGATCAACATTTAGATATGGATCTAATTTTAATATTGAAACACTATATCCTCTAGACTTTAATAATCTACCTAAGCTTGCAGCTACAATTCCTTTACCAATGCTAGAAACTACTCCTCCGGTGACAAAAACAAATTTTGACATTAAATATTTTTAATTAAGCACTGCCTCCTTATATCTTATTTAAACAAAAAACTTTTAGATCATCCATATTTATTCTTATTCATCAATTGTTATTTCAATATCTAATTCTTTTAATTGTGATTCTGAGACATTTGAAGGCGCATTTGTGAGAAGACATTTTGCTTGTTGATTTTTTGGAAACGCTATTGTTTCTCTGATAGAATCTGCACCTATGATTAGCATGGTAATGCGATCTAAACCAAACGCTATCCCACCATGAGGAGGAGCGCCCATTTCTAAGGCTTCTATTAAAAATCCAAATTTTTCATTAATCTCTTGAGAAGTAAGTCCTACCGTTTTCAAAACTTCTTTTTGCAAGTTTGCTTCATGAATACGTAAAGACCCGCCTCCTAACTCTAAGCCATTAAGAACTAAGTCATAAGCATTTGCTATTGAGTCCTCGATTTCTTTTTGCAAGTTTTCAGGATCTTTAGATTTTATATTTTTTGGAGAACAAAAAGGATGATGTAAAGCTTCATATCTATTTTCCTCTTCATTTCTTTCAAACATCGGGAAATCAGTTACCCATAAGAAATTCCATTTACTTTTGTCTATGAGATTTAAGTCTTTTGCGATGTATTGCCTCACTCTATCTAATGATTGGTTGACAATTTGTTTATCTCCAGCACCCAAGAGGATTAAGTCTCCATCTTGCGCTTCGGTGATTCTTAAAATATCAGCTATAAGCTCTTCATTTAGATTATTTTTAATTGCCCCAATAGTCTCAAGCTCATTTCCTTTGACCCTTATAAAGGCCAAACCACCAGCTCCTGCATCTTGAGCTACTTGGAAGATATCACCTCCGGGTTTAATTCTTACGTTGCTAATACTTAAATTACCTCCTTTGACTGTTATGGATTTTATGGAACCTCCAGACTTAATTGCCTTGGTGAAGATATTAAAGCCAATCTCACCTAATACTTCTCCTAAATCTTTTAATAACATTTGATATCTAGTGTCTGGTCTATCAGTGCCGTAATTATCCATTGCTGCTTGCCATGACATTCTTGGAAAAGCATTATCAAAATCAATATTTAATACTTCTTTCCATATTTTTTTTATAAGACTTTCATTAAAAGAGATTATTTCTTCTGCACTAAGAAAGCTCATTTCAATATCTAATTGCGTAAACTCTGGCTGTCTATCTGCCCTTAAGTCTTCATCACGGAAACATTTTGCAATTTGATAATACTTATCTAAGCCCCCCACCATTAAAAGTTGTTTAAATAGTTGTGGGGATTGAGGTAGAGCAAAAAATTCTCCATTCGAAAGACGAGCAGGAACAAGAAAATCGCGAGCGCCTTCTGGAGTGGATTTTGTAAGTAACGGAGTCTCTACTTCTGTAAATCCAAAATTATCAAGAAATTCTCTAGCAACTTTAATAATTTTATGTCTTGTTTTTAAATTTTCTAATAATTTGCCTCTTCTTAAATCAAGGTACCTATATTTTAATCTTAGTTCCTCTTTTGTATTTTCATAATCATGTATAGATACTGGAAAAGGTAGGTTTTTTTTAATTTGGTTGAGAATTTGCAAATCTTTAACTTTAAGCTCTAACTCTCCAGTACTTAAATTTTTATTTATTGAATCTTTTGGCCTTTCGTTAATAATTCCGCTAACCATTATTACTGTTTCATTTCTAAGAGTTTCTGCCTGTTTAAATAGATCTGCACCATCATCGGGGTTAATTGTTATTTGTAGAAATCCACTATGGTCTCTTAAATCAATAAAAATTACACCACCATGATCTCTTCTTCGATCTACCCATCCGCATAAATTAACTAATTTACCAATATCTGTATTATTGAGTTCTTTGCAAATTTTGTTTCTCATCTAAGTATGATTTATTTATCAATAACTTATAATAATTCTTTAAGGGTAAATTTAGTTAATAATTTTTTTTATAAAACGCTCTCTTTGTTATTACCCCTTTGAATTTTTTGCCTCTTATTGATATTTGCACTTCATTATTTATTAAGGCATGCGAAGTATTGATGTATGCAAAAGCTATAGCTTGTTGTTTAGTTGGAGACCAACTTCCGCTTGTTATAGTCCCAATATTTTCTTCACCTTTAAGAACTGCGCAACCTTTTCTTCCTATTGCTTTACCTTCTATAGAGAGACCAACTAACTTTTTTTGAATACCTAATCTTGACTGTTCTTCAAGAAATCTTCTTCCAAAGAATTCGTGATTATTTTCTAGATGTACTAGCCAGCCTAACCCTGCTTCATAGGGAGAAGTTTCTTCATTTATGTCTTGACCATAGAGATGCATGCCTGCTTCAAGTCTTAGAGTATCTCTAGCTCCTAAACCACAAGGTGCAACATTTTTGGAAATTGAGAAATCCCATAAATTAATTGCTGCTTTTTTAGATAAAAGTATTTCTAGACCATTTTCCCCTGTATAGCCAGTCTTTGAAAAGAAAATTTTTTCTTTAGGCGAAATATGTTCAAAAATTTTATATTCGCATCCAAAGTTAGGGATATGTAAGATCGAAGATTCAATCCATTCTTCAAATAAATTAAATGAGTTTTTCCCTTGTAGTGCTAAAAGTACTTTGTCTTTTTTAAAGTTTGTTATAGAAATTTCAGACATTTTTAAATTATTTTTTATCCATTGAAAATCTTCTTCATATCTACTTGCATTAACTATTAACAATAATTCTGATATGTCATTTTCTTGTATACCAAGGTCATAAATTATTAAGTCATCTATTATTCCTCCTTTATCATTGAGCATTACTGTATAAAGTCCTTGTCCTTCAGAAAAGGAGTATAAATTAGTAGGAAAAAGTTTTTGAATATAATCCTTTGGATTGATTCCTTTGATAGAAATCACACCCATGTGAGAAATATCAAATAATCCTGCTGAAGTTCTAACTGATTCATGTTCTTTAATTAATCCTGAAAATGATATAGGCATTTCCCAACCTGCAAAATCCACTAATTTTGCATTGGATTCAACATATTTTGAATAAAGAGGACTTTTTAGCAAAGCCATGAAAAATTTAGTTTGTATTTAGTATTTTTATACTGTAGTTTAGAAATTTTTTATTGCATATTTTCTAATGACAAAATTAAGCTTCTAAGTACTTTGGCTGCAACTATGCTACTTACTCCGCTTTTATCAATTTCTGGAGATAATTCCACAATATCTGAGGCCACAATTCTAAGGTCTTTTAAACTTTTCAGTATTTCTTCAAAATCATTCCAAAAAAATCCTCCCGGTTCTGGGGTGCCCGTCCCTGCTAGTAAACTGGGATCAAACCAATCTAAATCTATTGTTAAATAGATTGGAGACTTCGCGAATGGTAGAAGAGCTTGTTTTAACTCATGTGCATTTCCGCCTGGACAAAAGTTAACTAATTGGTTGTTGTTATGCATAATTTCAAATTCTTCTTTAGTTCCACTTCTAATTCCTACTTGCAAAATTTTTTTTTCAGGTAGTACTTCTAAGCATCTTTTCATAGTACAAGCATGACTATGTTCATTCCCTATATATGATTCTCTTAAATCTGCATGAGCATCAAGTTGAACCAATATCAAATCTGGATATTTTTTTACTAATGCTTCAATAGCCCCTCTTGTAATAGAGTGTTCGCCTCCAAGCATAATAGGACTAAGGCGTTTACTAATTAAATAATTTGTTGCTGATTTAACCGATTCAATAACTGACTTTGAGTCATTTTTATCAATTAGTATTGACCCAAAATCAACATACATAATATCCTCTAAGTCTTTTTTTATTTTTGGACAATATGTTTCTAAGCAAGAACTGACTTGTCTTATTGCTTCTGGTCCAAATCTTGCTCCTGGTTTAAACGAACATGTCCCGTCATAATTAACTCCAAATATACCAATTGAGCAATTCTCGGGACTTCTTTTTGCTCCCATATAAATTGCATTTTCATTATCAAACAAATTTTTTTTCATCTTATAAATCTAGTTCTTTAACAATTTTATTTGGCATCATTTTGAATGCTGCATTTTGAAAATTTAAATTCCAAATTTCACATCCTTGTTCTATTTTTAGGACTTCATCATAATTTTGCTTTGATAAATTTAGATCTTCTGAAGAAGCGAATGTCCAACTCCAAATCCCGCTTGGATATATAGGCACAAAGGAATACATAGTTTCAGAAACTTTAAATATATTTTTTAGGGTTTTCAAAATATTTATGTGAATATTTTTGAAGGATTCAGGAGATTCGCTTTGCGTTGCTAATATCCCCTTTGGTGTAAGTATTCTTTTACATTCTTTATAAAAAGAATCTGAAAATAATAAATTTGAAAATTCTGAGGGATCTGAACAATCTATAAAAATAACGTCGTAAAGATTATCTCTTGTTTTTTTTACCCATTTAACACCATCATCAACATGTATTTCTAATCTTTTATCATTCCATGCTTCGCCTCCAATTTCTTTTAAAAATTTTTTAGATATTTTGATTACCTCTTCATCAATTTCTACTAGATCAATTTTTGATATTTGAGAATATTTAATGCATTCTCTTGCTGTGCCGCCGTCTCCTCCACCAATAATTAGTACATTAGATTTTTCGTCAATGCTACTTAATGCTGGATGCACAAGACACTCATGATAATATTTCTCGTCTTTTAGTGATGTCATCCAACAACCATCAAGCATTAAAGCTCTGCCATAGTATTCATTTTCAATAACAATAATTTCTTGATATTGTGATTTTTGTTTAATTAAAACATCTCCATTTAAACCGAATCTTGAGCCTTTATGATATTCATCTATCCATGTTGAAATATTAGTCATTTGCTTTTTAAGAATTTTTTCTTTTAAGTTTTTGCTTGGCTATTTGCCAAAACCGTTGAAAGTCTTTAGGAGTTTGTTTTTTAATATTATCGCCTGCATGAATTTCAATGATTGAAAATCTGTCTAAAAATTTTTTATTAGTTTTTTGAAGAGCTGATTCAGGATTTATATTTAAAAAGTTTGAGAGGTTCAGAAGTGTAAAGTAAATATCTCCAAATTCATTTTTTATTTCTGAATCATTATTACTTTTAATTGCTTCTTTTAATTCATTAATCTCTTCTTCTAACTTTTCAAAAATCTGATCTGTACTCTCCCATTTAAAACCATATTCTTTAACAATATTTGTGATTTTATCTGTCCCAACTATTGGCGGTAAATTTTTGATTTTCATATTTAAATTTTTACTAATTGATGATTCCATATGAGGTGTTTCTTTTTCTGAACTTTTAATGTTTTCCCAAATCTGTTGTGCTTTTTCTAGAGATACTTTTTCTTTTTTTTTAAAAATATATGGATGTCTATTAATAATTTTCTTGTTTAGATTTTTTATAACATCATTTAGTTCAAATTCTTTTTTTTCGTAACCGATTTCAGCATGAAGCATTACTTGTAATAAAAGATCTCCTAACTCTTCACATATGTTATCCGCCTTTTTTTCATATATCGCATCTATAAACTCATTACTTTCTTC
Source organism: Prochlorococcus sp. AG-355-G23 (assembly GCA_003278765.1). Lineage (GTDB taxonomy): Bacteria > Cyanobacteriota > Cyanobacteriia > PCC-6307 > Cyanobiaceae > Prochlorococcus_A. The sequence goes on from QCDK01000024.1 coordinate 8,757, forward strand.
ATGTAAAAATGGGATCAAAGATTTATGAGACTGTATTTTCTGCCAAGGGCATCCCCAAGTTTTATCTTTTAATGATTTGATATTAGATATTAAAATTTTAAAGCTTTCCAAAGTTTCTAAATCGGAACTTTTTTGTAAGTTATATCTATCGTTTGAGGACATAGGATATATTTTATTAATTTAATTTTGCCTCAATCATGAAATATTTAAATACTTTGTATAAATATTTCAACTTCATCTATTAGAATGGTTTATTATGAGGGCGATTAGCTCAGCGGTAGAGCGCCTGCCTTACAAGCAGGATGTCCCTGGTTCGAACCCTGGATCGCCCATTTTTTATTTTTCTAATGACTGAGATCGTTAATCTTTCAATCAGTCAAAGCGCTGCTTCAGAACTGTCTAGGCAAGCTTCTTTTGGAGGTTCTCCAGGAGAAATGTCGATTGATTTGGTAGAGGATAAAAATTGTTCCGAAGGATGGATGCATATTAAATTAAGGCCAGGTACATGTAATGGATCCCCTATTTCAAGAACTGAAGGAGTAACTTTATACGCGGATTTAAAAAAGTTTAATTTACTTAAAGATTTAAAATTAGATTATTACGGTGATTTGAGCGGCGGTGGATTTCTTATTTCAACACCAAAAAATGCAAAACGTTGTTCTTGCGGTTCTGGCTTCAAACTTTTGTAGAATGGATTTGTCTTTTTTTGCAAACTAATATTATTTTCATTAATTGGCTGCTCTCAAGATAAAATAAACAAAAAGTTTATTGAAATAAAATTTGGACATGACAGAGATGAATGATCAATTATCTTTAGAGAATTATTCACCTTTTGAAGTAGAGAAAAAGTGGCAAGAAAAATGGGAAAGTCTAAAGGCGTTTAGTCCTAACCCTGAGGATGGTGGGGAGCCTTTTTGTGTTGTTATTCCGCCACCAAATGTAACTGGATCTTTGCATATGGGGCATGCATTTAATACGGCTTTGATAGATGTTGTAGTACGTTTTCAAAGACTCTTAGGTAAGAATGTTTTGTGCTTACCAGGGACTGATCATGCTTCAATAGCTGTTCAAACTATTCTTGAAAAACAATTAAAAAGTGAAGGCAAAAAAAGCGAGGATATTGGAAGAGATGAATTTCTTAAAAGAGCATGGAACTGGAAAGAGCAAAGTGGCGGAAGAATAGTTACTCAATTAAAAAGGATAGGATATTCAGTCGACTGGACTAGAGAAAGATTTACTCTTGATAAAAAATTAAATGAAGCAGTTATTGAGGCTTTTAATATTCTCTATAAAAAGAATTTAATTTATAGAGGCGAATATTTGGTTAATTGGTGTCCTGAATCTCAATCTGCCGTAAGTGATCTTGAAGTTGAAATGCAAGAAGTAAATGGTCATTTATGGCATTTTAAATACCCTTTAATTTCTGAAAGTGGTGAAGAGTTAGATAAGTACTTAGAAGTTGCAACAACAAGGCCAGAAACTCTTTTGGGTGATACTGCTGTGGCAGTTAATCCTGATGATGATAGATATAAAGAATTTATTGGTGTCAAAGTAAAAGTCCCATTCGTTGATAGAGAAATACCTATTATCGCTGATTCACATGTTGATAAAGATTTTGGTACTGGTTGTGTAAAGGTTACTCCAGCCCATGATCCAAATGATTTTGCAATAGGAAAAAGGCATAATTTAAAACAGATTAATGTAATGAACAAAGATGGAACTTTAAATATTAATGCAGGTGTTTTTCAAAATTTAGATAGATATGAGGCTAGAAAGAAAATTATCAAAGAATTGGATAACTTAGGCCTTTTGACAAAGATAGAGGATTATAAACATACTGTTCCTTTTTCTGATAGAGGTAAGGTTCCAATTGAACCTTTATTGTCAACACAATGGTTTTTGAAGATGGATGACATATCACAAGGATGTCTTAATGAAATTAATTCTAAAAAACCATCCTTTATTCCCCCACGCTGGGAGAAAGTTTATAAGGATTGGTTGGAGAATATTAATGATTGGTGTATTAGTCGTCAATTGTGGTGGGGGCACCAAATACCAGCATGGTATGTTTTAGATAACTCTCAAGACTCAATAGAACAAAATACTCCATATGTCGTTGCAAGAAATGAACAAGATGCCTTAATCGAAGCTAATAAAAAATTTGGATTAAATATTAAATTGGTTCGTGATAAAGATGTTTTGGATACATGGTTTTCAAGTGGTTTGTGGCCTTTCTCAACCCTTGGTTGGCCAAATACAAATGATCCGGATTTTAAAAAATGGTATCCAAATAATGTTCTTGTTACTGGGTTCGATATTATTTTCTTCTGGGTGGCCAGAATGACAATGATGGGGAATACTTTTACCAATAATATTCCTTTTAAGGATGTTTATATTCATGGTCTAGTTCGAGATGAAAACAATAAAAAAATGAGTAAAAGTTCAGGTAATGGTATTGATCCAATACTATTAATTGATAAATATGGTTCTGATGCTCTACGATTTGCTTTAATTCGAGAAGTTGCAGGCGCTGGACAAGATATACGGCTTGATTTTGATAGGAAAAAAGATACATCTTCAACTGTTGAAGCTTCAAGAAATTTTGCGAATAAATTATGGAATGCAACTAAATTTGTGTTAATTAATAAAACTTCTAACAATAATTTTTCGCTTAATGAAAGCGATGAAACTTCTTTAGAGTTATGTGATAAGTGGATTTTATCGAAATTGAATCAGGTAAATAAAAAAGTCGCTGCTTTGTTGAAAGAATATAAATTGGGAGAATCTGCCAAACTTCTATATGAATTTGCATGGAATGATTTTTGTGACTGGTATGTAGAATTTGCTAAACAAAGGTTCAATAATAAAGAGACTAAAAATAGACAAATATCTGAAAAAGTTTTAATAAAAGTACTCAATGATATTTTGGTAATGATTCATCCTTTTATGCCGCACATTACTGAGGAACTATGGCATGTACTGCAACTAAAACCAGATAATTCATTATTATCTCTTCAAAAATGGCCAATTCAAGAAAATAGATTTGTTGATAATAAGCTTGATAATTCCTTTCAGCAACTCTTTGAAATTATTAGATTGATAAGAAATTTGAGAGCTGAATTAGGTCTTAAACCATCAGAAAAAGGTCCTGTATATTTAATTTCAGATAATGATGAGTTAATTGATTTTTTAAAAACTTTAGTTGATGATATTCAAACCTTAACTAAATCTTCTGAAGTATTTATTTTTAAAACTAATGCTGTTGATAAGAAAGAGTTTGCTAAATCTTTTTCCGGGATAATTAGTGATTTAGAGGTTTACTTACCTTTTCAGGATTTTGTAAATATAGATGCATTAAAGGAAAGGTTAACCAAGGATTTAAAAAAGGTGACTATTGAATTAGAAAATTTAAATAAGAGATTATCTAATAAAAATTTCGTTGATAAGGCTCCAAAAGATATTGTTGACGAATGCAGATTTAAATTAAATGAGGGTTCGGTACAAAAGGAAAGAATTACTAAAAAACTAGAACTTTTGAATTGAGTAATGAATATATTTCTTGAAAATATTTATAATTTGTCTTTTTTTTTTAATACTGGTTTTGGTATTTTTTCGTTTGTTTGTATTTATACTTTAATTGTTTTATTAATACTTCCAGCCTCTTGGTTATCTTTATTATCAGGTTTCTTATATGGCTCATATTTAGGATCAATTATCGTTTTCATCTCCGCTTCCATAGGAGCATCAGTTGCTTTTTTTGTATCAAAAAGTCTTTTTGCAAAAAAGCTAAAAACTCTTTTTAGCCGTTACCCTAAATTAAGTGTCATGGAAAAAGTAGTAGAAAAAGGCGGACTAAAATTAATTTTTTTAGCGAGATTATCGCCGATATTTCCCTTCAGTATTCTTAATTATTTTTATGGTTTAAATAATGTTAAATTTAGAGATTTCGCTCTTGGTCTTTTTGGCATAATTCCAGGAACTTTTCTTTATTGCTCAATAGGTAGTTTGGCAAAAAGTATTCAGGAGTTAAAAAATGTCCAATCACCAAATAATTTATATATTACTAGCATTGGAATTATTTCAACTTTTTTAGTTGTATATTTCTCAGCTAAATACTCCAGAGAATATTTTGAAAAATCTTAAGAATTTACTTTTTAATATTCCAATCTCTAATTGATGCAATAAGGATAAACCACAAAAGCCTTAATTTACCTAGTAAAGTTTTGTTGGCTTCTAATTCGATATATTTTGCCTGTCCACAAGGTGTTTTTATGAAGTTGAAAACTGTTTTCTTCGTCATAAGTCTTTCAAAAAATCCTGATAATTGTTCTTATATTTTATAGCCAAGATTTTTATTTTTTTTATTTAAAAACCACATTTTGATTTGACTACTTTATTGAATATTATTTTTTAAATTTTAAACTTTTTCTCCTTCTTTAAATCCTCTAAAGCATTTAAATCTAGGAAACCTAAGACTAAAAGCCACTGCATCCTTTGACTTGGTTTTTGCATCAGCTCTGATTTCGACAAGTTGACCAACGAGATGATTACGTTTTGACCAATATTCTTCACGTTGAATATCACTAAATCCGCTTCCGCAACTAAGACTGTATTCATACCCATCATCTTCTCCTTCGACCAGGATTGCTCCCAGTCTCCCTTTGTTGCGACCTGTACCTTCCTCAACCGATACAACTTTTAAAGTGACTTCAATGAAAGGTTTTGCTTTTAACCAACTGTGTGTTCTTTTACATTCATAAATAGCATCAGGATCTTTAATCATTACTCCTTCATACCCACCTTCCACAGCAGATTTATTCAGCTCTATAAATCTTTTTTGTCCTTCAATAGTGTCTAGATCTACATTTTCCCATTCAAGTGTTTGTACATGTTTTAGAAGCATAGAATGTTTTGCTACCCATTCTTTTACTAATAAACTTCTTTTTGTTTGACTAGTGTTCCATTTCCCTTTTTGAAAGTTTACAAGAGGACATAAGTCAAATAGGTGGAGAACTGCGTCTTTGGTTTGTTTGCCATCTTTTCTATGTACCTGTTTCATTAAATCTTGAAAGTTAGCGCTCATCACTTCACCATCCAGTACTAAGTCATAAGGAGCTGGGTCTTCTTTTAAGGCGTTTTCTATTTCTGAGATAATATGACCAAAATTATGGAATTGTTTCCCATTACGAGAAAACATTTCTACTTTATTTTGTCTAATAATAGTTAAGACGCGTACACCATCTAATTTGATTTCAATTTGCTTTTTTCCAATCATTTTTTTTTCATGATTTGCACTGTCATGAGCTAAAGGACAAGAAAAAATAGGAATAGCATATTTGGGGAATTTCTTTGCTATCTTGTTGATTGTTTTTTCAGATACACCACATCTAAGATCTTTAATTAAAACTCGTCTATAAAATCCATTCCACTCTTCTTTTGTCGCAGATTCCATAGCCGTAAGAATTGCATCGCGAGCAGCGTGACCAGTAAGTTCTCTTTGAATCAGCTTATTGGCTAATTTTCTAAAATCTTCCCATAAAAAATTTTGACTTTTTTTAGTCTCTTTCTCAGGGACAATTTTTACACCAAAAGTTACCAATGGATCAAGTGCCATACGTATACCTTCAAAAAAATCATCGCGACCTTCTTCCATTGCTTCTGAGATGATTTTTTCTTTATCTAATCTACTTGGGTGTAATTCTAATTGATGTATTATTTCTTCTTTTAACAATTCTTTTTGCCTCACAAGAAATTATTAATTTACTTTAGCTATTCTGTCTATTCTCCAATCATTGTCGGTTTTTGCAAAAGTAAAATCTAATGGGAGCTCATCTTGTTTGTCTTCTGATTTTAAATTCAAAGTTATTATGATTTGATCTTCTTGTACTCTAGGTCTTCCTGATTTTAAATTTCTGTATTTATTGAGGTTTAAACTAGCTAAGAATTTAAGAAAGTCTTGTCGTTTTACATGAGATTTATAAGTTTTTGTAGTCAAACCATAAGCTGCATCAATTCTGCCAGCAGCTATTTGATCGAAAAACTTTCTTACTAATGGATTAATTCCTCTGGCGCTTATAACTAATTTGATTGCATTAAAAGTCCAAAAAGAAACTAGTACAGCTCCGCCAACTAATAATGCTTTAATTCCGATATCTTTAACTAGTGTTGCATCCATGTTAATTTGATTTTTTATTACTTTAAGAAAAGAAATCGTTTTTGATGGCTTTTTTTGTCAAAATAATAATAATTTTAATCCATAATGCCTGTAATTCCTCTTTTACCCTTATTTCATAGATTTAATAGCCAACATTTTGAAAATTCTTTAACCGATAATAATCAACCTTTAGTAAAAGTTAGATGGAGTGATAATAGATTAAAAACTACTGCTGGTTTTTATAAAAGAAAAAGTATTAATGGTTTTATAGATTCTGAAATTATTTTATCGAAACCTATCTTGAGTAAATTATCAACTAGTGAAATAAACAGTACTTTATGTCATGAAATGATTCATGCCTGGGTAGATAGGATATTAAAGAAAAATGAGATACATGGTCCAAACTTCCTAGAAAAGATGCATGAAATTAATTCAAAAGAGAAGAATTTTCAAATTGCTGTAAG
>QCDK01000025.1 GCA_003278765.1 Prochlorococcus sp. AG-355-G23
TGTTTATAAGAAATTTCTTCTCTATTTTTTGATAAAGTTAAGTAGGAATTATATGGGACTATAGATTGCATATATTTTTTTAAGTCTCTTAATACGTTTGGATCAGCATTCTCATTAATAGTTAAGCTGCAACTAGTATGGAGTGAAGTTAAATTTAAAATTCCCGAATCAAAATTATTTCTTTCAATAAACAAATTTAAATCATTTGTTATGTCAACAAAACCCTCTCCACTAGTTACATGTTCTAACTTTGAAAATATTTGTTCCATTTATATATAAAGTAACTAATAAATATTCTATTATTGATAAACAATGAATGTTTAATGCATACATCAAAATTTTTATCTTAAAATGAATTTACTTTATATATAAATTTTTGGCCGAAATTCATTGGAATAAGCTGGGGGCTTATCTTAAAGAAACTCAAATATTAGGTTCAATCCAAAATACACTTTATTGGGATCAGAATACTAGGATGCCAAAGAAAGGAGCGTCTTGGAGGTCTGAACAACTTACTTATATCGCAAAAATCTTACATAGAAGAAATTCTTCTGAAGAATTTTCTAATTTAATACAATCCGCTAAAAATGAATTATTAGATACTGAAGAAAATTTCAATAATAAACTTTTTATTAAAGGTAAAGAAAGAAATATTAATCTTTTAATCAAAGAATTTAATAGAGCGAAAAATCTAGATCCTAAATTAGTTGAGTCTCTAGCTAAGGCAAAATCTAAAGGATATGAAAGTTGGCAAGAAGCAAAGAAAAAATCAGATTTTAAAGTTTTTCTCCCTTTCTTTAAAGAACTAGTCAAATTAAGGATTGAAGAGGCAAAACAAATATCAGATAAATATTCACCATGGGAAACTCTAGCCCAGCCGTTTGAGCCTGATTTAACTTTAAAGTGGTTGAATAAAATTTTTCAGCCTTTGAAAGACACTCTCCCTGAGTTGATCAGAGGAGTTAACAAATCTAAGAAATATCATTGGAATTTAAGTCCAGAATCTCAACATGATTTATGCTCTTTATTACTTGATGAGTTTGGGAGAGATAAAGATCTGGTTGTTGTTGGTAAATCTCCTCATCCTTTTTCGATTACATTAGGGCCTAGTGATTACAGAATTACGACAAGAATTGTTGAAGGTGAACCATTATCAAGTTTTTTAGCAACTGCACATGAATGGGGACATTCAATTTATGAGCAAGGTCTGCCATCACAAAGTCATCAATGGTTTGCTTGGCCTTTAGGTCAAGCAACTTCTATGGGTATACACGAAAGTCAATCATTATTTTGGGAAAATAGAATAGTTAAATCCAAATCCTTTTCGAAAAGATTTTTTAAAAAATTTGTTTCAGCCGGATGTACATTAAATAATTATTTTGAACTTTGGAAATCTATTAATCATCTGGAAGCAGGATTAAATAGGGTTGAGGCAGATGAATTGACTTATGGTTTACACATTCTCATTAGAACCGAACTTGAAATAGGCTTAATTGAGGGAGGGTTACCTGCTGAGGATATTCCAGAAGAATGGAATAAAAGATATGGCGAACTTTTAGGAATAAAACCCTCTAATGATTCAGAAGGTTGTCTTCAAGATGTTCATTGGAGTGAAGGTGCGTTTGGATATTTCCCGTCATATTTGTTAGGTCATCTTATAAGTGCGCAAATATCTTCTCAAATGGAAAGAGAAATAGGTTTGATAGATGATTTAATTCAAAATGGTGAATATCAAAAAATCATCTTTTGGTTAAGAAATAATATTCATAAATATGGCAGATCAGTTAATTCTATGGAATTGATAAGAACGGTCACTGACGAAGAACTATCGCCAGAATATTTTATTAATCATTTGAGGACTAAAATAAATGATTTTTGCTGAAAAATTTCTTTAAAAGAATTTGTTTGAGCGTGAGGATGTAAGATAAATAAAAATTATTTCTTAATGGCAAATCTTAATCAACCCCCAAGCAGGATTACACCAAATTTGTTGCATATACTTGATGCTTTTACTGATAGCTCGAATTCAATAGTTAATACTATTGTTGAATTAAACTCTAATACCATAAATAAGTATGAATTAATTACCGAAACGGGTCACCTCAAACTTGATAGGGTAGGTTATTCTTCACTCGCTTATCCTTTCGCTTATGGATGTATACCAAGAACATGGGATGAAGATGGAGATCCACTGGATGTCGAAATTGTTAGTGTAACTGAGCCATTGATACCTGGATCTATTGTGGAGGCAAGAATTATTGGGGTGATGAAATTTGATGATGGTGGAGAGGTCGATGATAAGGTTATAGCGGTTCTAGCAGATGATAAAAGAATGGATCATATCTCAAGTTATGAAGACCTTGGAGAGCATTGGTTAAAAGAAACAAAGTATTATTGGGAGCACTACAAAGATCTAAAAAAACCTGGAACATGTACTGTTAATGGTTTTTTTGGGATAGAAGAGGCTGTTAAAGTGATTAAAGATTGTGAAGAGAGATACAAAAAAGAAATTGATCCTAAATTAGTAAATTAACTAATTTTTGTTTTCTCTAAATTCTTCAAATATTTCGCTGAGTATTTTGTCAGCACCTTGGAGCTTTAGTTTTTTTGCTAGTTCTAATCCCACCATTTCAGGGTCATTAATATTGCCAACCACTTGATCTTTTATAAGTCTTTGTCCATCAATAGAGGCTACCATACCAGTAAGGTAAAGAAGACCATTATCAATATTAGTATTGACCCCTATTGGAACTTGGCATCCACCCTCAAGTTCTCTTAAAAAAGCCCTCTCTGCCAGACATCTTTGACTAGTGGGTTTATCTTCTAAAACATTTATAATTTCTAAAACCTTGTTGTCGTTAGATTTACATTCAATGCCTAGAGCTCCTTGGCCTACGGCATGAAGGGAAATTTCACTTGGTATAGTCTGGTGTATTCTTGATTCAAAACCTAATCTTTTTAAACCAGCGGCTGCGAGAATTATACAATCAAATTCTCCGGCATCTAATTTTTCTATTCTTGTAATAACATTTCCCCTGATATCTTTGAAAACAAGATGTGGGTACTTATTTCTTAATTGTGCAAGTCTTCTTAGAGAGCTTGTTCCTACAATTGAACCCTCAGGAAAGGTTTCCAGTTTATAAGATTCATTTTTTTTGCTTACTACTAAAGCATCTGCAGGATCTTCTCTTTTTGTGATGCATCCTAATTTCAGGCCACTAGGCAAATTGGTTGGTAAATCTTTCAATGAATGTACTGCTATATCTGCATGGCCAACTAGCATTTGTGCTTCAAGTTCTTTTGTAAATAAGCCTTTATCGCCTATTTTTGCTAAGGCTACATCAAGGATTTTGTCGCCTTGTGTTGCCATGGCTTCTATGGATACCTCTAAATTGGGAATATTGCTCTCTAGTTGTTCTTTAACCCATAAAGTTTGAACCATTGCTAGTTTACTTCTTCTACTAGCTATTTTCAGCTTAAAATTTGTCATTAAATATTATTTTGAGTTTGAATTAAAACAGAGTCGAATCTATTTTAAGCTATTCTTTTGCAAGTTTCTAAAGCTAAAAATTATACTTAACTTTTTTTATTTTATATATTCTTTTAAAACCCCATTTCTATTTGGATGTCTAAGTTTTCTTAGGGCTTTTGCTTCTATTTGTCTAATCCTTTCTCTAGTTACATCAAAAATTTGACCGATTTCTTCAAGAGTTTTCATTCTTCCATCATCAATTCCATATCTCAATCTGAGAACATCTCTTTCCCTTGGACTTAGAGTTGCTAATACTCCTTCTAAATCTTCTCTTAGTAAAGTTTTAGAAACATCTTGCTCTGGATTTTCTATATCAGCCTCTATAAAGTCTCCAAGTCTTGAATCTTCTTCTTTTCCTATTGGAGTTTCTAAAGAAATAGGAAGCTGTGCACTTTTAGCTATAAATCTTAATTTTTCAATTGTCATTTCCATACTCTCAGCGATTTCTTCTTCACTAGGTTTCCTGCCAAATTCTTGGCTAAGAACTTTAGTGGTTTTTTTAATTCTGGATATTGTCTCGTATAAGTGAACTGGCAATCTAATAGTTCTGCTTTGGTCCGCAATTGCTCTTGTAATGGCTTGGCGAATCCACCAAGTTGCGTATGTAGAGAACTTGTAACCTTTCTCATGGTCAAATTTTTCCGCTCCCCAAATGAGGTATACCAAAGAAAACCAAACTCCAATTGCAGAAATGATTGTTAATTTTAAAGGATTACGTAGTGAAGATCCAACTAGAGATCTCAAGATCATAGGATGGGGAAATATTGCCCAAGAAATGGTAGATGAACTAAAGGAGGGGCAAAATATTGTTATTGAGGGACGTCTCAAGATGAATTCTGTCACTAGAAAAGACGGAACGAAAGAAAAACAACCAGAACTAACAGCTTCAAAAATCCATCAAATATCGCCAGTTGACGTTCTTAAGTCTGATCAAAAAGAGAATAATGAGTCATTTGAAAATAAAAAAACCACCAAAAAATCTAGTTGGGATAGTTCACCTTTAGTACCTGAAGTTGACGAAATACCTTTTTAAATCAAATATCAACATTATTTTCTTGAACACTTATAATTAATTTGCTTATTTTCCTTTCAAGCGCGGCAAGTTCGCTTCTGATTTCTGTCCATTTACCCTTATCAAGATTTTCTAGTAGCCATGCTCTATCTTGATCAAGTTTAAAAATTAAATCTCCTTGATTTGCAGTATTAGGATCTTGCATAATACTTGTTAGCCCATTTAAAATCATTCTACTAAATCAAAATGAAGAAATACTTATCGCCTGGAAACTTAATCGTAACCGCTGGGGGTATATTAGCTTTTGTTGGAATGACTGCTTATTTTACAGACTCAGTGAATTTAAGTGTACCTACTTTTTTTTATGGAGTACCTATTTTCCTAATTGGCTTAGGCTTAAAGACTTCAGAAATACCTCCTGTAGAGTTATTTGACAAGACAAATTTTGCGACAAATAAATTTAATAGACCAAAAGAACTAACAGCATTAGTTAAAGATGTTACAAGATGGAGGTATGGGATAAAAGCTCATCTTGAATCGTCATTAGAATCTTTAAATTTGTGGGACGAGGATAACCCCCCTCAATTAAAAGAAATAGAAGAAATTACAAAGGAAGAAAAAAATGGTCTCAGAATGCGTTTCGAATTAAACGCTGTCCCTCTAGAAAAATGGATTGAAAAACAAGAAAGATTAAATAGGTTTTTCGTCAAAGGTCTTGAATCAGAATTTATTATCGACGATAATAAAAAAGAATTTGATTTTATTCTCTTTTATTGAATATAGGGATATATTTGTAAAAACCTCATTTCTCAATTCAATCAAGTTTTAATAAATTTTAATAATGAATGATTCTCAAAGAGTATCAATATTAAGCGAAGCACTTCCATATATACAAAGTTTCTCAGGTAGAAAAATTGTTATCAAGTATGGTGGTTCTGTTATGGAGAATGATAATTTAAAAAATGCTTTTTTTAGAGACATTGCACTTTTATCAACCGTTGGGGTTTGTCCGATAGTAATTCATGGAGGTGGACCAGAGATTAATAATTGGTTAAAGAAATTAGAAATATCTCCTAAATTCGAAAATGGATTAAGAATTACTGATAAAAAAACAATGGAAATTGTCGAGATGGTTCTGATGGGTAGAGTTAACAAACAAATTGTAAAAGGTATTAATAAAACTGGATCCTTAGCTGTGGGAATATCAGGTCTTGATGGCAACTTAATTAAATCTAGAGAACTAGGAGATGGTAGCCATGGGTTAGTGGGAGAGGTTACAAAAATCAATCCTGAAATATTAGATCCTCTTATTTCTAAAGGATACATCCCAATTATTTCTAGCATTGGATCAACTTTGGAGGGTATTTCCCATAACATTAATGCAGATTTTGTTGCCGGAGAAATTGCTGCTGCAATAAATGCAGAAAAACTTATTCTTCTTACTGATACTCAAGGGATTTTAAAAGAAAAAGATAACAAAAATAGTCTTGTTGAAAAAACTAATCTCAAAGAGGCAAGGGATTTTATTGATAAAAAAATTGTGACTGAAGGTATGATTCCAAAGACAGAATGCTGTATAAGAGCTTTAGCCCAAGGAGTCAAAGCAGCTCACATAATTGATGGAAGAATAGAACATTCATTACTTCTTGAGATTTTTACAAATTCCGGAATAGGTACAATGATAGTCGCCTAACCCATGAAAACTTATAAGCAAGTTTTAGAAAAAGTAGAACTTGCTTTAGCTAAAGGTGAGTATCATTATTGCATTGAATTTCTTTTGCCCATAATCGAATCATTTCCTTTATCAAGCAAAGAGGGAGTAAATTTAAGAACAATCTTAATTACTGCTCTTTGTGGAATTAATAAAAGGGAGGAGGCCAAAAGGTTTTGTAAAGAACTTCTAAAATCTTACGATAATAAGACGAGAGAAAATGCAAAATATTTGATGGAAGTTATAGACTCTCCTGATATTAAAAAGCCAGAAAATTGGAACGTACAGTTTGAAAGCGACCCATCACTCAATAAAAAATCTCTTAACTCACTGCGCAAAAAAAGAGAAGTATTGAAGAAAAAAAAATTTATTAATGTAACTAAGACACCAACTGGTGAAACAAAACCCTTTCAGAGAGGCTTTTCACTGATCATTTTTTTAATACTATTATTATTAATTCCACTTTTAAGTGGCTGCGTAAAAATTGAGGATACCCTTGATCTTAGTGAACTTGATTCAATAACTAATAATTTAGTGATAGAGAGTAAATACATAAAGAAATTTCCTTGGCAATTAAAATTTGAAGAAAAGATGAAAGATATTTTTCCTGACGCAGAGATTGAACAAGACGAATCAACCTTTTCTTTGAAACATAAAAATCTCAACTTAGAGGATACAAAGCAAGTTCTTAAAATCACCCAAAATACAGCTGGAGAGTTAGCGGGAGAATCAACAAATATAGAAATTAAAACTACTCAAAAAAACTTCATTTTTTTTAAAAAATACTTTTATAGGTTAGATTTGGATCTAAATTCTATTAAAGGCATTGATAATTTAGAACTCATTTTCAAAATTATTCACCCTAATAAAGCTATCCTTACCGATAAAAATAATTCAAATTTAGAAATCACAAAAAATCTAATAATTTGGGATTTAAATCAAGGGCAGATAAATAGTCTTGAATTTTCTTTTTGGAGCCTCAACAAACTCTTTATTGGGATATCTATTATTTTAATAATTATAATATTGGCTTATTTATTAAGATTCTATAGATTTAAATTAGGTTCAGATTTACCTCAACTTCCATCAAAGTAATTACAATTCTGCTGGATTAACATCTATTGTTAAAAAAACATTTTTTGGAATAAGTTTCCATAATATTGATCTATCAGGTAAAGGTATCTTTGTTCCTTCAGGACCATGTATTAATATCTGCCATCTAAATTTTTTACCGACTTTAGCTATTAAACCAGGGGCAGGACCAATTAATTTCCAGTTCTTTTTCTTACAAAAACTGAGTAGATATTTTGCTAATTTTATTGCAATTGACTCAGTTAATTCATAATTTTCACCTGATAATTTAAGTAGGCAAATTGTGCAAAATGGAAATAAATTAGCATCCTTTCTCAATCTCGAGTTTTCAATTAAGAATTTTTCATAATCTCTTTTTTGAAGATACGAAATCACCGGATGGTTAGGTTTATATGTTTGAAAAATTACTTTCCCTTTTTTTTGTGCCCTGCCGGCCCTTCCTGCTACTTGCAAAAATAATTGTAATGATTTTTCTTCTGCTGAAATATCTGGGCGATGAAGCAACCCATCTGCTGCAATTACTACTGAAAGAGTAATATTGGGGATGTCAATACCTTTTGCCAACATCTGAGTACCGACAAGAATATCAGCATCACCTTTAGAAAACTTTGAAAGAATATCTCTATGACCATCCTTTCCTGAAGTTGTATCTCTATCAAAGCGAAGCACTCTTAAGTCAGGAAATTCTTCATTTAAAAACTCTATTACTCTTTGCGTACCAATTCCAAAAGGTTTGAAAGCAGTTGAGTGACAATCTGGGCAACGATTGATCAATCTTGATTTATGATCACACCAATGACACCTTAACCATTTTTTTCCTTGTGATCCAAGATGAACTGATAAAGGAACGTCACAGTTGGGGCAATTTATTAAATATCCGCAATTTCTACAACTTAAAAATCCGCTATGCCCCCTCCTAGGGATCAAAATTATTGCTTGCTCTTTTTTTAAGCGTAGTTGAGGAAGCAATTGTAATAATTCATTGGAAAAAATTTTCATATTTCCCTTCTTGAACTCATCCCGCATATCAACAATTTTTATTTCAGGAGTCTCATTACTAGATATCCTTTGGATCATTCTTACCAATTTAAATTTCCTTTCAAAAATACACTTTTTCCAAGTCTCCATTGATGGGGTTGCACTCCCAAAAATTAACTTTGCAGAATTCCTTTTTACTATTTCAATAGCAATCTCTCTTGCGTCGTAGCAAGGCATAGGACTATCTTGCTTATAAGAAACATCATGTTCTTCATCCATTATTATTAATCCCAGATTTTTGATTGGAAGAAAAACTGCCGACCTTGTACCTATCACTATTAAAGGTTCATTAGCATTAATTATTTTCTTCCAAACTAAAGTTCTATGATCCGGAGAACAATTACTATGATATTCGTAAACGACATTATTAAATCGCCCACTAAACCTATCAATAAGTTGAGGGATTAATCCAATTTCTGGGGCTAATATCAAACAACTTTTTTTCTTAAGAAATTGATCTTCAGCAATTCTCATATATACTTCTGTTTTACCTGAACCTGTTTCGCCCCAAAGAAGTAATGCATCTCCTGGTTTCATAGTTTGAAATTCTTGAAATGCAATTTTTTGCTCATTTGTAAGATTTGGTTTTTTCGTTGCAATATGATCTTTTAAAAAGGAATTTAATTTAGTATTTATATTTTTTTTTCTTTTAGATTTAGCAAGATAATTTTTACTGACCATTGAGTTAATTAAAGTGTAATTAAAACCAGACTTGATTAATTCACTTTGCCAATTACCTTTTTTAGATAAAGTATCCATTAAAAAAAATTCTTTTTTGGTTAATCCATTTTTCTTAAAATCAAATTCTTTTTTAGTTTCAATCCATATTTGATCTTTTAAACCTTTAGATAAATTTTTATATTTACCAATCCAGCCAGGAGGAAATGCAGTTTTAAACATTTTTAAATTACTAACCATATAAAAAGAGGCTAGGGAGTTTATCAATTCTCTCCAAGATTCATCAATTATTTTTTTCTGCAAAATACTTTCAACAAACAAATATCTTATGCTTTTTCCTCCAGTAATATTTGATTCATCGTTATTGATTATCGAAAAGTATTTTTTGGAGATTACCAACCCATTCAATAATCTCCCCCTTAGTCTCACACTTACAATATCTCCAACTTCTACTCCAAGATTATTCCCATCTAAATAGTAAAAGATTTCATTACTACTACCTATATCAAGCAAAATTTCCAATTTATAGGATGTATTTAATAACTGATTACTTGCCGGCTTCAAAACTTTTTCTTAGTATTGGATTGTTGAACATTCCACAAAGTGTTTTTTGCACATTGTAAGTATCCTGCTCTTAAGGGAGACATGAAGCTCTGATCATTGACTGAAAATTCAAAATTGATCTGCCTGTCTGAGAAATCCCAAGACTTTTTACTTTAGGTAATCTATAGCACTATTTAAATTTTTCAACAATTTAGAAAACTTTTCTTATTCTCATTTTGTGAAAAAGTTTTTTAAACATTAAGGGGACTTTACTACTAAATGTTCAAATTAGCCCTAAATAAAATTTTATCTAGTTAAATTCACCGTAGAAAGGAGTCAATTATGTGTCCAGTCGCAGCAGAATCAAAGAATTCCAAGCCTAGTTCAAAAAAAAAGATCAATAAAAAAATTAATACAGATTTAGAAACAGTAGTTGAAGAAGATAGTAATAAAAGTATTCAAAATTTACAGACATCTTCAGAGTTAAACAAAAGCAGTATTGAAAATAATAATGATTTTAGTGATTCTGAAGAAGAAGATAAAGGGCTTGGAAATATAAAGCTTGGCCCAAAAGGTATCTATACTGAAGATTCAATAAGAGTTTATCTCCAAGAAATTGGAAGAATTAGACTTTTAAGACCAGATGAAGAAATTGAGCTTGCAAGAAAAATTGCTGACTTACTACAACTAGAAGAGCTGGCAACTCAATATGAGTCCGAGAAAGGGCATTTCCCATCAGTTAGAGAATGGGCTGAGTTAATAGATATGCCTCTTTCTAAATTTAGAAGAAGACTTCTTTTAGGTAGGAGAGCAAAAGAAAAAATGGTTCAATCAAATTTAAGATTAGTTGTTTCCATTGCAAAAAAATATATGAATAGAGGTTTATCATTTCAAGACTTAATCCAAGAAGGAAGTTTGGGTCTAATTAGGGCAGCGGAAAAATTTGACCATGAGAAAGGTTACAAGTTCTCTACATACGCAACTTGGTGGATTCGCCAAGCCATTACAAGAGCAATTGCGGACCAAAGCAGAACTATTAGATTGCCAGTTCACTTATACGAGACAATATCCAGAATTAAAAAAACCACTAAAGTTCTTAGCCAAGAATTTGGCAGGAAACCTAGTGAAGAAGAAATCGCTGAGAGTATGGAAATGACAATTGAAAAATTAAGATTTATAGCTAAAAGTGCACAGCTTCCTATTTCTTTAGAAACTCCAATAGGAAAAGAAGAAGATTCAAGACTTGGAGACTTTATAGAGGCTGATATAGAAAATCCAGAGCAAGATGTTTCTAAAACTTTACTAAGAGAAGATTTAGAAGGAGTATTAGCAACTCTAAGTCCAAGGGAAAGAGATGTTCTCAGATTGAGATATGGAATTGATGATGGAAGAATGAAAACTCTTGAAGAAATCGGTCAAATTTTTGATGTAACTAGAGAAAGGATTAGACAAATAGAAGCAAAAGCCCTAAGAAAACTTAGACATCCAAATAGAAATGGGGTTTTAAAAGAATATATAAAATAAAAAAAGTTAAGTATAATTTTTAGCTTTAGAAACTTGCAAAAGAATAGCTTAAAATAGATTCGACTCTGTTTTAATTCAAACTCAAAATAATATTTAATGACAAATTTTAAGCTGAAAATAGCTAGTAGAAGAAGTAAACTAGCAATGGTTCAAACTTTATGGGTTAAAGAACAACTAGAGAGCAATATTCCCAATTTAGAGGTATCCATAGAAGCCATGGCAACACAAGGCGACAAAATCCTTGATGTAGCCTTAGCAAAAATAGGCGATAAAGGCTTATTTACAAAAGAACTTGAAGCACAAATGCTAGTTGGCCATGCAGATATAGCAGTACATTCATTGAAAGATTTACCAACCAATTTGCCTAGTGGCCTGAAATTAGGATGCATCACAAAAAGAGAAGATCCTGCAGATGCTTTAGTAGTAAGCAAAAAAAATGAATCTTATAAACTGGAAACCTTTCCTGAGGGTTCAATTGTAGGAACAAGCTCTCTAAGAAGACTTGCACAATTAAGAAATAAGTACCCACATCTTGTTTTCAAAGATATCAGGGGAAATGTTATTACAAGAATAGAAAAATTAGATGCCGGAGAATTTGATTGTATAATTCTCGCAGCCGCTGGTTTAAAAAGATTAGGTTTTGAATCAAGAATACACCAGACTATACCAAGTGAAATTTCCCTTCATGCCGTAGGCCAAGGAGCTCTAGGCATTGAATGTAAATCTAACGACAACAAGGTTTTAGAAATTATAAATGTTTTAGAAGATAAACCCACTAGTCAAAGATGTCTGGCAGAGAGGGCTTTTTTAAGAGAACTTGAGGGTGGATGCCAAGTTCCAATAGGGGTCAATACTAATATTGATAATGGTCTTCTTTACCTTACTGGTATGGTAGCCTCTATTGATGGACAAAGACTTATAAAAGATCAAGTGGTTGGCAATATTAATGACCCTGAAATGGTGGGATTAGAACTAGCAAAAAAACTAAAGCTCCAAGGTGCTGACAAAATACTCAGCGAAATATTTGAAGAATTTAGAGAAAACAAAAATTAGTTAATTTACTAATTTAGGATCAATTTCTTTTTTGTATCTCTCTTCACAATCTTTAATCACTTTAACAGCCTCTTCTATCCCAAAAAAACCATTAACAGTACATGTTCCAGGTTTTTTTAGATCTTTGTAGTGCTCCCAATAATACTTTGTTTCTTTTAACCAATGCTCTCCAAGGTCTTCATAACTTGAGATATGATCCATTCTTTTATCATCTGCTAGAACCGCTATAACCTTATCATCGACCTCTCCACCATCATCAAATTTCATCACCCCAATAATTCTTGCCTCCACAATAGATCCAGGTATCAATGGCTCAGTTACACTAACAATTTCGACATCCAGTGGATCTCCATCTTCATCCCATGTTCTTGGTATACATCCATAAGCGAAAGGATAAGCGAGTGAAGAATAACCTACCCTATCAAGTTTGAGGTGACCCGTTTCGGTAATTAATTCATACTTATTTATGGTATTAGAGTTTAATTCAACAATAGTATTAACTATTGAATTCGAGCTATCAGTAAAAGCATCAAGTATATGCAACAAATTTGGTGTAATCCTGCTTGGGGGTTGATTAAGATTTGCCATTAAGAAATAATTTTTATTTATCTTACATCCTCACGCTCAAACAAATTCTTTTAAAGAAATTTTTCAGCAAAAATCATTTATTTTAGTCCTCAAATGATTAATAAAATATTCTGGCGATAGTTCTTCGTCAGTGACCGTTCTTATCAATTCCATAGAATTAACTGATCTGCCATATTTATGAATATTATTTCTTAACCAAAAGATGATTTTTTGATATTCACCATTTTGAATTAAATCATCTATCAAACCTATTTCTCTTTCCATTTGAGAAGATATTTGCGCACTTATAAGATGACCTAACAAATATGACGGGAAATATCCAAACGCACCTTCACTCCAATGAACATCTTGAAGACAACCTTCTGAATCATTAGAGGGTTTTATTCCTAAAAGTTCGCCATATCTTTTATTCCATTCTTCTGGAATATCCTCAGCAGGTAACCCTCCCTCAATTAAGCCTATTTCAAGTTCGGTTCTAATGAGAATGTGTAAACCATAAGTCAATTCATCTGCCTCAACCCTATTTAATCCTGCTTCCAGATGATTAATAGATTTCCAAAGTTCAAAATAATTATTTAATGTACATCCGGCTGAAACAAATTTTTTAAAAAATCTTTTCGAAAAGGATTTGGATTTAACTATTCTATTTTCCCAAAATAATGATTGACTTTCGTGTATACCCATAGAAGTTGCTTGACCTAAAGGCCAAGCAAACCATTGATGACTTTGTGATGGCAGACCTTGCTCATAAATTGAATGTCCCCATTCATGTGCAGTTGCTAAAAAACTTGATAATGGTTCACCTTCAACAATTCTTGTCGTAATTCTGTAATCACTAGGCCCTAATGTAATCGAAAAAGGATGAGGAGATTTACCAACAACAACCAGATCTTTATCTCTCCCAAACTCATCAAGTAATAAAGAGCATAAATCATGTTGAGATTCTGGACTTAAATTCCAATGATATTTCTTAGATTTGTTAACTCCTCTGATCAACTCAGGGAGAGTGTCTTTCAAAGGCTGAAAAATTTTATTCAACCACTTTAAAGTTAAATCAGGCTCAAACGGCTGGGCTAGAGTTTCCCATGGTGAATATTTATCTGATATTTGTTTTGCCTCTTCAATCCTTAATTTGACTAGTTCTTTAAAGAAAGGGAGAAAAACTTTAAAATCTGATTTTTTCTTTGCTTCTTGCCAACTTTCATATCCTTTAGATTTTGCCTTAGCTAGAGACTCAACTAATTTAGGATCTAGATTTTTCGCTCTATTAAATTCTTTGATTAAAAGATTAATATTTCTTTCTTTACCTTTAATAAAAAGTTTATTATTGAAATTTTCTTCAGTATCTAATAATTCATTTTTAGCGGATTGTATTAAATTAGAAAATTCTTCAGAAGAATTTCTTCTATGTAAGATTTTTGCGATATAAGTAAGTTGTTCAGACCTCCAAGACGCTCCTTTCTTTGGCATCCTAGTATTCTGATCCCAATAAAGTGTATTTTGGATTGAACCTAATATTTGAGTTTCTTTAAGATAAGCCCCCAGCTTATTCCAATGAATTTCGGCCAAAAATTTATATATAAAGTAAATTCATTTTAAGATAAAAATTTTGATGTATGCATTAAACATTCATTGTTTATCAATAATAGAATATTTATTAGTTACTTTATATATAAATGGAACAAATATTTTCAAAGTTAGAACATGTAACTAGTGGAGAGGGTTTTGTTGACATAACAAATGATTTAAATTTGTTTATTGAAAGAAATAATTTTGATTCGGGAATTTTAAATTTAACTTCACTCCATACTAGTTGCAGCTTAACTATTAATGAGAATGCTGATCCAAACGTATTAAGAGACTTAAAAAAATATATGCAATCTATAGTCCCATATAATTCCTACTTAACTTTATCAAAAAATAGAGAAGAAATTTCTTATAAACA
>QCDK01000026.1 GCA_003278765.1 Prochlorococcus sp. AG-355-G23
ATACTTACCTGCCAATGGCACAGCAGGTTTAGCCCTCATTTTTGTTAGAGGGTAAAGTCTAGAACCTTTTCCTCCTCCGAGGATTATGGCCAACACACGCTTCATTCAATCTAATGGAGGTAGATATACAATTACTTAAAGTAACTGATTATGGGCATATTTAGAAATACAAATGGTCAGTTTACAAAGGTATTTCGATAAATCACTGGAAAAACTTAATATAAATCGAAAAAAGTTAGTTATTTTTATCCTCTTCTACCAAAGAAAACAATTTTTCAACGATTTTCAAAGAAACTTGTCTTTCTTCTCTTGATTGAGGACTTCTCAACTTGGTGACGGGTGTATGAAGTATTTTATTAATTATTCCTTTAGTAAGAGCTTCCACAACTTTTCTTTCTCGAGCCGAAAAATCTGGTCCCATTCTGCTAAGTGCTTTTTGCAATTCCTCTTTTCTAATCAACTCCAAATCTGATCTAAGTTTATTAATTACTGGAACGGCTTCTAAACTTGCCCACCATTCTAGAAAAATGATCCTTTCTTCTTCTACTAAAGATTCCGCTTCCTTTGCTATTTTCTGTCTAAATTCTTGATTTCTTGAAACGACCTCTTGTAAGTCATCAACATCAAATGATTTTACAAATTCATGTTGTTTGACATCATTAGATATATTTCTCGGAACACCAATATCAATAAATTTTAGTCTATTACTCAAACTTATTTTTTCAATTTTTGTGAGATCAATAATTGGCTCTTCAGAAGCAGTACTGGTGAAAACAAGCGAAGATAGTGATATGTTTTCTTCTAATTCGTTTAACCCTCTACAAACAATCTCTAAATCAGGGAAGTCTTGAGCAAGATTTAATGCTCTATCAATATTTCTATTTAAAAGGATAAGTTTATGACATCCTTTTGATTTTAAATGAGTTATTAAAAGCCTACTCATTCGTCCGGCGCCAACAACAAGAACGTTCTCTGATTCCAAACTTACAAGAGTATCAAAACCTTTTTCTTGTCCAATTTTTAATTGAGCTAGTTCTACCGCTGCTGAACTGATTGACACAGCTCCAGTCCCTAAATTTGTTTCGGATCTTACTTTTTTACCTGTACTAACTGATTGAGTTAATAATCTATTAAGAATTGGTCCAGTAGATTGATTCTCTTGACCTAATCTCATCATTTTTTTTACCTGCGAAAGGATTTGTCCTTCCCCTAAAACGAGGCTATCGAGTCCTGCCGAGACTTTCATCAAATGCAAAACTGCTTCTTCCTGTCTAAAGCAAAAAAGATGTGGATTTAAATCTTCAAAAATAATTCCAGAATATTCTGATATGAATTCTTTAATAGATGAAATTCCAGTATTTTTATCCTTTACTAGCGCATATATTTCTAGCCTATTACAAGTACTTAAAATTGACACCTCTAATACATCAGAGAAAGCTTTTAATGCTTTCAATGACTCTGTTATGGATTGGTCAGGAATACTTAACTTCTCACGCACTTCGACAGGTGCCGTGCGATGACTCAGTCCGACGACAACAATATGCATAAAATTAAAAGTGAATTTTTAAAGGCTGATACTCTTAGCACCATCTTTTATATGGACAGTATTTGTAAACCTTGCAGTACTATCTAATGTACTAATAACTAGACTGCTTGTCCTAACACAATCCCTTTCAAATTTAACTCCGTCAAATAATAATCCATCAGTTATTCCACTTCCAGCGAAAACAACATTTTCTCCCGATGCCAATTCATTCGCTTCATAGATTTTATCTATATCTGTTATGCCCATTTCATTAAGACGTTTTATATTTCCTTCTTTTGTGTAATCAGCCCATTCAGAAGTTTGAGCAATTGCTGGATCATAAACCAGTTGTCCTTGAAAGTGTCCGCCGAGAGCTCTCATTGCAGCAGCCGAAATAACACCCTCTGGAGCTGCACCTATACCCATCAAGCAATGTGTTCCAGTACCTGCAAAACCACATGCAATCGCAGCTTGAACATCACCATCAGAAATCGGTTGTACTTTTGCACCACATCCTCGAATCTCTTTAATTAAATCTTTATGTCTAGTCCTATCCATAACAACTACAGTAAGCTCATCAAGAGAAAGGCCCAAGCAATCACTAAGTATCTTCAAGTTTTCAGTAGCTGAATTTCTAATATCTACCTTACCTTTGGCTGCAGGAGGCGCTGCTAATTTGTTCATGTAAAAATCAGGCGCATTGAAAAGACCACCCGTATCAGAGGCCGCTAAAACCGCCATAGAACCTCTTTGATTGTTCGCACAAAGATTTGTTCCTTCACAAGGATCTACTGCAAAGTCAACCCCTGGGCCATTTCCACTACCAACCTCTTCACCTATATAAAGCATAGGTGCTTCATCTCTTTCACCTTCTCCAATAACAATTTTCCCTTTCATTTCAATTTTGCCCATTCGCAATCTCATTGCTTCAACAGCTGCAGCATCAGCTTCATCTTTTTGACCAAGTCCTGTTAGTTTTGCTGAGGCAATAGCTGCTTGCTCGACAACTTCGAGAATTTCTTGAATTAAAGTTTGATTCACAATTAAATTTTGAGGATTTTCTTAAAGGTTTTGAGTATGATCTCATAAAAAATGTCATTTTTTATAAGAATTATTATGCTAGTAAGCTTTTTTTAACTCTTTACAGGTGATACTTTATCAGGCCGTGACTTGAAATTAGGAATAAACAACTAAATATAGTATCTTTATTAAATATTTTAAAAATTAAATGACTGAGTCAAATCAAACAATTTTAGCTGGTGTTAATAGACCAATTCAAATAATTCCTTCAGTTTTACCCGCAGATTGGGCAAATATGGGGGAATGTGTGAAAGAGCTAGAGGAAGCTGGGGTAGATAGAATTCAATTTGATGTAATGGATGGGAATTTTGTGCCAAATCTTACATTCGGTCCTGAAATGATTGCTGCATGCAGGAAATATTGCGATGTCCCTTTTGAAACTCAATTAATGGTGAGTCAATACAACTGCGAAACCATGCTTGAATCTTATGTAAACGCTACAAAGGGAGCGAATGGTGAACCAGGAGTAGTAATAGCTCATGCCGAAGCAAATATTCATTTGCATAGAGTTCTCGGAAGAATAAGAGATTTAGGAGGATCTCCTTCTGTTGCATTAAACCCTCATACTCCTTTTGAAATGATTAAAAACATAATGGATATGGTTGATCATGTTTTAGTTATGACAGTTAATCCAGGCTTTGGTGGACAAGCTTATATACCAACAATGCTTAATAAAATCAGAGAAATAAGAAACTTTGTTATTGAAAAAAACTTAAATGTAGACATTGAAGTTGATGGGGGAATAAAAGCAAATTGGACTATTTCACAATGTGCAGATGCTGGAGCTAATTGTTTTATTGCAGGTAGTGGAATGTTTGCTTACCCAACATTAAAAGAGGGATGTGATGACTTGAGAAAAGTTGCACAAGAAGCTCAAAAGGGGGATGTTCTTTCTGAACCTCAATAAATATTCTGGGAGACCAATAAATTACCCAAATATCCAACCATAACTATGTAACCCTATTCCTAAGAAATTAACTCCTAAATAACATACTAAAACTATTAAAAAGCCTGTAGATGCTAATAATGCTGGTCTACGTCCTTGCCAACCCTTGCTTATTCTCATATGCAGATAAGCAGCATAAAATAACCATGAGATAAATGCCCATGTTTCTTTTGGATCCCAACTCCACCATGTGCCCCAAGCCTCATTAGCCCAGACAGCACCCGAAATTAAACCTAGAGTTAAAAGAACAAAGCCGATTAATATAGATCGATAACTTAATGTATCTAATTCTTCGGAATGAGAAAATTCAATAGATTCAACTAAATCATTTACAGGAAAGCTATTTGAAAATTTAAATCCTCCTATACCTGTAGAACTACTTCTGATTTGAAGCGGCTTATTTTTATTAATAAACAAAACGGACATTGAAAGTAAAGAACCTATTATTAATGCTGCATAACTAAGCATTACGACACTAACATGCATTACTAACCAACTAGACCTTAAAGCTGGAACTAAGTTGGACGATAATTTCAAATCCTCAGGTAAAACAAAACAAGCAAAAGCAACAGTCAGTAACTCAATAGGAATTGCAATTGAGGGGATTATTGGAGCTTGGTATTCTCTTTCAACCAATAGTTGACCTAATGTGATACCCCAAGTAAGGAAATAAAGAGATTCATACAAATTGCTAATAGGAAAGTGCCCAGAAATTGACCATCTAAAAAGTAATTGTAATGTTATCAATAAGTTCACTAAAATCGTAATAAGTCTTACAGCAGAAGAAGACTTTTTTTTAAAAACTGCACCCAAAGATATTGGTAAGTTAATTAATAAAAAATAAAAAACTAAAAGACCTAAAACTGAAACCGGTTCATATATTAAATTTTTAAAAAAATTATCTAGTATCATTTCTAGAAATTTCTCAAGTTTTAATATTCAATGACAACCAAATAATAATTTAAATCATTCATATATGAGTAAATCTTTAATAATAAAGTTTTAATTTATTTTTTAAAAAGCATTTCAAAGTTTGAAATTATCTCCTAGATAATACTTCTTGACTATTGGATTATCAGCTAATTCACTTGATGAACCGTTAGCTAAAATTTTTCCTTCACTTAATACATATGATTTGTTAGTAATTAAAAGGGTTTCCCTCACATTATGGTCTGTAATAAGAATCCCGACCCCATCACTACTTAATTTAAGAATTAGTTTCTTTAAATCATTAACAGCTAGAGGATCGATTCCAGCAAAAGGTTCGTCTAGTAACAAATATTTAGGTCCTTTTCTGCCTACAGTGAGAGCTCTAGCTATTTCACACCTCCTCCTCTCTCCTCCTGAGAGTTGATAACCATAATTATCTACAAAATTATTCAAATTAAATTCATTAATTAATTGTTCTCTTCTATTTCTTATGGCTGCTCTACTATAAGATGAATTTTGTAAAGCCAAATCTATATTATCCTTAACAGTGAGGTCTCTAAATATACTCGCTTCTTGAGTTAAGTACCCTAACCCAAGTCTTGATCTTATTGGGAGAGGAAGATTGGTTATATTTTTTCCATTCATTAAAATTTCACCTTTATCTGGTTTTATATTCCCAACTGCAAGATTAAAAGTTGTAGTTTTCCCAGCACCATTAGGTCCCATCAAACCAACAACTTCCCCTGGATTAACAGTTATGGAAACATCATCTACGATTAATCTTCCTTTAATTGAAAGCGATACATTATGAATATTTAGGTTCATTTTTCTTGAGATCGATTAGTTTTCTTGTTTTCTTGAAAAAAAAATGGGATAGAAAATAATAATTTCAGTGAAGATAAAGATATGTTCATAATATTGATATTTATCAAAGAGGTTTCAAAAAAGGCTTATCGTACTCAGTTAATTGCTCTTTATATTGTAATTTCCTCAATAAATCTTCCAAACATCGGCAGAATGACTCAAGATCAATCCCTAAATTAATCTTAGTTCTAGTTTTTATTCTACCTAAACCCTCTCCAAGGAGAATAGTAGCTCCATTTAAATTACCCTTACTTAAGTGAAACTGAGAAACAGATACTTGTAAAATTCCCTGGATTACTTGTCTTTCGTCACCATCAACGGAATTCCATATTTCTTCAAAAGCATCATGAGCTTCATACCATTCATGATTGTTAAAGAGATTTAAAGCATTAAAAAGAGAATCTTTAAAACTTTTTGCACGTTCTTCGTTCATGAAACTAATTGTTAATTTCTTTTCTTTTTATTAATTTTTCTCATTCTTATTGAATCCGGTGTTACCTCAAGCATTTCATCTGGACCAATATATTCGAGTGCTCTTTCAAGAGTAATGTCAACAGGTGACTGCAAAGTATCAAGTTCTTCTGCCCCTGCAGACCTCATATTAGTCAACTGCTTAGTTTTACATATATTTAACTCAAGATCTTGAGGTCGATTATTCTCTCCAATTATCATTCCCTTATAAACTTTAACTCCAGGTTTAATGAAATAGACTCCCCTATCTTCAGCATTCTTTAATGCATAGAATGTAGCCACACCTTCCTCAAAAGCTATAAGGACTCCATTTCTTCTAGTTTCAAAATCTCCTGTTTTAGGTTTATATTCATAAAATGAATGACTCATGATACCTTCACCTCTGGTTATCCTTACAAATTCCCCGCGAAATCCAATTAATCCTCTTGATGGAACGAGAAATTCTAATTGAGTTCTACCATCTGAACTTGTCTGCATGTTTTTCATCTCTGCCTTTCTAGATCCAAGTTTTTCGATGCAAGAACCAACGGATACTTCAGGCACATCAAGGACCAAAGTCTCTATAGGCTCACATTCAACATTATCAATTTCTCTGAAAATTACTTGAGGTTGTGAGATTTGGAACTCGAACCCTTCTCTTCTCATAGTTTCAATCAAAATACCTAAATGTAATTCTCCTCTCCCTGACACTGAGAACCTATCAGGAGAGTCAGTTTCTTCGACCCTTAGCGCAACGTTTGTTAAAAGTTCCCTTTCCAGTCTATTTTTTAATTGTCTACTAGTAACAAATTTCCCCTCTTTACCTGCAAATGGAGAATCATTAACAACAAAAGTCATATTTAAGGTGGGTTCATCTACTTTGATTAATGGAAGTGGATGGGGCGAATCGGGACATGCTATGGTCTCACCGATATTGACGTCATCGAAACCAGAAACGGCAACGATATCTCCTGCAAATGCTTCATTTATATCAATCCTTTGTAATCCTTCAAATCCAAGAAGTTTACTAACCTTTCCTTTAATAGTTTTACCATTTTCTTTGATTAAACTAGCTTGTTGACCATTTTTTATAGTTCCATTATGAATTTTCCCAATTACAATTCTGCCCAAGAAATCAGAATAGTCCAAAGTAGTTATTTGTAGCTGAAGAGGCTTATTTGCATCACCTACTGGAGGTGGAACATGTCTGATAATAGCCTCAAAAAGAGGCATCATATTGTCGCTATTAGATTCCATCTCTTCTTTTGCAAAACCAGATAGGCCGCTTCCAAAAAGATAAGGGAAATCACATTGATCATCATCAGCTCCTAATTCTAAGAACAAGTCCAGTACCTTATCAATTGCTATTTCTGGAACTACTCTTGGTCTGTCAATTTTATTTACAAAAACTATAGGCCTAAGTCCTTTTTCCAATGCTTTTTTTAAAACAAACCTTGTTTGAGGCATCGGCCCCTCATTTGCATCAACAATAAGCAAACAACCATCAACCATTCCCAAAACCCTCTCGACTTCTCCTCCAAAATCTGCATGTCCGGGTGTATCAATAATGTTAATTCTGGTATCTTTGTAGTTCACTGCAGTATTTTTTGAGAGTATTGTTATTCCTCTTTCTCTTTCAAGATCATTCGAATCCATTACACATGTAGGAATAACTTCATTGTCTCTAAATATTCCTGATTGAGACAACAATGCATCCACAAGAGTTGTCTTTCCATGATCTACGTGGGCAATAATTGCAACATTCCTAATTTCTTTTACAGAAGATGACATTTATAAAATTTATATAAATAGTTGATTGACTTTATTAAGGCTAACTCAAAGGATGCTTATTATGAGAATTTTCTCTTTAAGACTTTGAAAAACATAATCATATTGAATAATTTAATTCAAAAATTTAGATTTATGATTTTCTATTTGAACTTTCAAAAACTTTTAAAGCCTCAATTGATCCTTCATATCTCCAATGCCAAGGTTCATAATCTATATATTTATTATCTTTGGTGAATGATAACTTAAAGTGAAATTTAGCTGCATTTTTTATTAACCATTTGAAGGCGTCAGTATTTTGAAATTCGGTCTCAAAATCTGTTTCTCTTTGAGTGGCATCACCAATATCAATTGCAAAACCAGTACTGTGTTCAGAATAACCTGGGGGAGCTGAAACTCTAGCTCTTTCGGCCGCTTCTTGATTTCTAAAAGATTTTAGAGAATAGAAGATTTCTTTTTGCAAATTTATTGATCTATAACCACTTAAAAAGACTAAATATATCCCATCCTTTCTCGCTTCTTTTCTCATATTCAATAAAGAATCACGCATATCAATATGAACTTCAATATTGGGCTCTATTAGAACTAATTTCTCCTTAGGAATTTCCGCATAGGGTAAATGGCCCAAAATTCTATTATCTTGATTTTTCTCAGCCTCAAAATTGAGATTAATAAAAGGGATTTGTTCTATATTTTTAATCAATCGCAATGCAGCATAAGAAAAAAGAAGTAAAAGAAATGGTGAAAATATTAATAATTTTTTAAATAATATTGAGTTGGAATTATTTACGTAGATTCTTTTGGCTAGAGGTATATCAATTTGATTTAAATCTTTGTTTTGTTCCAATATTTATAGGTGAACCTGGGAAAACATATTTCGATATTAACTATTATTTTACGAAATGCACTTTTATAAGCAAAAAAGATGTAGCTTTTATATACAGTATTATTTTTTTTTCATATGTTGAGAGTAGCTGTTATTGGTGGAGGTCCAAGTGGTTCATGTGCTGCGGAAATACTTGCTAAAGCTGGGATAAAAACTTGGCTCTTCGAGAGAAAATTAGATAATGCAAAACCATGTGGAGGAGCAATTCCACTTTGCATGGTCGAAGAATTTGATTTGCCCGAATCAATTATTGATAGAAAAGTAAGGCATATGAGAATGATATCTCCATCAAATAGAGAGGTAGATATAAGTTTAGATAGAGTTTATGGGAAAAGTGATAATGAGTTTATTGGGATGTGTAGAAGGGAAGTTATGGATGCATTTATGCGCAACAGAGCCTCAGATCTCGGAGCTACATTAATAAATGGATTAGTTACTTCTATTGATACTGGCGACAATAATCAAGGGCCATATAAGCTTTCCTATTCAGATTTTGCGAATGGAGATAAGAAAGGGGAACTCAAAGAGCTTACTGTTGACCTTTTGATCGGAGCTGATGGAGCCAATAGCAGAGTCGCAAAAGCAATGGATGCAGGAGATTACAAAGTTGCAATAGCATTTCAGGAAAGAATTAAATTGCCTAAAGAAGAAATGAGTTACTACGAAGATCTTGCTGAAATGTATGTCGGAACTGATGTTTCTCCTGATTTCTATGGGTGGGTATTTCCTAAATATGATCATGTTGCTGTAGGCACTGGAACCATGCAAAAGAATCAGTCATTAATTAAAGGACTTCAAGAGGGTGTAAGGAATAGGGCGAAGAAAAGACTTGTTAATGGTGAAGTAATAAAGGTAGAAGCTCACCCTATTCCTGAGCATCCAAGGCCAAGAAGAGTAGTTGGGAGAATGGCATTAGTTGGTGATGCAGCTGGTTATGTTACAAAAAGTTCTGGGGAGGGCATTTATTTTGCTGCAAAAAGCGGAAGAATGTGTGCTGAAGAAATTGTTGAAGCATCAAAAAAAGGTCAAGTAATTCCATCAGAAAAAGATTTAAAAAACTATCTTAAAAAATGGGATAAAAAATATGGCACAACTTATAAAGTGCTAGAAATCCTTCAAAATATTTTCTACAGAAATGATTCTGCAAGAGAAGCCTTTGTTGAGATGTGTGATGACATGGATGTACAAAGACTTACTTTTGATAGTTACTTATACAAAAAAGTTGTCGCCATGAAACCATTACAGCAACTTAAAATTACGATGCTTACACTTGGTTCGATTTTAAGAGGAAAAGCACTAGCACCTCTAAAATATAAACCCGTTGATAGTGCTGTTAGGGAAAATAAAGAAGTAGAAAAAATGTTAGAAAATTATTCAATAAAGGGAGGCATTAAAGTTAAGAGTTCAAAAGTGTAAAGTCGGCTATTTTGAGAGAATAATTTCTAATTAAGCTCAACAAATTTAGTCTATTGTTTCTTATTTTTAAATCCTCTGACATTATTAGGACTCCCTTTTCATTATCAAATAAATCTTCGATAGTGTTTACGTTGCTCTCAAACAAATTTAGTAGTTCCAAATAATTGAAAAAACCTTCCGATAAAAGTTTTTCTAATTCTCCAATAAATTCAAAAACTTTCAATTCACAATCTTTTTCAAAAAGTTTTGTGTTTACATAATCTCTTGTTGAGAGAACGTCTGTTGAAAGATCACTATTTTTAGCTAATTTACTTACCCTTATAATTACCTTCTGGATTTCAACAAAATTTTCCTTTTCGTTGTAATACGTAATAGATTTAATCCTATTTTTAAGATCAACAATATTCAATACTCTTTTTTGAGAAAATTCATCAGAAGAGCAAACGGCCTTTATTAATTCTTTACTAAGTGATATTTCCTCTAGATGACTAACAATTCTTTGAACTAAAAATTCATTTAAGTCATTAAATACTGTTTCTCTTGAGAAGTTTAAATTCGGAAATCCGATTTCCCAAAAATCGATAAGTTCGTTAAATAATTTATCTAAAGGTAAATCAAGTTCATAATCCCAAATTATTTTAATCACTCCATTCAAATTTCTTCTTAAGGCGTAAGGATCAGATGATCCACTGGGACGTTTACCAGAAATAAATATACTTATTAAAGTTTCGACCTTATCTGCTATTGAAACTATTGCACCATATTTTGTGGAGGGCAAAGCATCTTTATAAAAAGAAGGTAAATAATGTTCAGCTACAGCCAAGCAGACATCCTCACTAAATCCCTCATATTTAAGATATTTACCACCCATTATTCCTTGCAGCTCAGGGAATTCATAAACAATTTCGCTACATAAGTCGTTTTTACAGTATTTAGCAGCTTGTATTATTTTTTTTTCCTCTAAAGACTTATCATTTAAAAACTTAAGAATTTTTTTAGTAACTTCCTCTATCCTTTCTACCCTCTGAAATATATTTCCAAGTCCTTTAAAATAGGAAACAGATTTAAGCTTTTCATTTCTTTCGTTTGAAGCAACTTTTTTGTCACTTTCTACGAAAAACTTTGCATCTGAAAACCTTGCTCTTAATACTTTCTCATTTCCTTTAGCAATATTTTTATTTGATTCTTCAAGACCATTTGAAATAACGCAGAAAGTTGTACTAATATTTTTTTCAGAGCTTAAATCTAGTTTAGAAAAACTTTTGTTTTTCAATAAAAGTGGAACGTATCTCTGATGACTTTTCATTACTGTTGAAAGAACTTCAACTGGAAGATCAAGAAATTCTTCACTGAATTTTCCAACTATTAAATCTGGCCATTCAACTAAATCTGTTAGTTCATTTAGTAATCCTTCTGAAAGGTCAGGTTTCAGATTTAATGATTTAGATGCCTGATTTATTAAACTTTCAATTTTTTCTTTTCTTTCATGTCGTTTAAGTAAAACTCTATTTTGTTCTAATAATTCAAAAAAATTATCAGCATGCTTAACTTCAAAAACTTCATTTATTAATCTATGACTTTTTGATTTATTACTTATTTGAATTTTTGGATCACATTCATCAAATTCAAAATCAAGAATTTCATCATTATAAATAGAGGCAATCCATCTAATAGGTCTTGAAAATTTCATGTTCCCAGCACCCCATTTCATAAATCGAGAACCTTGAAGACTCTTTATTAATTTTGGGATAATCGAAGACAAAGAAATTCTTGTTGATTGTCCTTTCTCAATTTTCTTTCCAAATACAAAATCACCCTTTTCTGTACTTTTTATTATTAGTTCACCTACACCTATATCTAAGCTATTAGCAAATCCTAAAGCAGCATTAGTAGGACATCCATTTGAATAAGCTGTATTTGCTTTTGGCCCTTTTCTTTCAATTATCTTATCTTCTGCATAATCAACTAAACCTTCAAGAAGTAGAACTATCCTCCTTGGTGTGGAAGTAACAACTATATGTTCAAATTTGATTAACTTTTTATCCAATTCAAACTCTATTAGAGATTTAAATTGCTCTAGAACAGAATGAGAAAATTTTGCGGGCAACTCTTCTGTTCCTATCTCAAGTAAATATTTAGACAAGAAAAAAATATAACTTCACTTACTATAATTTACTACCAGTTAAATAAGCTTTTCGCTAATGTATAAAAAGAGATATTTTTTGGTCCTTTGATCAAAGTTGAGAAAGTAAAAAAGAAAAAAGATCCTGCCAAGGAAGAAACTGCTTGTTTGGCAAATGGACTAGAAGTTTCTAAATTTGAAAATTTTAAAAAAAGTAGCAAATTTCTTAAGGAGCCACTTGCTACAGAATTAGTCAATGAGAGCGATCATTTTACCAATGATGCAGTTCAATTATTAAAATTTCATGGGAGTTATCAACAAGATAACAGGGAAAATAGAAGGCCTGGCAAAAGTAAAGATTGGCAAATGATGCTTAGGTTAAGAAATCCTGGCGGTGAAGTCCCTGGGAAATTATTTTTAGCATTAGATGAATTATCTGAAAAACTAGGTAATGGAACACTTAGGGCCACTACAAGACAAGCCTTTCAAATGCATGGAATTAGAAAGGAAAACCTAAAGGAAGTAATTCAAACAATAGTAAATTCAATGGGCTCCACATTAGCTGCATGTGGAGACATAAATAGAAACGTCATGGCACCCGCGGCTCCATTTGATTCGCCAGACTATAATATTGCAAGAGCATTGGCAAAAAAAGTTGCAGATCTTCTCACCCCTATGGCTGGACAAGGCACTTTTTTAGAGCTTTGGGCTGATGGAGATTTAGAGTACACTATAAAGCCTGACAGAGATATTGAAGCAGTTAGGAAGCTCCAATTCAAAGATAATGTTTTTAGTGGGATAAAAGATGAGCCTCTCTATGGTTCAACTTATTTACCGAGAAAATTCAAATGTGCTGTTACAGTTCCTGGGGACAATTCTGTTGATCTTCTTACCAATGACATAGGAATAGTTGCCTTTACCTCTAAAGATGGAAACTTAGAAGGATGCAACTTCTATGTTGGAGGTGGCATGGGGCGCACACATAATAATGAAGAGACCTTTGCCAGAATTGCAGATCCACTTGGATATGTTGAAGAACATGATGTTTATGAATTAATACAAAGCATTGTGGCTGTTCAAAGAGATTATGGCGATAGAAAATCAAGAAAAAATTCGAGAATGAAATATCTTCTTCATAGAAAAGGTATTAAATGGTTCAAAAAGATTCTTTCTGATAAGTATTTCAAAAAAGAAATGAAAAAAATTAGAAAAGAACCTGATAAGGTTCTTATTGATTACCTAGGTTGGCATAAACAAAATAAAACCTCCCATTTCGTAGGTTTACCATTATTATCTGGGA
>QCDK01000027.1 GCA_003278765.1 Prochlorococcus sp. AG-355-G23
GTAGGAAGATGGGTCTCTAGAAAAGTGGATTTATTTTTTGATGAAGAAAATGATGATTGGAATGATGAGAATTTTTACGATGATCAAAGCGATGTTAAGACATTTTCCAGAGAATCAAATTCTTATGCATCAACTACACAGCATTCAAAAAGACCTTTAGAAGCAATATCTTTAAGGCAACCAAAAAATTTACAGACAACTGAGCAAAAAAAATTACCTTATGTGAAAGAGAGTGAGGACGAAGATTGGCCAGATGAAATGGATTTCAAAGTTGAAAGATGGCAAAGAGCTTCAGAAAATGAGAATAATACTTCGAGAGATCAATCAATCCAACAAGTTCAATCAAAATCAAGAAATTTTCCCAGATCAAGAAGAAGAAGAGTATAGTTTGGTAAATTCTTTAATTCCTGAATAACCCAGTAAAGTTTCTAAATTTGGATTAAAAACTTCCCTTATAATTGTTAAGGGTTTTTTGTCTCGAAAAAATCTGTAATTTCTTGACCAGAATGGACCTTTAAAGCAAAATTGATCTTCTAACCATTTTGCATTGACAAGCGAAATACGATCAACTTCTCTAAATAATTCTGACCTGTCTTGTGTCAAGTTCTTCCAAATTGGCTCTTCTTTGGCTTTTAAATTTTCACTCACTTGATCTGCATTCCACCAACTTTCTGCCCATGCTAGGTTTTTATTATTGCTTTGGATCCATACTTGTCTCCTAATTAAAGGGCCATTTAACTGATTCAATTCTTTAGGGCCTTCTTGAGTGGATAGAGGATCTAATTGCATTGAAATTAATTTAATTTTTGTCTCTTGATTAGTCAAAAGCTGCAGATGTCTAGTTGGACTTCCATCCCCAAGCAGCATTAATTTCCATGGACCAGATATTTTTGGTAGTGAATTCTTCACTAAAAAATTAGAGGCTTTTTCTTCCCATAGAATTTTTGGAGAGTTAAAAAGTTTATTATTCAGTGATCTGACGGATTGCTTTTAAGATGATAACTTTTTTCAGCAAAAATATTTGCCTTATCTTTTTTTATCTCTCTTATTTTTAGCCAAACAAGTAAAGCGGTTAAATCAGCTTTGCTAACCCCAGGAATTTTTGAAGCATCACCAAAATTTTTTGGCTTTATCTTATTCAAATTTTCTCTAGCTTCTAAAGATAATGTATCTATTTTTTCGTAATTTATCTCTTGAGGCAGAGATTTACAGCTTTGACGATTTATTTGTTCAATGTTCTTTTTTTGTCTTTTAAGATAACCCTCGTATTTAATATCTATTTCAACACCTTCTTGTATTGAAGAAGCTATATTTTTTTCAGTCAAATTATATTTAATTAAATCTGAATAATGAAAGTTTGGTCTTTTTAAGAGTTCTTTCAAAGTTGTTGAGCCTTTGATTTTTGATCCCGTAGCTAATTCTAGTTTTTTTGATATTTCATCCGTGTTTTTTAAACGAGTGTTTTTTAATCTTAATTTCTCTTCTTCAAGGAGTTTCATTTTTTCTTGATAGACCGACCATCTTTTCTCATCAATTAGCCCTATTTCATAACCTAATGGGGTTAAGCGCCTATCTGCATTATCTCCTCTAAGGGTCAACCTGTATTCACTCCTACTAGTAAGAACTCTATATGGTTCTTTGAGATCTTTGGTAATTAAATCATTGATCATTGTTCCTATATAGCTGCTTTCTCTAGTGAAGATTATTGGATCTTTTTCGTTAAGTTTTCTTGTTGCATTGACTCCAGCTACTAATCCTTGTGCTGCTGCTTCTTCATAACCAGTAGTTCCATTAATTTGTCCAGCGCTAAATAAATATTCAATTTCTTTCGTTTCGAGTGATGTTTGGAGTTGTGTTGCAGGTATATAGTCATACTCGACAGCATAAGCTGGTCGCAACATTTTACATTCATTTAATCCAGGTAAGGTTCTTAGAAGTTCTAATTGAATACTTTCAGGTAAACCTGTAGAGAATCCTTGAACATATATTTCAGGGGTATTAATCCCTTCTGGTTCTAAGAAAATTTGATGTGATTCTTTATCAGCAAATTTAACGATTTTGTCTTCAATTGATGGACAATATCTTGGCCCCTTACTATCAATAAAACCGCCATAAATGGGAGTTAAATGTAAATTGTCTCGAATTAGTTGATGTGTTTTGGTAGTTGTTCTTGTGATATGACAACTAACTTGGGGCATATTATTGTTGATATTTGGATCAAACGAAAAATATTTATCTGCTGCAGTACTTGGTTGAATATCTAATTCATCAAAAATGATACTTCTTTTATCAACTCTTGCTGGAGTTCCTGTTTTTAAACGTTCTGTTTTGATACCAATTTCGTGTAAATTTTGAGTAATACCTTTTGCTGCTTGTTCTCCCGATCTACCAGCTGACATTGATTTATTTCCTATCCATATTCTTCCTTCTAAAAACGTGCCAGCTGTTATAATCACTGATCTTGCTGCATAATAACTACCAAAGAAAGTTTTTACACCCTTAATTCTTTTCTTTACGATTTTTTTTGAGTTCAATCCAATTTCTTCAGTTATTCCTATATCTAGTTCAGTAATCATTGCTTCTTTTAATGATAAATTATCTGTATTTTGTAGTATTTCAATCATCTTTTTTGAGTATTCTCTTTTATCTGTCTGAGCTCTTAATGCCCATACAGCTGGACCTCTACTTGCATTTAATATTCTTTTTTGTATAGCTGTCGCATCAGCTAATTTACCAATAATTCCACCTAATGCATCAACTTCATGTACCAACTGACTTTTTGCCGGGCCGCCAACAGCAGGGTTGCAAGGTTGCCAGGCAATCCTATCTAAATTGATTGTAAATAAGGCTGTGGAAAATCCTAATTTTGCTGTTGTTATAGCGGCTTCGCATCCTGCATGTCCTCCACCAATAACGATGACATCAAAAGATTCATTTGTTGAGTGATGATCATGCATATTAGGATCGATTTAATTAGCTAAATTCCTAAATCTCGTAAATTGAGGTTCAAATAATAATTTAACAGTTCCTACGGGTCCATTTCTATGTTTAGTGACAATGATTTCTGTAATTCCTCTATCTTCAGTCTCTGGATTATAGTATTCATCTCTATAAATCATTAATACTAAATCTGCGTCTTGTTCAATAGATCCTGATTCTCTTAAATCGCTTAACATTGGTCTTTTATTTGTTCTAGACTCTACCCCTCTACTAAGCTGAGATAAAGCTACTACTGGTACTTTTAATTCTCTAGCCATGCTTTTAAGACCTCTTGTTATTCGTGAAAGTTCTTGCACTCTATTATCAGGGGTAGATCCTTCCATCAACTGGAGGTAATCAATCACAATTAATCCCAGTTCTTTTTTTTGTTCAGCTATTAATCTTCTGCACAGAGATCTCATCTCTAAAACACTTAAGTTAGGCTTGTCATCTATAAATATTGGCAATTGACCTAATGAATTGATACCTTCTCCGAGTAATGGCCATTCATCTTGCTGTAATCTTCCTGTTCTTAGCCTGCCACTCTCGATTCCAACTTCCATAGAGAGCAATCTATATGTCAATTGTTCTTTACTCATTTCAAGGCTAAATACACACACAGGTAAATCTTGCGATTGTGCAACATTTTTTGCCAGATTTAGAACTATTGAAGTTTTTCCCATTGAAGGTCTTCCAGCAACAATTATTAAATCACTTCTTTGAAAACCTTGAGTCATCGCATCAAGGTCGTAGAAATTTACAGGAATACCAGCTACTGAAGTACCTAATGATCTGGACTCTATTTCATTGAAAGTACTTGTAAGGATTTCAGCAGCTTGAGTCAGGCCTTTTGAAGGTTTTTCTTGGCTGATTTCAAATATTTTTTGCTCTGCTTTATCTAGAACTTCATTAGTATCTTGAGTTTGATCAAAACCTAGTTGAACCACTTCATTCCCAGATCTGATAAGTTGCCTTCTCATGAATTTGTCGTTAATTAAATTAGCAACTTGTTCTATGGAAGCTGTAGAGGAAACATTTTCAATTAGTTCTACCAGTTTGCTGTTTCCTCCAATTTTTTCTAGTGATCCATTATCTGCTAACCAAGCACTCATTGATGTTAAATCAGTTGGTTTACCCTGGGTATGCAACATTAATGCTGTTCTATAAATTTCTTGATGGGCATTTATATAAAAAGCTTCAGGTTTAATTAAGTCTGCAATTCTTCCGATCGCGTCTGGATCAAGAAGTATGCCCCCAAGAACAGCTTCCTCTGCTTGAACGTTTTGAGGCGGTACTAATCCAGAGTTTTCACTATTAAAATCCTTTTTAAAATTTTTATTTTGCCCATTATTTGGAAAAGGTACGGAAACCATATCTTTAATTGCTTAGATATATACTCTGGCTACTTTTCAAAATAATGCAACAAATTGATTAACTTGTTACTTCAATATTTACTTCTGCATTTACATCTGCATGTAATTTTATTTTTGCTGTAAAGGAACCTAAATTATGAATATCAGGAACAGTAATGTTTCTTCTATCAATTTCTTTTTTAGTTGCTGCTTCTATCGCTTCGGCAACATCCCCATTGGTAACCGTTCCAAATAGGACACCATCTTCTCCAACCTGTTTTTTGATAGTGAATCTACCTATTGTAGATAATGCAGTTTGGAAATCTAAAGCTTCTTGCTTTAATTTATCAGCAGCGATTTTTTCTTTTTCTTTCTTCCTCTCAATTTGTTTAAGAACTGCTGGTGTTACATTCGTTGCCTTGCCATAAGGTAATAGAAAGTTTCTTGCGTATCCTGGTGCTACATCAACTAGATCTCCTTCTTTACCTAGTGATGCGATTGATTGAGTTAATGCGACTTGTACTCTTTTAGCCATGAAAATATTGAACAATATTAATTAATAATAAGACCTAGAGGGTAACTTTACTTTTTTTGCAAAACCAAATTTCGCAAGAATCTTAATATGTTCCCATGTTATGTCTATCTGACCTTTAAATAATCCTTGTTTTGCCGAGTTGGGAAATGCATGATGGTTATTATGCCAACCTTCTCCAAATGTTAACGCAGCAACCCATGCATTGTTTTTAGATGAATCACCACTTTCAAATGGTGCTTTACCCCAACAATGCGTCGCGGAGTTGACTAGCCAAGTTACATGATAAACAACCACAAGTCTCAATGGAATTCCCCAAAGGACTAGAGCCCATCCTCCAACTCCTAATTTTTGACCTATTGCGTACAATGAAAGTCCAATAGGAATTTGTAAGAATAAAAAATATTTATTTAAAAATCTATAGTATGGATCTTTTATTAAATCTGCACTTAGTTTTGGAACAGCTTTTAGTGCTTCTACATCTTTAAACATCCAACCCATATGACTCCACCAAAACCCTTTTTTACTATTATGATGATCCACTTCAGTATCTGAAAAAGAGTGGTGATGCCTATGTAAACCTACCCAATCTATTGGTCCATGCTGGCAACTTATGGCTCCACAGGTGGCAAAAAATCTTTCTAACCATCTTGGTACAATAAAAGATCTGTGTGATAACAATCTGTGATATCCAAGGGTGACTCCTAAACAAGCAGTTACCCAGTAAA
Source organism: Prochlorococcus sp. AG-355-G23 (assembly GCA_003278765.1). GTDB lineage: Bacteria > Cyanobacteriota > Cyanobacteriia > PCC-6307 > Cyanobiaceae > Prochlorococcus_A. Next base: position 5,592 of record QCDK01000027.1, read on the forward strand.
AAAATAATAATGAAGTGACTGCAGGGAGACTCCAAAATTTTGGTTGTATTGCTACAAGAGAAAGAATATGAATTGCAGCCATAAAAACTATTGTTCCCCACGTTTTATGTAGTCTTGGAGGATATCTTTTTGAATGACTGGAAGGTTCCAGTAATTTTTCTGAGAGTTCTATAACTTTTTCAGCTGGAACAGGCTTTTTTAATTTTGCTGTTTCTTGGAAAATTACTGAATTCATGATATTGAAATACTATTTTCAAAATTACCGATATGTAATATTATCATACTATATTATTGATAAGTTTAATTATCTGTGAGTCTCGGATATCGCGATAAATTATCTAGAGGTCGAAGGGCTATGGCTCATTTGATACACCTCTGGCATGAAAGAAATGGTTGGTCTCACAGAGTATTGCCATTACTTTCAGAAGTTCTTGATTTAGGTAAAGTTCATAATTCCCAAATTTCTAATCTTAGGAATGGGAAGTTATCTTCGCCAGGTCCTGAAGTTTTTCTTGCTTTAGCTCAAGTTAATACGATTCTTGATCAAGGTATTGACAAAATCAGGGATCGTTTTGAAAGTGATTACCCAGAGTTATGGAAATCTTTGGAAGAGTCTGCATTACCCCTAAAAAATGATTCTGGTAATCCATTGTCGGCCGGGGAGTTATTCGAGATATTTTCAGGATTAAAACCTCTACCTTCATCTTTTGACTGGTATATAGAAGATGAAGAAGCGTCTGCTTTAAGTGATGCTCTTTCTGTGCATTTTTGTCAGAATAAGGCTTGGAGATCATGTAAAATGCAGGTAATGGAAGCCTATTCCGTCAATAAATCTGCCCGTAGAGAACGTTTTGCTGAGGTAATTGCAGGAATTAGAGATTATACGGCAGAAGAATTAGATGGAGAACTTCTTGATTTATATGAGGCTTCAAAAAAACTTTCTTATTTTCAGGGTAGGGGACCTAATGCTTTCCTCGTAGAATTAAGAAATTTAGCATCTGAAAAATAACATTAATTTTCTTAATAAATGACTCTTGACAATAACTTAAAACTGGCTGAAAATGCTGTCCTTTCTGTCGAAGATAGTTTAAGTAAAGTTTTCCAAGAAAGGTCCAATCAGGTTTTTCAGAAATTAGAAAATATTTTGACAATTTTTAAGGAAGAAAAAGTTTCTACTAGTCATTTCAATCAATCTTCTGGTAGTGGTCATGATGATATATCTCGAGAAAAAATTGACGCAGTTTTTGCAAGATTGTTTCTTGCTGAAAAGGCAGCTGTGAGGATGCAATTTGTAAGTGGAACGCATGCAATAAGTTCTGTCTTATTTGGAATTCTTAGACCTGGAGATGTAATGTTATCTCTTACAGGACAACCATATGACACTTTAGAAGAAGTCATAGGAATAAGGGGAGGAGGAAAAGGCTCACTTAAAAATTTTGAGATTGAATATAAGCAAATAAATATCTGCGAGAATTTTGATTCTTTTGAAGAAAAAATTGTTCATTCTTTTAAAGAAAATTCATGCAAATTAGTATTCATACAAAAAAGTTGTGGATATAGTTGGAGAAAATCTCTTACTAATCATCAGATAGAGAAAATTTGCAGTCTCATTCATTCTCTTGACCCTAACTGTATATGTTTTGTTGATAACTGTTATGGGGAGCTTGTTGAAGATTGTGAACCAATTTCTAAAGGGGCAAATATAATTGCTGGATCATTGATTAAAAATTTGGGAGGAACAATCGTTCCTACTGGTGGGTACGTTGCAGGAGATGCAGAGTTGGTTGAGATGGCATGTTCTAGATTAACCTCACCAGGTATTGGTTCTTCTGCAGGAATAAATTTTGGACTAGGAAGATTAATTTTGCAGGGTTTGTTTTTAGCACCACAAATTGTTCACGAATCACTAAAAGGTGCAGATATGGTTGCAGGGGTTTTTAAAAATTTGGGATTTAAGGTTTTACCAGAGCCAGCAACATATAGATCTGATCTTATTCAGTCAGTAAGATTGAATAATCCTGATTTGGTACAAAAAGTTTGTCAATCTTTTCAAAATTCTTCACCAGTAGATTCTTTTCTGAATGTTGTTCCATCATCAATGGATGGATATGATTCAAAATTATTAATGGCAGGAGGTACATTTATTGAAGGTAGTACAAGTGAATTTTCTGCTGATGCTCCACTAAGAGATCCTTATAATATTTATGTTCAAGGTGGTTCTCACATAGCTCACATCAAAATTGCATTAATTCGATTATTATCTGAATTACTAGATGAACAATTAATTTCAAAGGATTCTCTACTTCCTTTATCTACTTAATCATGTCTTACCAGTTCCCAGACAAACTCAATTATGCTGATACTCATGAATATGTCTTGGAAGAAAATGGATTGTTAAAAATTGGAGTTAGTGAATTTGCTGTAGATCAATTAGGAGATATTGTCTTTGTTGAATTAGCCGATCAAGGAGCGACATTAGAGAAAGGTGAGACTTTTGGAACAATAGAATCAGTTAAGGCAGTTGAGGAAGTCTATCTGCCTTTTTCAGGGGAAATAGTATCTGTAAATCAAAGTGTTATTGATAACCCTGAGATTTTACAGAATGATCCTATTGGAGACGGATGGTTAGTCATTTTGAAACCAGAATCAAAAGCATCAATTGCTGATTTAATGACTTCAGATGCATATAAATCAAAGGTTATGCCAAATTAAAGCAAAATCTTCATACATAGGTTAAGTTATAGAAAAATTGGACATGAATTCCACGGTTTATTCAGATTCATTTATCAATAGACACCTTGGCTTGAGTGATGCTGATGAGCAGAAAATGCTCTCTAAGCTTGGTTTTAATAATATTGATCAATTTATAAATCAAGTTATTCCTGAAGATATTCAGCTTAAAGATAAATCTTCAGAAATATTCCCACAAGGTTGTTCAGAAATTGAGGCTTTAAAAGAATTAGAAGAGATTGCGAATAAAAATACTAAAATAAGATCACTTATAGGCCTTGGTTATTATGACAATCATTTGCCTAAAGTAATCCAAAGACATGTGCTTGAAAATCCAAGGTGGTATACGTCTTATACTCCCTATCAAGCAGAAATTGCACAAGGAAGATTAGAAGCTCTATTTAATTTTCAGACTATTGTTTGTGAACTAACAGGATTCCCTGTTGCCAATGCATCTTTGTTGGATGAGGGTACTGCTGCAGCAGAAGCTATGGCCATGAGTTTTTCCGCTAGAAAAAATAAATCTTCAAAAGTGTACTTAGTTGAGTCAAATGTTTTTGATCATACTTTTAATGTTCTACAAACCAGAGCCAAACCTTTGGGAATATCCTTAAAACGCTTTACTCAAAGCAACCTTCCTAATCATGATGATGTTTTTGGAATTTTGTTGCAATTACCTGGTAAAAATGGACAATTATATGATCCTACATTCTTAATATCCCAAGCACATAGATCAGAAATTATTGTTACGGCATGTATTGATCCACTAGCACAAGTTTTGATTAAACCAATTTCTGAATTTGGTGTTGATGTAGCAGTGGGGAGTATGCAAAGATTTGGTGTTCCAATGGGTTTTGGTGGTCCCCATGCAGCATATTTTGCTTGTAGCGAAAAATATAAAAGGCTGATACCCGGAAGAATAGTTGGGCAAACTCTATCTAAAAATGGAGAAAAGTCACTAAGACTAGCATTGCAAACAAGAGAGCAACATATTAGAAGGGAAAAGGCCACTAGTAACATATGTACTGCTCAATCTTTGTTAGCTATAATTTCTTCTTTTTATGCTATTTATCATGGACCCTCTGGATTAACGCAAATTGCTAAGAGATTAGTTGAGTTGAGAATTAATTTAGAATCAAGTTTAGCTGCTTTAGGTTTTGATATTCCTGATGGGATTAGATTCGATAGTGTTGATGTTTATTCTGAGCACTCCCAGAGGATCCATAATGAAGCTTTAAAAAATGGCTATAACTTAAGAATTTTGCCGTTGGGATCAACTATTGACAATTCAACTGGCTTTGGGATCTCTTTAGATGAGCTTAGTAATGAAAAAGAAATAAAAGATATTTTGACTTTCATAGCAAACCTTATAGAAAAAGAAGAAGATTTAGAGCACATGAAATTTGATAAAGAATTTCATCTTGAAAGTTTAGCTTTGAGATCCAGTGCATGGATGCAACAAGATATATTCACAAATTACCAAAGTGAAACTGAATTAATGAGATATATATTCCGACTTGCAGAAAAAGATTTTTCTTTGGTAGATGGGATGATGCCATTGGGAAGCTGTACCATGAAGTTAAATTCTGCAGCAGAGTTAAATCCAGTCTCTTGGGCTAATTTATCTTCCATTCATCCTTTTTCCCCACCAGATCAAACTAAAGGTTATTCAAAAATTATATCTGACCTAGAAAAATGGATAAGTGAGATTGTTGGTTTAAAATCAGTTTCTTTTCAACCAAATGCAGGCTCTCAAGGAGAGTTTGCAGGTTTATTGGCAATAAATTCTTATTTTGAATCAAAAGGTGAACTGTTAAGAAAAAAATGTTTAATTCCAAAAAGTGCTCATGGAACAAATCCTGCTAGTGCAGTTATGGCAGGTTTTGACGTGTTAACTATTGAATGTGATGAAGAAGGAAATATTGATTTTCAAGATTTGTCAACCAAGGTCAAGAACTTTGATAACCAAATAGGGGCTCTTATGTTGACTTATCCCTCTACTCATGGAGTTTTTGAATTACAAATCAGAAAGATATGTGATTTAATTCACTCTGTGGGAGGATTTGTCTATTTAGATGGAGCAAATTTGAACGCTCAGGTTGGATTATGTAAACCGGGGAATTATGGTGTTGATGTTTGTCATTTGAATTTACATAAAACATTCTGCATTCCACATGGAGGGGGTGGTCCAGGAGTTGGTCCAGTTGCTGCATCAGAAACTTTAAGCCCATTTCTTCCTACTCATTCTTTAATGGATAATAATTTATCTATTAGTTCTAATTACGTGTCTTCTGCCAAGCATGGGAGTGCAAGTATTCTTCCAATAAGTTGGATGTATATAAAAATGGCTGGTCTTAGTGGTTTAAGGAAAGCAACTGCGCATGCAATCTTATCTGCAAATTATATTGCGCATTCTTTAAAGCATAAATTCAAGATTCTTTATAAAGGAAAAAATAATTTTGTTGCACATGAATGTATTTTAGATTTTAGGGATTTAAAATCCAAAACTGGTTTGAGTGTAAATGACTTAGCTAAACGATTAATAGATTATAGTTTTCATGCCCCAACTATAAGTTGGCCTGTTCCAGAGACGATAATGATAGAGCCTACTGAAAGTGAAAGTTTGGTTGAATTGGATAGATTTTGCGAGGCTATGCTATTGATTGGAGAAGAAATCAGTGAAATAGAAAAAAATGTTGTATTAAAGAATAGTAATGTAATAAGTAACGCTCCCCATACCCTGAAAGAGTTAATTGCAGATAATTGGCATTATCCTTATTCAAAAGAAAAAGCTTCTTTTCCTTATAAAACTCCAACTTCTATTAAGTTTTGGTCTTCAGTTTCTAGGATTAACAATGCATATGGCGATCGCAATTTAATTTGTTCTTGCAATGTAAATCAAGGCGAGACTTTCGAAGAAAAAAAATGTGCTTAAAGGACTAGCGTCCTTATATTTACTTAGTTATTATCAGTGTGAATAAAAATTTAATATTTTCTTATAGAATTTTTTTAAATTTTTTTATTAAAATATTCGAGCATCAAATTTTTTGGGGTATTTGAAGCTATGACTAAAGATTTTAAATCTGGTAATGTTAAGCACCTGCCTGTTAAAAACTTAGATTTACCAAATTTTGTCAATAATTTTTCAGGAGATAACTCAAACATTTGTTCTAGTGAGGGAACTAATGTTATAAGAGTTCCCTTTGGTAAAAAATTTTCAAAGAAAAAAAGGCCTGAAAAGAATCAAAATATCGCTACTCTAATACTTCCTTTAAGTTCGTATAATAATCCCACGCCTCCACACGTAGCATAATTAAGATTAATTTTAATCTATTTCTTTGAGAGTATCTGCATAATAATTTTGCAGTTGTAATGTTGCTTGATTCCAATCCCATTTTTCTGCTTCTTTTCGTGCCTCTTGTCTCATAACTTCTCTTTTATCTTCATTCTTTAGAATTTTTTTTGTCGCTTCAATCAAACTTTGTTCCCCGTTATCTTTTTCATCAGGATCATATAAACAACCATTAATCCCATCGCTAATAATATCTGGAATTCCCCCTTTGTTGGCTCCGATAACTGGACATCCTGCTGCCATTGCTTCTAGTAAAACTAACCCAAGTGTTTCTGTACTGGATGGAAATAAAAATATATCTCCAGAGGCATAGGCGCTAGCAAGTTCATCGCCAGATAAATATCCTATGAAATTAGTCTTGGTATTTTCAAAGATTTTTTCAAGCTGGTTTCTATATGGTCCGTCACCTACAAGAGCTAGGCAAGCATTAGGGATACTTTCTAAAACTGGTTTAATTCTCTCAATTTGTTTTTCTGCGGATAATCTTCCTACATAAATCAATAAGTACTTAGCGTCGTTAAATTCCCCAAATAATTTTTTTCTCATTTTCTCACTTCTCAAATCTGGTCTGAAACTGAAAGTATCTACTCCCCTTTGCCATAGAGCAGTCCTTTGAATACCCTTATCTTTTAACTCATTGACCATAGCGGTAGAAGTACATAAATTTAACAAGGCTTGATTATGAGCTGCTTTAAGTAATTCCCACAAAAGTGGCTCTAACATACCCATACCGTAATGTTCCAGATATTTTGGGAGATGAGTATGGTAACTGGCAATTAAAGGAATATTATTAGTTTTCGCTAACCATATGCCACCTAAGCCAAGTACAGCTGGATTAACAACATGTATCAAATCTGGGTTAAATTTTTCTAACTTATCTGAGACTGCAGGACCAGGTAAACCAAGCTTCAACTCTGGGTATAAGGGTAATGGCATTGCAGCAACTCCAACTACTGTTGCACCCATATATGATTCTGGACACCCTTCTGGACAAAAAATTATAACTTCATCACCATTTTTTATTAAAAATTCAATCGTTTTTGTCAGTCTTGTGACTATGCCATCAACTTTAGGTAAAAAAGTTTCAGTAAACAATGCAATTTTCACTTTCTTAAGGTAACTATTTTAGAAATTTTAATTAGTCTTTAT
>QCDK01000028.1 GCA_003278765.1 Prochlorococcus sp. AG-355-G23
ATTGAGTGCGTAGGTATACCAACTGAAAAAAGACTAACTGCTTGTCTCTCTAGTCAGGTGGGTTGTCCAATGGACTGCAAATTTTGCGCAACTGGTAAGGAAGGTTTGAAGAGATCTTTAAAAGCAAGTGAAATATCCTTGTTGATTTCATGTGTTTCTTGAGGTATCCAAAGCAATGTTCCACCTTGACTCACTTCAAAACCATTTTTTGATGATCTAGCTTTTTTAACACTTAATCCAGGAGCGTATTTTACCAAACCACCAGTTTTGGTACGGAACCTTTCATCAGATAAATCTGCTATTACCTCTCCATTACTAATTTTACTACCTGGGGAAATATTTAAACGATAAGAAGTACCATCACTAGATTCCAAATTATATATTTGACCTGAGTGCGTAGATTCTTCAATTAATTTAAAATTAGTTAGAGACATTGCAGTAGTAACAATCTGAACTTCTCTTGAATCTCCTACTGAATCTCGTAATCGAACTTGTCCGCCAAACTCACTTGACTGACTTGCTTCTGCCAAAACAGTTCCTTCATCTACAGATTTTCCAGATGAGATAACCGGTTTTGCGTTAGGTGGCAAGTTATAAACATCACCAGCTAAAACCCATAATCTACCTAATCTTTGAGCTTTTAAGGTGATATTACCCTGCCTATCTGTTACCTCCTTTGGTTGAATAACCTTGTCGTACCTAACTTGGCCAGCCAAATCACAGATAACATCTTTAGTCGCTTTTTCAACACTCTTCTTCACGGCTCCAGCAGTAATCTGAGCAACAGTTATATCAGAATTAATTTCTTCACCGTCATCTACAAATAAAAGCGATCCGCTAGAAACTTCAATTTTTTGGGATTTACTAGAATTATTTCCTTGAGGAACTATTTTTAATATGAAATCAATTTCGGCTTGTTTAGCTTCAACTCCGTGAGGAGTCCTATAACCTCTAACCTTGGCTTTTGAACTAAATTCAACTCTACCAGAAATTTTTGACCTTACCACTCCACTTTCAGCAGTTGATACACCTCCAGTATGGAAAGTTCTCATTGTCAATTGAGTTCCTGGCTCACCAATAGATTGAGCAGCAATAATTCCAACTGCCTCACCTAAATCAACCAAATGATTATGAGCCAAGGCCCATCCGTAACACCTCCTACAAACCGATCTGTTAGCTTCACATGTCAAAGGGGATCTTATTTTTACTTTTTTAATAGATGCTTTCTCAATTTCTCCTGATAATGAAGGATCTATTGCAGTATTTTGAGGAACAACAAGGTTTTCTTCAGCATCCAAAATATCCTCAGCAGTAAGCCTACCAAGAAGCCTTGCTCCAAATTTACCATCTTCAGCTTCAACAACTATTGATCTTTCTGTTCCACAATCTTCTTCTCTAACTATTACGTCTTGAGCGACATCAACCAATCTTCGAGTCAAGTAACCAGAATCCGCAGTTCTTAAGGCAGTATCCACCAAACCTTTCCTTGCACCGTAAGAAGAAATTACATATTCAGTAACGGTGAGTCCTTCTCTAAAATTGGTTCTTATTGGTAGGTCAATGATCTCTCCTTGAGGATTAGCCATCAATCCCCTCATGCCAACAAGTTGTCTTACCTGAGACATGTTACCCCTTGCTCCTGAGTTAGCCATCATCCAAACGGAATTTAAAGGGTCATTTTGATTGAAATTATTCTTGACAGCATCTACCAATCTTTCATTAGTTTCAGTCCAGGTATCAATAACTTTAGTATGTCTCTCAACTTCGGTAATTTCACCAAGTCTGTAGCATTCTTCTGTAGCAGATATTTGCTCTTCAGCTTGTCCTATTAAATCCTGTTTAGCTTCAGGAACTTTCAAGTCATCTACTGAGATAGAGACAGCAGCTTGGGTAGCGTATTTAAATCCTAAGTCCTTTAGATTATCAGCCATAGCTGCAGTTATAGCAGTTCCATGAGTTTTATAAGCCCAAGAGACTAAATTTTTTAAAGCTTTCTTATCAACTACCTTATTCTTAAAAGATGGCGGTGTTTTAGCGAGCGCAGGCATTGTAACTGGAATGTTCTTTTTTGAGTTTTTAGTAGTTTTACGTACTCTAGATGTTTTTTTTGGTTTAGATGATGTCATGATTTTTAAATAAGTAAAAAATAGTTTTAAAAGATTAGGTTTTAGATACAGAATCTATGATCGTATAATTCATAACTACTCTCCCAACAGTTGTGAGAACAAATCTACTTATTAAATTATCATCAGAGTCAAATCTGTCTCTTCTTAAATTCCAAATTTCTAATCTTGAGCCATCTTCTAGCTCTTGAGTTTTTTGTGGGCTCGGCATTTCTTCTTCATCTTCTACTTCACCATTAAATCTAACCCAAACCCATTCATGTAGGCTAAGTCTTTTATCTTCAAAAGCAAAAATGACATCTTCTAATGAAGCAAAAGTAGTCTTATTATCTCCGAATTCTGGTTTTTGATAATTCGGTTGCAAAGCCGTCAGATAATAAGATCCCAAAACCATATCTTGTGATGGAGTCACTATTGGTTCCCCAGTAGCAGGAGAAAGAATATTATTACTAGCCAACATAAGCATACGTGCTTCAGTTTGTGCCTCTAAAGCTAAAGGAACATGAACTGCCATTTGATCTCCATCAAAGTCAGCATTGAATGCAGGACAGACTAAAGGGTGAAGTTGTATTGCTCTTCCTCCAACTAATTTAGGTTCAAAAGCTTGAATTCCTAAACGATGCAGCGTAGGAGCTCTATTTAAAAGAATTGGATGGCCTTCAATAACTTCCTGAAGTACCTGCATAACTTCGTCATCGGCTTTTTGTATTAGTTTTTTTGCAGCTTTAATATTATTCACAATATTTTGACGTATTAATCGATGAATTACAAAAGGTTGAAAGAGCTCTATCGCCATTTCTTTTGGCAGACCACACTCATGCATTTTTAATTTTGGACCCACAACTATTACAGATCTTCCTGAATAGTCAACACGTTTCCCAAGAAGATTCTGTCTAAATCTTCCTTGTTTTCCCTCAATTATGTCACTTAGGGACTTAAGTGCTCTATTATTTGCTCCAACAACAGTCCTACCTCTCCTTCCGTTATCTATAAGGGCATCAACAGCCTCTTGAAGCATTCTTTTTTCATTTCTTACGATAATTTCAGGAGCTAATATTTCTTGAAGCCTTGCTAGTCTATTATTTCTATTAATAACCCTTCTATATAAGTCGTTTAAATCTGAAGTTGCAAATCTTCCTCCATCAAGCTGAACCATAGGTCTAAGATCAGGAGGTATAACTGGGATTGCATCTAAAACCATCCATTCTGGTTTTGCGTTAGTTGCAATGAAATTATCAATAACTCTTATCCTTTTTATAAGTTTTGCCCTCTTTTGCCCTTTACTACTAGAAATCTCTTCTCTAAGCTCCTCAGCAACCTGATTTAAATCAAGGTCCTCAAGTAGTTGCTTCAAAGCTTCAGCACCAATTCCAACAAAGGGTTCATTTTCAATAGTTGAATCTTCAGCATAAATTTCATCTTCAATTTCCAGCCACTCATCCTCAGTGAGTAATTGCTTATATTTGAGTTCTTTATGATCACCTGGATCTAAAACGACATAACAATTAAAATAAACTATTTGTTCTACATCCCTAAGTGGAATATCCAAAAGTATTGCAACGTAACTAGGAATTCCTTTTAAATACCAAACATGGGAAACTGGTGCTGCGAGTTTTATATAACCCATCCTATGTCTTCTAACTCTACTTTCAGTTACTTCAACACCGCATCTCTCGCAAACAATGCCGCGATGTCTTACCCTTTTATACTTTCCACAATGGCATTCCCAATCTTTAGATGGCCCAAAAATCTTTTCACAAAACAGTCCATCCATTTCTGGTTTTAGTGTCCTGTAATTAATAGTTTCAGGTTTCGTAACTTCTCCAACTACTTGTCCATTGGGCAATGTCCTTTGACCCCAATCCATTATTCTTTGTGGAGAAGCTATTGAAATTTTGACGTAATCAAAGTGATTTTCAGTTCTTAAGTTGCTGTTTGTCATTTTTGGCGAATTTAAATTAAAAGGTTTTTATTGAGTATTTAATCTTCCTCATATTCTGAGGTTCCGAGTGATTCGTAAGTAGGCCTTGATGGAGTATTTCTTCTCGGATTTATATCCTGCATTAAATCAACCTCTTTTCCTTCATCTGTATAAACCCCTATATCCAAGCCTAGAGATTGTAATTCCCTCATGAGAACTTTAAATGACTCAGGAGTTCCAGGCCTTGGGATAGGTTTACCTTTTACAATTGCATTAAGCGCTTCATTTCTGCCTTGCATATCATCAGATTTAACTGTTAATAATTCCTGAAGAGTATAGGCTGCTCCATAAGCTTCAAGTGCCCATACTTCCATTTCTCCAAGCCTTTGCCCACCTTGCTGAGCTTTACCACCCAATGGTTGCTGTGTAACCAAAGAATAGGGACCAGTAGATCTAGCATGAATTTTATCATCAACCAAATGAACTAATTTTAGGAAGTGAGAGTATCCGACAGCAACTGGCTGATCGAAGGGTTCCCCTGTTCTACCATCTTTAAGTAATAACTTTCCAGGATCTTCAGGATTGTAAACCCATGCTTTACCTGGCTGTTTTGCAGCTTCCTCTAAAAATGCTTGAACAGTTTGATGTGATTTTTCAGCCCCATACATTTCATCAAACGGAACAACTTTAACTCGGCAATTTAAGTTGGAGGCTGCCCAGCCCATCAATAATTCAAAAACTTGTCCCACATTCATCCTACTTGGAACTCCTAAAGGATTAAGAACTATGTCTACTGGCGTTCCATCAGGCAAATAAGGCATATCTTCTCTTGGTAAGATTCTGCTGATAATTCCTTTATTTCCATGTCTCCCAGCCATTTTGTCACCTACTTGAATTTTCCTTCTCTGAGCAACATAAACTCTAACAACCATGTTGGCTCCTGGAGGTAATTCATCACCTTGTTCTCTAGTATAAATGCGAACATCTAAAACCCTACCCTTTTCAGTTTTAGGTACCCTGAGGGAATTGTCTCTCACATCTCTAGCCTTTTCACCGAAAATAGCTCTTAACAGTTTTTCTTCAGGTGGTTGGTCGGATTCCCCTTTGGGAGTCACTTTTCCTACAAGAATATCTCCACTCTCAACAAAAGCACCAATCCTAATAATTCCCATCTCATCAAGATTATTCAAGCTTTCTTCAGAAATATTAGGAATCTCTCTCGTTATTTCTTCAGGTCCTAGCTTCGTTTGTCTTGCTTCAATTTCATATTTTTCAATATGTACTGAAGTATATAAATCATCAGTTACCATCCTCTCGCTCACAAGAATTGCATCTTCGTAGTTGTACCCCTCCCATGGCATGTAAGCAATTAAAACGTTTTGGCCAAGTGCTATTTCTCCTCCTTCACATGCGGATCCATCTGCTAAAACTTGCCCAGATATAACTTTATCTCCAATTTTCACTATAGGTCTTTGGTTGAGGCAAGTATCTTGATTTGATCTTTGATATTTCTGAAGATAGTGAAAATGTTCATTACCCTGCTCATCTTTAACAACAATCTCATTAGCGTCTACGTAAGATATAGTTCCATTAACTTTTGTTATTGGAACCATCCCTGAATCTCTAGCAACTTGAGATTCTAAACCTGTACCAACTAAAGGGCGTTCTGGCCTGAGCAATGGAACTGCTTGGCGTTGCATATTTGATCCCATTAGAGCTCTATTAGCATCATCATGTTCCAAGAAAGGGATAAGAGAAGTAGCAACTGAAATTACCTGAACTGGAGAAAGCTGAACGTAATCGACTTGATGAGGAGGAACTTTTTCGAAATCTTGTCTATATCTTACTGGTATTAAATTTGCGATTATATTACCGTCCTTGTCAGTAGCAACGTCTCCTGGAGCCACTCTGCACTCATCTTCTAAATCAGCAGAAAGATAAACAGGATTTCCTGCTTTATTAACTTTACCTTTATTAACTTCCCAAAAAGGTGTCTCAATAAAACCATACTCATTAACTCTTGCGTGGGTAGCTAATGAATTAATAAGTCCTGCATTAGGACCTTCAGGTGTCTCGATAGGGCATAATCTTCCATAATGTGAAGGGTGTATATCTCTTACCGCAAAGCCTGCTCTTTCTCGAGTTAAGCCTCCTGGGCCTAATGCTGAAATTCTTCTCTTATGTGTTAATTCAGCCAGAGGATTAGTTTGATCCATGAACTGGCTTAATTGACTGGAGCCAAAAAATTCCTTTATTGCAGCAACCAAAGGTTTGGGATTAACTAGTTGAGCGGGAGTTAGAGAATCAGTTTCTCCTACAGTCATTCTTTCTTTGATAATTCTCTCTAAACGATTAAGTCCGACCCTTACTTGATTTTGAAGGAGTTCACCTACAGATCTAACCCTCCTATTACCAAGGTGATCAATATCATCCAAACTGGCACCACCAACATCCAATTCTAAATTTATGAGATAATCAATGGTTGAGAGAACATCTTCATGGGTAAGTGTTCTAACATCATCTGGGACGGTAAGTCTCAATTTTTTATTTATTTTGTATCTACCAACTCGGCCTAAATCATATCTTTTGGGATCAAAAAATCTACTGTGTAATAGTTGTTGTCCGCCAGAAACGGAAGGTGGTTCGCCAGGACGTAGCTTCTTATATAACTCAAGTAATGCCTGATCTTCTGAATTTATACCCTCATCGTTAGCTGACTCAATTGAGTTTTGATAAAACTCAGGATGCCTAAGTTTATCGACCACATCATTATCTGTTAGACCCATCGCTCTCATGAGAACATGAGCATTAATTTTCCTAGTTTTATCAACTCTTACATAAAGCAAATTATTTTTGTCAGTTTCGAATTTTAACCATGCTCCTCTGTTAGGGATAACACTAGCGTTGTAGGTTCTTCGACCATTTTTATCGAGTTCATCCTTGAAATAAACTCCAGGACTTCGGACAATTTGATTAACAATAACTCTTTCTGCACCATTAATGATGAAAGTTCCTCTCTCAGTCATTAATGGTAATTCGCCAATAAATACTTCTTGTTCTTTAATTTCCCCTGTTTCTTTGTTAATTAACCTGCAAGTTACATACATCTGAGATGCAAATGTAGCGTCTCTCCTTTTGGCTTCCTCAACATCATGTCTAGGTCTTTTTAATCTGTACTCTTCACCTATAAAATGTAATTCTAATTTACCTGTGTAATCAGAAATGGGGGAAAAATTTTGTAGTTCTTCTATTAAGCCCTTTTCCAAAAACCATTTAAAGCTTGCTCTTTGTACTTCAACTAAATCTGGTAGATAAGTAGCCGTTTTTGCTACCTGTAAAGCGCTACTGCTCATCCAAGAAAACCTGCGGTTATGTGAGATTTACTATTTACTTTTAATTTACTCAATAATTAGTTCTTTAACTTTTCACTTAATAAGAGATCAACCATTAAATCTCGATTTCAACAAAAAAAACAATCTAATAAACAAGAATTAAATTTTGTTTAATGCTGATAATTCATTAACTGTGTAAGTTAAATTCAAAAAATTAAGAAAAATTTCCAGTAATTCCTAATTCTAACAGTTGCTACGTCAACTTAACAAGTCAAATTTAAACAAATCTTCAGCATTCTTAGATGACTCTTTAGCAATTGTGATTAATTCAGTGGATCTTAAATCTGCCATAAAATTGGCAACATTTTCAACAAATGAAGGTTCATTTCTTTTACCCCTGTGAGGGACAGGAGCTAAAAATGGTGAGTCAGTTTCAATTAAGTATTTATCTTTTGGGACTATTCTGGCACACTCATGAATTTCATATGCTTTTGGAAAAGTTAATATTCCACTAAAACTGATGTAAAATCCAAGATCCAAGAATTGTCTCATTTCTTTAGGGGTTCCTGTCCAGCAATGAAGTACACCATCAGGACATTTTCCTTGTTTAGAGAGATTACTACATATCTCAATCATTTCTTTTGCAGCATCTCTGCAATGAATAATTACAGGCAATTTAAGTTCATAAGCCAACTCCATTTGAGGAATAAGTGCTTCTATCTGCTGAGTTTTATTTTCATTTTTAAAAAAATCTAAGCCTAATTCCCCAATAGCTACAACTTTTCTATCTTCTTGAGCTGATTTTCTTAAAAGAGATTTTGAACTTAGTTCCCATTTTTTTGCTTCTAGCGGATGTAAACCAACTGAGTAGTATATTTCATTAAATTCGTTAGATATTTTTTTCAACTTTGGAATTTCTGTTAACTCACAACAAGCATGAACTAATTTTTTTACACCTCTTGAACGCAATCTCAAAACAACATCTTCAAGATCGCTCTCAAAATTTTCAAATATTAAATGACAATGCGAGTCTATGAGTTCTATATCGCTCATAATTATGACCTAGCTTTTACTTCTTCGTAAGAGTAGTTTTTACAAAATTGTTAATTTTAGATTTTCTATTAGCTCCATTATTTTTGTGAAGAACATTTTTTTTAACTGCTTTATCTATTAAGCTAAAAGCTTTGTTAAGGCTTGTTTTAACTAAATTTTTATTTTCCTCATTTGGATCTTTTTTATATTTTTCGCAATTTTCTAGAGTTTTTTTTGTCAAAGTTCTTACTGTAGATTTGTATGACTTATTGATTAAACGATTTCTTTCGGCAATTTGGATTCTCTTTTTTGCAGATTTGTTATTGGCCACTGAGGATACATAAATAGAAGACTATAATCATAACAAATAAATCGACTACTAATCAATCATATATAATTCTAAGAGTTATTAAATTTGGTCTTGAGCCTTTCAATTTGAAAAATTAAGAATATGAAGATAATTAATAATAAAAAAGAGGCTATCCAAGAATTAAAAAGGATTTCTAATAGAACTAACTCAGAAAACAACAACAAAATAACTGCAATAGTCGAAGAAATTCTTCAAGAGGTAAAAAATAATGGAGATATAGCAGTGAAAAAATATACAAAAAAATTTGATGGGTTCGATCCTAACCCAATGCAAGTGAGGGCAGATCAAATTAAGAATGCATGGGATGAAATTGATAACAATTTGAAGCGCTCACTTGAGGTGGCTCATAAAAGAATTCAAAAATTCCATGAAAAAGAAATTCCTCAATCTTTTACTATAAAAGGTAAATATGGTGATGTAGTTCAAAGGAGATGGAGACCAGTTAAAAATGCAGGTATTTATATTCCTGGAGGTAGAGCTGCTTATCCAAGTACTGTATTAATGAATGCAATACCTGCAAAAGTGGCAGGAGTAGAAGAAATTATAATGGTATCTCCTGGGAATAAAGAAGGGAAAATAAACAAAACTGTTTTAGCTGCCGCTCACTTATCAGGAATCAATAAAGTATTTAGAGTTGGAGGAGCTCAAGCAATTGCTGCTTTAGCATTTGGCACAAATCAAATCAATAAAGTTGATGTTATTTCAGGTCCAGGGAATATCTATGTTACTACTGCAAAAAAACTCATTTATGGCTCTACAGGGATTGATTCTTTAGCTGGTCCAAGTGAAATATTAATCATTGCAGATGAAACAGCTCAAAGCACTCATATAGCATCTGATCTACTAGCACAAGCAGAACATGATCCTTTAGCCTCATCAATACTTCTAACTACATCAAAGAACCAGGCAAAAGAAGTTTTAGAAGAACTTTATAAAAAAATAGATAATCATCCAAGAAAAGAAATTTGCATCCAATCAATAAAAAATTGGGGTTTAATTGTTATTGGCGATAATTATGAATCATGTGTTGAACTTAGCAATAGCTTTGCCCCTGAACACCTTGAAATTCTTACTATAGATGCAAAAAAAATTCTTGCAGGTATAGAGAATGCAGGAGCGATATTTTTAGGAAAATGGACACCAGAAGCCGTTGGAGATTATCTTGCTGGACCAAATCATACTTTACCCACGTCAGGAAATTCAAGATTTAGTGGCTCTTTGGGGGTTGAAACTTTTATGAAAAATACTTCAATAATAGAATTCAATGAGGAAAGTTTAAAAGTTAATAGTACTGATATTATTAATCTTGCTAAAAGTGAGGGCTTACATAGCCATGCTAACTCAGTACAAATAAGATTTGAAGATTAGCTAGCTCTTGGGGGTGAGTAAACTACTGGATTGTCGTTTTCGAGTTTACCAACTAATACTTTGTCAGTAAGATCAACGAATAATCCATTTTCTAATACTCCTGGAATATTATTAATCATCATTTCAATGTCTTTTGGATTCTTAATACCATCATCAAATAATACATCTAGGATGAGGTTGCCTTGGTCAGTAACAACTGGCCCAGCTTTTTGAGTAGCCATTCTTAGAGAAGAACTGCCATTTATTTCGGAAATCACTTCCTGAACTTGCTTCCAAGCATTTGGAAGAACTTCTACAGGTAAAGGGAAAGATTGATTTAGATTTTGCACAAGTTTAGTTTCATCAACGACAATTAACAATTGATCAGCTTTAGATGCCACTAACTTTTCTCTAACATGACAGGCTCCACCTCCTTTTATTAATTGAAACCCTGGATCAACTTCATCTGCCCCATCAATAGCTAAATCAATATGAGATACAGAAGCTAAATCAATAAGCGGGATATCCAGTTCAAACGCTAAAACTTCTGATTGAAAAGAAGTAGCAACACCTCTTATATTTTGAATTTTGCCAGAACGTATTTCATTCGCAAGGCTTTTTATCATTAACGCAGCTGTAGATCCAGATCCTAATCCGAGAACCATATCATCCTTTACTTCCTTGATTGCTGCATCAGCAACTGCTTGTTTCATTTGAGTTTGCGAATCCAAAATCTTTTCTCTAATAGTTATAGATTATTAAATTTCAATGGGTGCTTTATGTCAAACCTGGAAGAGGTTCTGGTTTGATATTTATCTGTATCTCTTTATTATCTCTCAATATATTTAAGAGGAATACTTTTCCTATCTGAGCTTTTTCTACTTCATCCAATAAAGCTTTAGGTTCTTTTATAGAGATATTTTCAGCTGCTATTACTAAATCACCTCTTCTTAAACCAGCTTTTTCAGCGGGGCTATTAGGTATTACTGATTGAATTAGAGCTCCATTTCTTTCAGGTAATTGAACTAGCGAATTAGGGTCTTGATTATGTTCTTTAGCAATTCTGGGATTTAAAGAAATTAATTGTACCCCTAAATATGGATGAATAACTTCCCCATTTTTAAGAAGCTGATCAGAAACACTTTTAGCTAAATTGATTGGAATAGCAAAACCTAAACCAGCTCCCGGTCCACTTCTAACTAATGTATTAATTCCTATTACCTCACCATTCGAATTTATAAGTGGTCCGCCAGAATTACCTGGATTTATTGCCGCATCAGTCTGAATAAGATCTAACCTTTTATCTGAAAATCCTAAACTATTAATATCTCTATGTAGGCTGCTAACAATGCCCAAGGTTACCGTTTTTTCAAGACCATAAGGAGTACCAAGAGCTATTGCCCAATCGCCGACTTCAAGATCTTCAGAATTTCCAAGTGGAGCAAAACCAGAATATGCATCTTCATCAATTTTTACTAAAGCAAGGTCAGTTACTGGATCTGTGCCCAAAACTTGACCATCACAAATGGATCCATCTGCCAAAGTAACTGAAACATCATCGACTCTTTCTACGACATGAGCATTTGTAAGAACTAACCCATTCTCATTAATAATAACTCCAGACCCTTGTCCTCTCTCTCTTTCAGGAGTAATTCCTTGATCGCCAAGTAGGTCCCTTAATAAAGGGTCAAGTAAAGTAGGATCAAATTGTTGTCTCTCTACCAATCGCTCAGTATCAATCTTTACAACTGATGGGCCAATATTTTTAACTGCGGATGATACAAAATTATGACTTTCAAAAGAAGTTAAAGCTAAAACTTCAGCTTTTTGAGAGAAATTGAGTATACAAA
>QCDK01000029.1 GCA_003278765.1 Prochlorococcus sp. AG-355-G23
TATTTTTTCTCTTTTTGATACTTCATTATTAAAATAAAAACTTATTCAGGATTTCAAACGGCAACCAATATTGATAGATCCTGCATCAAGCATTCTGCCTAATTTAATTGCTATGGATTCCTCCAGCCTAGTGAAATTAGATTGATGGGTAGTTATCCAATCTAATTCAGAAAAAGTGATAATTCCCGTCGAATTACTTTTTAAAAAAAGTGTTCCAATTTCCATTAGATAAATCTAATTTTTTCTAAGCTAACATCCGTACTTAATATTTCTTCATAACATAATATTCTTTTAATTTTTCCAAAACAACTGTAGGTTATTACTCTTAATTTATTGAATATCTCTTAAAAATTTATCGGCCGTTTTTAAGTGATTATTTAATTTTTCCTCTGACATTTTATCGAGATTTCTCGTTAACATTGCCAGACGATATTGCTTTCTAAAAAAGCTTTCATTATCTTTAATAAATTTCCAAAATAAGCCATCCCATATTTCACACCATGGGCCACTTTTGAAATTAGACATTTTCTTTACATAATTAGAGCTTGATATATATGGCTTTGTTGAAAAGATACCTCCATCACTAAACTGACTCATTCCGTAAACATTTGGGACCATAACCCAATCATAGGAATCAATAAACATTTCCATAAACCATTTATAAACTTGGTTCGGGTGAATTCTACATAGAAGCATAAAGTTGCCAACAATCATTAGCCGCTCAATATGATGACAATAACCAAATTTAATAATATTTTTTATAACAACGTCTACTGGTTCAATTCCTGTATTTCCTTGATAAAAAGATTTTGGAATTGGTTTATCTACAAAATTCCAAAAATTACTATTTCGCATCTTTGTTCCGTACTTTTTATAGACGAGGCAAATAAATTCTCTCCATCCAATAATTTGACGAATAAAACCCTCTAAAGAGTTAATAGGAACATTATTATTTTTTGCAAAAAGTAATGCTTTATTTACTACTTCATCTGGGGTTAATAAGCCGCTATTTAAAAGAGGAGAAAGTAAACTGTGCCATAAAAAAGAATTTTCTTTAGAAATAGCATCCTCATAATCTCCAAATAAGAAAAATCTATGTTTAAAAAAATCATTTAACCATGCATCTGCCTCTTCAAAATTAGTTGGATATAAAAAGTTGTTACTTTCTCCAATAAACTCAATATCAATATTGGCTAATGACTTTTCTGCATTAACTACAAATTTATTTTTTTGTAATTTAGGTGTATCGGGTATATTTATTTTTTTTGGTAATTTTTTTCTGTTCATTTCATCGAAACTCCATTTACCACCTTCAGGTGTATCATCAGGATTAACTAATATCTTTTGGCTCTTTCTTTGATTTTCATAAAATCTCCCCATAAGAGGTTTTTTTGTATTTGATGCAAATAAATCTTTTAAATCTTCACTGCTCATAAACATAGGAGAAGGCAAAATATTTAAAGCTAAATTATTACTTGCAAGGGAAATATATCCATCAACATACATTGATTCAAGAACTTTATTTCTATTTTTAGTAGCTAGTTCTAAATTTTGATAAGGTGAATAAATTGATGGAGCTGGAGCTAATCCTGCAATTAATGCAATCTCTGATAATGTCAATTCTTTTATAAATTTTCCAAAATAAACTTGTGCAGCTTCGTTTACCCCGTATGCTCCTGATCCTAGATAAATATTATTTAAATATAATTTTAAAATTTGATTTTTGTCATATCTAAATTCAAGTATGAGTGATATAAATATTTCTTTGATTTTTCTTTGAAAACTTAAATCATTATTTAGAAAAAGTAATCTAGCAACTTGTTGTGTAATCGTACTTCCTCCCTCTTTAACATAACCACTTCTAATATTTTGAATAAGGGCACGTGAAATACTTTTTAAATCTATTCCATTATGTTTATAAAATCTTTTATCCTCAGAAGATATAAAAGAATGTTTAAGCAAAAATGGAATTTTATGATAACTATTATCTATTTCAAATTTGCGGCTTAATTTGCTTAGTATCTTTTTATCAGAAGAGGATATTACGTAAGAATATTTGCTTTCCCGAGACTTTTTATTTTTAGAAACGTCAAATTTTAAGGTACTAAATACTAGACTAAAAAAATAAAAAGATATTCCAGAAAAAATTAATATTGGAATTATTAAAACAAAAGATTTGAATTTAATCTTTTGCACCTTAAGCAACCAAAAAACTATGTCCTATCGCTAAAGCTGTAACTAACATTCCAGTAATAAGGAATGGTTGGGCACTTGCTTGATATTTGACATCAAACTTTAGAGGATCTCTTAGTAACCACATATCTTGAAATGTAATTTGCGGAATTACCAATAAAACCAAAATTACAGAGGCTAAATGTTGACCAATAATGACTAATACTACAACCATTGCTAATTGAAAAATATCAATCAGTCCTGCACTTATTCTACTTGCATTTTTAATTCCAAATACTACTGGGAGAGAATTTAAGCCTAGCTTTGAGTCTCCTTCAACACTTTTAAAATCATTAATAACAGCAATTCCAAGCCCTGAGAGACTATAAGCAAGTGTTAGTATCGCAGTTACGATGGTTAATTTCCCAAACAAGGCTTGTCCTGCCCACCAAGGTAAAGCTATATAAGATGCTCCTAATGCATAATTTCCAAGCCAACCATTCTGTTTTAATTTGAGTGGTGGAGCAGAATATATATAACTAACAAAGGAACCTCCTAATGCTAAAAGTAAGACGGAAGGGAAGCTGTGCTTAGCATATAAATCTAATAGAAAAGCAACTATTAAACCCGCTATAAGTAATACCCAAATTTGTATTTTTACATCTTTAATTGAAATTTTCCCAGAAGGAATTGGTCTATTTGGTTCATTAATTGCATCAATTTCTTTATCAAAAAAATCATTTATGGTTTGGGTATAACCAGCTAGAAGTGGTCCACTCATCAACATACATGCTAATGAAGCTAGAACATTACTAAATGTCCATTCAAAATTCCCACTTGCAGCTGCTCCACAAATAACTCCCCATATCAAAGGGATCCATGTTATGGGTTTCATTAACTGTATACGGAGTTTCCATATACTTGATGTTTCAGAGGCACCCTTAATTCCTAATAGTTGTTTTGGATCATTCACTTTACTCTTTAACCTTTCTCAATTTCTTCTGGGAAAAACCAATTTTGCTCACCATTTTGAAATTTTGCGGTGATTCCAATACTTCTGCCGTCTGTCATTTTATAGCCTGTTATAACGGCTTTAGGATTCGAGGATATTTGATCGATTAATTTAGCTGGTAGTCTATCTTTTACTTTGTTAATGTTAATTTTGATTTTACTACCTATTTTGGGTAATAATTTTGTTTCAGCCATAAGAGGTAAAATGGAAGCTATTATGCAAGATTAACAGCATTTGGACAATTTTTACTAAAATGGTAGCTCTTCGTTTAATTCCTTGTTTAGATGTCGCCCATGGCAGAGTGGTTAAAGGTGTAAATTTTGTTAACTTGAGAGACTCAGGCGATCCTGTTGAATTGGCTTGTAGGTATTCAGATGAAGGTGCAGATGAATTAGTATTTCTAGATATTAGAGCAAGTGTTGAGAATAGAAATACATTAGTTGACCTTGTCTCTAGAACAGCAAGATCAGTAAAAATCCCTTTTACAGTAGGTGGAGGAATAGATTCTGTTTCTTCTATTAACGATCTCTTAAGAGCCGGAGCGGATAAAGTGAGTTTGAATTCCTCAGCCGTAAGAAATCCTGATTTAATTTCTGAAAGTTCTAGGGAATTTGGTAATCAATGCATAGTGATAGCAATTGATGCTCGAAGAAAAGATAATAAGGTTGATCAATGGGATGTATATGTAAAAGGAGGGAGAGAGAATACCGGTATAGATGTATTAAGTTGGGCAAAGAAAGTTGAGGAATTAGGTGCAGGAGAAATATTACTAACTTCAATGGATGGTGATGGAACGCAGAATGGATATGATTTAGATTTGACAGCATCTGTTGCGAATATTGTTAACATCCCAGTGATTGCTTCTGGAGGAGCAGGTTGTTTAGAAGATATCTATGATGTTTTCAATGAAGGCAGGGCATCTGCCGCACTTTTAGCATCATTACTTCATGATAAGAAACTTTCTTTAAGAGAAATAAAGACTTTCCTACTCGAAAAAAAACTTCCAATTAGGCCATATGAATAAAAAATTTAATTTAATACCAAAAAGAAATAAGTTAAAATTTTTAAAATGAAATTCACAAAAACTATCGAAGTCAAAAATATATTTAATAAAATTTCGTATAAATATGACTTTTTAAATAATCTATTAAGTTTTGGGCTGCACAGGTTATGGAAAAGGAAATTAGTTAATTTATTGGAACCTTTAAATGGTGAAGATTGGGCTGATTTGTGCTGTGGAACTGGAGATTTAGCATTCTTAATTTCTGAGAGAGTTAGTCCAATGGGCTCAATTACTGGAATTGATAGTGCAGAGGATATCTTAAATATTGCAAAGAAAAAATCAGAGCTAAAAAAAAATAAATTTATTAAGTGGAAAATTCAAGATGTATTAGAAATTAATGATTATTCAAAAAAATTTGATGGGATTTGCATGTCATACGGACTAAGAAACTTGAATAATGTTGAAGAAGGAATAAAAAAAGTTTTTTATCTTTTAAAGGATAAAGGAAGGGCAGGATTTTTGGATTTTAATCACTCAACAAAAAGTTCTTTATCAAATATTTTTCAAAAAATTTATTTGAGATTTATTGTAGTAACCATTTCGCGGCTTTTTAATTTAGGTCCAGAGTACGAATATATTGAAAAAAGTATTAGAAATTTTCCAAAGAAAAATGAGCTTATAAATATCGCTAAGGAGGTTGGATTTAAAAAAGCTGAATATAGGACTATTTTGGGGGGGCAAATGGGAATACTAACCTTAACTAAATAAAGAATTTAGTTGTTTATTTTTCTCCAACAAAAAGAACACTTTCCCCATCTTTTGATTTCGCCCTCAGGGGTAGGTGAATTACAGAGAGTACAAATGCGCATATTATTTTGATTGATTCTGCTTGGATGCTTTGCCCAAACTATCTTTGCATTAGTAGCATGGATATTTTTATTTTTAATTTCATAATTTTGTATTATTTTTATTTCATTCAAAGTTATTCCAATTCTCTCGATTCTCTCTTTTAATTTATGCTTGTTATAAATTAAAGCTTGTCGCCACTGTGGATGATTTACTGCAATAGTAAGTATTTTTTTTTCAATATTTAATGGTTTGCATTCTTGAAATAGTTCCAAACCGATTAAGTTTTTCCAGTTCTCGTTGATTTTTGAAAGTTTATCTAAGTCTCCCCATGATTTTTTGAAATTATCAAGACAATTTTTTAATGGATGTGGATTCCTTCTATTCACTATTGGCAAATACTTTTTGTCCAATTTGTAAAATTTACTTATTAAGACTAAAGTTAATCTAATCTTCAAAAAGATGCTCGCTGTTTTAATAAAGAATTTGTGAAAGTTATTGGACCTGCAGCTAAGACAGTTTTTTATTTAAAAAAAATACAGGGTCGATATCCAGCCTGGACACTTCATTACAAAATAAAATGTAAAAGTACCGAAAATGAGCTGACAAACTTGCTTGGATATTCTGAAATAAAGCAAAACCAGCCAGTTGCGATAATCGCAAGAGAACAGTTCTCAGGGGTTGGCCAAAACTCAAAAACTTGGGTTTCTCCAAAAGGCGGGATTTGGTTAAGTGCAGCTTACCCAATATTTTCAAAAGAATTTGCATGTCAAATATTTAATTTGTCTTTAGGTATTAAGTTATGCGAAATGCTTAGACAAGAAAATATAAATGTTTGTTTGAAATGGCCAAATGATATTTTTTTTGGTTCAAAAAAGTTGATTGGATTTTTACCAAAGGTTATAACAAGAGGCAAAGAAATTATCTATGTGAGAGTAGGACTTGGCATGAATATTTTAAATTACACCCCATCAGAAGGTATTTCATTATCAAAATTACTTCAAACTAAGAATATTAATCAACATTATTGGACAGCAAAAGTTCTTAAAGCTTTTTATGATTCAATTGAATGCAATAAGGAAAAAGAATATGTGATTAAATCTGCAAATAAGTTTCTTACTAAAAAATTTTTACCTAGTGGTTATTGTTCTCATACATGGAAAATTAAAGATATTGATTCGAATGGGAATTTAAGACTTGAAAATGAAACTCAGATGAAGGTAATTAGAAGATTTTAATTTAATTAATTTTTAAATCAACTATTCTTCCATCCTTGAATTTGGCTATTTTTTTTGCGCGATTTGCAACTTCATCTTCATGCGTAACTAAAACTATAGTTATCCCAGATTCATGCAGTTTGTCAAAAAGATCTAATACATCTTCAGTGGTTTTTGAATCTAGTGCTCCAGTAGGTTCGTCTGCTAGCAAAATTGCAGGGTTATTGATAATAGCCCTCGCAATAGCAACTCGTTGTTGTTGACCTCCGGATAATTGGTTTGGGCGATTATTCATTCTTTCTGTAAGGCCAACTTTTTTTAAGGCATTCTTACCTCGTTCTAATCTTTGTTCAGGATCGATACCAGCATAAATCATCGGCAAAGTTACGTTTTCTAGTGCAGTTGCGTCTGATAGAAGATGAAATTGTTGAAAAACAAAGCCTAATTTTTGGTTACGTATTTCCGCGAGCTCATCATCAGATAAATTTTCAACAGGAATACCATTTAATTTATAAATACCTTCTGATGGTCTATCTAGACATCCAATAATATTCATAGCTGTACTTTTGCCTGAGCCACTAGCTCCCATTACAGCTAAATAATCACCTTTGTAAATTTCTAAGTTTATGCTGTCTAAGGCTTTAACAGTTAGATCCTCTTTCCCATATGTTTTAGATATATTTTCTAAACTCGCGACTTTCTTAAACATTTATTGAAGAATTTTTCTATGAAATATTGTTTGCTGTAGCAATAATATCTTGTAAGAAAGGAGTTTCTGAAACTGCTGTATTAGCTAATTTAAAAAGAGGATTGGACAAGATTCCTCCTAAAGCAGTTACTGCGACACAAGTATAAAGTGCAATTCTCAAGGGAGGTAATCCTACAATTCCCCAATTAATTTCAGGATATGCTTTGACTATTTCAGAAGCTTCCTGTGGTTCTTTAACTACCATCATTTTTATTACTGAAATGTAGTAATAAATAGATATAACTGAAGTTACTAATCCAACTATTACTAATAGATATTGATGATTTGCCCAACCTGCAAAGAACAAGTATATCTTTCCAAAAAATCCCAACATTGGCGGTAAACCTCCAAGAGATAGAAGACAGAGGCTTAAGCCTAATGTAATAAGAGGATCTTTTTGGTAAAGTCCTGAGTAATCAAGAATTCTGTCAGAACCAGTTCTCAGTGAGAAAAGTATTACACAAGAAAATGCACCCAAATTCATGAATAAATATGCAGCCAAATATAAAACAGCTGCTGATAAACCATCTTGTGTGCCAGATACTATTCCAATCATTACAAATCCGGCTTGTCCAATAGAACTGTAAGCTAGCATCCTTTTCATCGAGGTTTGAGCTAGAGCTACAACATTTCCTAGAGCCATGCTCAATATGGCCAAAATGGTAAATAAAAGTTTCCATTCTTCGTCAAAAGAAGAGAAAGTTGTGCTTAATATTCTTATTGCAAATGCAAAGCCTGCTGTTTTTGAACCAACAGATAAAAAAGCTACTACAGGTGTAGGTGAACCCTCATATACATCTGGTGTCCATTGATGAAAGGGAACAGCAGCAATTTTAAAGGCAACTGTTGATAAGACAAATACAAGGGCTAGTGATGTAATGAAGGATGGCTTATTGATAATTTCTAAACCTATTGTCGCTAAGTTTGTTGAACCACTTAATCCATAAAGAAAAGAGGATCCATATAAATAGACAGCAGCTGCCGCTGAACCAACAAGGAGGTATTTTAAGGCCGCTTCTGAACTTCTTGGATCTCTCTTGAGGTAACCAGACAGTAAGTAACTTGCTACAGATAAAGTTTCCAGAGATATAAATACACTAATAAGGTCAGTAGATCCACACAAAAGCATTGCTCCAAGGGTGGCCGAAAGAACTATCGCGGCAAACTCGCCAATTGGGCTACCACTTTGTTCTGTATACCGCCAACTTATAAGTAAAGATACTAAGGTTGATAAAGAAATTATTGCTCTAAATGCGATTGCCAAATTATCTGAATTAAAGGAACCAAGAAATGCGCTTTCTACCGGATTACTCCATTGCAATGCCAAACTAATAAGAGAGCTGCCAATTGATAAATAACAAATTATTGGTGCCCATTTTGATGCAGTTTTTTCTCCTGCTAAATCTACAAGAAGTGTTCCAACAATACCTAATAAAATAAAAGCCTCTGGGATAATGGCTTGAGCATTTAAATTAATTGTAAAGATTTCGTTGGGCACTTTATTAAATTGGATTAAATTAGATGGTTGATTGTAAAGGTCTAAGAGTTAATCTTAACTTGATTATAATTTGTGGGTATGATTTTTGAAATTTTAAGAAGAAATTACTTGAAAAAGCTTCAAATAATCATAATATGCCCTAACTGAACAAAAACACCAATTTTTGAAATAAACCTTGGATCACACACTTGTTATTGTTGAAAGTCCCACCAAAGCAAAAACCATAAGAAAGTTTTTGCCTACTAATTATGAAGTTCTAGCTTCAATGGGACACGTAAGAGATCTTCCAAAAGGAGCTGCTGAAATACCTGCTGCGTTTAAAAAGGAAAAATGGTCAAGGATAGGAGTTAATACAACGGAAGATTTTGAACCACTTTACATAGTCCCAAAAGATAAGAAAAAGGTTGTTAAAGAGTTAAAAGATGCATTGAAAGGCGCTACCAAGCTCTTACTGGCAACTGATGAAGATAGAGAGGGAGAGAGTATTAGCTGGCATCTCATGCAAATACTTAAGCCTAAAATACCAACTAAGAGAATGGTTTTTCATGAAATTACGAAAAAGGCAATTAATAAAGCTTTAGACCAAACAAGAGAAATTGATATGGAACTTGTTCAGGCTCAAGAAACAAGAAGAATCTTGGACAGGCTTTTTGGATATGAATTATCTCCTTTACTTTGGAAGAAGGTAGCCCCTCGATTATCTGCTGGTCGTGTTCAATCAGTTTCTGTAAGACTTCTTGTTAGGAGAGAGAGAGAAAGAAGATCCTTTAAAAAAGCTAGTTACTGGGGGATTAAAGCTTCCCTGGTGAAGGATAATATTACTTTCGAAACTAAATTATTTAGTTTAAACGGTCAAAGAATTTCTAATGGTTCCGATTTTGATGAACAGACCGGCAAATTAAAACAAGGAAATAAATCTTTAATAATCGGAGAAGAAAAAGTAAATGATTTATTAAAGACTTTTTCCTCAGAGGATTGGTTAGTCTCAAAAATCGAAAAAAAGCCATCAACGCGTAAGCCAGTTCCTCCATTTACAACTAGCACATTACAACAAGAAGCAAACAGGAAGCTTCGATTGTCTGCAAGAGAAACTATGAGATGTGCACAAGGATTATATGAGAGAGGTTTCATAACATATATGAGAACTGATTCAGTTCATCTTTCCGAACAAGCCACAAGAGCTGCTAGAGAATGTGTTAGTTCTATGTATGGAAAAGAATATTTATCTAACTCACCAAGACAATTTAATTCAACTGCAAGAAATGCTCAAGAAGCACACGAAGCTATTAGGCCGGCAGGTGAGGTATTTAAAACACCTAAGGAAACTAATCTAACTGGTAGAGACTTATCTCTTTACGATTTAATTTGGAAAAGAACTGTAGCTAGTCAAATGGCGGAAGCTAGGCTAACAATGATTAATGCTGAAATTAGCGTGGGGGATGGATTATTTAAATCGAGCGGGAAAAGTATTGATTTCGCAGGATTCTTCAGAGCTTATGTAGAGGGAAGTGATGACCCAAGTTCGTCCCTTGAACAACAAGAAATTATTCTCCCAAACTTAACAACTGGAACATGTCTTGATGTTACTAATAAGGAATCTACTTTTCATGAAACTAAACCTCCTGCAAGATATACAGAGGCTGCATTAGTTAAAGTACTTGAAAAAGAAGGAATTGGAAGACCTTCTACCTATGCAAGCATTATTGGCACAATAGTGGATAGAGGTTATGCAAATATATCCTCCAATACTTTGTCTCCAACGTTTACAGCTTTTGCTGTTACTGCTCTATTAGAAGAACATTTCCCTGATCTTGTTGATACTACATTTACTGCAAAAATGGAATCTTCATTGGATGAAATATCTTCAGGCAATCTTGAATGGCTACCATACCTCGAAACTTTTTATAAGGGTAAAAATGGTTTGGAGGTAAAAGTTCAGAAAACAGAGGGTGATATTGATGGTAAAGCTTATAGACAAGTTGATTTTGAAGACCTTCCTTGCGTAGTCAGAATAGGCTCTAATGGACCATGGCTTGAAGGTACAAAAATTGATGAGTCTGGTAATGAAATTCAGGCGAAAGGTAATCTACCAATGGATATTACACCTGGAGATTTAGACATAAAGCAAGTTGATCAAATTTTAAGTGGCCCATCAGATCTTGGGACCGACCCAAAAACTGGGGAAAAAGTCTTTTTAAGATTTGGCCCTTATGGACCTTACGTACAATTGGGAACTAATGATCAAGATAAAGCTAAACCAAGAAGAGCTTCATTACCCAAAGAGTTGAAAACTGATGATTTAACTTTAGATGAGGCTCTCGTACTGTTAAGTTTACCTAGATTGTTAGGAGTTCATCCTGAAGGAGGAGTTGTTGAGGCTGATAGAGGAAGATTTGGGCCTTACATCAAATGGATTAAAAATGAAAATGAATCTGAAAACAGATCCTTAAAAAAAGAGGATGACGTTTTTACAGTTGATATAAAAAGAGCATTAGAAATTCTTGCGATGCCAAAAATGGGCAGAGGTGGTCAAGAGGTACTTAAAGACTTTGGAAAACCGAAAGAATTCAAAGAAAAAATCCAAATATTAAATGGAAGATATGGGGTCTATTTAAAATGTGGCAAAACTAACGTATCGCTTGCAAAAGATACTGACTTAGAAAAATTCACCATAGATGACGCAGTATCTATTTTCGAAGAAAAACTAAAAGATAAAAAAGGCTCAATTTTAAACAAAACAAAGATTAGTAATAAAAAAACTAAGAGGAAAAAGAAAAGTTAGAAAAAATATGATTTTAAAAAAAAAAGAATTTTTTTTATTAATTTTTCTAATTTTCTTGCAATCATGCTCTGGAGGGAGGATTGGAAATTTTC
>QCDK01000030.1 GCA_003278765.1 Prochlorococcus sp. AG-355-G23
ATTACTTGATAAAAAACTATAACTTCTTCTATTTATTATGCTTACGTTTATCTAATTATTTATATGAAATTTATTAAGCATTTAATTTTCCTTTAAAAAACTCGATTATACATCTTAAAAAGAACTTTAAAAAGAAACTCACGGTTATTATTTTTTTAATTTTAATATAATAATATAAATTTTTTTTTTATGAACATCTACTTATTTTGGATATTATTTTTAGGTCTATGGGCAATTGTTCCATTAATGATTATTAAAGGAAGAGTTGATGAAGTGCCAAAGATTCAGACTTCGCCAAAAGTTAAGGAAAATAAAAAAGGTTGGTTTAATTAAAGGAATGCTCACTTTAATTAATATAATTTGCAAAGTTATTATCAAATCTTAAATTAAAATGTCAGTTAGTAATGGGTCAAAATATTGAGAAAGGATAAGATTTATTAAATGGTATCATTTTGGCTAAATTGGAAAAGCTGAAGTATTCATAATTTCCCAATCTTAGACAAAAATTTCGCTATTTTTAAAAATTTCAAAAAGGGAATTTTAGAGACTTTTTAAACCTTCTTTAGAAAAAAAACTCATTATAAATAATGAGATAATTGCAGCTAAATACCCAGAAATATTTAAAAATGGTGGAAGTATTAAAGGAAGAGCAATTATTATTCTTAAAGAAGGTTTTATTTTTTCATAACTAAAAATAAATAGAGGAACATACCAGAATAAACCCATAATCCATGATATTGGGTTAATTATGTTAATCCAATTCATGATTGTAAAAAAGCATAATGATATTGAAAGTTTTGAGTACTTAAAGAGGCAAATTAGAGCTCCAATAGACCCAAATATTCCGCTCAAAAATAAATTATTAGATAATAAGGGATTAGCAAATCCAAATACAAAAAAATGAGAATGAAATAAATTTCTAGCATCGGATGTTCTCACCATCATAGAATCTTTAATGATACCCAAATTATTTGGAAGTTCTTTTAAATCTCCTAATGGCATTTGATTCCACGGGATCGTTACTCTCTCAATAAATGATTGCCTCCATTCTAGGGGACATAAAGTTAGATTTAAAAAGTAAAGTATTAGTAATGAAGAGATTAGATATATGAAAAATTTCTTTTTTTTTAAAGTT
Organism: Prochlorococcus sp. AG-355-G23; assembly: GCA_003278765.1. Taxonomy (GTDB): domain Bacteria; phylum Cyanobacteriota; class Cyanobacteriia; order PCC-6307; family Cyanobiaceae; genus Prochlorococcus_A. The sequence goes on from QCDK01000030.1 coordinate 1,136, forward strand.
TTAATAAAGGCGAGGCCTAATAATAAAGGAAATACTTTGATAAATCCCATAATTGCTATTAGGTTGGCACTTAAAAAGACCTTATCTTTTTTATAAAAATATAAAGATATCAATGCTATGCAAATTAATAAAATCTCTACTTGACCTCTTGATATGATTGCCAAAAATGGGAAACTGATTCCAACAATAATTAAAGAATAAGGATTAATATAAAAAATCCTTTTTTTTATAATAAAGAAAGTTACCAATGAAATACTTAGAAGAGAAATAAGATTAAAAATATTTTTTGAAAGTTCATAAGGTAAAGTTGCAAGTGGTGTAAAAATATAGGATGCTAGTGGTGGATATTTCCAACCAGAAAATTTATATAGTTCAGAATTAATAGGCCCATAGAAATCACTACTTAAGGAGATATGATTTAAATAGGGATTCAGATTATTTAGTACAGATTTTCCTGCTAAATAAAAGGCTCTATAGTCAATAGCATAGGTTTCATTACTAATATAAAAAATAAGAAAAATAGGACTAAGAGCAATGATATATTTATCCCATTCGATTTTCTTTTTAATACTATTCATCCTTATTTTATTTCTTTTGGGATTACATTAAGATACCATAAAGTAATAAGGTTCATTAGTCCAAAGTAATGATATCGATAGTTATACCAACATTTAATGAAGTACAAAATATTATACCTCTTATAAAAAATTTAATTGTATTAATAAGTGATTTTGAATATGAAATTATAGTTGTTGATGATGATTCTCCTGATGGAACTTCCGAAGAGGTAAATAAATATATGAAGTTGAATAATAGAATTAAATTAATAACAAGAATTGGTAGGTCTGGTTTATCTAGTGCTATTAAAGAAGGTTTAATTTTCTCTCAAGGGAAATATATATTAGTTCTTGATGGTGATGGTCAACATCATCCTTCTTTAGTATTAGACATGTTAAATGTAATTAATAAAAAAAAATCTGATATTGTCATTGGAAGTAGGTTTCTTAACAGATCTAAAATAGAGGGGTTATCAAATAACAGAACTCTAGGATCAAACATTTCCAATAAACTAGCACGCATATCTTTGCATAGAAATTACTCAAAATTAACAGATTATTTAAGTGGATGTTTTTGCTTAGATAGAGAAAAGACTAAGAAATTTATAAGAAAAATCGAAATTAATGGATTTAAATTTTTGTATGAATTACTTGCTTTAAGTAAGGGCGAACTAAAGGTGAATGAGGTCCCATTGATTTTTAAGGAGAGAAGATTTGGTAATTCAAAATTAGACGTAGCTATAATTTGGGATTTTGTCGTTTCAATTATTCATAACCTGATTTTCAGATTATTACCAAGAAGGGCTGTAAGTTTTGGACTAGTTGGCATTTCTGGTATTTTTGTTCAACTTTTTATTTCTTCATTTTTAGTAGAAATTCTTCTTTTTGACTTCTATAGGGCATTACCTTTTGCAATAGTATCTGCAGCAACATCCAATTTTTTAATTAATAATCAAGTAACTTTTCGCTCTGAGAGGTTAAAGAATTCAGCTTTATTAATTGGTCTTTTCAAATTTCTTATCGTCGCCTCGTTACCTGTAATTGCCAATATAGGCATAACTACAGCTTTCTACAGATATATCTCGCCAGATACATTTGCAGCACAGATTGCTGGTATAGCAATTGTTTATGCTTGGAATTATATGGCTAGTGCTTCATTTGTATGGAAAAAATCAATTTAAATATTTGAATATGGAGTCTAAGTTTATGTTATTAAAACTAATAAAGAGCGAGTTGAGGAAAGTAATAATCAAAATCCCACTTGTTGATCGTTGGTTAATTAGTCAATTACTGCCACCGATGTTGTTTGCTATCGGAGCATTTACTGCGGTGAGCTTAAGCGTAGGAATAATGTTCGATTTAGTTAGGAAAATTGTTGAATTTGGATTGCCACTTCAAATCGCATTGAAAATACTAATTTTAAAACTACCTGGTTTTCTTGTCTTATCTTTTCCTATGTCAATGCTTCTTTCTACATTACTTGCATATGGAAAACTATCTTCCAATTCGGAATTGACAGCGTTAAAGAGTTTAGGATTTACAAATATAAGAATAATTGTACCTGCAGTTTTTCTTTCATTATTAATGACATTTATAACTTTTAATTTTAATGATAGTCTTGTACCTATTTCGAATAGAGTCGCCGAAAATACTATGAGATCTTCTTTAGGAACAGCTTTAAGTTCGGAAGAGGGAAAACACATTATGTTTTCTAGATACGGTTCACAAATTGATTCTTCTAATCAAATTTCAAAAAGTAATGAAAACTTAACGCATATTTTTTATGCAAAATTTTTTCGTAATAATTTTATGGAAGAGGTAACTCTTATTGATTATTCAAGACTAGGTATTGAACAAACTCTGAAAGCAAAAAAAGGAGAATTCGATCAAGATAATAATCTTTGGATCTTTTATGATGGTCGGTTAACGATTGCTAAAGACGAAGGAACAGTAAGTTTTATTAATTTCAACAGATATAAATATCCTTTTGGAGAAGGCCCAAGGGAGTTAGCAAAAATATCCTCTGATGCTAATGATATGTCATTAAAAGAAGCAAAAATGGCAGAAGCAATTTATCAAAAATCTGGCAATACAAAAGAAGCGAGAAGGATGCGAGTAAGAATTCAAGAAAAATTTACTCTTCCAGCAGCTTGCTTAGTCTTTGGTTTAATTGGGAGTGGTCTTGGAGTTAGATCAATTTCAAGATCATCAAAGAGTCAAGGATTTGGAGTTAGTGTCTTACTAATATTTGGTTATTATGTTTTATCTTTTTTTTCAAGCTCCCTTGGGGTAAAGGGGATTTTAAATCCCTTTTTAGCAGCATGGGCTCCTGTATTTCTATCTATAACAGTGGCGTTATTGATAGTTAAAAGAGCAAGTAAAATTTAATATTTTATTTAAGTCATAATCAACCAAAAGTATTTTTAAAATTCTATCTACAAAATTAACTATTGAAATCTGCCTCTTTTTAATTTTTTAAGGAATAGTCGGCAATTTATGAAATCTAAAACATTAATAAAAAATGTAATTGCATCCATTGCTTTAGAAACAAGAATAAATAAATCGCTTAAAAGAATACTGGTCAAAAGTTTAATTAAATAAAGGTTAATTTTAAGAAAAATAGCTAGGCTATTTTTCTTGTAAACCTCATCAATTTAATACGATTCTTAAACGATCTTTTTAAAGAAACATTATTTATTGATGATAATAAAGTTTTTGATCCTTAATTTTCTTCCTCATTTTAATAAATGCAATTACTTAGCATTTTGATTTTTCTTGTAGATTATATTTTCTCTATTTAAAAGAAAAAGTATGATAAGAATGCAAGAGGGGATGAGAATAAAATCTAAAGACATACATTTTGAAATCTCTATTTTTTATTTAGCAATAAATTAATTTATTGACATTTTTATATAAACTCAAAATTAAATTTTTAGAAGAATATTTTATTTCGCTAGGTTTATTTTCTTGCTTTAAAAATTGAAAGAGCTTGCAAGTATCCCACCGGCAAGCTCATGACGACCTAGTTAATTCAGATTTTCTGACTTAACCAGCTAAGCACTTCCTAAATGCTATTATCATCCTACTAAGTAAAATTACTTACTGTGAGTATAAATGCTTACTTTAACTATTGATTCTGAATTTAACAATAAAAAGTGATTTGAAAGAAATGTGGCTTGTTAATTTTTCAACAGAAATGTCACATATTGACTAATAACATAAATACTCAGGGGAAGATCGATGAAGGGTTTGGTTTACATAAGTTAATATTTGTGTTACTTTAGTTAACAATTATTATCTTTTTAATGACAAAATCAGGAGTTACAACAGAATCAGGCGGAAGACAAAATATGTTTCCATCTGAAACAAGGCCTTATATTGATGAAACTGTGTCTTACGATGGATATCCTCAAAATGCAGAGAAAGTAAATGGTAGATGGGCTATGGTTGGTTTCATTGCACTATTAGGTGCTTATGTAACAACAGGCCAGATCATCCCAGGAATTTTTTAGTAACTAAAATCTTTTTTAAAATTTTGTTTAGTTTTATAATTTAATTCTTTTTAACGAAAATTTCGATCTTATTTAAAATTTGAAAATAAGAAAAACCAAATAAAAGTTATGGCATTTAGACTAAATATTATCCCTAAAAATATATAAGCGAACTTTTTGCCGATGAATGCTGTATCCGGTTCAAGTTTTACTCTCATTTAATTCTCAAATTATCTTGATAAAGATAGCATCAACTAACAAATAAATTTAATTTTCAAAAAAGAAGATTAATCTAATTAATATTTCTTTTTAAAATGTTATCTAATATTTTAATATTACTTCCTAGCCTTTAATCGTTTCCAGTCGTGTAGATTTTAGAAAATCAGCAAAAAATTCACCCATACCACGCTGGCAACATGTGATGTACCATTAAATTAAAAAATTTGAATATAATTTTTTAGAATGTAGGAAGTGTTTTTATAATGATTCTTAGCTTAATTTTGTTCGAAATATGATTATTAAAACTCCAATAATAAAAACTATTAATTGGCAAAAAAAATTCCATAAAAAATAGCCTAATTAAATTTTAATTAGGCTAATAAAAAAAATAAAAAATCTATATTAGATAAAACCAGGAATGATTTGACCCGTTGTTAAATATGCTCCAACTAGAGCAACAAAACCTATCATTGCGAATCTGCCATTAAGTTTTTCAGCAACGATTTTTTCTTTTTCTACTATTTTGGGTTCGTTATTTTTCATTAGAACCAGCCAGGAATGATTTGGCCTGTTGTTACATAAGCACCTACGGCCGCAACGAAACCTAACATTGCTGCCCAACCATTAAAACGTTCTGCTTCTGGAGTCATTTTTGTTTGTGTAATTTGTTAATAAATATAACATATTTATTTATTTATGTAAAGTAAATCAGAAATTACCCTTTATTTTCCCAGAAAAATTTAAAAACTGCTACATATATGTGTCGAAATATACCACATCAGTGTTTTTATTTTTTTTCTGATTTTTTTAAGTTTGAAAAAAAAAATATAAGCTTTTTACCTTGTTTTTTTAGAGGTATTTCCTCATTTAGAGGTAATTTAAATTAATATGTTACCAGAGTCAGCTAGTAGGGATACAGGCTGACTCTTTTTTTGAGAATTTTTAATTAAAAGTAGTTTTTAAAATTCAAATAATTGCTATTAATAAATTAGATATATATTAATTTATGTCATTCGCGACTTACTACATGCACTATATTTTTGGAATGATTCCTTCTCTAATGAGTTCTGATTTAATACTTTATATCTTGCCGGCTCTTACAATTTCAATATTATTTTTTAGCCTTAAAATAATGTTTTTCAAGACTCCTAAATTGAGAAAGGTTAAATAATCAAGGATTTTAGAATTATTCTTTTTACTAAACCGTCCAATTTTTTAATTTTTGGATAATAGACTTTTTTAGGCAACTCAAAGAAATAGAGACTGCTTTGGTGATTTACTATCCAGAATTATAAAAAAGGTTCGGTATTGTAAATCGGGAGTGGCAGCGGTGAAAATGGAGTGGTTTGCAAAAACGCTTTCCTGGAAAAATATGGTAGATAAGTGACACAGAGTTAGCGCATAGAAAAAGTATAAGTTCTTGGATTGAGCATTAAGACCTAATTAAAAAAATGCCTAAGCCTCTTGAGATTGATTTAGAAAAAATTACTTGGAAAATTCCATTAGGAACAGCTTATTCTTCGCAAGGTATAGTCTCTATCAATATGATTCAAATTGCATAGTGGTCTTCTACTGCCGCAGTATTTAAAGACTGAGGAAAATTACTTAGTAAAGGGCAATTTTTACTTTTGTATGGTCCATTTAAAATTTGTAATACGCATATAAGTGAAAGTAATTATTTTTTTCGATAATTCAATAAAAATGCAAAATGCTCTTTGAGGTATTAAAAATCTTAAGGAAGTTTGTTTATAAAAAGTAAAAAATAATGGTTTTTCTAAAGAGGATGTTATTAAGATGCCTGCAAATAATTTTTCAATAATTTATAGAAAAGTCTCTTGGTAAGGCAAATACAAATACTAATAAGTGATTAAAATCATAATATTAATTTATCAACCTGATAGTTTTTTGCTCCATTCTTTATGCTTTTGATCTAAATCTGAAATTTTATCGCCTAAACACAACTGTCTTTCTAATAATTCAACTTTTGTAAGTGTTATTTTTTCCGAATAAAATTTAATGGGCTGCTTACCATGCAAATTGTCACCACTCATAAGATTATTAGATTGTTAGTTTTTTCTAAGATGAAAAATTTGTTATTGCTAATTCTTTTATATTCTTTTCAGATTTGCGCAAATTAATGTGATATAAATTAATGCTTATTGTGTTTTAAATCCCCTATTTTGTATGAAGATTGCCATATATATCTTCCTCTCTTTGTATCTGACTCAACAGCAACGCAATTGCAAGCAATATTCCATAGAGCTTTATGTATTGGATCAGGATTAAAAAGATATGCTTTTTTAAAGGCTTTTTTAATTAAAACAGTTGCCTTTTTTGCATGATAATGAGGTATCGTTGGACATACATGATGAACAACATGGCAAGAGCCTATATTATGGTGAAGAAAATTAAGGACTCTACCATAAGGCCTATCAATAGATAGAAATGCCCCTCTCATAAAGGAAAATCTCGTATTTGAAAGATGAGGTACATCTGAATCTGTATGGTGAAGCCATGTATAAACTACTAGCCAACAATTAACCACTAATAAAGGGCCAAAATACAGAGCAACTACTTTAAATAATCCATACTTGAAAACGAAATAAATAATGCCCAATAATGTTAAACCTACGCCAATATCTGATATCCAAACTTTCTTGGTCCAGATTGATGGCCATAATGCTTTAGAAAATGGTTTTATTGGCCAAAAATGATTTGAAGTACCATATTTAATACCTCCTGTACTTCCGGTAAGTAAATAAGCAGGCCAGCCAAATATTAGATGTAAAACAAGTTGAAGAATTCCATAATTTTTCTTACCTAAAGAATTTGAAAATTGTAATTCTTTTTCTCCTCCGACTTTTTCTGTAATTCCATTCCCTTTAATGACTAAAGGGACGTGAGTTTCACCATTGGTTACGTTATTTGTGAATCGATGATGAACAGCATGAGAACGCTGCCAAGAAAAATAAGGTACTAGAAGTAATGAATGTAGTAAATAACCAGTTATAGATTCCAATTGCTTGTTTTTAGAGAATGCTCCATGACCACATTCATGGGCAATTACCCAGAATCCCATTGCAGTGGTACCTGAAAGTAATGCATAAACAATCCAAACTGGGATCATTTTTGGGGTGAATGGAATAGATAACCCTATCGCAACTACGAATGTTTGAATCAAAGTTGATTGTAGAAGATACCTCAAAGAGGTTTTGGTATTGCACTGAAAGTAGTGATCTGGAATAACATCCTGAAATTCTTTTATGCTTGGAATATCTTTATCCTCTATTACAAGCGCTTGGCCTTTAAGACCTGAAAATTTAATATTGCTCAAATTTTTTTTGGTTAAGATTTTTTTTTAAATAAAATTGAATTTATATATTCTATTATCCAACATAGGATCTCAAAATAAAAAGAATTTATAATTTTTTTTCGTTAAAAATTTTACGTTTATAATGCCACCTTCAAAAAGAATTATTTGTGCCAAAGATTTTTTGCTATTCTTTTATCGCAATCTTTTTAAATAATTATTTAATTAATTAATTATCTTTTATGCTGATTTTCCTTACTCTTTAAAGCTTAATTAATTTAAAGACCGCGTATATACCTCTTAGGTAAACCAGATTGTTTACGTGGCTTTACTAGAATAGGTAAAACAATAACTCCTACCGTAAAAAGACAGATTGGAGCAACTACCATCAATATAGATTCTAGAGACATGAAAAATTTTGAATTTATTAATAAATAGCAGAATTTTTTTTTAAAGTCATGCGTATTTATATCTATTTTGCGAGACTAGATTTAAAATTTTATAAATTATTAAGTAAAAAAGAAAAAAAGATTAAAAAAAATCAATTTCTTTATAATTCATCTTATTTATTAAATCATTGACTTAAAAGAGATTAATTATGGATGCAGAAAAAAAGTGGATGCTTATGACTTATTATTGCCTGAAATTATATATTTATCCCTCATTAGAGTATTTATCATTTTCTCTCTTTCATCCGCCAGTAAATCAGCCCACTTTTTCTCTTTATCAATACCTATTTTCTTTAATAAAAAAATCCATAATCTTTTTGTTAATAGTGGAACAGGTCTACTATTAATAAGATTCACCTTGCCTTTATTTAATCTTAAATAATTAATTTTTTCTTTTAACTCCTCATAACTTAAAGAAGACCATTTAATGATTAAATCAAATTTATATTTTTGGCTATAAAGTTCCCTTGCTGCAATTGATGAAAGTTTTAATACTGCTGGCCCACTAAACCCCCAATGCGTTATTAGTAAATCGCCTCTGTTTTGAAAATTCTTATTATTTAAATTAATCTCTATATCTATGCCCCTTATCGATACCCCACTACATTCATCCAAATTTGGTTCTTTTGTGGAAAAAGTAAAAAGCGATGGTACAGGTTTAACAATGGTGTGTCCAAGATTTTGAGCTAATTTATATCCGCTTGGATTACCTCCAGTTGAAAGAATAATATTTTTTGAAGTTACCTTTGCTTTTTTAAGACTAAAAATATTGAATATGTTATCTGGAGTTTTTGTAATTTCTTTTACAAAAAATTTTGTTAGTATCTCTACGTTTTTTGATAAAGCACTTTTTCTCAAACAATCAATAACATCTGAAGAAGAATTAGACACTGGGAATACTCTTAGATCTTCCTCAATTTTTAATTTTAAACCTTTTTTCTCAAACCAATCGTATACATCTCCAGCAGCAAAACGATTAAATGATTCCAAGAGCTGAATTCCACCTCTGGGGTAATTCTCAATTAATTCATTCGGTATCCATGTCGCATTAGTGACGTTACATCTTCCCCCTCCACTAATCCTTACTTTCTCCATAAGTTTTGAAGTTCCTTCAAGAATTATTATTCTTTTTACTCCATTTTCAGCAGCAGTTATTGCTGTCATAAAACCGGCTGCACCACCTCCAACAACTGCTAAATCAAAAGGTTCCAAAAACTTATTATTTAATATGCTTCAATTTGATAATAGCAATTAGTTATAAAGAAAAATTAGTCCAAAAACCAAAAAAAAATATATATAAAACTTTAAAACTACATAATAAATAGCTACGATTCGTTAATTTTTAAATTTCTAGAAAAATCAACACAGTCGTTATTTTTATGCTTTAAGTTAATTAAATGAGTATGTTATTTTCTTACGTTAAATATTCTGAGGCCAGTTTTCCTATGACTGGTCAATATACTGCTCTTCTTTTAATAACTTCTGTTATTTGGGTTCTACTTTGGTTTGGATATAGACAAAATAAGATAAATGATGAGATCAAGAAAAAAGAAAAAGAAGAAAGAATTAATGCCAAAGTTCAAAGAAGAAAGAAGTTAGAGAGTTTGTACCCTAATAATAAAAAAACTGTTTAAATGAAACCATTTTAGAAACATGAAAAAAAATAATTACAAATCACTAATTCAGTACTTACCGGGGATTTTGATTCTTATTTATGTATTCTTTTTA
>QCDK01000031.1 GCA_003278765.1 Prochlorococcus sp. AG-355-G23
CTTTTGGAATTCCATGTTTTTGGGTTCTGCTCAATATCGATCAAATTCAAAAGGGGTTATCTGTAGAATTACTTACCCTATCATTCAGGACCATAAGTCTAGGATTTTTTACTGCATTAATAACGATGTTATTCTCCTTAATAATTTCCTTAGCAAGACGTCCAAATAAAAGCTTATTACTAGGACTAATAACAAATCTTGCGGGAATAGGTTATGCCATTCCAGGCACTGTATTAGCTTTATCTTTAATAAGCATTTCTTCTCCAAAATTAAATTTCATTGCTATTTGCTTACTAATTTGGGGTTATCTTGTTCGATTTCTAACTATCTCTAAGGGTTCTATTGATTCAAGTCTTGAGAGAATTTCTCCTAGTCTAGATGAAGCTGCACTTGGACTAGGAGAGAATTGGCTTGGAATCATCAAAAGAATTCATCTACCTCTTCTTCAGGGGCCAATATTCGTAGGATCACTTTTAGTTTTTGTAGACACGATTAAAGAATTACCCATGACCTTTATTTTGAGACCATTTGATTTTGATACATTATCTGTGAGGATATATCAATATGCTGGAGATGAAAGAATGGTAGAGGCAATATTACCAACTATTCTTATCATGACTTTAGGCCTTATCGCTTCAATTGCATTGATACCAATTTTAGAGAAAAAAAACTAAATTCTTTTATAAATTTTTCTGATTAAGAAAGGTAGGCTTAAGAACAAATCTGCCGATGTAGATATAACCCTAAAATAAACTAAAATAATGATAATTATATTTTGTGGAATATTTTTGCCTACAAATAAAAGGAGGCAAGCCTCAAAAATGCCAACTCCTCCTGGAGCTGCTGGGACTACCAAGCCTAAAGACCATGACAAAGAAAAGATTACCAATAAAAATATAATGTTCAGAGTATTACTCGCATAAAAAGTATTTAAGCAAATATAAAACCCAATAAATTTAGATAAAATAAATCCAATTTCAAGAAATAAAGCTCTAACAGGGAAAAATGAAATTATATTTATCCTCTCTTCAAATTGGTCCTTTGAATTTGGAAGTCTCAAGACCTCTAATACTTTTCCCTTAAGAGACCCAAATCTTTTTAATATCAGAAAAATAAATTTCCTATTTAGGAATACCAAAGGAACGATCAAAAAAATATAAAATGGTGAAAAAATCAATCCCATCGATGTCAAGAGAAAAGATCCACTCAACATAAAATAAGGTTCTATAAGTGTCGAATACAAAGCAATCTTAGGATTACTTATTTTTTTTATAAAATTAAATCTTTCTACAAAATGCCAAACCCCTCCTGGAACGTATTTAAGAATATTGGTTAAAACATAAAAAGAGACTAGATTATCACTTTTAAATTCTTTCCCGAACCATCTAACAATATATTTCCATGCATAAGCGTTCAGGTAAATACTCAAAATACAAAATAAAAATGATAAAAATAGATTAATTCCATTTCTTTCTAAATTGACATCAAAAGAAATTTGATCAATATTGTTAAAAAAATAGATACAAAAATAGGACAAGCTTGTAAAAAAGAAAATACTCTTTAAACAACCAAAATTAATTTTTTTAAAGAATTTAAGATATAGTTGAACCCTTGAGTTGAATCTCATTTCCAGTTTTCAAATGCTTTAAATTTTTTGCTTGATTCTTCTATAATTTTTCTTATTTCGTAAGCTGATATTTTATGCTTTGATTGTAATTTAAAAACCTCATCATTTTCTGGTTTCATATTTATTGATCCATCGGGTTTCAGAGTTTGTTTAACTTTTATATTTCCAAAAGTCGTTAAACATTCTCCTCTGCGTCTAAGTAATATCCACCTTGATTGGGTCCTTTCACGAACCCCAATAGTGTTGGAAAAATCAAACCATAATCTCCTAAAAAACTCTTTTTTCTCTATGGGCAAGATTACTTGAATAGAAAATCCAATTCTATTTTTTTTCATATTGATAGCTTGATAGGAAACGTCATAAGCTCCCTCAATTCTCAGTTTCTCAACAAAATTAGATATATCTTCGGGTGTTTGGTCATCAATCCAGGCTTCTTGAATAGATATCTCTTCACACTTTGGACTAATTTGTTCAATATCGTTAATAGAAAAATCCTCAAATGAAGTAATTTTATAAACTCTTACCAAATTAGGGAATGGAAATTTTAGATTACCAATGCCGACTCCGTAAGAGTTAATAGAATATTTTAAAGGAGGTTGTAGATAGTCGACTAAATTAGCAAGTAAAGCAATGCCAGTTGGTGTTGAGAGTTCACCTTCTATTGAGTCACGGTTTGATAAAACCTTAAGATTTTTTTGTCTTATTAGCTCTATTACAGCAGGAGGTGGTATAGATAATTTTCCATGTTCAGTTTTAACAAACCCTTTTCCCAACATTGGTTCATTACAATATACCTTCTTTGGATGTAAGTAATTCAATGCAGCACATACCCCAATAATATCCACTAATGAATCTATTGCTCCAATTTCATGAAAATGAACATCATCAGATTTAATACCATGAACTTTTCCTTCCGCAATTGCTAAAGATTCAAATACTTCATAAATTATTTTTTTTAATTGATCCTCTAATCGGCCATTTAAAATAAGTTCCTTAATACTTCTCCAAGTTCTTTTAACAGGCCTACAATCAATATTCTCAATCTTTACCTTGATGCCTCTGATTGAACAACTTTTTGATTCCTTAAAGTTAAGTTGATATAGATCCCTTAATCCAAGATCAATAAGTGGCTGTTCAATGACTTTTTTAGGCACCCCTAAATCGTAAAAAGCTCCTAACAACATATCTCCAGAGATACCAGGAGAACATTCAATTAAAACATCTTCCATAAATCAAAAATTTCTTGAATACTAAAATTGGGATGGAATCAAGCTTTCATTTTAGTTATTTTAAGAAAGATTTTTTTCGATCACTTCGTACTTTATAAGTTTCAAAGAATTTCCATCTCTGTTGATATCTAAACTTACAAAGCTATGCAGAAGTTCAAGAGAAATCTCACCTTTTATGACTAATTTAAAATTTTTATTTTTTAAATTTTTTAACTTTATGGAAGGGCAAATTTTAATAACAATTTCTTTCTTTTGAGTATTGACAAAAACCAATTCTCCTCTGACAGAAAAATAATTGTCTTTTAGATCTAATTCTTCTAATAATTTTGAAAAATTAGTTTTTGAAGAATCATTTGGGAAATCATTCAGTTGGTAGGGATCCCAGATACCTGCAACCTGTAAATGCAAGTTTTGAGTATTTTTATTTTTTGGATAAACAATCCAATAATAACTTTTCTTTAAATCAATATGCTTTTTTAAAAGTGATAAGGCTTTACCTAGTACTACTGTTTCAATTTTTTCGTCATTATTGTCTATTAAAAATCCTCTATTTAATTGCTCACTACTAAGAGGAGTAAATTTACCATTAATAATACCGATTGCTCTATGCTGTAATTGGTTAGTAACTTTTGGGATAGGGTTTTTTAACATATTAAAAATTTGGAAATAACAATTTATCGTATTAGATTTCTTAATTTTCCTCCAAACTATTAAAAGACTTTAACGCATCGTCAATCGCATCAGAAGGATCAGTCGCATCATTCAAACTATTTTGTCTCCGAATCATTTCAACAAGTTCAAAAGGATTCGTTGGAATAACTGAACTATCGTTTTCTGTTTTAGTTGATGTATCAATTTCCAATTCTTCAAATAAATATTCAGCACTTAGGTAGTCACCTTTGAAGGGAATTAATAAAGTAAAAAAAATTACAAGAGTTATTGATTTAGGTAGGATTTTGCAAAAATAATCTTTCATTTTATTTAATTTCAAAATTCTTGAACACCAAAAAATTTCTGCTAATTTAATCTTACATAATTTAGTAGAAATTTGTTAATAGCAACTTGGAATGTTAACTCTATAAGAACCAGACTTTCACAAATACTAGATTGGATCAATAAAGCCAATCCAGATATTCTATGTTTGCAGGAAACAAAAGTGATGGATGATAGTTTCCCTGTTGAACCTTTTGAAAAATTAGGTTACTTAGTAGAGGTCTACGGGCAAAAATCATACAATGGTGTGGCTATTATTTCTAAAATAAAACCAGAAAATGTTAGGAAAGGATTTTACGGTTGTACCGACTTTGATCAAAATATTGAAATTTTCCTAGATCAAAAAAGATTGATTTCTGCTGAAATTAATGGTATTAAAATCATAAATGTTTACGTACCAAACGGATCTTCTCTAGAATCTAATAAGTTCGAATACAAAATTAATTGGTTAAATTGTTTGTCTTCATTTTTGGATGACCAAGAAAAAAAAGGAGAATTAATTTGTCTTATGGGTGATTTTAATGTTGCTCCTTCCAACTTGGATATTCATGATCCAAAGAAATATGAAGGAGGAATAATGGCATCCGAAATTGAGAGAAATGCACTAAATAATGTTCTAAAAAATAGATTAATAGATTCGTTCAGGATTTATGAACAAAATACTGGCCATTGGAGTTGGTGGGATTACCGTAACAATGCATTTGAATTAAATAAAGGTTGGAGAATAGACCATGTATACATCAGCAAAGAACTTTCATCAAAACTAAAAAGTTGTGTCATAGACAGCTCCCCTAGAGGTAATTTGCGTCCAAGTGATCATGCCCCAGTAATGATAGATCTTAACTTAAACGAAATAAATACAGATTTTTTTGAGGATGAGGATAATTTCTTCGAAATATAAATGAAATAAATTGAATTTCTTTAATGCCTGAAAACGCTTATTAATAAAGAGTTATCTAAAATTAGATTGTTTTTTATCATGATTTCTTTAAAATTAATAATTTACAATCCAAACTATCGCAATAAAATTATCATAATGTAGAATTTCATTCTGATTGACAAAATTTTTACTTATTTCTAACTTAGAACATGACAAGATTTTTCTCAAAACATCATTTAGCTAAATTGTGACTGACATATTAAATTACACAAAATCTGAAGAAATTTTCTCTGCAGCCCAGCAACTAATGCCAGGGGGAGTTAGCTCTCCAGTGAGAGCTTTTAAGTCTGTAGGTGGCCAGCCAATTGTTTTTGACAGAGTCAAGGGTCCTTTTGCTTGGGATATTGATGGAAATAGATATATTGACTATATAGGAAGCTGGGGGCCGGCTATATGTGGACATGCCCACCCTGAAGTTACAACGGCATTACAGGAAGCAATTGAGAAAGGGACAAGCTTTGGGGCTCCATGCGTTCTAGAGAACAAACTTGCTGAAATGGTAATAGATGCAGTCCCATCTGTAGAAATGGTTAGATTTGTTAATAGTGGTACTGAAGCATGCATGGCTGTTTTGAGACTCATGCGAGCATTTACTGGAAGAGATAAAGTTATTAAATTTGACGGTTGCTATCACGGTCATGCGGATATGTTTTTAGTTAAAGCAGGGTCTGGTGTAGCTACTCTGGGTTTACCAGATTCTCCAGGTGTTCCACGGACAACAACTGCCAACACACTTACTGCACCCTACAATGACCTTGAAGCTGTAAAGAAATTATTTTCTGAAAATCCTGATGCCATTTCGGGGGTTATACTCGAGCCTATCGTTGGGAATGCTGGATTTATTACTCCAGAACCTGGATTCTTGGAAGGATTAAGAGAATTAACCACTGAGAATGGATCCTTATTAGTTTTTGACGAAGTAATGACTGGATTTAGAATAAGTTATGGAGGCGCTCAAGAAAAGTTTGGGGTTACTCCTGATTTAACTACCCTTGGCAAAGTAATTGGCGGAGGCCTACCTGTTGGAGCTTACGGGGGCAAGAAAGAAATAATGTCAATGGTAGCGCCTTCAGGACCGGTATACCAAGCAGGAACTTTGAGTGGCAATCCACTCGCAATGACTGCTGGAATAAAAACTCTTGAACTGCTCAAACAAGATGGTACTTACGATAAACTTGATTTAACAACTTCTAGATTAATTGAAGGGATAATCCAGTCTGCAGAAAATAACGGTATCGCTATCAACGGTGGAAGTGTAAGTGCAATGTTTGGATTTTTCTTATGCGATGGGCCTGTTAGGAACTTCGATGAAGCAAAAACAAATGATGCCGAACTTTTTGGTAAGTTGCATAAAGAAATGCTTCGACGAGGAATTTACCTAGCGCCAAGCCCCTTCGAAGCTGGTTTCACATCACTAGCTCACAGCGAAGAAGAAATTGATAAAACTATCGAGGCTTTTGACGAATCTTTCAATGCAATAAAAAAATAATCATTTACTAGTTTTCTTTAAAGAAAAATGAATAAAAAAGATTAAGATTTTAGATAAATCATTATATCTGAATAATTATCTCCTACCTCCAACTATTACTGGGGGAGTACCTCCTTCTGAACCTGGCAAGCCAGGAACAACTTGTGTACTACCATCCCATTTGTCGAGAAATAATTTGAAAAGTACCTGATCGTCGAGACTTCTATTTAATGTCTCATATCTAAGTGCTTCTTGTTCTGCAATTTCAACTTCTGTCTTTGCTCTAAGTAATTGCTGGCCAGCTATTTGCTTTTGTTCAATAGCAGCTCTATACTCTTCAGCGATCTCTAATCCAGTAAGATCTAAACTTTTAACATCTACGTAATCGAATGAATTAAGTTCTTTTGCAACAGTATCTCCTACTTTCTCAGAAATCACTGCGAATTCAGTAGCAATTGTTTCTAGCTCATATTGAGAAAAAACTGATTTAAGAGCTTTTAGCAAAGATGGCTGAACAATTTTCTGATAAACATCGCTATTTCTGCTAGCAATTGTTGCGAAAATCCTTCCTGCTTCGTTAGGTTTTACTGAGTACTTAACAGTAGCGGTAGCTCTAATAACTTGAAGATCTTTAGTTAAAGTTTCAAATTTTTCAGGTTGAACTTGAGTTTTTATATCAAATGGATATACAGACTGAATAAATGGAAGTTTGAAGTTTAAACCAGCTCTCCTAGAGGGTCCACTTACTTTCCCTAATGTTGTAACAACTGCAACTTGTCCTGAAGGCACAACAAAAAGAGATTGGGTAAGTAAAAGAAAGCCTGTAAAAGACAATACAATCAAAAGGGTTGCCGTCCCACCAGGACCTGTTGGTGTGACATTTTTAAAGGATGTTGACATTAAATTTTTTCTTTTAGTTAATCATATTTAAATAGACTAATTAGTGCATTAATAAGACATTTAATTAAAATATTTTTTTAATAATTGTGAATTTAAATACGGATATTTTTAGTGGATATTTGATTTAAATTCTTGCAAAAGTTCTAAATAAAGATCTTCATCTATCTCCCTTATGTCATATTCAGAGGGTAAAACACCATGCTTATGCTCATGTACCGCCATCCAACAAAATTTCTCTATTTCTCCTTTTGAAAAACGAGGATATTCTTTTACCTTTTTAATGAGTGATTTAATGAGATATTCTGAATGATCTGCCATATTTTTAAAATAATCCTATTAAAAATCTTATCTAAAGTTATTAGCTTTTAGGGGAATGTTCAGAGACTCTTCTAACTCACTAACAAGTTTAATTGCTAATTGAAGATCATTTTTGCTCTTACTAGCTACTCTGAGAGTTTCTCCATTGATACTTACACTAATTTTTTTTATTTGATCTCTTATATTTTTACTAATTTTTTTTGCAATTTCTTGTTTAATTCCTTGTTTTAATAAAATTGTCTGTTTAATTCTATTACCGCTAACCATTTCAATTTCACCGTAATCAAATATTTTCAAAGATAAATTTCTTTTTATTGCCTTCTGTCTAATAATGTCATTTACAGCATTTAAGGTTAATTCGCTATTGGTGATTATAAAGATATTTTCTTTATCTAATTCAACTGAAGTATCCGTTCCCTTCAAATCGTAACGCTGAGAAATTTCCCTTTTAACTTGATCCAAAGTATTGACTAATTCTTGTCTATCAAAATCAGAAACTACATCAAATGAAAAACTTTCTGCCATAGTAAATTATCAAATGCTAAATATTATTAGCATAAATCATCTTTAAATAAGGGGAAATGGGTTAATTTAATCAAAAAATAACAAACTAACCACTTTGCCCATTTCTTCAGCACATCTACAACTATTTAGCAAAGTTTCACTATCGTGAAAGGCGAAGCATATTAATTGATCGCACCTAGTAATAATTTCTTGATTACAAAGACTACTTGCAAGTGGCAAAGGTAATTCATCATTTTCACTTTTTTCAACCAGATGCATAACCCTCTCAAGTTGGTCCTTTATTTCAGGGACTTGTCTATCAAGACTTTGTGGTAATAAAACAGTTAATAATGATGGATTAATATCTAAGACAGCTCGAATAACAGCTGCATTAACACCTTGAGATCCAGACGTAAGAATATTATGTCCTTCCTCTGCTAACGACCTTGCTATCAACTCAATTAAGTGGATATCTACGACCGGTACGTGTCTACTACCTAAAAAAGCAATTCTCCTTTTCCCATTATCTTGGAGTTTTGCAAGTTCTTGAGCTAAGGCATCAACACCTTCGGTTGCTGGTAGATCTAAAGAGCGACTCAAAATAATAAAGTTCCTATATTTGAAATTAGCATTTATCTGAAAAATTGCAGGGAAAATCTATCTTTTCGAGAATTCTTTTTAGATTTACATGCTCTTGTACTAATTGAATAGCATAAGAAGCTTTAATTGATTCATGTATTCTGACATGACCAAAAGCTTGTTCAATAATTTCCACAGAGGAAAGAGTATCTAATTCCACCTTTAAAATTGGCACCTCCAATTCTTCCGCTCTATGAATTAATTGTGACAAAGGATCTCCTAAACCAGTTAAAATAAGACATTGAGTCGAAGCCTCCAAAGCAGCAAGTTGGATATCAGTTCTATCAGCTCCAGTAACTACAGCCATATTTCGTCTTCTCCTGAAAAATTCCATTGCAGAATTTACCCCCATTGCACCAATACTTAATGTTTCAACAAGCAATTGATCTTTTTCAGGGCAACAAATTACTTTGGCATCTAGTCTTCTTACAAGTTCACCTACGGTGACACTTCTAAGAAGTGGTGATTTAGGCATCACTCCAAACACTTCAATATCCAGATCTTTAAGAGAGGGTATTATTTCATTTTTTACTTTTTCGAGTTCTTGTGGCAAAACTCCATTTAATACAACTCCAGCCAATTTCTCACCTAATTGTTTTTTCGCATCAAGTAATGCATCCACACTTTTACAATCTTCCCATAAATTCACAATTAAAACTTTCGCATCTAAATTTTTAGCTAGTTGTGGGAGACTTAAGCCATAAATCATACCCTCATGAAGACTTCCGGCTGCCTCTAAAATATTAAGACCTTCAAAATCATCATTAACCAATCCTTCAATCTGATCAAAACCTTTTCCTGGGAGTAAGTCTTTATTGAAGATTCTTTTTTCAGCTGAGATATTATCCAATAACCCTACTGAAGAAATTAAATTCTCCTCTTCGATATTTAACGTTGATCCAATAAACTTAACGTCATCATCTATTAATCCTTCATAAGTCATTGAGGGAAGATTTGTAAGTTCAATACACGTTGCTAAAGGTTTTCCAATGCGTACTTTTTTTTTCTTCTGTAAAAGTTTTTTTGCTATCCCAAGAACCATTGCAGACTTACCACTAAATGGCTCACATGAGCCAATTAATAATATATCGCTCATAATTTAGTAAATTATTTATTAATAGGTTTAAGATAATATTTTTTTCAGAACTAAACAAATATTTATTTATGAGTTTTAATCAAATAAAAAAATAAATAATCTTTTTTTGGTAAATTTATTTTAATTCTTTGGTATCTCATAAAAATCAAGCAAAATGATAAATCTAACCAAAAACGAAAAAACCATAGGGATTACTGGAGCATCAGGTGCGCTAGGGAAAGAATTAACAAAGTTGTTTCGCCAAAAAGGATATAAAGTAATTGGATTTACTCATAGTAAAACTAATTATGAAATAAATCTTGAATCTCCTAATGAATGGATTAAATGGGAATGTGGGAAGGAGTCGTCATTAAAAAAACAATTAGAGAATATAGATATTTTAATTTTGAATCATGGTATCTATGATTTGAGTAGAGAAAATTCTAATTATGAAAACTCAATTGAGATAAATGCATTAAGCAAATTCAAATTTTTAAATTTATTTGAAGATATTGCTCTAAGCAATGATTCACAAATAAAAAAAGAGATTTGGATAAATACATCTGAAGCAGAAATATTACCCGCCCTAAATCCTTCTTATGAGATTAGTAAATCCCTTATTGGTCAATTAGTTTCTTTCAAAAAAAATCTACTGGACAAAAACACAAAGAAAAAATTAATAATTAAGAAAATCATCTTAGGGCCTTTTAAATCAGAATTAAATCCTCTCGGAATAATGAGTCCCAAGTTTGTTTCTAAAAAAATTTATGATTTAGCCAATTCAAAAAATTATTTAGTAATAATTAGTCCAAACCCTTTAACTTATGTACTTTTCCCATTGAAAGAATTTTTTAATTTTTTATATTGCCAAATTATCTATAAATATAAATCTTAGTGCCTAAAAATCTCTATCTGTCAATATTTCAATACCATCTTTTAAAACAACTATTGTATGTTCCCATTGAGCCGATAGTTTTCCATCTTTTGTT
>QCDK01000032.1 GCA_003278765.1 Prochlorococcus sp. AG-355-G23
ATTTAAAAAGTAATTTTGAAGAGAAAAAGATTTTATTATATTTACCCTCTAAACAGTTGCTTCCTAATAATCCTCTTTTTACAAATTCAATCTTGGATAAATGCAAAAAGTTAATACTTTTTAGAAAAGGTTTAACTTTAGTTTTGTCTGATGATATTGATTTAAAAACTAACCTCGCTACAGAATTAGCTTCTAAGTATGGGAAGAGGGTATTGCTAGAGACAATTCCCTCTGGTGAGGATGAAATTCTTTGCTCTAGTTTTGACTGGTGGATTATGAATTCTTATTTAATTCAAATTCCAGAACAAATTATCATTCCTTTACTTCCGATTCCGAATATGTCAGAGCCTATTAATAAAATTACAGTTTCTCATAAAAATAAGCTTTCTCAAGATTGGTTTAGAGACTTCTTTCTTCCGCAAGCTAGAATAAAACTTGAAAGATCTATTTCTCCTTTAAGAAGAAATTCAGGTAAGTTAATAATTTTAGATGGAAGAGCAAATAAAAGAAACTGGGGAAGATTACTTTTGCAAAACATTCAACCCTCAAAACAAATTAACTACATGTTACCTTTTGATTAGGTTATGATTTTGTAAATAGCTAAAGAAATATGGGTGAAGCAAAAAGACGTAAAACACTTGGGTTACCTCCAAAAAAAAATAATACTAACACTAAATTTGATGAGTCTCCAAGACTCTTTGAATGGCTACCCTTTACAATCGATCAGAGAGATAACCTAATCAAATTAAGTATTAGAGCCAGTTGGTTTGGAATCGGAGGGTTAGTGATCTTATGGGTTGTAGTAAGATTTATAGGCCCTGCTGCTGGTTGGTGGACTTTAGCTGATTCTTTATAAATCTAAGCTACTGTCTTTATATTATTCACAGCGATTGTATTAGCAGGATTGCTATTTAGTGCTTTCATTGAATTAGAGCTGACTTCAGTGCCTTCTGTTAATTTCTCTTTAACCATAGATTCTACTTTAGTCCTGATTTCTAAGTTTTGATCAAGCCAAATAATTGTATTATCTCTGCCTTGTCCAATATTTTCTCCTTCATAACTATACCAAGCACCTCTCCTTATTATGATATTAGTCTCTTCTGCTAAATCTAATAAACATCCTGTTGTACTGATACCTTTTCCGAAGAGAATATCAAACTCTGCAATTCTAAATGGTGGTGCAACTTTGTTTTTTGCTACTTTCACTTTTGCTCTTATGCCATATTCCTCAGTACCTCTTTTAAGAGTTTGAATTCTTCTGATATCAAGTCGCACTGAGGCATAAAATTTTAATGCATTACCTCCTGTGGTTGTTTCTGGATTGCCGTATGTAACGCCAATTTTTAGGCGTAATTGATTCAGGAATATTACCGTACATCCAGATTTGCCAATATTGCCTGTTATTTTCCTCATTGCTTGGCTCATTAGCCTTGCTTGGCTTCCAATTACATGATCTCCCATCTCTCCTTCTATCTCGGCTCTTGGGGTTAGTGCCGCGACCGAGTCAACAACAACAAGATCTACTGCACTTGATCTTATAAGTTGGTCAACTATTTCCAGAGCCATTTCTCCAGTATCTGGTTGTGAAACTAACAAATTTTCAACATCAACTCCTAGGGAGGCTGCATAAACTGGATCGAGTGCATGTTCAGCATCTACAAATGCAGCTACTCCCCCATTCTTCTGGACTTCTGCAATTGCGTGAAGCGTTAATGTAGTTTTTCCTGAACTTTCTGGTCCGTAAACTTCTACTACTCTTCCTTTTGGATACCCTCCTCCTAATGCTAAATCTAAGGTGAGCGCTCCAGTAGATATTGTTTCTACCTTCATTCTTGAGGCGTCACCAAGTCTCATTATTGATCCTCGTCCAAAATTTCTTTCTATTTGACCTAAGACAAGGCTTAATGCCTTGTCTTTTTCTTTTGATTCAGTTTTTTTCTTTTCTTCAAGGCTCATTGTTTGATTTATCGTTTAAAGTTCTTGTATTTATTCTAAATTTGGAAATTTTTATTTAAACCAAACTTCATAAATACAAACTATAGTACATCTGTACTTTAGCTTATTATCTTTAAGTTGCAACTAAATCCTCAAGGTCACCTAATTTCAATAATTTGATTTCATTATTTAAAGTATGCTTATCTGATACTTTCAAATATCCCCAATCAGCTAGATAGCATGGAATGTGAGAAGTTTCTGAATTTTGTTTAATATCTATTAGAGTTTTTTTTCTATCTTCTATAAAGCCTAAAATTTCATAAGTTTGTGTAAGCTTCTCGGCTATTACGACTTTTGTTCCGGATTCATAACCAAATATAAATTCTGGAAAAATATTTAATTGGTTAAGAATTTTTTCTGCAAATATTTTACCTTTAGTTGTTATAATTCCAGTTTTTATCTCTCTTTTACTTAATTCTTTCATAAAATTTATAATTTCAAAAAAAGGATTATGTAAATTTACCCACGATTTAAAATCTTTATTAATTTGGTACTTGCGCGACTGATCTAACATTTTTTGTAAATCTTCGGCAATCCAGGAATTTTCATTTAATATCCTCTGGCAATTTTGATGATAATTTTTAATGAAATCATCTTTATTATCGTTTTTTAATGGATTTTCTGTTTTTATAATTTCGTGAACAATTAGAATCATTTCCCAACCATATTTAACCCAAGGCCTAATTTCTTTGAAAGAATTTGGTACTCTTTTATAGTGTTTTTGATCAAAAGAGATGCAGGGTGAATTTAAATATTTTTCACAGGCAAACAAAGAGCTATGCCAATATTCCTGCATTCCATCGACTATCACTCCATCGAAATCAAATAGAAATATTTTTTTAGAAGGCACCTATTGAATATTAGAACTGGGCCGCTAGGATTCGAACCTAGGAATGTCGAGACCAAAACCCGATGCCTTACCACTTGGCGACGGCCCATTGATTTTTTATTTTAATACATGAAAAGATTTTTTTCTATCCAAAAAATACAAAGTTTTTATAAACATGGCGCTAGTTTTGAAAAATTTTAATATTATTTGAATGAGCTAGATTTCCATGGCTCTAGAAATTTTTGAGCTTTTTTGATCGCTAAAGCCATTCTTTCAGGATACTCATAGAGCTTTTTGTTATTTTTGTGAGCAAATTCAATGAGGGGCTGCATAATTTTTCTTGCAGCACTTCCAAATGCTATTCCGTCTGGAAGATTGTTTGAATTCAAAAATTCATGAGTTTTTTCATTTGTTCCTCCTGCCAATTGAATTAATCCAGGGGGAAGATCTGAACCGATTTTTTCAAACAATTGAACAATATCTTTACTTGTTGAAGGAGCAAGATCTCCAGACATTGGCCTTCCATCTAGCTGCCAAATAAGGGGAATATCAAGTTTTTTTAGAATTTCATATCTTTCCCAAAGAGCTTTCAAAAGATCTTCGGGCTCTTGTGATTTTTTGAAAGATTGATTTAATCCACAACTGATAGATATCTTGTCTAATTTTATTTCAGAACTTTTAAGGATACTGACAACTTTTGCAAAAGAATCTAGGCGATTGATTTCTGTATGAATTTCTACTGCATTAGGCTTTATTTTCTGAAGTGTTGATTCTAAATCATCTTTTGATAAATTATAATCATATTCACTAATTAGATTTAGTGGACAGCTATTCAAACATCTTCCACATCCATAACATTTACTCTTTTTTATCCCATAATTATCAATTGCAAAGGTGGGGCATACTTTTTCGCACGGTCTTGGACAATCAGGGGGACATTTCAATGGATCAAATTTTGCTTTACGAAAGTGGATATCATTACCATCACTAATACTTATCATTAATCCAGGGGAGTTTTTAAAGATTTTTTTTGCCCACTCGATTCCTTTTTTTGCTGCGTGGACTATAGATTCTTCTGCGGCAACATCTATGTAGTCGACACCGGCAGCAGTATAAATTGCACATAAATCTTCAATGGCAACAATATCTTCATTACTGGCACCACAAATTAATTTAATCCATTTATCTTTTTTATTATTAGTTGTAATCAAACAATTTAACTTTCAAATTCATCTAAAATATAATTACTTAACGACTTCCATTCAAGTTTTCTCGAACCCCCCATTTCAATAACTATCTTTAGTTTATTATCGTTAGTGCAAATCTCTATTAAGCTCTCTAATTCAGATTGAGATAGTACTTGACCTTCTAATAACCACAGTAATTTATTTTTGTCGTTTTCATTAAATAATTCAGAAGCTTGTGGGATAACTTGTTGAACTTCCCCAAGTGCTCCATTTCTTCCTACGCTTTGATGACCAAGGTGCGGTGGTCTAATACCATGCAATTTGAGCAAGAAGACTTCAGGATCTCCAAGACCTCTTGCTGAGGTTATAAAAGTTTTAAAGCCCTTGGCCCTCATTCTCCTCAAAAGACGAGTTTCATAACCACCTTCAAGAGGAGCAAAGATTGCAAGACATTTGTTAGTTTTTAAATCGTTATGAAACTTTTTCCCTGTGAGAAGTAATGGCATAAAAATTTCCTTTATTTCTATTTTATTTTATTTTATGGTACTTGATGATGTACAATTATAGTTCAGTGAATTTTTAAGCTCGCAAGCTAGCCGAGCCTCTGTAAAACTTCGCATTTTTTAGCGTTTCGTTAAAAAACACAGGTGGGTTTATCCCAGGAGAAACTATCTATTGTCAGATAAGTCTCAACCTTAATTAATTGTTTTTTTATTAACTTCACCTCAATAACTGACAGGTCTAGATAATTTAAAAATCATTACGAGCTAGCCTAATTTAGTCTTATGTCTATAGGAATTTTAGGAAAGAAATTGGGCATGTCCCAACTTTTCGACGAGAAAGGTAATTCGGTGCCAGTTACTCTTATTGAGGCTGGTCCTTGCCGTATCACTCAATTGAAAACAACTCCTTTGGATGGTTATACTGCCGTTCAAATAGGTTATGGTTTGTCCAAAGATAAGCATTTAAGTAAGCCTGAAAAGGGACATTTGTTGAAATCAGGTGAAGAACTTTTAAAGCATTTGAAAGAATATAGGGTTGAAGAAACTGAATCTTATGAAATTGGAAATCAAATAACTGTAAAAAACTTTGAGGTTGGTCAAAAAGTTGATATCAGTGGCAAATCTATGGGTAGAGGTTTTGCTGGTTATCAAAAAAGACATGGTTTTAGCAGAGGTCCTATGAGTCATGGTTCAAAAAATCATAGAGCACCTGGATCTACAGGTGCAGGAACAACTCCAGGCAGAATTTATCCTGGAAAAAGAATGGCAGGAAGATATGGCGGAAAACAAATTACTACTAAAGGTTTGTTAGTTCTAAAAATTGATGATCAAAAAAATTTGCTTGTAGTTAAGGGTTCTGTCCCAGGTAAGCCTGGCTCAATTGTAAACATTAAGCCAAACAATGTTGTAGGCAAAAAAGGAGGTGAAAAATCATGACAACACTAGAAACTCTTAAGTGGGATGGTAAAAAATCCGGCAAAGTTTCTCTTGATTTAGCAGTTGCTAAAGAAACTTCTTCTGCAGACTTAATACATAGAGCAGTCCTCAGGCAGCTAGCAAATAAAAGACAGGGGACAGCTTCAACTTTGACAAGATCGGAAGTGCGTGGGGGTGGAAGAAAGCCATACAAACAGAAAGGTACAGGAAGAGCCCGTCAAGGATCAATAAGGACACCTTTAAGACCTGGTGGCGGAATAATTTTTGGACCGAAGCCACGTTCTTACAATCTTGATATGAATCGTAAGGAACGTAGATTAGCTCTTAGAACTGCACTTATGTCTAGGGTATCTGATATGAGGGCCGTTGAAGATTTTGGATCTACTCTAAAGCAGCCTAAAACAAGTGACATCGTCAATGGCCTTGCTCGATTAGGTATACAAAAGACTGAAAAAGTTCTGGTTATTCTTGATTGTCCTTCCGATGTTATAAAAAAATCCATTAATAATATTGAAAAAGTAAAATTAATTGCCGCAGATCAATTAAATGTTTTTGATATCCTCAATGCTAATAAATTGGTCATAGGGCAATCAGCGATAGATAAAATTCAGGAGGTTTATGCATCATGAGTAAATTATTCGATTCTCGTTTAGCTGATGTAATACGAAAGCCAGTTATTACTGAGAAAGCAACAAATGCGCTAGACCTTAACCAATATACTTTTGAAGTAGATCATAGAGCGGCAAAACCACAAATAAAGGCGGCTGTTGAAGCCTTATTTAGTGTTAAAGTCGTAGGAGTTAACACTATGAATCCTCCTAGGAGAACAAGAAGAGTCGGGAAATTTTCCGGAAAACGTTCTCAAGTTAAGAAGGCAATTGTGCGTCTTGCTGAAGGAGACAAAATCCAACTTTTTCCAGAATCTTAGGGAGTTTTAATCATGGCAATCCGTAAATTTAAACCTTATACACCTGGTACTAGGCAGAGAGTAGTTACTGACTTTAGTGAAATAACAAGTGCAAAACCCGAAAGATCACTAATAGTCTCAAAACATAGAGTTAAAGGCAGGAACAATCGTGGAGTTATTACTTGTCGTCATCGTGGAGGTGGCCACAAAAGACAATATAGATTAGTTGACTTTAGAAGAGATAAAAGAAACATCAACGCCAAAGTTGCTGCTATACACTACGATCCTCATAGAAATGCAAGGCTGGCACTTTTATTCTACGAAGATGGGGAAAAAAGATATATTATCGCTCCAGCAGGAGTAAAAGTTGGACAAAACGTCATATCTGGAGAAAGTGTTCCAATTGAAGATGGTAATGCAATGCCACTTTCTGTTATGCCATTAGGATCTAGTGTGCATTGTGTTGAGTTATATGCAGGTAGGGGTGCTCAGATGGTTAGATCCGCTGGAGCTAGTGCACAGGTTATGGCAAAAGAAGGAGATTATGTTGCTTTAAAACTCCCATCTACCGAGGTAAGACTTGTAAGAAAAGAATGCTACGCAACTCTTGGTGAAGTTGGTAATTCTGAAATAAGAAATACTAGCTTAGGTAAAGCAGGAAGAACAAGATGGCTTGGCAGAAGGCCACAAGTAAGAGGTAGTGTAATGAACCCATGTGATCATCCACATGGAGGAGGAGAGGGAAAAGCACCAATTGGTAGAGCAGGTCCAGTTACTCCTTGGGGTAAGCCAGCTCTTGGACTAAAGACACGTAAAAAGAACAAACCAAGTAATAAATTAGTAGTTCGAAGACGTCGTCGAGTTTCTAAGAGGAGTAGAGGAGGAAGAGACTCTTGATTACTTCATCTATTATTTCAATTTCTTTTATATAATCATGGGACGTTCACTAAAAAAAGGACCCTTCATAGCAGATAGTTTGCTCAAGAAGGTAGAAAAACAAAATACTGATAATGACAAGTCTGTCATCAAAACTTGGTCGAGATCCTCTACGATTTTACCGGTAATGATTGGCCACACAATCGCCGTACATAATGGCAAAACTCATATCCCAGTTTTTATTACTGAACAAATGATTGGTCATAAACTTGGTGAATTTGCACCCACACGCACTTACCGAGGTCATATAAGAGATAAGAAAGGAGCAAAATCATGACAAAAACGCCTGAAACACCAAAAACAGCAATTGCTCATGGCAATTATGTGCGCGGATCAGCCTCTAAAGTTAGAAGAGTTCTGGATCAGATAAGGGGCAGGTCTTATAGAGATGCATTGATTATGTTGGAATTTATGCCTTACAGATCTACAGATCCCATTACTAAAGTTTTAAGATCTGCGGTTGCCAATGCAGAACATAACCTTGGGATGGATCCATCTACCTTAGTGATTTCCTCTGCATGGGCTAATAGTGGTCCTGTAATGAAAAGGTATAGGCCCAGAGCTCAAGGTCGGGCTTTTTCAATTAAAAAACAGACTTGCCATATCAGTATTTCTGTTGAATCTGCTCCTATTCAAACTAATGCGGAGGTACAAAACTAATGGGACATAAAATACATCCTTCTGGACTAAGATTAGGAATTACACAAGAGCATCGTTCTAAGTGGTTTGCTACTTCTAAAACATATCCAATACTTCTCCAAGAAGATTTTAAAATTCGTACTTTCATACAGAAAAAATATGGAGCAGCGGGAATCAGCGATGTTTTAATAGCTAGAAAAGCTGACCAATTGGAACTTGAATTAAAAACAGCAAGACCAGGTGTCATAGTTGGAAGACAAGGAAGTGGTATTGAAGAATTAAGATCTGGGATTCAAAAAACTATAGGAGATAGGACAAGGCAAGTCAGAATTAATGTTGTTGAAGTTGAACGAGTAGATGCTGATGCTTTCTTACTGGCTGAATATATTGCTCAACAACTAGAAAAAAGAGTCGCCTTTAGAAGAACCATTAGAATGGCCTTACAAAGGGCTCAAAGGGCTGGAGTATTAGGACTCAAAATTCAAGTAGGTGGAAGACTAAATGGTGCTGAAATAGCTAGAACTGAATGGACTAGAGAAGGTAGAGTACCATTACATACTTTGAGAGCTGAAATTGACTATGCAACACGTGAAGCTAATACAACTTACGGTGTTCTAGGTATTAAAGTTTGGGTTTTCAAAGGTGAAGTTCTCCCTAAAGAAGAACAAACTATCCCTGTGGGTGCAAGCCCAAAGAGGAAAGCTGGTAGAAGACCTCAGGAATTTGAGGATCGTTCAAATGAGAATACATAGGAGGTAAAAAAATGCTTAGTCCAAAACGTACTAAATTCCGTAAACAACATAGAGGCAGAATGAGGGGAGTAGCCTCAAAAGGTAATACTATTGCATTCGGTCAATTTGCTCTCCAAGCTCAAGACTGTGGTTGGGTGACTGCACGACAGATCGAGGCAAGTAGACGAGCTATGACAAGATACATCAAGCGTGGCGGCCAAATCTGGATTCGAATATTTCCTGATAAACCTGTAACCATGAGACCCGCCGAAACTAGAATGGGTTCTGGTAAAGGTAATCCAGAGTTTTGGGTCGCAGTTGTAAAACCTGGCAGAATACTTTTTGAAATGGGTGGTGAGGATATCACTGAGGAAACTGCAAAGGAAGCTATGCGTCTAGCTCAATACAAACTTCCTGTAAAAACAAAATTTATCTCCATAGATAAAAATCTAGAAGTTGCTTCCCAAGAAAAGAAAAATATTAGTAAAAAATCTCAAGAGGAGGTTAAACAATGAAAAACTCAGAGTCTCTTAAAGAATTTAAAAAATTAAATTCTGAGCAAATTACTGAAAAGATTGACCAATTACGAAAAGATCTTTTTGATTTGAGATTCAAGCAAGCTACGAGACAGCTTAATGAAACTCATAAATTTAAAAACATCAAGAAACAAGTTGCACAATTACTTACTCTCAGTAAGAGTCAATCTGGTTCTAAAACTACTTCTGATTAATTATTAGTTATGGCACTTAAAGAAAGAATTGGTACTGTTGTCAGCGACAAAATGGATAAAACAGTTGTTGTTGCTGTTATTAATAGATATCCACACCCTACTTATAAAAAAATTGTAAGTAGAACTACGAGATACAAGGCACATGATCCTGAAAATACATGTGTTTTAGGTGATCGAGTTAAAATCAGAGAAACTAGACCGCTTAGCGCTCATAAAAGATGGGCAATAGAAGAAATTCTCAATAAAAGTAAAACAAACCAAGTTGAGGAGGTTAAAAAATGATTCAACAAGAAACCTATTTAACAGTTGCTGATAATAGCGGAGCGAAAAGACTCCAATGTATTAGGGTCTTAGGTTCTAATAGAAGATATGCACATGTTGGGGATGTAATTGTAGCAACTGTTAAAGATGCTCTTCCAAATATGGGAGTTAAGAAATCTGAAGTTGTGAAAGCCGTCATAGTTAGAACAAAAGCAACATTAAGAAGAAATACTGGTAATTCAATCAGATTTGATGACAATGCCGCAGTGTTGATTAATGAAGATAAGAATCCAAAAGGTACTAGAGTTTTTGGTCCTGTAGCCAGAGAACTGCGGGATAAAAATTATACAAAAATTGTTTCTCTTGCTCCGGAGGTGATTTAAATGTTGGATTCATTAAAACAAAAGAAGAATTTCCAAAGAATAAAAATGAGAATCAAAACTGGAGATTTAGTAAAAGTTATTAATGGCAAGGAAAAGGGCAAAACTGGAGAGGTTTTAAAAACTATCCCTCTTGAAAATAGAGTTGTTGTGAAAGGTATTAACCTTAGAACAAAACATGTAAAACCAACTCAGGAAGGGGAAACTGGAAGAATACTTACAGAGGAGGCATCTTTACATGCATCAAATGTAATGTTCTTCTCAAAGGAAAAAAATCTTACAAGTAA
>QCDK01000033.1 GCA_003278765.1 Prochlorococcus sp. AG-355-G23
AGATATAAAATTTAATTTCTTAAACTCCGATGAAGAAGAAAGATATCAAAAACATTTTTCCCTCAAAGAGATAGGTCATGAGGGCCAACTAAATCTTAAGAACAGTTCAGTATTATGCATTGGAGCAGGAGGGCTTGGGTCTTCCGTTTTGCTTTATCTAACTGCAGCAGGAATTGGGAAAATTGGAATAGTTGATAACGATCAAGTTGAAAAGTCTAATCTTCAGAGACAGATAATTCATGAAACAAATACTATTGGCAATCTTAAAATTGATTCTGCAAGGGAAAGAATTAAAAAATTAAATCCTAATTGTGAAATTTTAACCTTTTCAGAGAGGATTAATCCTAAAAATGCACTTAAATTAATAAAGGAGTTTGATGTTATTTGTGATTGCTCGGATAACTTTGCCACAAGATATTTAATAAATGATTCATGCCTGATATTAAATAAACCCCTAGTCTTTGGAAGTGTACAAGGCTTTGAAGGGCAAGTGAGTGTTTTCAATTTATATAAAAATAGTCCTAATTTAAGAGACTTACTTCCAGAATCACCTTCAAAAAATGCTGCCCCTACTTGTGCAGAATACGGGGTTGTGGGTGTTTCAACAGGTTTAATAGGAATTCTTCAGGTTAATGAAATTATCAAAATCATTTTGAAAAAAGGTGAAATTTTAGATGGGAAGATTTTAATTTTTGATCTATTGAATATGAATATGAAAAAATTACATCTAAAAAGTGATCAGTTGAATAAACGAATAAAAAATCTGTCTCAGTTTGAAGGCTTTTATAATAGCGACGAATATTGTGAAAAAAATAATGAAATTAACAGTATTAATGCTTATGAATTTAATAGTTTATACAAAGCAAAACCCGAGAAAATTCTTTTAATTGATGTTAGAGAAAATGAAGAATTTTCTACATCTGCAATAGAGGGATCTATCTCAATTCCCTTAAGTCATTTAAACCAAGAATCTGACTTAAAATTTATTCAAAAAGAAAGTTTAAATAAAGAGGTTTTCACCATATGTAAATCGGGGAAACGTTCTGAAAAAGCTTCAAGAATCTTGTCTAAATTCAAAATTCAGTCAAGATCTATAAAAGGTGGCATTGAAAAGGTAAAAAAAATTTTGTGCAATTAATTTTTTAAGAATAGTTAGTAATCAACACCTCTTTTCAAATCAACTCCCACATTTGCATAATGCTTATGACAAACCATTTCAGAGTAAACATTAGCCAGTTCAAAATATGAAGGTTCATTTTTACACCTCCCAGTAATTACAACTTCTGTATCTGCTGGTTTTTTTAAGAGCGTTTGATGTATTGATTCCACAGGTAGCAACTCTAAATCAACAGTTGGATTCAATTCATCTAAAATAATTGTTTTATACAAACCAGACAAAATAGCAGCTTTAGCAATTTCCCATGCTCTTTCAGCTTCAACATAATCAATTGGTTGTTGTTGACCTCTCCATACGATGGCATCTCTGCCTGAACGCAAATGATCTACTAAATGAGGGTAACTCTCTCTCAAAGCTTCTATAGCAGCATCTTCGGTATAACCATTTCCACCTTTTAACCACTGTAATATTAAAACTCTATGACTTTTATCTTGAGAAATTCCTTTACCGATAGCTTGAAGAGCCTTACCCAGCGCACTTGTGGATTTACCCTTTCCTTCACCTGTATAAATCTCAATTCCACCACTATAACTAATTTGTCTGGTTGGTTCTATTAAGTCTCCAAACAAACGTGGTCTCATTTCTGAATGGAGTTGAGATATTCTAACCAAAGAGGGCGGCGCTGCCCTTCCAGTAATAATTATTTCTAATCCATCTGGACGATTTTGAAGAACATCAACTACTTCATTGATATCAAGCATTCCCAAATCGAGAACTGGATTCAACTCATCTAGTACAACTACAGAATAAAGAGAACTAGCAATTGCTCCTTTAGCAATATTCCAACCTCTTTCGGCCTCACCAACATCAAACTTTGTCACTTGTTCAGCAGTAAAGAATTCGGATCTTCCTGTCCTCACATGGTCAATTAAATGTGGAAAGCCTCTTTGTAAAGCCTCTATAGCTGAATCCTCGTCATATGGCCTCTCAGGGCCTTTTAAAAATCTTAGAAGTAAAACTCTGGACTGTCTTTTTTCGCATATTCCTAATCCTATTGTTCTGAGAACTACTCCCAATGCAGCCTGGCTTTTCCCCTTACCCTCTCCATCATAAATATGTAATTGACCTTTTGATCTCTCTTGACTGTCACTTGCTGTGACAATTCCAATTCCTCTATTTCTACTCGTATTCGTCAATTGAACAAAATTAGTAAATTTAATCTAAGATATAGATAAGAATATTATTAAAGATTTAATAATAAATTCAACCTATTCATAGGTAATTTGAATATTAAAGTAATTAGCATGTTCAATCAACTAGAAATTCTCTCTGATGAACAAAGTGAAAAACTTTATACAATTAGAAGACACATTAAGAATCTTGAAAGTGTTTGTATTGCTTATTCCGGAGGAGTTGACAGTACATTAGTAGCATCATTAGCATTCGAGCAATTAGGTAGCAAAGCAATTGCTATAACTGGAATTTCTCCTGCATTAGCAAATTCTCTTCGTGAAGAAGCAAGAAGGCAAGCAAAATGGATTGGAATAAAGCATTTAGAAATTAAAACATCAGAATTAGAGCAATCAAGTTACAGTGAAAATCCTAAGGATAGGTGCTTTGCATGCAAAAAAGAGCTCCACAAACATACAACCTACCTCTCTAAAAAACTTAATTACAAGATTGTTTTAGATGGAGTCAATCTGGATGATCTTAAAGATTACAGACCAGGTATACAAGCCTCAAAACAAGCAGGAGTTATCTCTCCCCTTGCAAAATTTAAAGTCTCAAAACAAGACATTAGGGATATATCAAGAGCATTGGGGTTTCCTTGGTGGGATAAACCTGCTCAACCCTGCTTATCATCAAGATTTCCTTATGGCCATGAAATAACTAGTGAAAGGCTAAAAATGGTTGAAAAAGCAGAAGAATATCTTAAAGAATATGGATTATCGGAGGTTAGAGTTAGATGCCAAGGCTCAACTGCAAGAATAGAAATCCCCCAAGATGAATTAGAGCATTTTTTTAACAAATATAATTTTACTGAGTTAGTACAATATTTTTCTAATTTAGGATTCAATTGCACAAGTTTAGATCTTGAGGGACTAGTAAGCGGAAAATTAAATAGGTAAATATTGTCAAACAGCTGTTCTGATCTGTTTAGAGATTGTTGAAGGTGGATTTCGCTCAATGACACGTAAAGTATGTTCTTTAGCCATCAAAGATTCAATTAAATATTGGCTAGCTAGTTCAGGCATCATATTTTGACCACATGTAAAAATATCAACTGCCGAATACTTAGATTCTGGCCAAGTATGTATTGAAATATGAGATTCTGCCAGCAATGCAATTGCCGTAACCCCCTGAGGCTCAAATTTATTACTTATCAAATTCAAAACTGTTGCATTTGCCAATTTAGCAGCTCTATTTAAAATACAGCGCAAAAAGGATTCGTCATTTAATTTATCGCGATCGCATTTATAAAGTTCCAACAAAAGGTGTTTACTTTTATGACTTAATTTTTGCTCATCACTTAACGAACTTAATATTTGACTTTTTTTGTAGATTTCCATTTAAGAAATTTATATAAAATTAAGATTAGCTAAAAATCATGCTTTTTTTAAATTATAAGTGAATCATTTGTGACGAGTCTATGAAAGACCGATTAAATTTATCTAAATGTGTCGCACTTATAAAACATTGACTATCTTTACCAACAGAATTTAATAACAAATTTTGTCTGGTTAAATCTAATTCCGCTAAGACATCATCCAATATAAGTATTGGAGGGACATTTAATGTTTTAGTTAATAAATCGAGTTCAGCCATCTTTAAAGCCAAGATAAAAGTTCTTTGCTGTCCTGAGGAACCATATTTTCTAACTGAAACATTATTGATTAGAAACTCAACATCATCACGATGAGGTCCAAAATTACATTTACCAGTCAATGCTTCTGTTGAACGCTGATTTAAAAGTTGTTGTGCTATTTTTTTACTAATAACTTCTTCTTCTTCTTCTTCTGGACTTATATTTTGTATCCCCGAAAGATAATTTATGTCTATTTGCTCTTGAGATTTACTTAAATGATTATGCCAATATTCAACATATGGTTTAATTCTTAATAAAGCTCTTCTTCTACGCCTAAAAATTCTTGTACTTATTATTGACATTTGAATATCAAAGCTTTCAACAATATCTGTGGATTGGGTTTTTAAAAAACTTTCCGAACGCCAAAAATGACTTCTTTGTTTTAAAAGTCTATTAAATCTACTGATCAGGTCTAAATATACTGGTTCAAGCTGAGATACGACTTTATCAATCCATGTTCTTCTATAAATGGGTTCACTTCTAACAATATCTATATCATTAGAACAGAAACATACACTCCGTATATAATTCTTTATTTCACTCTGTTTTTTCAAGATTGATTCATTGACATAAATTCTTTTAGGCCCTTTTCGGAATAAATTTAACTTTAAATCGTCTTTAAAATTTATCTGTCCTATGACTACGGCCATATTACTGTCGTTCTCTATTAAATCTTTATCGCTTAGTGCTCTATTAGATTTTAATTGACTTAAAAATTCAACCGATTCAAGTAAATTTGACTTGCCAATACCATTGCATCCAAGAACAATTGCTCTTTGCTCTTTTAGATCAATTTCAAAACTTTTATGGTTCCGAAAATTTTTAATTTTTAATTTATTTAAAAAAATTTTTTTTGTGCATTCATTTATTAAATTAGCTAAGTTTAAAATATTTAGATTCTCTTTAAAGAAATTGAAAAAATTTAAGGGCATGTAGCTCAGTTGGATAGAGCATCAGATTCCGGTTCTGAGAGTCGGGGGTTCGAATCCCTCCATGCTCGTAAAATGATTTTTAAAGTTTATATCCCATTACTCTTATTCCATTTGGATCTAGTATGAATCCATTTTCTTCTAAACTTACAAAAGAAGATACTGGAGCCTGTACAGAAATACTGCATCCAGGCATTTCTCTATTTATTTTCTCAAGAGTTACTTGAAGCAATACTGAATAATAAAGTTTCTGGTTATTACCTGGCAATGCACTTAAATTCCACAAGTTAGCGTTCAATCCCCTGTCGGACGTAACCCTTACAAAGCCAAATAATTTATTTTTTAATTCATTCTGTATAGTAAAAAAGAAATTACTTTTCTGAATAGCCTCAGAAAGAGATTTTATTGGAAAGGTCTCACAACCACAATTAGCTAAAAGTTTGTTAACTTCTTTAGCTAATGGGATTTGAGAAGAGTTAACAAAATACCCTTCTGGAAGAACAAGTTTTTTTTTAGAAAAATATTGCAATTATCAACCTGTATTTCTCATGCCAGCTGCTATCCCATTAATAGTTAAAAGTGCTCCCCTCAATAGTTCACTTCTACTGTAAGCTCTTCTAGATTCATCTTTATCGATAATAAATTCGCTTATTGGGGGTTGTCTTGTCTGATCTCTTAGTCTTCTAAGAAGTGAAACCTGCAAAAACCCTAATGGAATAATTGTCTTATTTCTCAAGCTTACTGATGATTTCAAGTCTCTATCAGATTCTAGAAGCTTATTTTTACCAGTAATTTCAAGTATTAAAGATTTTGTAAGATTATATTCTTTAGAAATTACTTCAAAAATATCATCAAAAGAATCTTTATTTTCTTTACTGCCAAGAGTATCAACATAATATCTAGCAACTTCCAAATCCACCTTAGATAATGTCATTTCTACCTTAGATATGAGCATCCTAAAAAATGGCCATCTTTGATGCAGAACTCTTAATAATTCAATTTGTTGTGGATCTGAATTTAATTCAGATGACAATGCAGTGCCGACTCCAAACCAACTTGGCAAAAGAAATCTACTTTGTGTCCAACCAAAAACCCATGGAATAGCTCTTAAACTTGACAAATCTTTTGCACCTTTTTTTCTTCTAGCAGGCCTACTAGATATCTGTAATTTACTGATTTCTTCTATTGGAGTTACTTCTTGAAAGAAATTCAACAAATCAGGATTCTCATGCACTAATTTTCTATAATGAGACCTTGATGTTTCTGCTAACCTAGACATTAATTGATTCCATTCTGGAGTAGCGTCCAGTCTATTATTGACCAAACTATTTTGAATTACTGCTGTAGTGACAGTCTCAAGATTATACAAAGCCAATTCGGGAAGACTATATTTTGAAGCTAAAACTTCACCTTGTTCTGTTATTTTTATTCGCCCTTTTAAAGTGCCGCTTGGTTGAGCCAATATCGCCTGATAGGCTGGTCCTCCTCCTCTACCTACAGAACCACCTCTTCCATGAAAAAGTCTGAGCAATATGTTATTTCTACTTGAAAGATTTTGAAGAGCGATTTGTGCTCTATGAATTTCCCAATTACTAGAAACAAACCCTGAATCTTTATTGCTATCAGAATATCCAAGCATTAATTCTTGGAGAGGTTTAAAAGATTCTCCTACTTTTGGCAATAATGATCTATAGAAATCTAATTTAAACAACTTTTCCATTACTTCTGGTGCTCTTTTAAGGTCTTCCACAGTTTCAAAAAGAGGAACAACTAATAATTTTGACTTTTGTGAATTTTGATCAAGAAGTCCCATTTCTTTTGCCAGTAAGAGAACTTCAAGCAAATCAGATGCGTTATGACTCATTGAAATTACATAAGAATGACAAATCCGACTTCCAAATTCTTGCTGTAGTCTCTTAACCATTTTAAAAACTGAAAATGTTTCTTCTGTAGTTTTTGTCCAGTTAACGTCAGATGGAATTAAAGGCCTTTTTGTATTTAATTCGTCTATAAGCCATTTAATTTTCTCTTCTTCAGACATTTCGTCATATTGAACAGATAAATCAAGATAATTTGTAAGCTCTTGTATAGCGTCACTATGCCTTGTACTCTCTTGACGAATATCTAAACTTGCTAAAGAAAATCCAAAAATATGAACTTGAGTAAGTAACGTGTTTACAGACTCACAATTTAAATCTGTACTAATTAAGCTATTTTTAATTAGTTCTAGATCATAAGTAAATTCGTTTACTGACTTGTAATATAAGTTTTCAACTTTATCTATATTTTTGTTATCAGTTTCTCCCTCCAACTCAAATTTCCATCCACTATTTGCTAATAAATTATTTCTTTCTTGTGTTAACCTTAATTTCTCTAAAATATAACTTAATTTTAATCTGTAGGGTTCTGATCTATACCTTGTAGCTCTAGCTTCATATATTTCAGGGAACTTAACCCTGTCAGTTTCAAGTGACTCTAATAATGAGGAACTGACTTGACTCCATTGCATCGAAACACTTAATTGATCTCTAAGATTAGACGTCGCAATAATATATCTTTCCAACATCAACTGCCTTTGGTAGCAAGCAGTTCTCCATGTTATATCAGGAGTGACCGATGGATTACCGTCCCTATCAGATCCTACCCAAGAACCAAAGTTGCAAAAAGATTCTGAGGGCAATTGAACATCTGGATAATTTTCGGTAAGTGCTTCAGTAATCCTTCCCCTCAACTGAGGCATCGCATTAAATAGAACTTGCTGAAAATAATGCAAAGCATAATCAACTTCATCTAAAACTGAGGGTTTAAATTGATGCAATTCATCTGTTCTCCACCAAAGTCTTACTTCCTCTTTTAGTTGGGTTTTTAAAGAATTTTTTTCTTCTTTAGTTAGAAATTGCTCAATCTGTATTTTTTTTAACAGATTTGCTACTCTAGTTTGCTTATGTCTAATCGTATGTCTTACTATCTCCGTCGGATGTGCAGTAAAAACTAAACGAATATCCATTTCTTGTAATAACTCTTCTAATTTGCCTGGTGGCACATTTAATTTCCTCAGCCTATAAAATAATTCTCTAAAAGTTACTGGAGCATTTTGCCTAGCCAATGCTGGGGCAAAAGGATCAAGATTGTCGGGCGATTTTTGAACATCCTTATTGGTAAAGCTTTGAATATATCTATCTTCCTCAACTCTTTGTTCCAAAATATTCACGAGTTGAAAATATAATGAAAACGCCCTTGCTGCAGCTATGGAT
>QCDK01000034.1 GCA_003278765.1 Prochlorococcus sp. AG-355-G23
TCAGCACGGCCAAGCCCGTCGCAAGCGATCAGAATATGCAATTCGTCTAGAAGAAAAGCAGAAACTTAGGTTTAATTATGGAGTTTCTGAAAAACAACTTGTACGTTATGTGAAAAAAGCTAGAGCTCAAGAAGGATCTACAGGTACTAACCTACTAAGACTTTTAGAAAACAGACTTGATAATGTTTGTTTTAGATTGGGTTTTGGAGGTACCATTCCAGGCTCAAGACAATTAGTAAATCATGGCCATGTAACCGTTAATGGAAAGGTTCTTGATATTGCTGGTTATCAATGCAAATCAGGCGATGTAATCGGAATTAAAGAAAACAAAGCAAGTAAAAAACTTGTAGAAGGTAATATAGAATTCCCTGGCTTAGCAAATGTCCCACCTCATCTTGATTTAGACAAGCCTAAATTAACAGGAAAAATAAATGGGAAATGCGATAGAGAGTGGGTGGCTCTTGAAATAAACGAACTACTAGTTGTTGAATATTATTCAAGAAAAGTTTAATACTACTTTTCTTTGGATTATTAAATCTCTCATTATTTAAAAGAGAGATTTAATTTTATTCTTATTTTTAAAAATAATGGGAAATAAGGAAAATAATATAAAAAAGCCAGGTTATAAGACCTTATCTATTCACCATGGGGAAACATTTGCTGAAGAAACTGGATGCGTTATGCCTCCAATTTTTTCTACATCAACTTTCAAACATGGAAATAAAGATAATTTCGACTACACCAGATCAGGCAATCCAAACTTTAGAATTCTAGAAAACATCCTTAAATCAATAGAAGATTCTAAATACTGTACAGTTTTTGGATCTGGAATTAGCGCGGTAACTGCAATTTCATCAACACTGAAATCAGGTGACAAAATACTATGCGAGTCAAATCTCTATGGTTGTACAGTGAGGATGTTCGAAAAAGTTTTCAAGAAATTTGGACTAGAAGTTTTATACACAGATTTTACAAACGAAAATAATATCAAAAAGATTTCAAACTTCGAGCCAACCTTGATATGGCTAGAAAGTCCAACTAATCCACTTTTGAAGGTACTCGATATTAAGGCGATTTGTGGTGAAGCGAATAAACTCGAAATACCAGTAGTTGTAGACAACACATTTTCTACAGCGCTTATTCAAAAACCATTGGACCTTGGTGCAACACTATCGGTTGTAAGCACCACAAAATTCATTAATGGGCATAGTGACGCACTTGGCGGAGCAGTACTTACAAATAATGATGGATGGAATAGTAAGATGCTTTTCTCTCAAAAAGCTCTCGGGCTTCAACCATCTCCTTTTGATAGTTGGCTCATTACGAGAGGAGTAAAAACTCTTCCTTTAAGAATCGAACAACAAACTAAAAGTGCAGAATTTATTTCTGAAGAATTAGGTAATCATAAAATTATTAGTAAAGTAATTTACCCTTTTAATCAAGATCATCCGCAATTTAATTTAGCAAAATCGCAAATGAAATCTGGAGGTTCAATGATCACCCTAAAATTAAATTTAAATAAAGAGGATACTTTTAAATTTTGCAAATCTCTCAAATATTTCTCTCTAGCAGAAAGCCTTGGAGGAGTTGAAAGTTTAATTTGTCACCCTGCAACGATGACTCATGCTTCTGTTAATGACAAAACAAAAAATCTACTAGGGATAGATGATGCTCTTGTCAGATTATCAATTGGATGTGAAGATACAAACGATTTAATCTCGGACATTTTATTTGCTTTAAATAAATTCTGAAAATTGAGAGATTTACTTAAAAAACCTATATGGAAAAATTTAGAGTTGGGATATGCAATTCCTGATAGTATTCATGCTGTTTCTGTAGCATTACCAACTTGGAATGATGTAATAAATTACGAGGAAAAAGATCAAGAATGCATGAATTTATTGAAGTCTATTTACCCACGATTCGGACTAAACCCCATAGTGAAAAGATTATGCGAAAAATTAAAAAAACAAAATTACTACAACAATAAAAGTATTTGGCCATATCCGAATGAAAGGATAGCTTTTAAAGCTAAAAAATACATTGATAGAAATACTTCTGAACAGTTCTCGTTAATAGA
This sequence comes from Prochlorococcus sp. AG-355-G23, assembly GCA_003278765.1. Taxonomy (GTDB): domain Bacteria; phylum Cyanobacteriota; class Cyanobacteriia; order PCC-6307; family Cyanobiaceae; genus Prochlorococcus_A. The sequence continues at coordinate 2,081 of QCDK01000034.1, forward strand.
AAAAAGAAATAATTTAGCTTTCTTAATAACTGAAAAAGAAGGAAGTATTTATGCAAAATATTTTTGGCAACATACTGGTCTTGGTCTATCTTCAAGAGCTGCCGCTATAGAACTAGGTCTTGAAGATTGCCCTCCTAAATCTTACGTAAATGAATGTTCTCAAAGAATAAAAAATAGAATTTCTAAATCTACAAAAATTGACTCTAATGATATTCACTTAACTTCATCTGGAATGTCTGCATTGCATACATCATTAGAAATCATATATAAATTATTTCCAGCTAAACCAACACTCCAAGTTGGTTTTCCATATGTAGATGTACTTAAATTACCAATGAAAATCTTTCACGGAGCAAAGTTAATTACAGAAGAAAATTGCGCGGATATTGAATTAGAAATCAAAAGAATAAATCCATCAGCATTAATTATTGAACTTCCAAGTAATCCAATGCTCAAATGTGTAAACATTAAAAAAATTTCAAAAATTGCAAACAAGCTAAATATTCCGTTAATTGTTGACGATACAATTGGTTCGAATTTAAATATAAATTCCATAGAACATGCAGATATAGTTTTTACTTCACTTACAAAAATTTTTTCAGGTAGTGGTGATATTCTTGCCGGATCATTAATACTAAATCCAAAAAGCAAATGGATTGATCAGTTTAGAAATGCATTAAACGAGATTAATATTCCAATACTTTCCGATGGAGATATAGTTTATCTAGAGAAAGTTAGTAGAGATGTAAATCAAAGAGTTTTTGAACAAAATAAAGCATGTTTAGAATTAAAAAAAAGATTAGAGACTCATAGCGAGATTAAAAATATTTTCCATCCTGAAAATTGTCCAAATTTTAATTCTTTACTTACTTCTAATGGGGGATACGGCTGCTTATTATCGTTTGAATTAAATGGAGGATTGAACAAAGCTAAAAAATTTTATGATTCTCTAAAAATATCTAAAGGACCTAGTTTAGGTACAAAATTTACTCTAGTTTGCCCTTATGTTTTACTAGCTCATTATGACGAGTTGGATTGGGCTGAAAGTTTTGGTATACCATCGCACCTTATTAGAGTATCAGTTGGATTAGAAGACCAAGATCAATTATGGAAAACCTTTTCTGAAGCACTAAATAATTTCTAAATTCCTAGTATTTACCGTATAGAAACTTATATACTCTTTTTCTGAATAATAGTTAGTATTAATATATATTTTCTCAATATATAAATGGCAAAAATTTATGAGGACAACAGTTTTGCTATTGGAAACACTCCATTAGTAAAATTAAAATCAGTTACTAAAAACGCGAAAGCTACAGTACTTGCAAAAATTGAAGGTAGAAACCCAGCTTATAGTGTCAAATGTAGGATCGGCGCAAACATGATCTGGGATGCCGAGAAAAGTGGGAAACTTACAAAAGACAAAACTATTGTTGAGCCAACTTCTGGAAATACAGGAATTGCTCTAGCTTTTACTGCTTCAGCAAGAGGTTATAAACTGATCCTTACAATGCCAGAATCCATGTCAATTGAAAGAAGAAGGGTTATGGCAGTGTTGGGTGCTGAAATTGTTTTAACAGAGGCATCTAAAGGTATGCCTGGAGCAATAGCTAAGGCTAAAGAAATTGCAGAAAGTAATCCTTCTCAATATTTCATGCCAGGTCAATTTGATAATCCAGCAAACCCTGAAATTCATTTCAAAACTACCGGACCAGAAATCTGGGATGATTGCGATGGTGAAATTGATGTCCTAGTTGCAGGGGTCGGAACTGGCGGCACAATTACAGGAGTTTCAAGATACATTAAGCAAGAGAAGGGCAAGAATATTACTTCTGTAGCTGTAGAACCATCACACAGTCCTGTTATTACACAGACAATGAATGGAGAAGAGGTTAAATCCGGACCACATAAAATCCAAGGAATTGGAGCAGGATTTATTCCTAAGAACCTTGACTTATCAATTGTCGATAAAGTCGAACAAGTAACAAATGACGAATCAATTGAGATGGCTCTTAGGTTAGCTAAAGAGGAAGGTCTATTAGTAGGAATATCTTGTGGGGCTGCCGCTGCCGCTGCTGTTAGATTAGCTGAACAAGATGAATATGCTGGGAAGACAATTGTAGTTGTTCTACCTGATTTAGCAGAGAGGTATTTATCATCAATTATGTTTACTGAAGTTCCAAGCGGAATCATTCAAGAACCAGTCAAAGCCTAAATCTATTTTTTCTCCAGTAGTGAATCTGGTGAAATATACATAGCATCGCCATAAGAGAAGAATCTAAATTTTTCTTTTATGGCTTTCTTATACAATTCTAATAATCTTTCTCTACCAATCATTGCACTTACTAAAAGTAATAATGAACTTTTAGGGAGATGAAAATTAGTTAATAATCCATCAACTACCTTAAATTTATAACCTGGCTTAATTACTAAATCTACGTATTTAGCTATGGGAATAAAGTCATTAATTTCGTGAGAATAACAACTTTCAAGAGCTCTTACGCTAGTTGTACCAATAGCAATTATTTTTCTATCTGTTTTCTTTATTCTTTTTATTTCCTCCACTACTTCCTTATTAACACTTACCCATTCTTTGTGAAGTTTTAAATTACTTAAATCTTCTTGATCAATTGGTTTGAATGTTCCATAACCCACGTGCAAAGTTATCGGTAAGATTATTACTCCTTTTTTTTTTAGATTGGAAATAAGACTTTTGCTTAAGTGTAAACCAGCTGTTGGTGCAGCAACTGCCCCCGGATTTGTTGCATACTCAGTTTGATAACTTTTCTCATGAAAAGATTCTTCTTCGGAATTTTTTATATAAGGAGGAAGAGGAATTTCCCCGTATTTATCAAGAAGTTCATTCATTAAATTGAGACAAGTTATGTTTTCCGGAAATTTAATAAATCTCCCTCCAGTTTCTTCATCAACTCCATCAACAATCAAATTAAGATCTTGTGCTAATGGAGATTTTAATTTTAATTTTCTGTTTATTTTTAACTTTTTTGCTGGCTTTGCCAAACATAACCAAACACATTCATGGGATCTTTCTAAAACTAATAATTCGACTAATGTCTTATTTTCTAATTCAACCTTTAACCTAGCTTTCATAACTTTAGTATTATTTACAATTACAAGATCCCCTTCTCTAAATTCATCTAAAAGATTCTTGGTAAATTTATTAGTTAAACAGTCTTCTTCAAAAAAACTATTTCTAACTATCATCAATCTTGATTCATGCCTAATTGCAGAAGGTTTACTAGCAATTAATGAAGGATCAAGTAAATAATCATAAGCTTCAAGCTTATAATCTCTTTCTTCATTATTAATTTGAGAAATCAATTAAATTTAGGAGACAAGAGTCGTCTCTGGCTCATCTTCAATTAGGGAAGCCAAGTCTTTTAAGAATGAAGCTCCATCAGCTCCATAGATCACTCTATGATCAGCTGTTAGATTTACTTGCATTATTTTTTTAACAGATATTGAACCATCACTATTAGCAACAACGGTTGGTTTCGATGATGCTATGGCTAAAATAGCACCGGTACCTGGAGGAAGAATTGCGTCAAATCTATCAACTCCAAACATCCCAAGGTTAGATAAAGTGAAGGTTCCCGTTGAGTATTCATCAGGTTCTAATTGTTTTGATCTTGATCTTTTTACGAGATCTTTCCATTCCCTAGACAATTCAAATAAATCAGTATTGCATGGTTCTTTTAAAACTGGAGTTATTAGTCCACCATCTTCCATCGCAACAGCAACAGCAATATTTATATTTTCTGGATAAGAAATTCCATTCTCTGTAAAACTTGAGTTAACTTGAGGATGTTTCTTAAGTGTCTTTGCAACTGCCTTTACTAGTAAAGCAGTCATAGTAACTCCGTTCTGTTTTACTTTTTTATAGAAATTATCTAATTTATCTGTGTTTATGGAATAACCCACCCTAAAACATGGCACATCTAAACTAGATTCCATATTTTTATTCACCGCTTTCTGAAGAGTATTAAATTGAACTGTTTCTCCGGGATTACCAAAACTATTTCCTGAAGTTTCTGGTTTACTTTCAACTCCCAAATTTGCACCAGGTATACTTGCAGGAGAACCACCTTCACCTATCCATGGTATGGAGACTGGTTGGCCATTAGCTTTTAAAATATCATCGGCTTGAATTCTTCCGTGAGGTCCTGATCCATGAACCTTTGCTAAATCAACTCCCATTTGAGAGGCAAGTTTTTTAGCTCTTGGAGATGCAATCACCCTCGAAGAAACATTACTCGTAGCAGCATTTATTTGATCACTATTAAAAGATGAGACTGCCTTTTCACTTATTAATACGACTTCTTTTTCTTGTTTTTTCAACAATTTCACTTTGAATCACAGGTTTTTCTTCCGTTTTATTGCTTACCAATTCAAGTTGATCCGAACTAGAAACTTCGGGTTGTTTTCCTTTATTTTGTTCTTGAACAGAAGCTATCTCATCCTCATTTTCTACAATAAGACCGATAGTCTCTCCTACTGGTGCAGTGCTGCCAGCAGGCATTAAAACAGCTGCAAGATATCCATCTTGAAAAGATTCAACATCCATATCTGCCTTATCAGATTCAACAACCAAGACAGATTCACCTCTTTCAACTTTATCTCCTGGATTTTTCAACCATTCCACAATCTTGCCCTCTGTCATAGTAGAACTCAAGGCAGGCATGAATATTTCGTGAGACATAAGAAAATTGTTATTGCATAAGTTTCAAGGGATTTCTACCAAACTTCCTAAAGTTTTTATGGTTAAGAACCCTTTAAACTCTTGTTTTAATTATACGAAATCATGTTCACAGTGGGAACTCTTAAAACTTAAGAAAGTAATAATTTAGATCGATTAGAATTTAAAACTTTTCGAAATTAAGATTTACTTATATGTATCAAAAATACTAAATCTTCTCTTTAATTATTATCTATAGATTGAATAACTCCATCCTTAACCGTAATCGATACTTGCA
>QCDK01000035.1 GCA_003278765.1 Prochlorococcus sp. AG-355-G23
ATAGAAAATTTAAAAAATTAATTTTTGAATTATTCTCTATAAATAAGCATCTCAATATTATGATAGTAACTTTAAGTTTAATAAAGTTTAAATTTTATTCCCATGACTGATATAAAACAAAAGAAAGAGAACGTAAAAATGCATTTAAAAGATTTGAGGCAAAACTTAAAGAAAATGCATTTACAAGTTACGGAAGAATTAATATTACCGAAGCCAGGTGATGTAAAAGATTTGATGGATAAAATGGATAAACTATTAAATTTAATAGAATCAAAATAAACTATAATTTAAATAATCTAGGATCACTAATAGTTAAAAAAATGAAAATAATAAAACAAGTTCCTATATTAATTCTAATCGCAATTTTCTTAATTTCTTGTAGGACATCCACTAATGAAGAGTATCCCACAAATAATTTGGAAAAAAATATTGAGGATAATCCTAATTCAGAAAAGAAAAGAATGGAAATAAAGTTTTCTTGTGGAGAGAATGGTATTTCAGAATACTTAGATGATGGATGGAATATTTTAAAAGAAGAATCCCAAGAAAAAATTTGCACCTGGAAATCTGTTCCTGCCACAAAAGATTGCAATATGGAAAAAGATAAAGGATGTAAAATAACAAAGCCAGATAAAATAGGTGAAGAGAAAATTTATTTATTGGAAAAATAAATTTAATATTATGAATCCAAAATTAGAGCACTTAGTTGATTTAATTTTTAAGAAATTAATGACCTATAAGAAGAAAAAAATATTTATAGAAAAAGAAAGTTTGAATAAATTTATTTCTTCACTTTTCAAAGAAAACTGAATGCAGGACTTATTTAACATTACTGCTATAGTAAAATAAAAATTTTTTTTAATCTATAAATGGATAGTTTTTCATCATTAACTTTTATTCTGTCATTAATTTTTATCTTAAGTCTTTATTTTTTATTTAGGGTTACTTCTAGTACAAAGAATTAAAAAATATTTTCACATCTTTCCTATATGATCGGATCATCTCTTAGTAGTAAAACCGTATGCTTATTTAAACCATCATTAATCCATTCTTTATATTCTTCTTGAACACACTTTTTATCAAAATTATCTAATAAATTAATTCTTTTTTTTGCATTCTCTAGCGCCAAATTGATACAAAATTTATAATCTTTGGAGTTTTGTTGCATTTGTTTTTATTGAATCTTAGTAAAAATAATTTGTTATTCTGTATTGAAAATTACAATAATAAGCGTTGATTTAATAAGAGTATCAAGCAATACGGAAGAATTTTGAATATATTTAAGATAATAGTATTCTTTATAAAATCCTATGTCCTACGAAGCAGGCAGTAAAGAATGTAGACATTTAATTGAAGCCAAAGAAAGCCTTCTATCAACATTAGATGCGTTAAGTAATATACATTCGACCGATCTAATACAAAACCAAATTAAAGAAATTTACAATAAATTAGAACAGATGCACGACAATAGAAAAAAAATAGAATCAGCTACAAATTATTTTTAATACAATCAATTTAACTGAAAGCTCTCAAAATTGGCTTTTTATATTGCTTACTTTTTTTTCAGATAATAAATCTAATAAAGCATCAAGCTGAGCGAGTACTTCCTTTGCTTCATTAAGATCTGGCAACAAATCTTCTTTGATGAGCATTTGATGCATCTCTCTAAGCTCTAACCTTATATATCTAAGGTGAGAACAAACTTCCTCTCTCTTAGTTGCACTCATATTTCCTTTATATTCTTTACATTATACAATATGATCTTTTTGACTCCCATATAAGTTTTGTCAATTTGAAAAATTTTTTCAAACCCAATAACATATCAAAATCTTTTAAAGTCGAATTGTAGTAATATATCCTTTATGAAAAAGAAAAAATCAAAAAAAAAACAAACTAATTCAAATTTAAAAGATCAAAAATTAGGTCAAACAAAAAATTCTGCGAAATTAATACTTTTTGTTTTTGGGATAGGTCCAATTATTGGCATAATAATATTTTTATACAGTAAGGGATTTTTTAATTCACCATCTATTTAAATCTTAAGTAATTAAAATTAATTTTAAAATAATTAACTTTAAAAAATTTAAAAATAATTATTGAAATTTTTTTAATGAAAATATCCTAAATTCTGCCATTTTTCTAGCATTTTCAGGATTAGATATCAAAAAAGGGTGATCTGATAAAAGTTCTAATACCTTATCTATTTTTAATCGTATATCATCACAATCAACATTTTCCCATTCTTCATCAAATGACATTGCAAAGCTATCAGCATTATCATATAGTTTATCTTTCATAATATTTGGAATTTAAATATAGAAAATTTCAAAAATCAGACCCAAACTGAAAAAGTAATTAGAAGAAGCATTTAAAACTATCCCCATGAGTATTTGAGAAATAACTATAATAAGTGTTCTTTGAAATTATACTTTAATGCTACTATTTAAATTTATACATAAGAGCTATTAATCAAAATCTGAGTTCATTTGACAGAAGTGTTACAATATTGACATATGTAAAGACTCATGGAAAATAAAGTTAAAAGGATAGGATATCTTCCTAGAAAAAGAGTACTTGAAATTATTGATGAAATATCCAAGAGCGAATCTATTAGTAGATCTAAAGTAGTTGGAATATTAGTTGAGGAAGCATTAGATGCCAGAGGAATTGCGAATTTTGGATATAGTAATATCAGCAAGTCAAATATATTCAAGCCGAATAATTTTAAAGATCTCCAAAATGAAAATGCCCACTTAAAAGATGGGGAAGACGAATTTGTTGATGATAGTGGTTACACAGTTTCATCTCGCAAAACTTTAGACCGCTCAATATCTTCTGCAGATATTGAATTAGCAAATAAAATAAATATTCTTAAGGATTCAGGATTAATATAACTTTTATTGAGTAATTACTTTATTTTTTAATGCATAATATTGGTTCATTGTTTATTCTTAGTCAAGAATAATATTCTTTTTACATAATTCGAATATTAAATCCTTTCTAATATTAATTTTGTAATTAAAAAATGAAAGATATTAAATGTCCTTCATGCGGCAAAACTTTCCGAATTGATCCCAGCAGCTTTGAAGAAATACTTCTTCAGATAAAAGATGAAGAATTTAATAAACAAATAAAAGAAAGACTTATCTTGGCTGAAGAAGATAATAAAAAAGCTTTGGAAATTTTAAAACGTGAGTTAAAAATACAGTTAATAGAGCAGAATCGGATTAAAGAGTCTGAGATCCAAACTCTTGAATCTAAATTAAAAATAGCTGAAGAAAAGAAAACAAATGCTCTTAATGATTTAAAAAATCAAGCAACACATAAAATTAATTCATTGAATAATGAATTAATCAAGTTGAAAGACGAATTTAAAAACCAGTCTTTAATTTCAGAATTATCTTTAAAAAACAAAATTAGTGAAGCTGTTACTAATTTAGAAAAAGAAAACTCATCTTTAACAAATTCCATTGAAAAGATGAAGCTTGAACATTCCATTAATGAAAAATTAATTGAAGAAAAGTTCAAAAGCAAAATTAGTGAAAGGGACCTGACTATTCAGGAGTTAAGAGAAATGAAATCTAGATTATCTACAAAGATGATAGGAGAAACATTAGAAATCCATTGCGAAACTCAATTTAATCTGAATCGTGCCTCTGCATTTAAAAACTCATATTTCGAAAAGGATAATGATGCTACCTCTGGAAGTAAAGGTGACTATATATTTAGAGAATTTGATGAAAATAAAACCGAAGTCGTATCAATAATGTTTGAGATGAAGAATGAAAGTTTAAATGGAACTAATAAAAGAAAAAACGAAGATTTTTTAAAAGAATTAGATAAAGATAGAAGACAAAAATCTTGTGAATATGCAGTTCTCGTATCCCTTCTAGAACCAGATAGTGAACTATATAATGCTGGCATAGTAGATGTTTCTCATAGATTCCCAAAAATGTATGTCATAAGACCTCAATTTTTCTTGCCTATTATTTCTCTGCTAAGAAATGCATCTATGGAAACCTTAAAATACAAATCACAAATTGATTTAATGAAACGTGAGAATTTTGACATAACTAATTTTGAAAGTACTCTTGAGCAATTCAAAAATGCAGTTGGTAAAAATGTTTCACTTGCCCAGGATAGATTTAATGATGCAATTTCAGAAATTGATAAATCAATAACCCATTTACAAAAAACTAAAGAGGCTTTAGTTCTCTCAAAAAAACATCTTTTATCTGCTGATAGCAAATCTCAAGATTTGACAGTAAAGAAATTAACTAGAAATAATCCAACCATGAAGAAGAGGTTTAATGATTTAAATAATTTTGAAGATGAAGTAGCCTAATTAAAAAGTTCTTAAAATTAATAATAATTAAAAATATATTTAATTTCCAACTTATAAATATACTATAAATAATAAATTTCATAGTAAAGAAAATAATGTCTATCAACACTCCTATTTTCAGTATTGCAAAAGACCTTAATGTCGAAAGTAATAGAATATTATTAGCTTGCAAGAAACTTGGAATCAACGCAAAAGGTGCAACAAAAAGATTAAATAAAGAAGAGTTAGAAAAAATTAAAAGTTATTTTGAAACGGGCAAAAATGTGTCAGATGAAGTGATAAATTTAAATAAAGTTAAAACTAAAAGTAGTTCTAAAAAAATTGTAGAAAAGGTAAAGATAAAATATTTTGCTAACAGACTTATTCGTAAATCTTAAATAAAAATAATTTTTTTTATTACTTAAAGGAATAAGCCACAGAAGAAAAAAATAATAATTTATCATAAGTAAAAATACTTAAAATGAGCATAAGTAAAATTTTAAATTCTCTCGGAAAATCCTGGGAAAGAGACGATATTCTTTTAAATATAAAGAAGGGGTTTGGGACAGATGAGATAATTAATGAATTTCTTATGAAAAACGAAAGACAAATTAAAGAATTAAATTCTTTATTAAGGCCAGAAGATATTGAATTATTAAATCAAGTAGAGCAACTCTCAACTTGCGAATCTAAATTAATAAATGAGATTAAAAATTTAAATTACTTAGAAAATAATGAAAATCATCACATTATGAATAAAAAAAAGATTGTGCCATCTAATAGAGTTTATTTCAACAAAATTAGTTCATTCATGATTAATTGGAGTAACAAATTTGTAGTTATTGCTTTACTAACAATTTCAGCCATAGCTTTATCAAAACAAGCGTGGGCATAATTAGCTAAATTAACTTCATTGTAAGGGATGTAGTTTTGAGAACTAAACAAGAATATTTAATTAGATATAAAGATGGGAATCTTTATTGTGAACTAGCTGATATTTGGATTGATCCAAGCAAGCCAGTAAAAAAGGCATTAATAACTCATGCTCATTTTGATCACTTTACATTTGGCTGTGAAGAATACATTTCTACTAAGGAAACTGAGTTACTTCTTAAAGAAAGAGTTGGGGATAATATCAAAATTAGGACTTTTGAATATGGAGAGGAATTTAAGATAAATGGCATTAATATTTCTTTTCATCCATCCGGACACATCCTTGGATCTAGTCAAGTAAGGTTTATTTTTGCAGAAGAAAAATGGCTAATTTCAGGAGACTTTAAGCTTCAAATAGATCAGACTTGCAAACAATATGAAATAGTAAAAACTGATTATTTAATAAGCGAATGTACTTTTGGTTTGCCAATATTTAAGTGGGATGAATCAAATAAAATAGCAAACGATATTTCAAAATGGATAACTAATTCACCAGAAAAAACTTCTTTGCTTTTCTGTTATTCGCTTGGAAAAGCTCAGAGATTATTAAACGAAATTAGTCAAACCGACTTTAAAGGCAATATTTATACCCATGGCAGTATTCATAAAATGAACAATAGTTATAAAAAACTTGGAATTGATATTATAGATACTATAAAAATCGAAAATAAAAAAAAGATAGATGAACTTAAAGGAAGTCTAATATTATTACCGCCATCATTAAGTAAGGGTTCTTATTTAAAAAATTTTAAAAACATTCAAACAGCTTTCGCGAGTGGATGGATGTCGATAAGAGCTCTAAGAAAAAGATCAGGTTATGATAAAGGATTCGCAATTTCTGATCATGCGGATTGGGATGGGATTCTGGAAGTAGTAAAAAAGTCTGAAGCAAAAAATGTATTTTTTCATCATGGAGATAGTGAAGCCTTAAGTAAATTTTTAGTTGAAAAGGAATCAATAAATGTCCTTTTATTCGGTAAATAAATATGAGCCTAAAAAAGTTTTCAGAATTATTTGGCGATTTAGATTCAATTAATAGTACAAATAATAAAATTGAAGTTTTAAAGAATTATTTTTTATCTAATGATCCAATAGATAATTCATGGGCAATATATTTACTAACTGGAAAAAGTAATAAGAGATTTATTAGTGGACGATATTTAAAAAATCTTTTTTCTCAAATATATGAATATCCTCAATGGTTAATTGATACATGTTATTTAAAAGTTGGTGATTCTGCTGAGGTGATAACTTTATTACTTAAAAATAAAACTAATAATTCTAGAAAAAAGAAATTATCAAATATAAGTCTCAATGAATTACTAAGCGAAACAATACCTGCATTATCAAAACTGAATGAGGAGGAGAAAAATTTAGAAATTAAAAATCTTTGGGAAACATTACCTGAAGATAACCATCTAATTTTTAATAAAATTCTTACAGGAACTTTTAGAGTAGGAGTCTCTATAGGATTAATCACAAAATCAATATCAAAACTAATTAATATTGAGGAAGAGATTATTTCTCATCGGTTGATGGGTGATTTTAAACCTTCAATTGATTCATATGAATTTTTAATTAATAAGAATATCAACCTTAAAGAATTAAATTCCAAACCATTTCCATTTCTGTTAGCAAATCCCTTTGAAGACAAAATTTTCAAAGATTCAATAAATGATTTTCAATTTGAATGGAAATACGACGGTATCAGAATTCAATTAATTAAAAGATCAGGGAATGTTTCTTTGTGGACAAGAGGGCAAGA
>QCDK01000036.1 GCA_003278765.1 Prochlorococcus sp. AG-355-G23
ATTTCCTTAGATGATTGTGCGCAATTTAATACACCAGCATCTAACGAAATAGAAAAATCAAATCTTTTAAATTGTTCATATGTGTTAGAAATTAGTAGTCAAGGGGTCAGTGATGAATTAACCTCAGAAAGAGACTTCAAAACTTTTAAGGGTTTTCCAGTTAATGTTGAGTTAAACCAAAAGAATTCAAAAATAAAATTCCTGAATGGTTTACTTTATGAAAAGTCTAATGATTATTTAGCCATTAACATTAAAGGTAGGATAAAGAAAATCCCGTTCAATGAAGTATTAAAAATTAGTCTTTGTACCTTAAAAGATTAATTATTTATCAAACATTATTCAATTTCCCCATCATAGATGGCATTAGTAATTCTCCCAGGTTTAAACAATCTTATTGAAGATATTAGTGAGGAAAAAAAGTTACCTCCTAATATCGTTGAAGCAGCCTTACGCGAAGCTTTGTTGAAAGGATACGAAAAATATAGAAGAACTTTTTATATTGGAGTTAACGAGGATCCATTTGATGAAGAATACTTTAGTAATTTTGATGTTGGACTAGACCTAGATGAAGAAGGTTATAGGATCTTATCAAGTAAAATAATTGTGGAGGAAGTTGAAAGCGAAGATCATCAAATATCTTTAGTAGAAGTTAAACAAGTAGCTGATGATGCTCAAATAGGCGACACGGTTGTTCTAGACGTTACTCCAGAAAAAGAGGATTTTGGACGCATGGCTGCTTCAACAACAAAGCAAGTTTTAGCACAAAAATTAAGAGATCAACAAAGAAAAATGATCCAAGAAGAATTTGCAGATTTGGAAGATCCTGTTTTAACTGCAAGAGTTATAAGATTTGAAAGACAATCAGTAATAATGGGAGTTAGTTCGGGTATTGGTAGACCTGAAGTAGAGGCCGAACTTCCTAAAAGAGATCAACTACCAAATGATAATTATAGAGCTAATGCAACTTTCAAAGTATTCTTGAAAGAAGTTAGCGAAATAGCCAGAAAAGGACCACAACTTTTTGTAAGCAGAGCAAATGCTGGATTAGTGGTTTATTTATTTGAAAATGAAGTACCGGAAATTCAGGAAGGCACTGTAAAAATTGTTGCAGTTTCAAGAGAAGCTAATCCACCTTCAAGAGCTGTTGGGCCAAGAACAAAAGTAGCTGTTGATAGCGTCGAACAAGAAGTAGATCCTGTAGGTGCTTGTATTGGAGCTAGAGGGGCGAGAATCCAACAAGTAGTAAACGAATTAAGAGGAGAAAAAATTGATGTTATTAAATGGTCATCTGACCCAATACAGTACATCTTAAACTCTTTAAGTCCTGCCAAAGTCGATCTCGTGAGACTTGTTGACCCAGAAGGTCAACACGCGCATGTACTAGTTCCTCCCGATCAATTAAGTCTCGCAATTGGTAGAGAAGGACAAAATGTAAGGCTTGCAGCAAGATTAACTGGTTGGAAGATCGATGTAAAAAACTCACATGAATATGATCAGGAAGCAGAAGATGCTGCAGTCTCTGAATTAATCATTCAAAGAGAAGATGAAGAGAATCTCCAGCGAGAGGCTGAGCTTAGATTAGAAGCAGAACAAGCTGAGCGTGCTGCAGAAGATGCAAGATTAAGAGAGCTTTATCCCCTACCTGAAGATCATGATGAATATGGACAAGAAACATATGAAGAAGAGACCTTCGCAGATAGTGATCAATTGGAGACTGTTCAAGATGGTGAAATATCCATCAAAGAGGAGAGAAAACGTTGAAACGACAAAGCCCTGTTTTGCGCATATGTATTTCATGTAGAAAAACATATGACAGGAAACATCTTATAAAGATTACTAAAGATCATAAGCAAGGTATTATGTTTCAAATGGGTATGGGGCGATCAGCCTACATTTGCAAGCAAAAAAAATGTTATTCAGATTCCAAGATCAAAAAAAAGCTTCAAAAAGCTTTAAAAACATCTTTAGAGCCTGATTTTATTGATATTTTTGAAAAAGAAATTACAAGCTACAATGACTATCCCAATAAGGGAATATAATTAAATTAATTCCTCTTTAATTTACCAAAAAGAGTAAAAATCAGATTAAATGACTATCAGCGATAAAATCAGAATTTATGAACTTTCCAGAGACTTAAATCTGGACAATAAAGATATATTGGATGCCGCTCAAAAACTTTCAATATCAGTAAAAAGCCATAGCAGTTCAATTAGTGCAGAGGAAGCAAAAAAAATAAAAAATCTCATTAATAAAAAAAATTCAGATAAAAAAATACTTTCTATTGAGAAACCTTCATTTAAAAAAGATAATTACAGACTAAACAAAGAAAAAGAATCTTCTATTCCCTCGTCTATTAAAGAGAGACCCCAGAAAGATAATTCAAACAATAAGCCATTATTAACAAAACCTCTTAATAAACCTGAGAGCTTAAAAAAAATTTCAAATCAACCTAAAAATCTCAATAAACCCACAAATACCAACAGTTCACAATCCCAAGCAAATCCTACAAATCAAAATAAAAATATTCAAACTTCACAAAATCGCAACCAAGATAAAAAACCTTTCCGAAATAATGCAACCTCAACTATTAAAACTCCTGGCAAACCTCCTATTCAACTAATTGCTAAGCCAAAAAATATTAATAGAAATGTTAAATCTAATGAATCTTCCCAGAACATCTATAGTTCAGGGGGGAAGAGACAAATATCAAACAAACCTGACCAAAATTCGAACAAATCTAAAACAATAAATCTTAATAACAGGACATCCCCCCCTGAGCTAGTAGGCGCTCCAATGAGAAAAGAAGGGCCCAATCAGCAAAATAATAAGCAAAACATTTCTTTTAAACAACCTATCCCCAGCAGGCCTGGTAATCCTAACAGACCTAGCCTACCCAATAGGCCTGGATTAAGAAACAAACCCTCAGATCAAGGCAGGCCTGGATCTTTTAATAGACAAGCTAATACAAATAGACCTGGTGCTCCCAACAGACCTGGCATGCCCATTAGGCCTGGATTAAGAAACAAACCCTCAGATCAAGGCAGGCCTGGATCTTTTAATAGACAAGCCAATACAAATAGGCCTGGTGCTCCCAACAGACCTGGCATGCCCATTAGGCCTGGGTCTAAATTTAATGGTAAAAATTCATCTGGAATTAGAAAGCCAGTATCACCTAATGAACTCTTACAACTTCAAAAAACCAATAAATCTGATAGTGACAAAAAAGTTATAAAGAATACTGAAAAACAAAATATCGACACAACTAAACAGAAGGCGAAAGCTCCAAATAGTCGTCCACATACTCCCCCTAATTCTAAAAAACCACCTCATAGAACATTTGCAAATAATTCTAAAAAACCTGGAAAAACAGACTGGGACGATAGCGCAAAACTTGAAGCATTAAGAAGCAAAAATCCCCAAAAACAAAGACAAAAAGTTCATATTATCGGCGAAAATGATGATACATTAACATCTGAAACTAGTGGGTATTCAGGCGAAAAAATTTCAATCTTATCAGCTAGTTTGGCACGTCCAAAAAAAGAAAAGTCTGACGAAACCAAATCTCAAAAAAATATTAAACAATCTAAAAAGAAGAAAAAAGAGACCACTAGGCAAAGGCAGAAAAGAAGAGCATTGGAGTTAAAAGCTGCTAAAGAAGCAAAACAAGTTAGACCTGAGATGATAATTGTACCCGAAGATAATTTAACAGTTCAAGAATTAGCTGATAAATTAAGTCTTGAAAGTTCTGAAATAATCAAATCTCTCTTTTTTAAGGGAATAACAGCAACTGTTACTCAATCACTCGACTTAGCAACTATTGAAACAGTAGCAGAAGAATTTGGTGTGCCTGTTTTGCAAGATGATATCCAAGAGGCTGCTGAAAAAACAGTAGATATGATTGAATCTGAAGATATTGATAACCTAATCAGAAGACCTCCTGTTATTACAGTGATGGGTCATGTAGATCATGGCAAAACAAGTCTTTTAGATTCCATCAGAGAATCAAGGGTAGCTTCTGGGGAAGCAGGAGGCATCACTCAACACATAGGAGCTTATCAAGTTGAATTTGAACATGAATCTCAAAAGAAAAAATTAACTTTTCTTGATACCCCCGGTCATGAAGCCTTTACTGCAATGAGAGCAAGGGGTACAAAGGTCACAGATGTGGCTGTTCTTGTAGTTGCCGCAGATGATGGTTGCAGACCTCAAACACTTGAGGCTATCAGTCATGCAAGAGCTGCAAAAGTACCAATTGTTGTTGCAATAAATAAAATTGACAAAGAAGGGGCATCTCCAGACAAAGTAAAGCAGGAACTATCAGAAAAAGAGTTAATTGCTGAAGATTGGGGAGGAGATACAGTGATGGTTCCAGTAAGTGCTATCAAAAAACAAAATATTGATAAATTACTCGAAATGATTTTATTAGTTTCAGAGGTAGAAGATCTACAAGCAAACCCTGATAGATTTGCAAAAGGTACGGTTATTGAAGCCCACCTAGACAAAGCAAAAGGGCCTGTGGCTACTTTATTAGTACAAAATGGAACCTTGAAATCTGGAGATGTTTTAGCTGCGGGTTCAGTCCTTGGAAAAATTAGAGCAATGGTTGATGAACATGGTAATAGAATCAAAGAAGCAGGGCCATCATTCCCAGTGGAAGCGCTAGGATTCAGTGAAGTACCTACTGCAGGAGATGAATTCGAAGTCTACCCTGATGAGAAAACTGCTCGAGCCATTGTGGGAGAAAGGGCAACAGATGCTAGAGCCACCAAATTAGCTCAGCAAATGGCCTCTAGAAGAGTCAGCTTATCATCCTTATCAACTCAAGCAAATGATGGAGAACTAAAGGAGTTAAACATAATTCTCAAGGCTGATGTGCAAGGTAGTGTTGAAGCGATATTAGGATCACTAGAACAATTACCAAAAAATGAAGTTCAAGTCAGAGTCCTCCTTTCTGCTCCTGGGGAAATAACTGAGACAGATATAGATCTTGCTGCTGCATCTGGGTCAGTAATTATTGGATTTAACACTTCATTGGCTTCTGGCGCGAAGAGAGCAGCTGATGCTAATGACGTTGATATAAGAGAATATGAAGTAATCTATAAACTCTTAGAAGATATTCAATTGGCCATGGAAGGTCTACTTGAACCTGATCTTGTAGAAGAATCATTAGGGCAAGCTGAAGTTAGAGCCACTTTCGCAGTTGGTAAAGGAGCAATTGCCGGCTGTTATATACAAACTGGCAAATTACAAAGGAATTGTTCTCTGAGAGTTATTAGATCAGAGAAAGTAATATTTGAGGGTAATTTAGACTCTCTAAAAAGAGCTAAAGATGATGTTAAAGAAGTAAATACAGGATTTGAATGTGGGGTTGGCTGTGATAAATTCTCTTCATGGATTGAAGGAGATTTAATCGAAGCATTCAAATTTGTCACCAAAAAGAGGACCTTATCAAAATAATTAAACAACTAGAATATTAATCTTTATTTCTATCAAAGATTAATAAAGCAGGAAATATTACACAAGCACCCAACTGTATAAGAAGGTTATTTTGCTGTAATTCAGTTCCGCTTGCAATTCTGGAAAGCATTATTAGAAGTCCTAAAAATGCAGAACCGCTAAAAGCTATCCATAATATTCTTCTCAATCCCTTGAAAGGAGCTTGGGATTCCTTTAATAATTTCTTTTTCAATTCAGGATCTATTTTTGACATAAATTCTTTCAATTATAAAATTAAGTCTATATGAAAAATTCAATATTTAATTTGGCCGGTATAGCTCAGCGGTAGAGCAACTGTCTCGTAAACAGTAGGTCATTGGTTCAATTCCAATTATCGGCACTTAAAAAGCAATTTAAAATGGTTAATAAAATTTTAAAATTTAAATATCTTTTAAAATTATTTATTTTTGTTCCTCTTATATTTTATTTTGGCAAAAGAAGTTATATTGCGTTTGATGAAGGTTTTTACGCACTACAAGCTAGATGGATATTAGAAAAAGGTAACTGGATAATTCCTCTTTGGTGGGATGAATATGTTTTAGATAGAACAATAGGATTACAGTTTTTAATAGCAAAGTCCCAAAACTTATTTGGAAGAAATATTTTTTCTGCATATTTACCAACTACAGTCGCTTCAATATTGATGCTATTTACAACTTATAAATTACATCAAGAATTATTTAATAAAAAATATGCAATTATATCTCCACTTATCCTTGCTACAACATATCTATGGTTTGATTACTCTCACTTAGCCACTCAAGATATTATTTATTCATGTTTAGTAACTATTGGAGTATTAGCTTTAGTCAAAATAAAAAATAAAGATAATAAATTCTATATTCTAATTTTTGGAATTTGGATTGGTTTAGCTTTTATGATGAAAACTTTTTTAGTTTTTGTACCGTTATTATCACTAATACCATATATTTTTTTTAAAAAAAATTTTTTATTCACTAAATTCTTTTGGTTAGGACTACTAATTGGGTTCATTCCTTTTTTATTCTGGACTTTTTCTATTAACCCTTATTTAGACAAAAATATTATTTTTTACTTAATTGAAAAGTTTAACTTTCTATCAAGTAAAAATAATTTCACAAATCCTTTTTATTATTATTTCTGGAATGTACCGGTAACATTTCTGCCATGGAGTTTTTTC
>QCDK01000037.1 GCA_003278765.1 Prochlorococcus sp. AG-355-G23
ATGATTTAATTGGAATGTAGAGGTTTTATTTTGATTTGGAAACTATATCTTTATTTTATAAGTTTTAATTTAATTTATCTATGAATTTGAGTATTGTTAATCTGTATTTAGAAATTTTAAATGACAAAAAAAAGAAGGAAGTTAAATAAGGATTTTGAGAGAAAAATATATTCATCAAAAAAAAATGTAGAATTAGTATTGGCAAAAATATATGATATCGATGATGAAGACATACAAAAAGAATATATGAGCGCCTTTAACAAAGTGGTATACTTATATGATGTATTGAAGGAAGATTACGAACGACAAGGATTTTCTGATAATTCTGAAGAACTTCTCACAACCTATATAAATGCATTTAATATTTTCGAATCAGAATTTGAAATTTAAATTCAATTTCTAATTACCGTTTGTAAGGGGTTACAGGAATTTCAATTAGTTTTCCTTTTTGCAGATCAGATCTTTTCTCTTTTAAATTTTTGATACATAAAGATACTCTTTTCTCCTTTGCGCAAAATCTTTTTATTTGGTAATCAGTAAGTGATAATGATTTATTACTAAATGAAAAAAAGGCCAATAAAAACAAAAAAAAATTTAATACCAATTTCATTTGTTCTCTCCTAACTATTTTTTAATACCCTTTAATTTAATTACTTTTTATTATAAAGATCTATGATTTCTTTTAATTCATTTTTACTTAACTCTGTTGAAATAAAAACTTCTTGAGCTGTATTACCCTTTCTAGCGATTGCTTTGTATCCGTTTATAGTTTTCACTGACAATCTAATTATCAATTTGGCGGATCTACCCTTAGCTCTTGAAATAACAGCTGGAGTTATTGTCTTGATATTATTTTCCAGTGCTAATTTTTGAAGTATTGGAATTAGACCTTCTATATTTGTACTATGATTTAAAACTAATCTACCCAATTTAAATTTATTACAATTCTATTGAAAAAATTTTGTTTCTGAGAAATTAACTTTAGCTTTAAAATTATCAAAAAATTTTGAAGTTCTGTTATATTTATAAAAACGATTAAATTCTAATGATCTTTCAAATAGGCTGGGCAGCATTGGCGGCTATTTTTACCTTTTCAATTGCTATGGTTGTTTGGGGAAGAAATGGGGACGGATCCATTGACATATGATTTCATTTTTAACTTATGAAGTCTATTTAAGTAAAATTCTTATATTAACATCGTTTGTTTTGCTCATATTCATAACATTAGCTGTAATTTATATATCCTATGTCTCTTGGAAAGATAAAAAAAGATTAAAAAAATAGTAATTATTTTTTTTGGTTTTTTTTCTTATCCTTAATTCTGAGC
Organism: Prochlorococcus sp. AG-355-G23; assembly: GCA_003278765.1. Lineage (GTDB taxonomy): Bacteria > Cyanobacteriota > Cyanobacteriia > PCC-6307 > Cyanobiaceae > Prochlorococcus_A. The sequence goes on from QCDK01000037.1 coordinate 1,328, forward strand.
TCTTCAATTAATTCTTTTGCTTGTTCCATTTTTGATATGCTGCTTTTGTAGATTCCAATATCTTTTTCTGCTTTATTAGCAGATAATCTTAACTTCTCAAAAATATCAGAGGTCATATTATTTTTATCTGATTCATTTTTCTCTTTGAAATCTTGGGAGTTTGAAATTAATATATATATCCCTAAGTTCAAAATCCTTGAAGGATAAAGTTTAGAATTACTTTTTTCTGCTAAAAATTTTAAAATATCTTTAGATGTTTTTTCCTTTAATTCTTTTTGAGACTTTTTAGATATTTCATTGATTTCCTTCGCATCAAAATTTGTGGAACTGCACAAGGATTCAAAAAGTAGATCCAAGTGTTTTTCAGGTTGATATCCTTTCATTAATTCTTTGAATGTTTCGGTGAGGCCGACACAAAAGAGATAATCTTGAGTAAATTCATTTTGATGGTTCAAAAGATTAAGTTCGACAAGCATTTCATCAACTATTCTTTTATATAAACCTGGAATGACGTAAGGAAATTTTTCATGAAATAACTTTTTGCTATCTGAAACAGTCAATTTTTCTTTCAATTTTTTATATGTAAACCTTAATAAGGTTAGCGTATGTTGACTCAATATCGTTAATATCTAATAAACAGATAAATATTATTATGATCCCTTTAGTTTTAGAAGAATCGGGCGGAAGTGAAAGAGTCTTTGATATTTATTCGAGACTATTAAGAGAGAGAATAATCTTTTTGGGAGAACAAGTTACTAGTGAAACTGCTAATAGGATTGTTGCTCAATTATTGTTCCTAGAGGCCGAGGATCCAGATAAGGACATTTATATGTACATAAATTCACCTGGCGGATCCGTATATGACGGATTAGGTATTTTTGACACAATGCAACATGTAAAGCCTGACATTCATACCGTTTGTGTTGGCTTAGCAGCTAGTATGGGTGCATTTTTGCTTGCGGCTGGTACTAAAGGTAAAAGAAGCAGCCTTAGACATTCAAGAATAATGATTCATCAACCACTTGGAGGTGCTAGAGGACAAGCTAGTGATATAAGAATTCAAGCAGATGAAATTTTGTTCTTAAAAGAACGACTAAATACTGAATTATCAGAGAGAACTGGAAAGGATTATGAAACTATTAAAGAAGATACTGATAGAGATTTTTATATGTCCCCAAACGAAGCTGTTGAGTATGGTTTAATTGATCTGGTGTTGGATAAGAAACCAATAAAAATTTAACTTAATAATTGAGGTGTTCTTTCTTTCTCGGGAATTTTGGTGAATTTGGAGAGAATACTTACAAATTCATCGCCATCTAATGTCTCTTTTTCTATTAATAGATCAACTATCTTATCCATTGCTTCTCTATTTTTGCTTACTATATCGTAGGTTTCCTTATAACATTCTTTGACCATTATTCTTACACTTTCATCTATTTGTTTAGAGATTGAATCAGAAACTTCACTTCTAGTCATTAAATCTCTACCAACAAATACTTCTTGATTACCGCTTTCTAAAGCTATCGGGCCTAGATTACTCATCCCAAATCTAGTAACCATTTGGCGGGCCATTGAAGCAACTTGTTGGAAATCACCTCCAGCTCCTGTTGTAATCTCACCTTCTCCAAAAACTACATCTTCAGCAGCTCTTCCTCCTAAAGCACCCATTATCCTAGCTTTTAATTGTGCCCTGCTAACAAGGGTTTGTTCATCATCTGGGGTAAACCAAGTTAATCCCTTAGCTTGACCTCTTGGAATGACGGTCACTTTTTGAACAGGATCATGAGCTTTGACAAGTGAACCTATGAGAGCATGGCCAACTTCATGATAAGCAATTAATCTCTTGCTTCTACCATCTGTTAATGGAGAACCTTCCATTCCTGCGACAATCCTATCTACAGAGTCATCAATTTCTGAGATACTTATAGAGTCTTTTCTCCTCCTGGCAGTTAATATAGCAGCCTCATTTAATAAATTTGCTAAATCTGCGCCTGTAAAACCTGGTGTTCTTCTAGCAATACTTTCAAGTGTTAAATCCTCTTGAAGTTTCTTATTCCTTGCATGAACTTCCAATATTGATAGTCTGCCCTTGATATCAGGAGCATCTACTGTTACCTGTCTATCAAATCTGCCTGGTCTCATTAGCGCTGAATCTAGAACATCAGGCCTGTTTGTGGCAGCAATTATTATTATGCCACTATTACCTTCGAAACCATCCATTTCAGTGAGTAATTGATTAAGAGTTTGTTCTCTCTCATCATTACCTCCACCAATACCTGCACCTCTTTGCCTTCCAACTGCATCGATTTCATCAATGAAAATTAAACAGGGACTATTCTCTTTAGCTCTTTTGAAAAGGTCTCTAACTCTACTAGCCCCTACACCAACAAACATTTCGACAAATTCAGAACCTGATAGTGAGAAGAATGGTACACCAGCTTCACCTGCAATTGCTTTAGCTAAAAGGGTTTTACCAGTACCAGGAGGTCCTACCAATAGAACCCCTTTTGGAATTCTTGCTCCTACAGAAGTAAATTTTTCTGGTTTCTTCAGAAAAGTGACAACTTCTTGCAAATCCTGTTTAGCTTCATTAACGCCTGCAACATCGTCGAATACAACTCCTGTTTCAGCTTCCATTGCAAATCTTGCTTTAGTTTTTCCAAACTGCATTGCTTGGCCAGGACCTCCAGGCATACCATTTGACCTCCTGGCTAACAAAATTAAACCTCCAATTAAGATGGCCGGGAAGAGTAAATTACCTAAAATCCCTAATGCTGGAGGAGCTGTTTTTATTGGATGAACATCAAAACTAATTCCCTCATTTTTTAAAATATTTATAAGTTCTGGTGTTAAACCGGGAAGATCTACACGCAACCTTTGAACCTTATTATCTAAATCCGAATCTATTGTCTCTATAACTGCATTTCTGCCTCCCTCAAAAATATCAACAGATGTAACCCTTCCCGAATTAATGTAATCTAAAAATCTACCGTAACTAACTCTTGCAACCGCTGAATTTCTTGGTGCAACAGTAGTACCATTAGATTTAAGCGAATCAACGTTGCTTGAAGATAAAAATTGGTAGGAAAGTGCTATTACTAAGAGTATAGGTAAAGCCCATAAAATTAATGTTTTAAATTTTTGATTCATTAATTCGTAAATAGTCAATTCAAGGATTCTAGAATGAATAAGTGCATTTCGTTGATATTTTTTCTAACTTTATGCTTATACTACCCTTTAATGTATCTAATTTATAAATGAAATTTGAGATCAACGATAAGGTTAAGTTGATTGCGCCAGTCTCTTACTTGAAGACTTCAGATAATATGCCGATGTTAAGACCACCTGATCTAGTGGCAATTGATGAAATTGGTGAAATCCTTTCAATTAAATCTCCAGATACTGTTGAAGTAAAGTTTAGGAGAGGTTCGTTTTTAATTGATATTGATAAGATTGAGAAAGACTAATCTAAAAGTTTTTCTTCCACCTATTAGAAATTTCTAAACATATATTTTTATTTCCAGAAATACTCAGGCAAGGTTTTGAAAAATACTTATTAATTAATTTCAAAATATCTAACGAAGAAATTTCCTCTATTTTTGAATTTAAAGCGTTCTCAGAAATTGGTGAAATACCATAACTGACTAATTGTATCTTTCTCTGTAAGATTTCATCTAGTGATTGATTTCCTAATAAAAAAGAACCTTTTAGTTTTTCTTTTGCTAAAAATATTTCAGCATCAGTCAAAGGATTTAAAAGTAAATTTTTCCATAGTGTTAATAATAGTTCAAAAGCGAAAAGTGCTTGCTTATTAGATACGGATAAATAAATTAAAAATGGGGCATTTCCACTCCTGATTGGATAATAAACACCTAAATCGTAAGTAATACCATTTTTTTCTCTAAAAAGTTTAAATAAAGCAGCGCTCATTCCATAAGATAAATATGACTCCAAAACCTTAAGAGGAAAATATTCACTACTTCTTCGCGAGCAAGTTTGGTCCCCCATCATTATTATTGTTTGATTTGAATCATTTTCAATGTAATCAAATCTTTTTGAAGTATGTAAATTATGATTTAAAGGATCTGATTTTTCTTTTAAGATTTTTTTTTCGAGTGTTCCAAAAATTTCTCCATTTATTTGGGGATTATTTGAAATTAAATACTTTTCTCTATCTTTTAAACTTTTAAACTCAAGCAAAACATCTTCATAGGTAATCTTTGAGACATCATTAGCATTACCTATTGTGTTGAAAGCATAAGGATGATTAGAGTAAACAATTTTTCTCCATTTTTCAAAACAGATATTGAATGGATTTTCTTTATCTTTTTTAATGTGATCAATAGAAGATTTTTTTACTTTTTTAAATTCAGTTTCCGAGAGGATTGGCTTGTTAACTATTAAGTCTAATAAAGGGAATAATTTGCTGAAATGTTCATTTAGGGATTTAATACTTATTGAAATACCATCTTCAAATATTTCTTGATTTAATTCTGCTCCATAGGACTCAATATATTCAGAGAGAGTGAAATTGTTAAAACCTTCACATCCTCTGGTAAGTAATGAACAAAGGATTTTGTTTATTCCTTTTTTACCAGTACTATCCATATCACTCCCCCCTTTAATCCAAATTGAAGCAGTTGAAAAATTTCTTTTTTTATTATTTAAAAAATATCTTTTTAACATTTACCTAGGGGATGCAACTAATGTAAATTTCTTTCCACGAATATATTCTGTTATCTCTTTGAAGTTATCCAAGTCATTCCAATATTTTAAATGACTCTCTAAATTATTTATTGAAGATTTTCTCCCCCAAAGAAGTTCATTTCCAAAGAATGAAGAGAGTTGTGTAGATGTCTCTAAATTAAAGATATAATTACTTTTAACAATATTTATTGCTTTTTTTATTTCATCCAAAGTCAAGACTTTACAATTTGAGATTTCATCTATTGTTTTATTAATTTGCTTTTCTACTAAATCAATATCTTTGGACTCACAACTTGCTTCCATTATAAGTAATCCTCCTAATTCTCCAGCATTTACATCTACATAAACCGATTCAACAAGATTACTATCTTCTTTTAAAATTTTAAC
>QCDK01000038.1 GCA_003278765.1 Prochlorococcus sp. AG-355-G23
GGGGCATGCTACTGGACAAATGTATTGTTTCTCTTTTTTACTCTAGTTTTATGTATATATTTTAAGATTCCTTTCTCTAGAAAATTAGGTATCAAAAAAAATCAATATCTAATAAATGTGAAATTTGACTTTTTATATCTAATTTTAAAACAAGTATTTCTAATAATATGTTTAATAGGCTTTTTAATTTTATTCTACTTTTTATCTAAATATGGAATAGATTTTTTTACAAATTATTTTTACTATAAAGGTTTTGTCTTTAAAAGATTAGGAGCATTTAGATATTTAGAAGATTTAGCTTATGCTTTTGTTTTATTTTCGCCAAAGAAGTTTAAAAAATTATTAATTTTAATGCCTCACGCTATATTCATAGGTCATCGATCAGTATTGGTCAACTTGACAATTCTAAATTTTTTATTTTACGGTTCAAATTATTCAAGAAATATTTTTAAGTATTTAATAAAATCGACTTATAATTTGAAAATTGAAAAAAAACTGCTCTATCAATTTTCTTTTTTAATAATACTTACACTAGCTGCTCTAAGCGCAAATTTATTGAGAGGATCATTTTCTTCAATAATAGAATTTGCAATTGACTTATTAAGAAATTATTTTCCTACAGCTCCTGTTTTGCAAAGTGTATGTATTCAACCATTATCAGAACAGCAGACTATTGGTTTGGTTGATGTGATAAAGAATTTCATTCTCTTCCCAATTAATGCGTATCAAAAACTATGGACTTATTCACCTTCCGAGGCAATAAATTTATATTTAAATGATTTAAATATTAAAGATTTTGTGGGGAAAGAAAAAGAAATTTTAGGTGGAATAACACCAGGAATATTAGCGGAATCTTTTTCCCTTGGGAATAGATATTTGGGCTTTATTTATATTCTCTTAATTACTATTGCCCTTAAATATGTATTTACTATAGCCGCTCAACAAGGTCCATTTACCTTTATTACCATAGTTTCTCTTAATATTGGGTTCCTATACTCTCCAAATTATTCTTTAACAATATCTATATGGATTTTAATGATTTTGTCAATTTTAAAGTTAGGGATTAAATTAATAAAGATTGGTTCTTAATTTTTAAAGCTGAAAACCTCATCTATTTCCTCAGAAATTGATTCATCAAAATCTGTCCATTTATGATTTTTGAATTCGTTTCTATATTTTTCACTTTTACAGTTTATATTTTGTCCAAGTTCCCCTAAAACATGAATATAAATATTATAAAATCCCACCTTTTGAACAATCATATCTAATATAAAAATTATACTCGAAAATCCTAATGGTAAATTGAGATATCTTGTCCTCACAAATTCTTTATTAGATTTTTTGCAAAACACTTTCTGAATTTTTTTTAAAATATAAAACATTGAATAGGGTGATTTTTCACTTATCCAATAAACATCAGATTTTCTATCAAGAAGTGTTACGTTCAATGCCGCTTTAGCTAAATCTGATGTATTTACTAATGATCTAGTATTTTTACCATTATTAATAATAGGAAATCTTCCTAGGGCTGATTTTTTTAAAAAATTTTTTTGTCTATCAGGCATATTTTTTCCATGGAACCAAGGCGCACGAAGAATGGTTATCTTTTTTGGATTATTTTGATTTTTAAGAAATATCTCAGCCTTTTTTTTACTCTCTCCATATCCTCCATGAGGTAAATATGGAGAATCCTCATCAAAATGTTGATATTTCTTTGGATTGAAACCAAATGGTGAGTTTGAAGATATGTAGGTGAATTTATCAAGTTTATTTCTGTTTATATTTTTGTAAAACTTTACTAGGCCATAAAAGTTTATATCAAAAAAATCACTTTTTTTACTTGGATGTATTACTGATGAAGTATATATGATGCTTAATTTGCTTATAGAGTATTCATCTAAACAGATTTCTAAATTATCTGAAATACTTCCATTTTTTAGACATCCATATAAATAAATTAAACGTATTCCTTTTTTCTTTAAATGCTTTTCTAAATTTTTTGTCAATAGAAAATTTTGATCATTTGAATGTAGTATTAAACTTTCAATTTTGTAATTTGAAGAAATAGTTTCTTCAATAATTGATCTGCCTAACCAACCGTTTGCACCAGTTACAAGTAAGGTTCTCATTGTTTTAAATATCTTCTTACTAAGGATAAAGCAAATATGCAAGCAGTTGCCTGAGGATTAACAGTTGGACAAGAAGGAATTACGCTTGCATCCATTACGTAAATATTATCAAAACCAGGAACTGAGCCATCTTCATTGAGAGGGCAAAGTATTCTATTCCTACCAATTGGAGCACTAGCAAATATATGAACTGTTGAAAGTGTCTTTTGAATTGTTTCTTCTATAAATTTACTTACTATTCTGTATTCATCATTTTCTAAATCTATAATTCCAGCAGGCGAATATATATGAGAGAATTCATTTGAATCTTTAGCAATCTCGTAAATAATATTTAATCCTTTTTTTAAAAAATTTTCAGATCTTTTACATAAATTATATGTTCTGAAACCTTTCAGAAATCCTGATAAAAATATCTTACCTCTCTGATCAGATGGTGCCATAGCATATAGATTCATTACACTTTCAAAATTTATATTTTTTTCAAGCCGATAGGGATAATTTGTTTTAGCTAGAAATTCTCTATTCGCAGAAGAACCTATCATAAGTTTTGGAAAGAAATCAACTATTTGAAATGGCTCTACAATATTTTCAAACGCAAAATTTTTTTTTGGAATTAAACTTAGTCTCGCAGAAGGATGAACTTGGAACCTACCAAGTAATGGATGTTTGTAGCCTAATTGATTAAGGAAAATAGGTGTTACACTTGCCCCAGCACAAATAAAAAGTCTTTTGGTTAAGAATGTAAAAGTTTTTTTATGCTTACTCTTAACTAATTTGTTATCAATAATAAATCCTGAAACTTTTATTTGATTTGGATCTAAATATTTAATTAAAGTCACCTTATGTTTTGTTAAAATTTTTTCTTTAAGTTTGTCGTCGAATTTCTTCACTACATCAAAAGCAGTAGTTCGTTCAAAGCCATTTTTAGTTTCTTTACCCCATCTAGGTATGGTTTTCACATTATATTTTTTTGCAGCAGATTTATAAAAAGGGGGCTTTTCTGATTTGGAGAATGATAGGTCAAATATCTTTTCTATTTCTTGGTAGAGTTCATCAATTTCTTCTTTTTCAAAATTGGTGAGTCCATATTTATTTCTCCATTTTTCCCAAACTGAAGAGGGGGTTCGATGGTGTAGAGAACTATTTAAAGAGGATCCACCACCGACACATTCACCTTCACTTAATAAAAGTGGAGGTTGTCCAAATAAAAGGTTTAAACCATTAAATTTGTATCCATTTTTTATTTGATATTTTGTATATACGTCATTTTTTTTTGTTTTAATACTTTTTCCTGATTCAATTACTAACCCTTTATGTTTATTTGATAGTTCTTTGTGGACTAATAAACCTGTAGGACCTGATCCAATTACAATATAGTCAAATATCATTTGAGAATTATTAAAAGCTTATCTAACTGAGATTTATATTTGTTTTGAAAAAGTCTTGTAAAGATATGAGTTACTATTAGCGCCAAGGATAGAAAAATACCTATTTTATTTGTTCTCATTAATCTATATTTTAAAATTAGTTTTTTGATTTTAATAAAGATTGTTTTCAAAATTGATATAGTTACTTTGGGATTTATATACTATTAATATCAAAATATAAAATGATAATAAAGCTTATGAATCATCTTGTAACAGGTGGAGCTGGATATGTGGGTAGTTCAATAATTAAGAGTTTACACTCTATTGGTGAAGAAATCATAAGTATTGATGTTCTTGAAACTGAGAATAAATTAGATGGTGTTGAATACATAAAAGGTTCAGTTTTAGATTTGGACTTATTGGAAAAAATTATTTCTAAGGTTGATTATGTGCATCATAATGCTGCATTGGTTCCACTTACTAAAAGTGGCAGTTATTTTCAAAATGTAAATGTTGAGGGGACTAAAAATATTTTAAGTTTATCTATTAAACATAGAATAAAACATCTATGTCACATGAGTTCTAGTGCAGTCTTTGGTTTACCTAAAGAACTTCCGCTTATTAACAGCTCTTACAGAATACCTGTAGAAATTTATGGTCAATCCAAAAAAGATGCTGAGGATTTAGTTTTATCTGCAATGGCTGAGGATAATAATTTCTCAGCAAGTATTGTAAGACCAAGAACTATATTAGGTAATGAGAGACTTGGAATCTTTGAGTTGCTTTTTAGGTGGATTTCTCAAGGTATTGATATTTTTTTAATAGGTAAGGGTGATGGTCTTTTTCAATTTGCTCATATCAACGATATAGTTAACGCTAGTATCCAATCATGTTTATTAAATGAAAGAGGTATTTTTAATGTTGGAACTCTCGAGTTCTCATCATTATCTTGTGATTTAAAAAAACTTTCTGAATTTGCGGGGACAGGATCAAGATTAAGAAATTTACCTGAGAATCTCTCTATTAAAGGATTACATTTAATGGATAAACTTAGATTATCTCCCTTTGCTCCATGGCACTATTTGACTTACCATAAACCTTTTTATTTTGATTCAAAATACGTTTATGAAAAACTCAAATTTGCGCCTAAAGGTTCAAATATAGATTGCTTAATTGAATCCTATCAATCTTACGTTAATAAGAAAAAGATTCTTGAGAAGAGTTCAAATAGTAGTTCTCCACATAAATCAAGGCTCAACGCGAGGATGATTGATTTTGCAGCTAGATTGTTATCAAAATTACCATGATATATGCTTTAACAGCTGGAATTTTAAATGGTATCGCTACTTTTCTATTGAAACAATCTAATAGTCTTAGACCCTTGCTTTTCGTGTCAATTTTATTTTATGGAATGAATTTTTACCTTTTTAGGTTAGCAATAAATAAAATAAATATTTCTACGGCTTATTGTTTACTGGTATTATCAACATTAACCTTTATAAAAATACTGGAAATTTTCATTTATAAAGAAAGTATTTTGTTAATTCAATTATTTGGATTTATTTTGGTTTTGTTAGCGGTCTTTATTTTATCTAGGTAGTAAAAATTCATAAATAATTTTTCAATTTTGATAATA
>QCDK01000039.1 GCA_003278765.1 Prochlorococcus sp. AG-355-G23
ATACCAGGTAAAATGAATGATTTTGAGAGAACAGTTGAATATATTTCTTCAAAAGGTATTCCAGAACCAATTTCATCTATTCTTCTGGTGGGAGCAATTATATGTCTTATCTTGGGTTCTGGATTTTTTATATTTGGGGAAAATCAAAAAATCGGTTCAGTCTTTTTATTACTATTTATTATTCCAACAACAATAATTTTTCATGTATTCCCTTTTCACCAAAGAGCAGTATTTATGAATCTCGCATTGATAGGTGGATTAATTATTACTGCAATAAGGGAACCAAAATAAATTACTTAATTAAATAAACCTAAATATTTTTTTAATTTTTCTCTCTTAATTCTGGGAAACAATTCGTAATATGAATTAATTCATAAACCTCTTTGCTATCGTATTTTTTATTCGGAATCCCACTTCCCATCTCTATGCCTCTATCTTTCATCTTCTTTAATATCAGTTCTTGTCTTTGCATACTTGACAAAGACTTAAATTTTTTGGTTCGTTCTTCTTTATTCACTTGATTTTAATTAAGTTAAACTTTATTTTTAAGGTTATATCAATTAGCGATTCATTAAATAAGTAAGAAAGCCAGTAAATGTAAGTAATTTAAATCCAATAAAGAAAGGCAAATATTTTTTAACCTTTTTGCCAACGGGCGATAATTTATTTAATGAATTGATCATGATTTACATTAAAAATCTAATTTTTTGAACATACTAACGAATTTTTTTTAAAATCAGCCTATTTCGATTTGTACATTTAAAACAGTAGATCTAAACTAAAAGGGTTACTTCTCTTATTTTTTATGAATGATAAAGAAACAATAATTTCATTATTAAATGAATTTGCCAACCCAAAAAAAATGGCCTCATTTTTTCTTGACAATGCGACTCCAGATTTTTTATTCATAAGACCGAGTGGTAATCCTATAGATGCAAAAGAGTTCGAACAAATGATTACTGGTGATATAGTTCAAGAAAAGGCAGAAATAACTAAAATTCACCGATTCGAATTTTTAAGCGAAAATATAGTAATGTGCATTTTTACACTAGGTTCAAAATTTACTTATAAAGGGACAGCTAATGATGACTTGCCAACAGTTACTTCAATTTTTAAAAAAGTAAAAAATGTTTGGAAAATTCACTGGATGCAAAGATCTACAGGAAATTCTGATTTATCATTATGGGATTAGCAAAGTTAATATCTTTTTTAATGGTGCTACTTCTTTTAGGAAGTTCTTTTATTGGTTTAATTTTTTATTTTATAAAATAAATAGATCAAATAAATAATACAAATTAACTATTCCTTGTTTTAGAAAACAATTTCTTCTTTTTTACTAAGTAATTTGATTTCAGGTAAAAATAAAAACTTTAGACAGACTTACGCCTATATCTAAAGCCAATAAAGCAATTAGTAACTTACTCATTTTTTAGAACTCTCAACTATTTTTTTGTAAAGTTCCTCAGAAATAGGTTGCATAACCTTTTAAAAATCTAATTACAAAATAATTATTTTAAAAATAATTTCTCGTTACTAAATATACGAATTTATGCATTTTAAAATAGGCAAAAAATATATCCATTATAAGTTCTTCTTATAAAGTATTGAAAAATACTTAATCCAAAAACATCAATAAATTTCTAAACTTTTTTAAAAAAAGAAATTAGAAGTCTTATTTCAAATAAATAGATCCTCTGTAGGTGAGCCTTATAACCCTTTCTTGTTGTTTTCTACAATATACGAATGACTTTCCATTGAAATACATGTTTACCATGATGCAGCTCCTGAACTTGCTCAAGTCCCCGTCCTATGGCTTGAGTCGTACTGCGGTCTATCAGATGGTAGATCGGACGATTTTGTAGTATTCACTACAATCTATTTATAAAGTATTTATACTTAGATGTCAACAGTTAATAGAAAATAAACTTCAATTTAAAATTAGATTCTGATCTCAGAAACTCCCTAAAAAAAATATAGAACATATAACTACGAGTAACTCCAATAAAAACTGAAACAAATGCTAGAACTACACAAATAGAACAATGTGGGAATCCCATTAATTATTTTCCAATATAAATTTCAATTCATTCTCTGCACTAAAAATATCGATTCTTCTTTTGAGCAGTTTAAAAAATTTAATTATTTTTTTCAAAATTTAACCTTCTTTAGGCATCAATAATATTATTATTTAAGAATGAATATATCAATAAGCAAAAATACTGAAGCCATTGATATAAAAGAAGTTTCGTAGCATTTTTATACAATAAACAACGCCATCATATACTCAGATAATCTTGCTCAATTAGCTTATTTAGAGTCAAATATAAAAATTGGTAATCTAGTTACCTTGCAGAGCTATTTTTCTTTTGCTAAAAAAACAGAGCGGGCTAAAGTCCAATACTCCACGAGGATTTAGTCCGCTGCCTAAAATCTGAGAGTGCAAATTTTTCTTATCTAATATGAAACTATGCTTTATAAGGTAAATATCTTGATTGCGTAATAAATTTATTTTGTATATTGCTATTACAAAAATGATGAGTTTATTTAAATTAGTTACTAAATCCTCGTGGAGAAAGCTTTAGTAAATTTCTTTTACCGGTTACTTATAAGATCAGCCGAATCTCATTATGGAGAATCATTTGTATCTCTAGAAGTTCCATCTAATTCAATCAAAAGTTTTTCTTGATTTTAGAAAGTTTATAATACTTAAATTCATAGCTTTCTGAAAATTGCATAACTAATTCGAGTTAAGTTGGTTAATTATCTCTATTGCAAATAAAGATAAGGTTGTTAATCTTGCACTTAAAGAAGAAACTTAATTTCTTAAACTGATGCAATTTAAAGATTTAAATTTCAATGAAGATGATGGCCTTATGTCCATAGAAGATTTAAATGCTTTACGTCTGCGAAAAAAGAAAATTGAAAATGATAAGAAAGCTAGAAAGTATATCCTTGATATAAATCAAAGATATAGAAAAATGAGTACCCGCAAAAGTAATAACTTTTTAAGGGGTATGAACCCTTTTAAAAAGGCCGCATAAATTGTTAATCTTGATTTTATTAATTTGTTTTAATTTGCAACTTTCAGAGTAAGATTTTAATGGTGTTTATTTGGAAGAGTTTCACCAAGAGGGGTCAAATTTTGGCCCCTTCTTTGCGAAGATATTTTTTAATTGAAACTCGTTATAAAATTTAAGTAATACTCTCATAGAAAGCGAAAGTGATGTAAACTTTTTGTTTAAAGTTTTTTATTACCACTTAATGAAAACTCTACATCTTAAACTAAATCGTCTTATAAAAAACAAAAGTTTTAGCTTATGGACCATTTCCCATAATTTATTGAATTTTTTCATTTGCGATTTTTAATGGCTTCACCTACAAGTTGGGAATTCTACAAAGAAGTTGAAACTAAAATTCTATGGGTCAATATTTGTACCCAAAATTTAGAAGGAGTAGCTATTTCGATCAATAAATGGTGGAAGACAAGATATCCAGCATACAAAATCAGAATAGTTTCTAAAAAAGAATTTGAGCTAGTAAAAATGCAATCTGAGAAAAAGGAGCAATAAAATTATTCTTTGGTAAATATTGATGCTGAATATTTAATTTTTGAAGCTATTATAAGATCAATAAATTAAAGAACAAATGAACTCTGCATTTGCAAAAGTCTCAAATTTAAAAGTTAACAGGGCTTCTAAAATAGCTATTACTCTCGCATCATCAACTTTCTTTTTGTATGCCTTGGGTCAAGCACCAATTTTTAAAAATATTCTTGCAGGTGCATTCTCTTGCTCTGGCTAAATAAAATACTTTTTTTTTTGAGAAGCTAAAGAGCTAAAGTAGACTGTGATTGACAGTCGATCTAAACTTAGAGGGATAAACCCCTCTTTTTTAATGTTTAATAGATTTATTGCTGAAAAGATAATGACACTTCTTATTTCTCTTTTCAGCTGATGAATATTTCCCCGCACCTATTAATTGATGCTGTGATATTAAGCGCTGCCCTTACGATAACTTTGGTATTAAGAGCAAAAGGTAATGCTGCCAGAAAAGAAAAAGAAAATAAATGATTACTAAAGAAGAAGAAAAAGAATTTAAAAAACCTAAATTATTTAGATTTTGGAACTTTCTTATTTATGGAAGTTCCATAGCTATTGGAGTTTTTTTAGTTTATTTATATTCTGCTTATGTCTTTATAAATAAATGACTTACATCTACGGCATAGCGATTACTTATGGGGTTGTAAGTCTTTTATTGCTTGGTGGGTTTGCATACTTTACTTTTAAAATAAGACGCTAATTTTTATATCTTTTCCAATAAAGATTTATTAGATAAATTTTTTGATTTTGTAGAGAATACCGACAAGAAATTCCACATCAAAAGATGGCTGAGATTTTAAGAGAATATGCAGATAGATTAGATGAATGGTAGATACTAGCAGACCTAAGAAGGTATTAAGAGAATAAAATTTCTAGCAAATTTATACAAATGTTTTTAAAGTTGGAATAAATTTTTTGAAGATATTTTCCTTGCAATTATTCATAATTTGAGATTTTTTTTTGATCCTTAATCCGTACAATTTTGTTCCTCTAACCGCACACATAAAACTTGAAATTTACTATTCAAATGAATTAGAACATAGTTGTAGTAAAGGGGTAAGTCTTATGGCACTAAACGACACATTTACTATCCAAGAAATTAATTTGGATAAAAAAGACCTTTCATTTGATAATAAGCTCAAAAAAATTGAAGCTTATTGGAATAATGAATGTACAGAACATCCGAGTAACAACCATTGCAAGATTTTTTGTGATTAAAACTTTAACTTTTAGGTATTCTTACGCTTGATTTTTACATAATACCCGTACTAAAGAATAATCAGATAGAAAGGAGGCCAAGCTAATGACTAAT
>QCDK01000040.1 GCA_003278765.1 Prochlorococcus sp. AG-355-G23
TTTAGAAGCCATAGTTAAAACGTGGGAAATTATCCAAGATTTAGGACCATTTACTAATAATATGTGGCCTTTTATTTACAAAGAAATATTGACCACAAAAAGGATCATTGCACAAAAATTAGGTGTAAATTCAAAGAATGTAGCTTTAACCGAGAATATCTCTTCCGGTATGATTTTGCCCTTTTGGGGAATAAAAGTAGAAGAGGGAGAAGAGCTGTTAATAAGTGACTGTGAACATCCTGGAGTAGTGGCTGCAAGTCGAGAATTTTGTAGAAGAAATAAATTAATATTCAAAATTTTGCCGATCCAAAAACTTAAAAATCTAAACGACGAAAATATAATTTTAGAGATTTTAAAAAACCTAAATTGTAAGACTAAGATACTAATTATTTCTCATATCTTATGGAACTTTGGATATAAAATTCCTTTAAAACAAATTTCTACCGAATTAAAAAATAATCGAGCAGATTCTTATTTACTTGTTGATGGTGCTCAAACCTTTGGGCACATAAATATTGAAAAAGAAGTTTTTTATTCTGATTTATATTCAATAACTTCTCATAAATGGGCATGTGGACCAGAAGGACTTGGAGCCATTTATGTCTCAGATAGATTTATTCATGAAACAGATCCAACAATAATTGGTTGGAAATCATTAAAAAAAGAACAAGGCATTTATGAGCCTTCAGATAATCTTTTTCATGATGATGCAAGGAAGTTTGAAGTAGCTACATCTTGCATTCCTTTACTTGCAGGGCTTCGTAATTCTATAGATCTTTTGGATAAAGACTGCCATGAAAAAGAAAAAAGCGAAAATATAAAAAGATTAAGTGAGAAACTTTGGGATGAATTAAATCAATTAATGGGTGTTGAATTAGTTTTAGAAAAAAAGCACTTAAATGGGATAGTTAGTTTTAATATCGAAAATATTAAAGATAAGGATAAATTTGTAAATAAACTTGGAGAAAAGAAAATTTGGATTAGAGTTTTAGAAGATCCAAAATGGTTTAGAGCATGCGTACATCAAATGACTACAGAAGCCGAGATTAATTTACTTTCTGAAGAAATTAAAAAATTACCAGGGTATTTCTGAGCTATCCCAAGCAATAAATTTTCCAGTAGATTCCGGAGATTGATTTTTAATAATATTGATCAAAAATTGGGAGGATTTTTCTTTACTAAATAATTTATGTTCTGGAACAAATTTATGAAAAGGTCTAGATAAATCAGTATCTACTGTTCCTGGATGAAGCAATGTGATAGTAGCCTTTGGGAAACGTCTAGCCCATTCAATACTTAAAGATTTAAAAAACTGATTTTGCGCAGATTTTGCAGCTCTATATGAATACCAACCTCCAGTTTGATTATCTCCAATGCTACCAACTCTTGCACTTATACTTGCAAAATTAAAATCCAAATCTTTTGGTATAAATTCTTCAATCGCTTTAGCTAATAAAATAGGAGAAAAGGCGTTTATTGAAAAACTTTCCATCATATTTTTTTTATCAAGATGTTGTAATCTTTTTTCTGGTTGAAGAGAATCACTATGAAGTCTACCTGTAGCGTTAACAACTAGCCTTAATTTTGAAGGCTGATTTGATATTTTATTTTTCAACTGCAAAAGGGATTGAGAATCCTCTATATCTAATTCCCAAAAAGAATTAAATTCACTTTTTCTTCCGCACAAAACAACTTCTAAATCTTTTTCACTTTCACTCAGATCTTTAGCTATTTGGGTTCCAATTCCACCTGCGCCTACAACTAAGGCTAAGCCTTTCATTTTATTAAAAATAACTCAATCAATTCTAAGAAACTTTTCTTGTGATTTGCGTAAAGATCTTTCTTATTTGATTAGGAAATTTATTGAGATTTTCTTTTTTCTTTTAATAATTCATAAGCTATTTTTCTATCATCAAAATTAATAACTTTATCATTGAGAATTTGGTAGTCTTCATGTCCTTTTCCTGCAATTAAAACAATATCTTCTTTATTGGCAAATTTAATAGATTTATTTATTGCTTTAAATCTATCAATCTCAATTGTTATTTTTTCTCTTTTTTTTATACCCATCAAAATATCATTTACTATCTTTTGGGGTTCTTCTGATCTTGGATTATCTGAAGTTATAAAAAGTTGATCAGAAAACTCTTCAGCTATTGATCCCATTAAAGGCCTTTTACCAAGATCTCGATCTCCTCCACAGCCAAAAACAGTAATGAGTTTTCCCTTACAAAGTTTTTTAATTGATTGCAAAACTTTTTTCAATCCATCAGGCGTGTGGGCATAATCAACAATTACTGTTGGAAGTGATCTTGAAACGTCATCATTATCAATTTCTATTTTCTCCATTCGCCCAGGAGCACCAGGGAAAGATCGTATTGACTTTGATAGATCTTTTAAAGAAAAATTAAGTTTATACAAAATTGTTATTGCTTGAATCGCATTCATTAAATTAAATTCTCCAACAAGTGGAACAAAAAGTTGAATTTTTTCCTTGGGTGTATGAAAAATGCAGGTTGAGCCATTTTCAGTAAATTTTTTATCTGTTACGAAAAAAAAATCATGATTTTTAAATTCACTTTCAGTAATCTTTGTAGACACTAATGAAGATCTTTTTTCAAGATCAGACGATAATTTAGATATCCAAGGGTCATCGTGATTTAATACAGAAATTCCATCCTTTTCTATTAAATAAGGTGGGAAAAACAATTTTCTTTTTGTTTGAAAATAAGATTCCATATCTGAGTGATAATCAAGATGATCTTGAGTTAAATTAGTAAAAATAGCCGCCTCAAATTCGCATCCTGATATCCTCTTTTGAGCAATAGAATGAGAACTTACCTCTAATATCGCGAATTCAGATTCTGCCTCAACAGCAGCATTTAACTTCTTTTGAAGTTTATCGGCGAAATCAGTTGTATGAGAAGCCACTTCTGAGAAGCCAGGCCATCTATTAAACAAGGTCCCAAATAATGCAGTCTTTTTCCCTAATTTTTTTAAAAGATATTCCAATAAAAAAGTAATCGTCGTTTTTCCATTTGTACCCGTAACACCAATAAGTTTAAGTTTTCTTGAAGGCCTATTCCAAAACTCAGAGACTATTTGACCAAAAATATAATCTAAATTATCCTCTATAACCAAAATCCTTTTTCGATCAATAGATCCAATTTTCTGTTTTGCAGCAGGGCCAATAATGGCAGCCTCTGCGCCATTTTCAATTGCTTCAATACAAAATTTTCCTCCATCAACATTTAAACCAGGCATTCCTAAAAATAAAGTTCCTTTTTGTACTTCTTTAGAGTTAAAAGAAATATTATTGATTTCTTGATCGATAAGATTTGATGAAGGAATAATTCCTACCAAATCTAAAAGTTTATGTAATTTTATAGATCTCATATAAAAAAATTATTTCTCCAGAATGGTACTAATATTTTTTTGAAACCAATTCTTTAATTGATCATCTTTTAATCTTGGAGAAATGCGAGGCAATTCTATGATCTCCTCAGACCTTATTCTTTCAACAGCAATAACAGGTACTTCATAATCATATTTTTTATATTTATCCTTATATAAATCGACCCTATCAATATCAATTTCTTTAAGCTCCTCTAGATTAGGGAATAACTCATTAAGATTTATTTTTGCCAGTTTGTTTTTTAATGAATCACAAAGGCAACATCCCTGCCTAACAAAAATAAATATTTTCATTCATTTAGTCAGGCACAGGGTCACATCCACAAGGAGTTAAAGGATGACATCTGCTTAATCTTTTTAAAGTTAACCACCCTCCCTTCCAAGGACCATGTCTAGTAATTGCCTCATATCCATAAGAGCTGCAACTTGGAATAAATCTGCATCTTGGTCCAAAAAAAGGAGAAAACCACTTTTGATAAAACGAAATCATAAAAAGAAGTATAGAAGTAATTGATTTATTAATAGTTT
>QCDK01000041.1 GCA_003278765.1 Prochlorococcus sp. AG-355-G23
GCATTTAATTTCAAAGGTAAATAACTTTGCCTTGTAGGAAGTAGTGTTGAACTTCCTATCTGCCTTTTTGCACTAACAATAGGAATGCGTCTTGCTCCCTCTTGGACAAAAATGATCCCAACAATTGTCAGTAAAAATACTCCAAGTAAAACTGCTATACCTAAAACATCTCCTCGATCGCCAGTTTGAGCTTTTTCAATGGTTGAACTTAGAGCCTTAGGTAAAGTCGAAACAATATTCAAAAAAATTACCAATGAAGCTCCTTGACCTATCCCTTTTTCCGTAATAATTTCACTAAACCACATTACTAACATTGAGCCAGTAACTAGGGCAATAGAGGTTTGCAGGACAAATGTAGTTTCACTTATTCCCTGAATAGCATATTGTTTGAGAATTAAGGAAAAAATTATACTTTGCAAAAAACCCCATCCTAATGAAACATATCTAGTTATTTGAGCAATTTTTCTTCTTCCCGCTTCTCCTTCATTTTTTTGTAAATCTTCAAGCACAGGCAATGAAGCAGTGAGAAGCTGAATAATAATTGATGCGTTAATAAAGGGAAGTATGCCTAATGCGAATATTCCTAAAGTTGAAATTCCTCCTCCAGTAAAAATATCTAAAAAACCTATTAATTGCCCCCCCTGATCTATAAAACTTTTAAATGCAACCCTATCAATACCAGGCATAGGGATATATATACCAAGTCTTACTAAAAGGAGGAGACCAAGAGTAGTTAAAACTCTACTCCTTAGCTCTTTATTTAAAAATAATTGGGAAAGTATTTCAGAAGCGCTGGGATTTCTACTTTTGTTGACAAACATTTTGAAGCTTACCTAAATTTTTAGTAAATTTATTTGTGATTTATAAGCTCGCAAGATCCACCAGCGTCCTCAATTTTTTGTTTTGCAACTTTTGTAAATGCATGAGCTTGGACTTTTAGCTTTACATTAAGTTTTCCGTTACCAAGGATTTTTAAAGGAAATTTGGGCTTGAAAATTAATCCTTTCTTAACTAGTGAATCTAGGTTAACAGTATCGTTATCTTTGAAATCATTTAATTTTTCTAAATTAATTATGGAAAAGTTCTTTTGATTAATTATTTCAAAGTGCTTTAACTTTGGAACTCTTCTATATAACGGCATTTGGCCACCTTCAAAACCTGGACGTGTAGGTCTTCCAGAACGTGACTTTTGTCCTCTCATTCCAAAACCACATGATGCACCCTGACCTGCTGCAATTCCTCTACCCTTTCTTAATTTTTTCTTTCTCGAACCAGAGTTTGATTTAAGTGTATTTAATGTTGAAGTCATAATTTTAAGAATAGAGCTGTTCAAGTGAGATGCCTCTCTCTCTAGAGGCAGATTTGTGTGTTCTTAATTGAGCTAGAGCTACCATAGCAGCTCTAGCATTATTTAAAGGTGTTTTACTACCCAATCTTTTTGCTAAAACATTTTTTATACCCGCTAATTCTAAAACTGTTCTTATTGAACCACCAGCAATTACACCTGTACCTGGGGCAGCTGGTCTAATTAGAACATTAGCAGCACCATCTCGACCTAAAGATAAAGTCGGTATTGAATTATTTGGGGTTAAAGGAACCCTAACAAGATTCTTTTTACCATCTGAAACTCCCTTTCTCACCGCACCAATAACATCCCCTGCTTTGCCAACTCCAACTCCAACTTGACCTTTTTCGTTACCTACTACAACAATTGCTCTAAAACTCATTTTTTTCCCACCCTTAACAGTCTTAGAAACGCGTCGAATTTGAACAACTCTTTCCTGCCAATCAGAATCTCTCTCAAGATTTTTTGAATCACCTCTTCTATTTCTTTTTCGATCATTACGATTATTCTTTCTTTGTTCTACGGGCGTAGCTCCAGGAACATTATCGTTCTTGGATTGAATTTCTTGTTTTGTTGGAGTGTCAGTCATAGTAAAAAATTAAGAGTTAAAATTCTAGGCCAGCTTCACGAGCAGCATCTGCAAGTGCCTTTACTCTACCGTGATATAAATTACCTCCACGGTCAAAAATTACTTGCTTAATACCTTTTTTTATCGCTCTCTTTGCTAATAATTTTCCAACAATGGAAGAAGAATTACAATCAGAAGGTAATTTCTCAGATTTTTCTCTTAGTTCTTTATCAACAGTTGAAGCTGAGCAAATAGTTGTTTGAGCGCTATCGTCTATAACCTGAGCATAAATATGGTTATTAGAGCGAAAAACAGACAATCTTGGACGAGTTTCATCTCCAATTAAGAATCTCCTTAATCTTCTATGTCTTTTTTGGGTTTGTAATTTTCTGGAAAGTTTGGTCATTTTTTTAATTGGAATTATTTTTTGCCAGATTTACCAGCTTTTCTGAGAATTCTCTCATCATGATATTTAATTCCTTTACCTTTATAAGGTTCTGGAGGTCTAATTGATCTGATTTTTGCTGCTTCATTACCAACAATCTCCTTATCAATTCCAGATACAGTAACGTTTGTATTACTCTCAACCTTGTATGTTATACCATCAGGGGGGATCATTTCTATAGGATGACTATATCCTGCACTAACAACTAGATTTTTACCTTTTACTTGAGCTCTCGATCCAACTCCTACAATTTCAAGTTTTTTTGAAAAACCTTGACTAACCCCTTTAACCATATTTGCAATTAAAGCTCTACATAAACCATGTCTTTGCCTTGAGAATATTTTGGTAGTAGTGGGACTTACGACAACAGTATTATCTTTTTTATCAAAACTAACTCCTTCTGGCATCTGACGTTTTAACTCACCCTTAGGACCTTTAACTGTAACTGTTAATCCATCAAAATCAACAGATACTTTATCTGGTATTAGTACTGGTGTTTTTCCAATTCTTGACATGATTAATCCTCCTTAATAAACATAGCAAAGTACTTCACCACCTATACCTTGCTTCCTGGCATCACGATCACTCATGACACCTTTAGAAGTTGATATAATAGCAACTCCAAGACCTCCTAGTACTTTTGGTAAAGCTCTAGTATTTTTGTAAATTCTCAAACCAGGTTTACTAACTCTTTGCATTGATCGAATAGTAGGGAATTTATTCTTGCCACTATATTTCAGACCAAGTATTATTTGTGACTTATAGCCTTCACCTTCTTCATTAATGTCAGAAATGAAGCCTTCTTTTTGAAGCACTTTCGCAATACTTAGGGACATTTTTGAACTTGGGATTGATGTGGTTGTATGCTTTTTTTGACTCGCATTTCTAATTCGAGTAAGCATATCTGAAATAGGATCGTGATTTGACATGGTTTTAATTTAATTCTTACTAAAAGGCATTCCTAACTCTTGCAAGAGAGCTTTACCCTCTTGATCTGATCTCGCACTAGTGACAATAGTTATATCCATACCTCTTATTGAATCTATTTTATCAAAAGAGATTTCAGGAAAAATTAATTGCTCTTTCACTCCAACGGTGTAATTCCCTCTCCCATCAAAACTTTTTGGATTAACTCCTCTAAAGTCTCTTATTCTTGGTAAAGCTAGATTTATAAATCTCTCTAAAAAGGAATACATCCTGTCACCTCTCAAAGTTACAGTACAACCAATTGGCATACCCTCACGAATTTTAAAACCCGCGATAGCTTTTTTAGCCCTTGTTACTAGTGCCTTTTGCCCTGTAATTGTTGCCATTTCATTCAAAGAAGCCTCTAAAGCTTTTGAATTTGAAGCAGCCTCACCAAGACCTCTGTTAACGTTGACTTTGACAACTTTAGGAACTTGATGAATATTTTTAAGACCAAGA
>QCDK01000042.1 GCA_003278765.1 Prochlorococcus sp. AG-355-G23
CTTCATCTCTAATCAGAGAAACAACTGAGACAGAATCTCAGAACTATGGTTACAAGTTCGGACAAGAAGAGGAAACATACAACATCGTTGCAGCTCATGGCTACTTCGGTCGTTTGATCTTCCAATATGCAAGTTTCAACAACAGCAGAAGTCTTCACTTCTTCCTAGCTGTATTCCCAGTTGTTTGTGTATGGTTAACTTCAATGGGTATCTGCACAATGGCATTCAACCTTAACGGTTTCAACTTCAACCAATCAGTTGTTGATGCAAACGGTAAGATTGTTCCTACATGGGGTGACGTTCTTAACAGAGCAAACCTAGGTATGGAAGTAATGCACGAGCGTAACGCTCACAACTTCCCACTTGATCTAGCAGCAGCTGAGTCTACAACAGTAGCTCTTTCAGCTCCAGCAATCGGTTAAGCTTAAAGTTCTTAAACTAACAAGCCTCCTTTTGGGGGCTTTTTTTTGTTTAATTTTCAATTGGTTTCATATAATGTTTATATATAGATAAAACATTTGATATTTCTATGAGTAGTAGTTTTGGAAAAATTTTTCGTGTTAGTACTTTTGGAGAATCACATGGTGGTGCAGTAGGAGTTATCCTTGATGGATGTCCACCTAAGTTAAAAATAGATATAAATCTGATACAAAATGAATTAGATAGGCGCAGACCTGGCCAAAGTGACATTACAACACCCAGAAATGAAGAAGATAAAATTGAAATATTAAGTGGGATAAAGGAAGGGTTAACACTTGGAACTCCAATAGCAATGTTGGTAAGAAATAAGGATCAAAGACCAGGAGATTATAATAATTTGGAGCAGGTATTTAGACCTTCTCATGCAGATGGTACATATCATCTGAAATATGGAATTCAGGCAAGTTCTGGCGGTGGAAGAGCCTCTGCTAGAGAAACAATTGGGAGAGTAGCTGCTGGTGCTGTAGCAAAACAATTATTAAAAACCTTCTGTAACACTGAAATACTATCTTGGGTAAAGCGTATACATGATATTGATTCTGATATAAATAAAGAGAAGATTTCTCTCAAAAAAATAGATTCTAATATTGTTCGATGTCCTGATGAAAAGGTATCAACAGAAATGATTGAGAGAATTAAGGAATTAAAGCGTCAAGGAGACTCTTGCGGCGGTGTTATTGAATGTCTAGTAAGAAATGTCCCCTCTGGTCTTGGAATGCCTGTTTTTGATAAATTAGAAGCTGATTTAGCAAAGGCCTTGATGTCTTTGCCGGCCACGAAAGGCTTTGAAATAGGTTCAGGTTTCTCTGGAACTTATTTAAAAGGAAGCGAACATAATGATGCCTTCATCAAGTCTGATGATATTAGTAAGTTAAGAACAACATCAAACAATTCAGGAGGTATACAGGGGGGAATAAGTAATGGTGAAAATATCGAGATGAAGATAGCTTTTAAACCTACAGCAACCATCGGGAAAGAACAGAAAACAGTAAATTCTGAAGGTAAAGAAGTACTCATGAAAGCAAAAGGGAGACACGATCCATGCGTTCTACCAAGAGCAGTTCCCATGGTTGATGCTATGGTAGCTTTAGTACTTGCTGATCATTTGCTTCTAAATCATGCTCAATGTGACTTAATAAATAAGTAGTAGTTTTTTTGAATAAATTATATTTATCCTTAACTTAATTATTTTTGAGCCATTTATATATTTTTGGATCAAATTTTTTATTTTTGATAGCTTTATCTCCAATTACAACTGCTTTATACCCTAAAGATTTATAAGTTTTTAAATCATTAATTGATAGTCCTCCAGCAGCAATGAAATCAATATTTTTATAGTTGAGTATATTTATCGAACTATCTTTACTTTTTATTGGGTAAATTTTGATAATGTTGCAGTTTAAATCTATCGCTTCTTTAAGATCTTTTAAATTATTGATTCCAGGAATTAATAAATAATTTTTTGACTGCGCATAATTGAAAAGATCTTTATCCCAAAATTTCATCATCGAAAAACTTAATCCAATTTTTAAAGAATCTTCTATTGATTGCTTATTAACTATGGAGGCAGAGCCTAAATTAATTTTTGGATATTTAATTTTGATATCGGATACAAAATCGAACCAATTTTCGTTGTTAGACCAACTTATTTCAATATTCTTTAATCCTAATTTCACTAAGTTTTCTAATTCTTCAAAAAATGAATTTCTTATAGAGGTATTTGAGTAAATATTATCTTCAGGTTTTATAAGTAAAAAAAAAGACTCATTTTTCAGGTATACCGAAAAAGAATCTTCTTTATTATTCATTAAAAATTTAAAATTCCGCGTTAAATATAATTTGCGACTTTTACTTCTGAGCGGTTAAGTAAGTCTTGTATATCTTCAGTATCTATAGTTTCTCTTTCAATTAGCATTTGAGCCATTTCGTCAAGAACTGTTCTATTATCTGTTAAAACTTTTGTCGCTCTCTTATAGGCAACATCAACAAGTTCTGAAACCTCTACATCAATTGTTGCGGCTGTGTCTTCAGAAAAGTCTCTTGTAGAACTCATATCTCTTCC
The DNA here is from genome assembly GCA_003278765.1 of Prochlorococcus sp. AG-355-G23. Lineage (GTDB taxonomy): Bacteria > Cyanobacteriota > Cyanobacteriia > PCC-6307 > Cyanobiaceae > Prochlorococcus_A. Next base: position 2,543 of record QCDK01000042.1, read on the forward strand.
GAGAAACATTCCACCTTGAGATTGACCTAGAGCGACTGGACCTATTTTGTCACTCATACCGAATTTAGTGATCATTTGTCTTGCTACATTGGCAACTTGTTGTAAATCATTTGAAGCTCCGGTTGTTACCTCTTCTTCGCCATAGACTATTTCTTCAGCAACTCTTCCACCAAGAGCTACAGCCATTTGATTTTGAAGGTAAGAACGAGAGTAAAGACCAGATTCCATTCTTTCTTCACTTGGAGTAAAGAAGGTTAGCCCCCCAGCTTGACCCCTTGGAATGATTGAGACTTTTGCTACTGGATCATAATCAGGCATTAATGCTCCAACGAGTGCATGACCAGCTTCGTGATAGGCAACTAATTCTTTTTTCTTTTCACTGATGACTCTATCTTTCTTTTCTGGACCAGCCATAACTCTTTCAATGGCATCACCGACTTCATCGTTACTTACTTTATCTAAATCTTTTCTAGCTGCTAGTATTGCTGCTTCATTTAAAAGATTAGCTAAATCTGCACCAGTAAATCCTGGTGTTCTTCTGGCAACTTTATCTAAATCAACATCTTTTGAAAGAGTTTTATCTTTCGCATGAACATTTAATATCTGCAATCTTCCAGCATAATCTGGTCGATCTACTGTTACCTGTCGATCGAATCTTCCAGGACGCATTAAAGCTGAATCTAAGACATCTGGTCTATTGGTTGCAGCAACTATTATTATTCCTGAATTACCTTCAAAACCATCCATTTCGGTTAAGAGTTGATTTAGTGTTTGTTCTCTTTCATCATTTCCTCCGCCCATACCAGCTCCCCTTTGTCTCCCAACTGCATCTATTTCGTCAATAAACACAATACAAGGAGCATTTTTTTTAGCTTGTTCAAAAAGATCTCTAACTCTACTAGCTCCAACCCCAACAAACATCTCTACAAATTCTGAACCAGATATTGAGAAAAAAGGTACACCTGCTTCTCCTGCTACT
>QCDK01000043.1 GCA_003278765.1 Prochlorococcus sp. AG-355-G23
TTTTTTTTAAAAATTTAAATTTAATGTTACAACATGTTTATCTAGTTAGATTTGTTTTGACAAATAATCAAAAAGAAAAAATATTTTCGAATACACTTATTCAAAATTATTTAGAAAATGATTCTAAAGTTACTTTAAAAAATAAATATAAATTTGCCGAAATTGCATCTTCTTTAGCATATTATTTAAAATCATTTTCTAACATAAATAAGTTGCTGGATTATGTTTGCTTAATTTTTAAACATATTTATCCTGAGAATATAATTTTAATTATTCCTTTAAATTACGAGAGTGAGATATGGAATGAAAATATAAAAATTTCTGCTAATTATGAATACTTAACAATTCAAGAAGAAATTAATAGTTTTTTAAATCAATATCATTTTTCAAAAAATTTTAAAATAAAAGAAATTCTAACTTTTGACACTGCTTTAAAAAATAAATTTAAAGGATATAAAATTGAGACAAAAAAGATAATATCTAGAGGTAAATGTAGAGGTTTTATTTATATTTTTAGCAAAGATATTTCTGGAAAGCCGATCATTCAAGATAGTAATTTTAATTTCATCGAAAGTTGTTTAGCTGTTGGATTAGAAAATCACTATTTGATAAAAGCTAAGAAAAAGCATGAAAATGTAGAAAGAGAAATTTCGACTGGTGCTGAAATTCAATCTCAATTACTCCCGGATTATTGCCCTATTATCCATGGTATAGACTTAGCTGCACATTGTAGACCAGCCCTTCAGCTGGGTGGAGATTACTATGATTTTATGTGCTTAAAGACGAATATATCTGAAAAAAGAAAAGAAAAATCAAGATGGGCCTTTGTAATAGGTGATGTCATGGGTAAGGGTATTCCAGCAGGGCTTTTAATGACTATGTTGAGAGGAATGCTACGTGCAGAGGTTCTTACAGGTCTGCCTCCAGATAGAATTTTGCATGATTTGAATCAACTAGCAATAAATGATTTAGATCAATCGCATAGATTTGTGACACTATTTTACTCAGATTATGACCCTAGAACTAGAAAATTGAGATTTGCTAATGCAGCACATAATCCTCCTCTACTTTGGAAAAGTTTAGACCAGAAAATTATTAAATTAGACGCAAAAGGATTTGTACTTGGACTCCAAAAAGATGCTGAGTACCATTGTGGTGAAATCAAGCTTAATCAAAATGATTTAGTTCTTTACTACACAGATGGAGTAATTGATACTTCTAATTCTCTAGGGCAAAGATTTGATGAGGAAAGATTAATTAAAACCTTTACAAAATTATGCAAGCAATCTTATACATCCCAAGAAATTTTAAATAAAATTTTTAAAAAGTTAGATGATTTTACAGGGCAAAATCGACATCTTGAAGATGATGCTTCGATGGTTATTTTTCAATTGAAGTAGATATTTTTGTCACTTATATAAAAAAATGCTTTATTAGAGATAATTAAAGTTACTAATAGATATGGCAAAAGTTTGGAGTAAAAGGTTTGAAAATGCACTTGACCCTTTCATTGAAAAGTTTAATGCCTCAATTGGTTTTGATAAGAAGTTAATTTTAGAAGATTTAGATTGCTCGATTGCTCACGCAAAAATGCTTGGCAAAACAAAAGTTTTATCTTCTTCTGAAGCTTTACAAATTATTAATGGTTTAGAGTCAATAAAAGTTGAGTATTTAGAAGGTAAATTTTCTCCTGGCCCACCTTCTGAAGATATTCACTATTGCATAGAAGAAAAGTTGATAAGTTTAATCGGTGAAACTGGAAAAAAATTACATACAGGTAGAAGTAGAAATGATCAGGTTGGTACAGATATAAGATTGTGGCTAAGAAAAGAGATTGACAATCTTGACATTTTAATAATTGATTTGCAAAAATCCTTTTTAAATCTTGCGAAATCCAATATTTATACTTTAATTCCAGGATATACTCATATGCAAAGAGCTCAGCCATTATCTTTGGCGCATCATTTATTGGCTTATATAGAAATGCTCCAAAGAGACCGTGAAAGGTATAAAGAAGTACGCTCAAGAGTTAATATTTGTCCGTTAGGAGCTGCAGCATTAGCTGGAACAAAAATAAAAATAGATAGGCACTTTACAGCTGCAGAATTGGGCTTTAAAAAGATTTATAAAAACAGTATTGATGCAGTAAGTGATAGAGATTTTTGTATAGAGTTTGTTTCTGCATCTGCTTTGTTGATGTCTCATCTAAGTAAAATTTCAGAGGAAATAATTTTATGGGTAACTGATGAATTTTCTTTTGCAAATTTAACAGATAAATGTGCCACAGGAAGTAGCTTAATGCCCCAGAAAAAAAATCCTGATGTTCCAGAATTGATAAGAGGTAAGACAGGAAGAGTATATGGACATCTTCAAGCATTGTTAACGATGGTCAAAGGCGTACCTCTTTCATACAATAAGGACTTTCAAGAGGATAAAGAGCCAATATTTGATACTGCAGAAACACTATTTTCTTGTATTAAAGCAATGACTATTTTAATAAATGAGGGCATTGAATTTAATATCAAAAATCTATCTGATTCTGTAGAAAACGACTTTTCAAACGCTACAGATTTGGCAGATTACTTAGTTGGTAAAGATGTTCCTTTCCGGAACGCCTATCAAGTTGTTGGTCAAATAGTTAAATATTGCATGGAGAGAAAAATGTTATTTAAAAATCTCAAAATTGATGAACTTAAAAAATTTCATCCAAGATTTGATGAGGATGTTTTCGCGGATCTTAAACCTCTTAATGTCGTTAAATCAAGAAATAGTGAAGGTGGTACGGCTTTTGCTCAAGTAGAAAAAGAGCTAAATAATTGGCAAAAAAGATTGTTACTTTAAATCTCAATTATTTTTCTACAACAAGGGTATGCTTTGAAGTAGAATAGTAAAGCAACACTATGGGACTACTAATTGTAGTTTTTTTATAAGTTAAATTTTTTGTTGAGTCTAAAGTGAGTATTTTTGTTGGCAATTTGCCGTTCCGCGCAGAGCGTGAAGATGTTATAGAGTTATTTGCCCCTTTTGGTGAAATTTTAAATTGTTCTCTTCCCTTAGAAAGAGATACTGGAAGGAAAAGAGGATTCGCATTTATTGAAATGGCAGATGAAGCGATTGAGTCAACGGCAATTGATGGATTACAAGGTACTGAACTTATGGGTAGACCATTAAGAATTAACAAAGCTGAGCCAAGAGGTTCTGGTGGATCACGTAGGGGTGGAAGAGGCGGTTACGGAGGTGGTAATAATAGCGGCGGCTA
>QCDK01000044.1 GCA_003278765.1 Prochlorococcus sp. AG-355-G23
TCGATCAATTGAAGAGAGGGTTAGCTAAGGTTAAAGTTCTTAATTAGATAATAATTAATTTTAATTAAATTTGCGGTTGTAGCATAATGAAGTTTTAATTTAGATTATATTCAAGGTGATTTTTTCGTACATATGTTAGATGCAAATACTAAAAAAGCATGTAAAGATGATCCCTCAATAAGAGAAATTAAAATTAGAAATATAGAACATGCTATTGAACAAGCAGAATTGATGATAAAAGAATCAAAAATGAGCCAAGAAGAATTAATCTTTTTAAAAAGAAAAATATCGGACTCAAGACAAGATTTAGAGATACTTTATTTAATGAAAATTCAATGAATATAAATTTTTTAATCTTTAAAAGGATCGAATTTATACAAAGAAAATTAATTTGTATATTTGAAGACTTTTAAAGTTTAAAGGGAATGTAATTATTTGTATAAAGGTTCTAGTTATGTCTAAAAATAATCTATATATACCTTTAAAGGTTGTTCCATACATATTCATTTCAATTACTGCCATAGCAATTACAGCAGCTACATATGTAATTACTTAGTTCTATAAGCTATGTAAAGTTTTCAGATATTACGTAAATTAAAATATTTGTAATAACTAATTGTATGAATAAATTCAAAATAGCAATTTTTACAATATCAATAATCATATTTTCCCTAATTGGGATTAAAAAATTAATTTATATAAATCAATTTAAAGATATAAAAAATAAAGAAGAATCATTCTTAAATGAATCTATACGTGTTTTAAATGAATGTTTCGATCTAGAAAATAAAAATAAAAGAACCCTTAATAAATCAATTGAATTAATTGAGTATTGCTTAGAGGAATATGGATATAAAAACTGATTTCAAAACTTGAATGATGAATTTCCTTAATACTCCACTAATATGCAAATAAAAATTTCTCATCAATAATCTTGTTATGTTCCATAATTTTTTAATAATAATATTTTCCTAATTTAATTTTTTTAAAATGACTAAAGTTAAATGTTCTTATTTAGGAAATTTAAACTGTGAGGCTATTCATCTACAATCTGGAAGTCTTATTAGAACTGATGCACCTTTAGATCACTGCGGTAAAGGTGAAAGTTTTTCCCCAACTGATTTATTAGCAACATCTCTAGGTACTTGCCTGCTAACCATCATGGCAATCAAAGCCAAATCGAAAGGATTTGATTTGAAAGGTATATATTTAAATATTGAAAAAGTAATGACACAAAATAGCGAGAGGAAGATAAAAGAACTAATAATAGATATTTTCATACCAGAGAGCACTTCTAATGAAACTATTGATTTTTTGAAAAAAGCTTCCAAAGAATGTCCAGTTACACGAAATTTATCTCAAGAAATAGATATTAAAATTAGTTGGCATAATGATAAATCTCTAACATAGTAATTACAAAAAATATAATGAAATACTTTATTGGAATAGTCCTTCTTTTATTTGGAATATACATAATGACAGACTTGGCATTAAAGACTAGGTATACAAGAAAAAGACTTTCAAAAAGGAAAAAATAAATCTTATAAATTTTAATGATGCAGATTAAGCAAATAGATTTATTTTTGTATTGACAATAAAGACTTATTTTAGTTTTATTTTTTCACTATTTTTTGATCAATCAAACTAATCAAAGGGATCATGAAATTTACATTTATTCCAACAGTGCACCATGTATAAATAATAAGAAAAAATATTTTTATAAATATATTAGGGGGTAAGGTGAAAAATATTTTGAAAAACCCTCCAATGAATAATGCCAATATTCCAATTTGAAAAAGACCTTTGATTATCCATTTAAGTCCATATTTTTTAATGTTTATATAAAACCAGAAAAAAACAAAACTAGATAAAAATAAATATATAAAATTTATAATCATCTTTTCAAAGAAAATCTAATAGATTTGCCATTATCAAGGCATGATGACAATTATCACGTTTTTATCTGCTAATTTTTTTTTTAAATGGAAAAGTTATACAAAAAACAATAAAAACAAATCATTTTTTATCTTAAAACATTTTCGATTTTAGTAAATCAACTCTTTTTTGATTCACTCCTAAATCACTTTCTCCAACTCTTGATTCTGATCTTATTGATAAAATGCTTGATTCAGGTAGAAAGGATACTTCTAAGTCGTCTACATACTTCATCCATTTACTAGTTGCCTCAGCATGAAGATAATCGCCATCAATTTCTACAATCTCAGTTCTTGGAGTGTTTTCTATAAATGTTTTAATCTCTTCAAAAGGTTTCTCAATATTGTTAACCTCCCATTCTTCTCGTACACAATGAGCGATCTCTACACAAGGTTTTAGTTCTATATGTGAGGCAAATGATGAAGAAGGGAATAAAAAGCTTGAGCAAATTAAAATTGCTAAAAAAAGTATTTTCATTAACAGAAGTATTTAACGAACCATAATCTAACGAATTAAATTACTAATTTGTAATGACGTTTCTAATTATTTTGGAAGAAAGTAAATATGTTTTTATATTCAGAATTTAATATGTATTGCTAAAAATCCAAAAAAAAAAAAAAAAGACCCCTCAGAGAGAGATCTTTTTAAAATTGATTTATATCAAGTGTTTCCTTGTTTCCACTGAAATAAATCAATTCCTCCTACACACAGTTTTAATATCACACTAAATTTCAAAATATGTAATACCTATTAGACCTCTATCTTAACTGTCACATCGCAAAAAATACAAAAAGTACTCAAACATTGCGGTCGAGTACTTTTAAAGTTATCAGAAAAAAGTGTGTGAGGAGTTTCTGATGTATTTAATTTACTCCCTAGGTAATTTAAAAGGCTACAGTATAAATTACTAATTATTTAAATCTTTCAGAAAAATTGGGCGTTGATGAAAAAAATAATCAAAAACATAAAAAATTCATGAAAAGCATTTACAAAAAAATCATTTTTATTATTTCGGCAATTGCTCTTTTTTCAGTAATAGTCGGTATTGTCAAATATTCGCTTACTTATATTGAAAATAATCCCGAAAAATACTTACCTACACAAAAGTAAGACAAAATATAAGTATAAATTCACTTCA
>QCDK01000045.1 GCA_003278765.1 Prochlorococcus sp. AG-355-G23
CTTCAATCGACGGGTTATTGATGATTGATTTAAGGCCATTAATTAATTCCCCTAAGTTATGAGGTGGAATATTAGTTGCCATTCCTACTGCTATTCCAGATGATCCGTTTAAAAGTAGTTGAGGAATCCTAGCAGGTAAAACTGTTGGTTCTTGCTGAGAACCGTCAAAGTTATCGGCGAAATCTACAGTTTCAGATTCAATATCCTCTAATAAACTTTCATCTGTAAGAGACTGTAAACGAGATTCTGTATATCTCATTGCTGCTGGAGGATCGTTATCAACAGAACCAAAGTTTCCATGGCCATCTATGAGTGGCATTCTCATAGAGAAGTCCTGAGCCATCCTAACTAAAGCATCATAAACAGCAGTATCTCCATGAGGGTGGTATTTACCTAGTACTTCTCCAACAACTCTTGCACATTTTCTGTATGGTCTTCCGCTAGTTAAACCAAGTTCATACATTGCATAAAGAATTCTTCTATGAACAGGTTTTAATCCATCTCTTGCATCTGGAAGAGCACGACCAACTATAACGCTCATTGCATACTCAAGGTATGAGCGAGACATCTCGTTTCTTAGGTCAGTCTGAATAATTCGGTCGTTATTTTCGCTTAATCCTGAGTTATCAGAATCTAAAATATCAGACATATAAAAATCCTTTCTTTAATAATAATCGCTGATTGTCATAATGAATAAAAAAAAATATTTATTTAATTCCCAAATACTCACATTTACACACAAATCAAAATAAAACCTGTTGTTTTTGAATAAACCTTGGCTTATTACCCCTTTAGTTGTTAATTTAATCAAAATAAAAAGAAAAATTTCCGTGAATATTGAACTAGGTTTAAATAAAAAAGTCAGAAGGGCTTATGGCATTGATGAAATAGCTTTAGTCCCTGGTAACAGAACACTTGATTACGATTTGACTGATCCTTCTTGGTCAATAGGTGATATTAAAAGAGAAGTTCCGATCGTAGCCAGTGCCATGGACAGTGTTGTCGATGTCAATACGGCTGTAGAACTCACAAGATTAGGTTCCCTAGGGGTTATTAATATGGAAGGCATACAAACAAGATATGAAAACCCTGATGAAATATTGAACCAAATAGCATCAGTCGGGAAGAATGATTTTGTTCCGTTAATGCAGAAAATATATAGTGAACCCATCAAGGAGGGATTGATTTTACAAAGAATAAATGAGGTCAAAGAAGGAGGAGGTATCGCTGCTCTTAGTGGGACTCCTCAAGCTGCTATTAAGTTTAAGGAAACACTTAATAATTCCAAAATAGATTTATTTTTTCTTCAAGGAACAGTTGTTTCAACTGAACATCTTGGTATGGAAGGTAAGGAAACCTTAAATATTAAAGATCTTTGCCAATCTATGAATGTCCCAGTCATAGCGGGAAATTGTGTTACTTACGAAGTCGCAAAACTGCTTATGGATGCTGGAGTTGCAGGACTAATGGTTGGGATAGGTCCTGGAGCAGCATGTACATCAAGAGGAGTATTGGGAATTGGAATTCCTCAAGCAACTGCAATTGCTGATTGTAGTGCGGCAAGAAATGATTACTTTAAAAAAAATGGTCGTTATATTCCTATTATTGGTGATGGAGGAATTGTAACGGGCGGAGATATCTGTAAATGCTTGGCATGTGGAGCAGATGCTGTAATGATTGGATCTCCAATAGCTAAATCCTCAAACGCTCCAGGTAAAGGATTTCACTGGGGTATGGCTACTCCAAGTCCAGTATTGCCAAGGGGCACAAGAATTGAAGTTGGGTCTACAGGATCCTTAGAAAGAATAATCAAAGGCCCTGCCTTGCTTGATGATGGAACACATAACTTATTAGGAGCCATTAGAACCTCAATGAGTACTCTTGGGGCAAAAAATATTAAAGAAATGCAAGAAGTTGAAATAGTTATCGCACCATCGCTTCTTACAGAGGGTAAGGTTTATCAAAAAGCTCAGCAGCTTGGGATGGGTAAGTAGTTTATTTAGAGAAAAATTATAAAACCTTGGTGAAATAAGTATTAAATTGAAAAATTTTCTAATTAGGAGTTATTATGAAATGATGGGGGAAACCCCATACTCCTCACACACTAAATCGCCCGATTAATCGGGCTTTTTTAGATATTTTGTTACTTATATTATTTTATCTGTAATGAAATCATCACTTAAAAGATTTGCCTGCTAAATTTTCAAAAGGAAATACTTAAATTATGTCATCAGCTCCAGCCGTAACTGATTCTTCATTTGACAAAGATGTACTGCAAAGTGATCTACCAGTATTAGTTGATTTTTGGGCACCATGGTGCGGTCCATGTAGGATGGTCGCTCCAGTTGTAGAAGAAATCTCAAAAGACTTTGAAGGTAAAATTAAAGTTTTTAAATTAAACACAGATGAGAATCCAAATGTAGCCAGTCAATATGGAATTAGAAGTATTCCTACATTAATGATCTTTAAAGGAGGTCAAAAGGTAGATACCGTTGTTGGGGCTGTGCCAAAAGCAACTCTTTCGAGCACTCTAACTAAGCATTTATAAATTTAAAAGCTTTGCATAAAATTGGACTAATAGACTATGGAATGGGAAATATTCATTCTGTAACAAAATCTCTAGAAAGTCTTGGAGAAGAAATTATATTAATAAAAAACTTTAATGATTCCAATCTTTGTAAGGCGATAATACTTCCTGGAGTTGGAGCATTTGATCCGGCGATGAATAATCTCATAAATACTGATTTGATTACTGATTTGAAAAATTGGATTAAAAGTGGGAAGTCCTTTTTTGGGATATGCTTAGGTCTACAACTCCTTTTTGAATCTAGTGATGAAGGTAAAGTTCAAGGACTAGGAATTTTAAAAGGAAAAATACAAAAAATACCTAATGTTATTAACCAAAGAATCCCACACATGGGTTGGTGCCAACTTTTACCTACAAAAAAAAATACTTTATTTGGGATTGAAGAACTAAATAATTGGGTTTATTTTGTACATTCCTATCATGCAATCCCAGATGACTTAAATATTATTGCAGCTCAGGTTGATTATGGCCCTGAAAAATTA
>QCDK01000046.1 GCA_003278765.1 Prochlorococcus sp. AG-355-G23
ACTTCTTTTCTAATATTAGTTTGGGATGTATTTCACCAAAATAACCTGCATCTTTCCCTTCAATAACTAATTTCGCTGTTCTACCTGGGTGAAGAAAATCAATTGAATCAATAGGTTTATCATCAATTTTTATGTTCAATGATGATAAAGCCTCCTTTAACTTTCCTCTGGCCTGATAATAATTAAGATCGTTATCCTTACCCGAATTTATCCATTTCCCAAATTTTTTATTTCCATAAATCACACCATTCAGAACTTCTTCTTGAATGAACTCATTTTTCTTTGGAAAAACATTTCCAATTTCAAATATAAAACAACTTGATTGTCCAGCTTTTATGTTACGGTTTACTATCTCCAAATGTTCTTTCCAGATATTATCTCTAAGACAGCTTGTTTCTAATAACAACGGATTAGAAATCTTTATAAGATTATCATCATCATCAGGAACAAGAGAGTAGCTTAATACCTCGTTAAAACCATTATTTATAAAACCATTTTTTACTTTTCTCAATGCTAACTGTTCTGATGACAATTTTCCAGGCTTAACTGGATTAGGAAGTTTTAAGTCGAATCTGTCATAGCCTATTAATCTAGCTATTTCTTCAATTAAATCTATTTCTCTTGTTAAATCATGTGATCTGTTAGGAATTACTGCTACATCCCAGCCATATTCTTTATTCTTTAAAGTACAACCTATTAGTGTTAATTTATCAACTATTTCATTATCAGATAAATTTCTTTTTTCAAGTTGATCATTAATTATTAATGGACCAAGAATTTTATGTATTCGAATTCGCCGTAGTTTAATAAATTTATCCTCATTATTTATTTCATTTGAAGTATTGATGATTGGTGAATTAATAGAAAAATATTCTTCTAAAAGATTAATTGCCCTAGTTACTGCACTTATTGTATTTTTTGATGAAATTCCTTTTTCATACCTGCTGCTAGATTCTGTTCTTATGCCAACAGCCTTGGAAGATTTTCTTATAGTAACAGGATTAAAAACAGCTCCTTCAAGGTAAATAGATGAGGTAGTATTACTTACAGAAGTCTCTAAACCGCCTATAACCCCTGCAATAGCTACCGGTTTATCACAACAAGTAATAACTGTGATATTGTCATTTAAGTCATATTCTTTACCGTCTAAGCAAATTAGACTTTCGTTATCCTTGCCTTTTCTTACAGAGAAATCTTCTGGAGTAACTTCCTTACCAATTAAGTTAGACAGTTTATCTTTATCAAACGCATGCAAAGGTTGACCCTGTTCTAAAAGAATATAATTTGTCAAATCAACTAGAAGATTAATAGATTTTATACCTGATTTTTCTATGCGGTCTTTAAGCCAATTTGGCGATAATTTCTCTCCATTTACTCCATCAATGCAGCTTATTGTATAAATACAATTAGATTCTATAGCCTCTGGACAAAATTTAATTCCCTTAAGTAAATGAATATTGTATTTATGGTTTAATTCTGGATAATTTAAGGTGGATTCTAAAAGGGCAGAAATTTCACGGGCTATACCTACAACAGACATTCCATCAGGTCTATTAGCTGTAATGGCTAAATCATATACATAATCATTTAATTGAAGCAATTCAGACGCTGTAGTGCCCAATTCATGTTTTAGGGCCAAATTTTCATCAATGATCTCTATCCCCTCGCTAAGTTCCTCTAAACCCAGTTCATGCAGTGAACATATCATTCCTTCACTCATGACACCTCTAATTTCACTTCTTTTAATAGTTAAATCAACCGCATTTAATTTCGCTCCAACTGTAGCAACATAAACATAAATATATGGTTTAATATTGTCTGCACCACAGATAATTTGTAAATTCTTTGAATTACCAATATCGACTTGGCAAATTGAAAGTTTGTCAGATCCTTCGTGTTTTAAAACAGATAATACCTTACCTAAAACAACACCATTTACATTTTTTGAACAATCTTCTAATGATTCAACCTCAAATCCCCCAATAGATAATTTCTCAGAAAGATCTTCAGGAGTAGAAGTAATTTCTACTAAATTTTTCAACCAATTTTGAGAAACTTTCATATATATTTTTTAATCAATGATGATAAAAGAATAGAGTATATCTTCAAAAAAGTTAATTGAAGATGTACAATAGAAAATTATACAATAAAGTATTAATTAAAATGGCCAAAAAAGGGACAAGAGTTGTAGTGACCCTTGAATGTACTGAAGCGAGGACAAGCACAGATCCTAAGAGATCAAATGGTGTCTCAAGATATACTACTGAAAAGAATCGTAGAAATACAACCGAAAGATTAGAACTAAAAAAGTTTAATCCTCATTTAAACAGAATGACAATTCACAAAGAAATTAAGTAACCAAATCAAATTAAATCATGTCTAATTCAGTTTTTAAAAAACAATTATCACCTATCAAACCTGGAGATCCTATTGACTATAAGGATGTCGAACTACTAAAAAAATTCATAACTGAGAGGGGCAAAATCCTACCAAGAAGAATGACAGGTTTAACCTCTAAGCAACAAAGAGATCTCACATTAGCTGTTAAGAGAGCCAGAATTGTAGCTCTTTTACCCTTCGTAAATCCTGAAGGATAATTTCATATTGAATATAGTTGGTCCTATAATTAATATTTCAAATATTTGAAAGATTTAACTAATTTAAAGACATATATTATTGACTCTGATGATCCACATGAGGTTGATGACGCAATTTCATTGGAAATAAAAGAAGGAAATAAAAAAAAATTTTGGATACATATTAGTAATCCATCCAAACTTTTTTTACATGACTCTAATGTTGATTTAAATGCAAGAAAGAAAAATAGCAGTTTATATTTAATTGATCAATATGTCCCAATGCTCCCTAAGGATATTCTTGAAAAGGCAAATCTAGCACAAAATAAAGTTTCAGAAACTATTAGTGCAGCAATAGAATTTAATGACGATGGATCAATAAATAAATATGAAATA
>QCDK01000047.1 GCA_003278765.1 Prochlorococcus sp. AG-355-G23
GATTAAATAAAATATATGATCATATTGGAACTTTTCAATATAAGTAGTAGTTTTAGTCATTCTAAAAAAGGTTATCTAAATAATTAATTCTTTTTAAAGGTGCTTTGCCAATAAAAATACCAGGAGATATATCTTTCGAATTGGATTTTTCAAATAATTCAAAATCAGGCAATCCCTTCAAAAACAAATAAATATATCCTCCTAGATGTTTATTTGGTTGATAATTTTTAAGACGCCACTTCAATAATCTATGCAATGCTAATAAATAAAGATGAGATTGCAATGGATAATGATGTTTAATCATTTCATTTTTCATATTTTCATAGTTATAGTTTATTGGTAAACAATCACTATTATCATTACCAGAAATCAAATTACTTTTCCAGTCAATTACCCACCATTTACTATCCTCTAATTTATTACCAACAGGGAAAACACAATCAATACATCCAGAATGAAAGCCTTTATTCATAATTTGAAGATCATTTATTTTGTTTGCATATTCTTCACCAAATTCATATTCCTGATCTAAAAAAAAGCATTTTGATATATCATTAGAATTAATATTTCTACCTTCATAAGAAAGGGTTAAATCATATTTGAGTTCCTTAATTAAGTATTCATTTGGAATATCAACTAGTTTCTTATTTTGTAATTCGCTTCCTAAAGATATATTTATTATTCTTAAAATCGCATCTTTTACTTTAAAAGCCAAAGAAGTATCGATTTGATGAAAGTTCAATTCCTCAATAATTAAATCAATTAATTCTTGATTATTATCGTTTCTAAATTCAAATCTTTCTATTATTTTGTGCAGGCAAGTCCCAGCAATAGTTCCTTTTGGAAATTCACTTAAAGGATTTGGATAAGAAAAATAATTAGGATAATTCTTTGATTTTTTAAGAATAGACTCTTTAATAATTGATATGTTATCTTCATAATCCTCATATTGATTAATGACTGCATCAATATTTTTATCTTTTCGTATCCAAGAAGAATAACTTGAATAAGAAATAAATTGATCAAAATTAAATTGATTAGATATTTTTTTATTAACTTTATCGCTTTTCCAAAGATTATTATTCAATAGGTTGGTTTGGAACTTAGAAAAAATTTCTTTTATTTTCTCTTTTTCTATCCTGACTTCAAAAGTAGACTTATAAATATTGATATTTTCCAAATTATTAAGTAAATCATTATTTAAAATATTATTTGTATCCTCTAAATCATTAAAAACAATAAGTTTATATTTGCTCCTTGTAAGCGCTACATAAGTTAACCTCTCACTCTCTTTATATATATCTTCTTCTTCTAATAATTTAAATTTTTCAACCTTCGGGTAATTATTAGAAATATTAATGTAAATATTTCTATCAATATTTGATTTCCAAAGAGGGCCTTTAATTTTATTTGACTTATTTGAAATAATTGAGAGATATGGACATAGAACTATTTCAAATTCGAGGCCCTTACTACTATGAATAGTAGAAAGATTTATTCCATTTTGAAGATTATAATCTTTCGTCAAAAAATCTTCTCCAGTAGAAATTCTTAAAAAATGATCTAACTGATTTTTATACCAGTTGAAGACTATATTGAGATTAAAATCATTATTTATTAATTCTATTTCAACAATTTCTGAAAGTTGAAATAAATTTGAATTTAAATCTATATCTTGAATAATCGAGGATGACTTGTAATTTATAAGGAGTTCATTAACAATATTTAAAAAACCTTTTTCTCTTAGTTCTTGGGACCAAGTAATGCATTTATTAATTAAAATTTCTAAATTATTACTAATTCCATCATCGAGTAAATCTTCTAATTTTATTTCTATAAACTTTGATGCAGCAAGCAAAGTTATATCTTTTAAAGACCTCGGATTTAATAGACATTGAATGAATAAAAATAGTAGAGAACTTGCTTCTGTATCAAAAATATTTTGTTTATTTTGAATTTTACATGGGAGATTAAACTGATTTAATTTTTTTTTAAAATCTAAGCATTGCGAATTATTTAATGTAAGAATCGCAATTTTATTAATATCAATTTTTTTATTGTTTAAAATAAAGTTAACTAGATATTGAGTTACAAGATCCTCTATATAAGTCTCTTTTTTAGAGAATTCTACAATTTCAAATACATTCTTAAATTTAAATTCAGGATTAATATTTTCATTAATTCTAGAGGTTAATTTCCTATAGTCTATTTTTGATTGTTTAAGTCCATTCTTATAAAGTTTATTAAGAACATCGATTAACATTTTTGACGATCTATAGTTATCTGTAAGACTAAAAACTTCGATTGCCTTAGATCTTGCATCTAGATAAGTTTCAATATCTCCACCTCTAAATTTGTATATAGCTTGTTTTGGATCACCTACGCAAAGTAAAAAATGATTTTTTGTAATAAAGAACTTTTTTATTAAATTCCACTGAGTAATATCTGTATCTTGGAACTCATCAACTAAGACACATTTAAATCTTTTTTGAATCTTAGATAGAGTATTAATATTACTAATTTCTGAATCTAGAAATTTATTTTCTACGGTCTTTATAAGATCATTGAAATTGAAGATAGAAAAACTTTTCTTAAATTCAATTAATTTTATATAAGCTAATTGGGTAAATATTCTTACAAATTCAGTAAAGAAACCTTCTTTTATTTTATAAATTTTATCTTGTAATAAATTAAATTTAGTAAAATCTAATTTTAGATTATGTTTATTAATTTCTTTAGATATATTTTCATTGTAAAAATATTTAGATAAAAGATCATCTTTAGAAATATCATTTATAGATTCAATTACATTTTTTGAATTAAGCCTTTTGTTAATATCTTCAATCCAACAATTTATTTGATTAAACTTATCATCTCTTGGTTTTGGAGCATATATTTGACTTTTCCCACCACTCTCCT
>QCDK01000048.1 GCA_003278765.1 Prochlorococcus sp. AG-355-G23
AGAGCTGCCGTTGAAAAAATAGGTAGTTAAATTTTTTAATAGATGTCAAATTATCATGACTTTCATATACCTTTAAGTCCTCTTAAAGTCTTTTACAGCATTTAGTAGTAGATTTATAGAGATATTCTTTTTTTAATGGAAGAGAAATTAACTCTTTTCAAGAATCGTAAAAGATTCGGCATCGAAAAAAATATAGATATTATCTTCAAAAATACGGCCCTAGTCTTGTCTAGTCTCGTAGCAATAATACTTTTAGGAATAATTTTAGTAGTCTTTTTTCAGTCATTTGAATCCTTTTCAAGGTATGGCTTGAAGTTTTTAGTAACCTCTGAATGGAATCCTGTAAAAGATGAATACGGAGCTTTTACCGCAATATATGGCACATTAGTAACATCATTTCTTTCGTTATTAATAACTATCCCTTTGGGAGTTGGAACTGCAATATTTATTACCGAGGACTTTGTCCCGAAAGTTTTTAGAGAAATAATAGGTTCTTTTGTTGAATTATTAGCAGCAATTCCATCAGTTGTATTGGGACTTTGGGCAATATTTGTTATGGAACCTTTTTTTAGAGCCTTTTTTGTCTTTTTGCATAATTTCTTTGGTTGGATACCTTTATTCAGTACAGAACCTACAGGCAGGAATTCTTTGTTAGCAATATTGATTTTAGTAGTAATGCTTTTGCCAATAGTGACTTCTATTGCGAGGGATTCACTTAATCAGGTTCCTAAAAAGCTAAGAAATGCGGCTTATGGCATTGGAGCAAGTAGATGGAAAACAATATTTTCAGTAATTTTGCCGGCAGCATTATCAGGAATTATGGCAGGTGTTCTATTGGCTTTAGGTAGGGCAATGGGAGAAACAATGGCCGTGACAATGATTATTGGTAATTCAAATGCATTTAGTTGGTCTCTATTATCTCCTGGGTATACCATTTCCTCCATGCTCGCAAATCAGTTTGGTGAGGCTGATGGAAGTCAGGTTTCATCACTGTTTTATGCGGCTTTTGTACTTATGATCCTTTCTTTAGTAGTAAATATCTTTGCGCAGTGGCTAGTTAAGAAATTTAGTCTCAAATATTAGATAATTATGAATTCACTCTATTACCAGAAAAGATTATCAAGAAATATAGGAGATAAATTCTTTACTTCTTTATCAGTAATTTGTGCATTGATAGCAATACTTCCTTTGATTTTTCTAGTGACTTATATTCTCATCAAAGGTGGATCCCAAATTACACCCGAACTATTTACTTTAGAACCAAATCCCCCTGGAGATGATTTAGATGCAGGTGGTATTAATCCTGCATTGATCGGAACATTAATAATAACTACTATTGCTTCAATTATTGCAATACCAGTCGGTGTTGGCGGTGGAATATATTTGGCTGAATATTCTAAAGGCGGTGCTTTTTCAAGATTTATTAGATTTGGAGTTAATGTTCTGGCGGGAGTCCCTTCAATTATTGCTGGAGTATTTATTTATGCCTTAATTGTATCTACAAAAATTTTGTTTGGAAGTATGTACAGTGGCTTGGCGGGAGGTATGGCGCTTTCAATATTAATGTTACCTACTGTGATAAAGACGACTGATGAAGGTTTAAAACTGGTGCCTAATGAGTTGAGATATGCTTCTCTTGGTGTTGGAGCAAGTATGTATACAACCATATTGAAAGTAACTTTGCCCTCTGCCTTTAGGTCTATTGCTACTGGTGTTGTACTTGGTATCGCAAGAGCTGCAGGTGAAACAGCACCTTTGATATTTACGGCTTTATTTTCTTACTACTACATAACAGGCTTTGGGGACTTGTTTTATGAGATGGGTTCCTTGGCTGTATTGATATATAACTTTGCCCTTGAACCTTATGATGCTCAAAATAAATTAGCCTGGGCAGCTTCCTTTATTCTTGTTTTGTCGATACTATCAGTAAATATATTTTCAAGGATATTGGCCGCTTTTACAGAGAAAACTAAGCGAGTATAAATGATTAAAACTAATAAAAAAATACCAAAAAATATCATTTTGTCTCTTGAGAATGTTTCTATTAGCTATGGAACTTTCGAAGCAGTAAGAAATGTTTTTTGTAATTTTAAAAAAGGAAATATAACTTCCCTTATTGGACCCTCCGGTTGTGGTAAATCAACTGTTCTTAGATCATTAAATAGGATGAACGATTTAATTCCTAATTGCTCACTGAAGGGTACTGTCATTTTTGATGGAACTAATATTTACGATAAAAGAGTAGATCCAGTTGAAGTAAGAAGAAGAATAGGAATGGTTTTTCAACAGCCTAATCCTTTTCCTAAATCTATCTACGAAAATATCGCATTTGGAGCAAGAATTAATGGCTTTACGGGAGATATGGATGAATTAGTTGAGAGTTCACTAAGAAAAGCTGCTTTATGGGATGAATGTAAGGATAAATTAAATGATAGTGGTTACTCTTTATCTGGTGGACAACAACAAAGATTATGTATCGCTAGAACTATTGCTATTGAGCCTGAAATAATTCTCATGGATGAGCCATGTTCAGCATTAGATCCAATTTCTACTTTAAAAATAGAAGAAACGATGCATGAACTTAAGAAGAATTACACAATAATAATCGTTACTCATAATATGCAACAGGCATTAAGAGTCAGTGATATGACTGCATTTTTTAATGCAATTGAGTATGAAGATGGTGATGGAGGAAAGGTTGGTTACCTTGCAGAATTTAATTCTACAAAGAAAATTTTTAACTCTCCAAAAGAAAAAACACTCAGGAATACATATCAGGTAAATTTGGTTGATGTTTAATTTTTTTTTACTTTCAAAAGAAAGATTTTACCTTTAACGCAAGCAAGGGGTAGACAAACAGTAT
>QCDK01000049.1 GCA_003278765.1 Prochlorococcus sp. AG-355-G23
ATACCTGCTTTTATCAATCTAAGTTCTATAAATGAATTAAAAAACATATTTATCCTACTAATTAGTGGAATAATAGGTATTGGTTTAGGTGATACTTTCTATTTAAAGTCACTACAAATAATTGGCACAAGAAAAACTTTATCTATAGAGACTCTTTCTCCGTTAATGGCAGCTTTATCAGGGGAATTTTTTATTAATGAAAATTTAACAACTAAATCATGGGTTGGAATAATTATAGTAACGATTTCGCTATTCATAATTCTCAGAAAAGGTAACGATTTTAAAGAGAAAAACTCCTCTTTCTCAGAAAAAAATAACTTTAAGATTTTTGCTTTTCCTTTTTTATCAGTTTTATGTGCTGTTCTTGGAGGTCTTTTATCAAGGATGGTTTTCCTTCAAAACAATTTATCTCCTTTCCTTACAACTGAAATAAGATTATTAGGTGCAATAATTTTTTTAATGAGTCTAAAAGGATTTAAGATTAATTTTTTCTTAAAAAACATAGACAAAAAACAACAAAAAAAATTTTTTATTTCAATACTTCTTGGAACAAATGTAGGAATATTTCTACAACAAGTTGTTTTTAAAACCCTTCCCATAGGAGTAGGATGGTCTTTATTAAGCATATCTCCAGTAATTTCCTTATTTTTTGCTAAGACTGAGGAAAGAGAAATTACCAAAAAAATAGTATTTTTTACTTGTTTTTTATTTTTTGGCTTGACATTAATAATTCTTTAAACTCTGAGTTAATGTAAAAAATACTCATGTTAATAAAAAACAAATTAATTAAAATTACTTTATAACACTCAAAACAATGAAAATATTAAAGAAAAAAAGACTCGGCACATTGGAAGTTTATGTTATTTTTTTAAGCTGCATTTATGCAGGCTTTATAGGTTATAAATCTCTATTAAATGTTTTATTTACTTGGAATTAATTAATTCTTTCTAATGATTTAATCAACTTACCTCCATCTTGGTCATCATCATCATTTGAAGCGAAAAATAAAAAAAATATTCCTAAAGAAGCTATAGATAATGAAATTGACAATACAGAAAGCTCATCCATAAATTAGAAATTTCTTTCATGATAAATGAAAAAAAATAAAAGACAGTAAAGAAATACACATTCTCGAAAATAAATATTTCTTTTATTTGTAAAATAAAAAAACACATCCGACTATCTTGTGAAAGTTCTAATAACTTCCCCCTGTAGTGCAAGCGTAATAATTCAATATGGAATAAAAAGTTGGCCTATTTGGGAATGTGAGCCAAGCAAATTTCAATGGAATTACGATGATAAGGAAATTTGCTTGATTATTGAAGGTCAAGCGAAAATAAGTACCCAGAACGGTGATATTTACGTGATTAAAGCTGGAGATCTAGTTGAGTTTCCTGCAGGACTTAACTGCGAATGGGAAGTAAGCAAAAGTATTAAAAAACATTATCGATTGGGTAGCTAAATTTAAGAAATAAGATTTTTTCTTCTTTACTGTTAAGTCAATGTAGATAAAATATGGTTAATAAATAATTTCAAGAAGGAAACTAATATTATGCCTTTTACTGATCAAGAATATTTTGAGGTTATTGAAAAAAACGAAACAGTAAAAAAGGCCTTTGAAAATATTAAGCAAATTTGCATTGATTTACAAAAACAAACAAATTGTCCTGAAGAGGATCTAAAAGATTTTCTTTATTTTATTTCTAAACAATGGAATAAGTAATAATTAAAAGCCTGTTAAATACTAAATTAAAAATTTTAATTTAGTTTTCTGAGACAATAAGTTCTAATCTAATTCCTTTTTTGGTTTTGTATTGATACTGGAAGTTCCCTTAGCAGCAGAAACAAAGAAAAAGAAGCCTACAATTCCTGATATACCAAATATCGCAGCCAAAGGATCAAAAGTGAAAGAAAACATAGAATTTATAAAATCAAGATAAATAATAGTTTTTGAATCAAAATTGCACAATTATTGTTAAGTATAAAAAATAACAATAGCAGGATTCATTATGTCATTATTAGTTTCTCAGAAGGTTCAAAAAAATTATTATTCAAATTGTTTTTAAGAATAAAATATCAATACATACCAAAGATCTATACGTGCTAAAGAGAAAAGTTTTTAAAAAATATTTATAGAAATATTGAATAAAACACTACCCAGAGGATCCACAATTATTGTTTCTTTAGATTAACATCTCTTTATGACAGAATTTTACTCAGCTTCATCCTCAGTAAGTCCTTTTACAGCGATATTATGGTGCCTTTATCCATTAGCGGTACTCGTAATTATTGAATTACTTCTGGGTGGTGGGTTTGATGATGACAATAATGACGATCAAGATGGTGGAATGCTAATACCTGCTTACTCTAGATCAGACGTTTGAATTTTGAATTTTTAGGATTAAAGATTCATAAGGAATTTAATTAAATTGGCAAGCAATATTGATACTACTCATATTTCTCTAATTACACTTACCATCCTTATGATTTCCTCTCTAACCTGGCTCGTCCTAAGAACCCTTAAGGAAGGTAGAAAAGCTCTAAAAGAAATAAATAAGGATAGATCGTGAAATACAATAAACATTCAAAAATGTAAAATTTGATTAGATTTATAAGTTTTACTAACTAAATAGATATATTCCAAAAAATTAAAAACTTTTCCTTCCCAAAGTTTAGGAAAAGCATAAAATACTTTAATAAATACTAGAATTTGTTTGGTTGTTAAATCAAAAAATTACCAATCTGTTGAAATCTCAT
>QCDK01000050.1 GCA_003278765.1 Prochlorococcus sp. AG-355-G23
AAAAAGAAATTAGAAAAACATTCTTAAATAAAGGTAGAGGTTCTAAAAATTAATTTTTTCAAATAAAACCTTTGATTTTGTAAAAATATTCTAATTCTTAATTGAAATCTAGTTAATTAAAATTGATATCTTAAAATCCCATAAGCTTCTTTTTTATAAGCAGCATTGGTAAAAATATTGAAAAAGAAATTTTTAGATCATTAAAAATGCAGCTTAATAGAACTATTTTTTTTATATTAGTATCAAATTTTTGAGTAATTAATAATTTAAAAAGATCTGTAAATAATTAATTTTAAAATTGATCAGAATCGCATGTTAATTCACATTGATTAAGATCATGTGATGATATCTTTTCTAAAATTCTTAGCATATCAATTTCGGAAAGCTCTCCATTCGAGTTCCATTTTAAAGTTGTTTTCCTTTGCGGTGAATTTTTTTTATTCATTTTGATGACCTCCCTTTAAATGAACTTCTAAACAACGAGTAATGCATTCTTGATGACCATCCACAATACTGCATTCAGTAATACACTCGAAATATGAATTAATAGAATCTATTTCTGGATTCTGGTTGGTGGGTACAAATGAATCATTCATAATATTGTTAGATTTATTTGGAATAGAGATATAGCACGAATTTATGTTCAATAATTTAATTTATTAAGTGAATTAGAAAAAATAAGTATTATTTACTAAACTCATTTTGGGCCTGGTTTACCTTCTAAAAAGTTAGTAATATTTCTGATATAAAAGAGCAAATGAAAAATTAATTTTGATTATTTAATATTAAATTTAGAAGGTAATCTTCTTAAGAAATCAGCATAAAGACTGATTTACTTTTAAGTAATTTAGTTAGATGATTAAAAAGTAAACTTTTAGATTTTCAAATGAAATCAGTAATTAATTGGCTTTCGAAAATGTTAGAGAGTATGGCAAATGCTTTTATGCATCCTTTAAAGAATGAATTGCCTCCATCTATTGGTACTCATGCATATAGCAGTATTCCTCAAAAAAGAAAATTGAGAAGAAGGTTGAATTAGGTATTAACTTATGGGAATTAATTTTTCATTTTTATTATCCCAAATAATATATTTGAAGCAGTTTGAAAAATCGCTTAATTTTAAGAACTTTGATTGTTGGAGCAAATGAATGTTTGCTTTATGACAAGCTCTTAAGTTGTAATTTGGTATTCTCTCAGAGAGATGATGGATGCTGTGGAAGGATATATCTGCTAAAAACCAATTTAGCCAATCAGGAATATCTAAATTGCTACTACCAAAAATAGCTCCATCGATGAGATCCCAATTTTTTGTACTTTTAGCATATGTATTCTCGTAGTTATGTTGTACGAAAAAAACACATATTAAAATTGCTGCTGATAATGTTAATACAATGGAATAAAATGATAAGAAAAAAATTAACCCCAACCATTTACACATAAAAATCCACCCTATTATTACAACTATGTTATTGATTATTAATTCACTGAGTTCACTGAAATTATCTCCATAATCAGAAAAAGGTGGCTTGATTCTTGAATTAATAACCAAAAGTTTAGAAATTTCTTTGTTTTTTATTTTGATAAAAGTCTCTTCCAATATATCTTTAATTAAATTAAAAATAATAATAATAAGTCCTAATCTGGGTTTTAAAACTAAGTAAAAAAAACCGCCTGGGAAAAGCATCATCCAATTTCGACTTACTTTGTAAAATATTTGACCTCTTTTTGTAAGGGATTCATAATCTTCAAGACTTAAAACATCTATCGGCCCTTTGTAAATTTCCCAATTTCCATTATTTCTATGATGAAATGCATGATCAATCGACCATGACTTCTGTGGAATACCATTAACCAAGCCAAGTAAAAATCCAAAGAAGCGGTTTAATTTCCGTTTTGTAAAAAGAGAATTATGACCACAATCATGCATTAATGAGAATGTTCGAGAAGAGAATAGAGTAAGAAGAACTATAAAAGGTATTAATAAAAATCCTTTAATCAATAATGAAAAAGGTTGATTTGTTATGTTGGAGATGATTAACCAAATAGAGATTATTGGAAAGATGGTAGAAATAATTTGATAAGAAGCTCTAATATTATTTCTTTTTAGAAATGGTTTTATTAAAAATTCACCTCTATTTACTTTAAGCATATTTCTCTCATTTTTTTGATATTAACAATTTTTAAAAATTATTGATTATTTTATAAACAATAAAATATTTAAAAATCATACTAAAGAATAAATTCTTTAGACATAGTTCGCAATTGATCTAGATTTAGTCTTTCTAAATAATTTTTAAAGTCACAAAGATTCTTTGTAGAGTCAGAATTTTTACTCTCGTATAGAAGGCTATTAGAAATTAACTCAATAAGATGATCTTTATCCATAACCCCTTATAGACCAAAATTCCTGTTTAAAAAATTAAGGTCTTGAATTCGAGATCATTGACTCATCTCTAATAAGATAAATTTTTATAAATTTTTTAAATCTTGTTCTATTTTTTCTAATCTTTCATTTAATTCTTTTTGTTCTTTAATTAGCGCTTTTTTCTTTTCTGCAAGCTCTTTGTTTAAAGGAGAATTGAAATATTTTTGGTAAGAGACAAAAAAAACTGCTATTGCTACTGCAATACCAAGTGCACCAATTATTAAAATTG
>QCDK01000051.1 GCA_003278765.1 Prochlorococcus sp. AG-355-G23
CAATGATTTTTGATCCGCCCTCGAGAAGACAAATTTTAGATCACATTACTGATATTGACATCGATATCGCAGGAGATCATATGATTCAAGCTTTGTTTTTGATTTCATGGATTAGCGATAAGCTTAGTTGGTCATTTCTGAGAGTTGAAAGAGATATAGAATCAATAAAAATTGAGTTTGAAAGAATTAATGGCGAAATAATTTCTGCATCAATCAATCCCTTATCTTTGGGAAATCCAAGTATTCATTTAGGACAAGTTATTGGATTGAGGCTGATTTCAAAAATTAGTGAGGTTCAAAAAAATAACACTTGTGTAATACTTGGATGTGAATCAGTGGAGTGTATGAGACTTGAGGCAGGGGGAATGGCTGCTTCTACTTCATCACTTCGAGTAAATAGGGTTGGGTCAGAAAGCATTGCATCAGCTAATAATCTTACATAGCCTTCATCTGAGGGCTCTCCAAATGATTCATCATAAGAAAATTCCATCTCAACAGGTCTTGATTTCATTCCAGAACCAGGAGATTTTACCTCAAATTTGAAAGTAGCACCTTCATTTGGCTGAATTCTAAGGATAAGTTGATTTGGGGCAGGATTTATTATTGTTGATTCAAATAAATGAACAGGCACATCTTTAAAAGTTAAGACTATTTCCCCAAGTCTTTTAGGTAGTCTTTTACCTGTTCTCAAATAAAAAGGAACCCCTTGCCAACGCCAGTTATCAACGAAAACTTTTGTCGCAATGTAAGTTTCTGTTGTACTATTACAATTAACACCATCTTCCTGCCTATATCCTTTTAGTCGATTTGAAATATTTCCTCCTTCTCCATATTGACCTCTTATACAACAATTCCATGGTTCATTTTCGTCAGCAAGTTTTGAAGCTTGAAGAACCTTAGCTTTTTCATTTCTTATTGCTTCTGGTTCAAACTTTCCAGGAGGTTCCATAGCAGTAACAGCAAGCATTTGTGTCATATGATTTTGAAGCATATCCCTTAAAGCACCGGAGCTTTCGTAATAACCTGCTCTATCTTCAACACCCACTGTTTCAGATGAAGTAATTTGAACACTTGATATATAATTTCTATTCCAGATTGGTTCAAAAATAGTGTTAGCAAACCTCAGAACAAGAATATTCTGAACTGTCTCTTTACCTAAATAATGATCAATCCTATAAATCTGACTTTCTTCAGCGCAACTTTGGACGATCTTATTCAATTTTTTTGCACTTGAATAATCTCTTCCAAAAGGTTTTTCAATCACTAAACGACTTTTCTTAGGGTCATCTAAAAGGCCAGCTGCTTTAAGAGCTTTACATCCACTTGCATAGAAATTCGGAGATACTGACAAATAAAATGTTCTATTCCCATGAGTAGCTTGTGTTTTATCAATTTCTTTTAATCTCTTAGAAAGCCTTAAAACATGATCACTTTGTTGTAGATCAACAGGTTCATAGAAAAGATAATTAGAAAATTGTTCCCACTCCCTTTCTTTACCAGATATTTGATTTGATAACTTTGCTTTCATCTTTTCTCTAAACTCATTATCAGTCCAAGGTCTTCTAGCACAACCAACTATTCCAAATTCACTTGGAATTCTTCTTTGCAAATAGAGTTCAAATAAAGCTGGTATTAATTTTCTATGAGTAAGGTCTCCACTAGCACCAAATATTACTAAGCATTGAGGAGATATAACTCTTTCCTGCCGTAAACCTAATCTTAGAGGATTACTTAAAGTTGAAGGCATATTTTTAGTATTCTTTATTTAAAATCCTCTTTTTTTTAAATATTAGCTACATTTTGTGTCTAAACCAAAAAGTATTTAGTTGGTGAAACTTAAATCTAAATATTAAAGGTTTAGTAAGTTTCTACGTGCCATCTTCCTGCTTTTTTAAGTTGAGGTCTTAATTCTGACCAGTTCAAGCCTTTTTCTTCTGCTGCCTTAGTCATTGCTTCATCTATTCCAGGTTCCATACCCTTTAATCCACAAAGGTATATATGTGTCTTTTCATCTTCAATCATATTGAAAAGTTCGTTGGCTGACTCTAAAACTCTGTCTTGAATGTACATTCTTCCGCCTTTTGTATTTTGCTGCTCGCGACTAATAGCTTTTGTATATTTAAAATTATCTGGATTCTCAGAAATGTATCTTTGAAGATCTTCTTCGTATAACAAATTAGCTGATTTTGGAGCACCCATAAATAACCAAGCTTTACCCTTGAAATTCCATTTATTTTTTTCTTTTTCAGTTGGTTCGAACATTCTTCTTAAATAAGCCCTCATTGGTGCTATCCCGGTTCCAGTGGCTAACATTACAATGTTTGCATCCTCTTCATCAGGGAGAAGCATTTCTTTACCGACAGGCCCTGTTATTTTTACTTTATCTCCAGGCTTAATATCACATAAGTAAGTGGAGCAGACACCATTAATGGTTTCACCATCTTTTTCATACTGAAGCTGTCTTACACAAAGAGAAACCGTATTTCCATTAAAGTCATCACCGTGCCTAGTGCTGGCTATTGAGTATAGTCTTAATTTATGAGGTTTTCCATTAGCATCTTCACCAGCAGGCATGATACCAATACTTTGCCCCT
>QCDK01000052.1 GCA_003278765.1 Prochlorococcus sp. AG-355-G23
AATAAAACGATCTCCATCTTCTAAATCAATATTCTGCAGACCCTTTTCAGGATGAAAATCATAATAAAGTTCTGAACAAGGTCCACATGGACCTGTTTTGCCAGATGACCAAAAATTATCTTCCTCACCTAGTTTGACTATCCTATCTGGATGAATACCAATTTCATCTCTCCAAATTTTTGCAGACTCTTCGTCTTCGTGAAAAACACTCACAATTATATTTTCAACAGGAAGTTGATAAATATTAGTAACTAATTCCCAAGCCCATTGAATAGCCTCTCGTTTAAAATAATCTCCAAAAGAGAAATTACCAAGCATTTCAAAAAAAGTGTGATGTCTAGCTGTAACTCCAACGTTTTCTATATCATTTGTTCTGATGCACTTTTGGCTAGATGTAGCCCTTTTTGATGGTCTTTCTTTTAAACCTAAAAAAACTGGTTTAAAAGGTAGCATCCCAGCAATTGTGAGCATAACCGTAGGGTCATCTGGAATCAAAGATGCACTTGGAATGATTTTATGTAATTTTTCACTGTAAAATTTTAAAAAAGCATTTCTTATTTCATCTCCAGTAACTATTTTTTTAATTAATTGAGATGTCATTTATCCAGAATAAGAAGATTAAAAATTAAAGAAAAGCGTAATTTCGGTTATTTCGCAAAGATAATCACGCGAATTTATATTCTATATAACTAAAGTTAATTTATAAAGCTCATTATTCTATGATAGCCTCTGCCCAGACAAGTAATTCTAAATTGGCACAAACTAATAACAAGTTGACGGTTCAATCTCAAAACTTTGCTGATGATTCTTGTGCCATAAGATCTTTGGATTGGGATCGCAGTAGATTTGATATTGAATTTGGTTTAAGAAATGGAACTACTTACAATAGTTTTATTATTAAAGGCGAGAAACTAGCAATCATTGATACTAGTCACGCAAAGTTCGAAGAATTATGGTTCGAAGAATTACTGAAAAAGGTAAATCCGCAAGAAGTTGATTATCTAATTACAAGCCATACAGAACCTGATCATTCTGGTTTAATAGGTAATCTTATAGAATTAAACCAAAATATCACAGTAGTTGGATCTAAATTAGCACTTAAATTTATTGAAGACCAAATACATATTCCCTTTAAACGTCTAGAGGTTAAGAGTGGAGAGTTTTTAAATCTCGGAACTAATCCTAATAGTGGTTTAGAACATAATATTGAATTTATAAGTGCACCAAATTTGCATTGGCCAGATACCATATTCTCATATGATCACAGCACAAATGTTCTCTATACATGCGATGCTTTTGGACTTCATTATTGTTCTGAAGAATTTTTTGACACTGATCAAAAAGAAATATACGACGATTTCCGTTTTTATTACGATTGCCTTATGGGTCCAAACGCTAGAAGCGTTATGCAGGCAATTAAAAGAATAGATAAGCTACCTGAATTAAAAACAATAGCTGTTGGTCATGGGCCTTTGCTCCATAATCAGGTCAATTTTTGGAAAGGAAAATATCTAGAATGGAGTAGCAATAAAAGCAAAGGCAATGATTTTGTGTCAGTCTGCTATATAAGCGACTATGGTTATTGTGATCGACTTAGTCAAGCGATATCTCATGGAATAAGTAAAGCAGATGCACAGGTTCAATTAATAGATTTAAGATCTTCTGACCCGCAAGAATTAACAAGTTTAATTTCCGAATCAAAAGCAGTAGTCATTCCCACATGGCCTGTAGACTCAGATAATGAATTAAAAGAATCTCTCGGTACTTTATTTGCAGCACTAAAGCCAAAACAATTTACAGCAGTTTATGATGCATTTGGTGGAAATGATGAACCTATAGATTCCTTAGCAAATAAATTAAGAGAACTTGGTCAAAAAGAAGCTTTCTCCCCCTTAAGAGTTAAAAATATTCCAGATCCGATTGTTTATCAACAATTCGAAGAAGCTGGAACTGATTTGGGTCAATTGATCAATAAAAAGAAGAATATTGCCTCTATGAAGAGCCTTGATTCAAATTTAGATAAAGCGTTAGGTAGATTAAGTGGAGGATTATATGTAGTAACAGCTAGTCAAGGGGAAGGTTCGACATTTAGACAAAGTGCAATGGTCGCAAGTTGGGTTAGTCAAGCAAGCTTTTCACCACCAGGTATTACAGTTGCAGTAGCAAAAGATAGAGCTATTGAATCATATATGCAAGTTGGTAAAGGTTTTGTTGTGAATATCTTGAGAGAAGATAACTATCAAAAAATGTTCAGACATTTTTTAAAAAGATTTGCCCCTGGAGCTGATAGATTTGCAGATGTAGATGTAATTAGCAACATCGCTGAAGGAGGACCTGTTCTCTCAGATTCACTCGCCTTTTTAGATTGTAAAGTCAGTTCAAGACTGGAGACTCCAGACCATTGGATAATTTACGGAATTGTTGAAAATGGTAATGTTTCTGACTTATCATGTAAGACAGCAGTTCATCACAGAAAAGTTGCTAATCACTATTAGAAAATAAGTCTTTGAAATGTCAGATATTAAT
>QCDK01000053.1 GCA_003278765.1 Prochlorococcus sp. AG-355-G23
GTAAGTTAATCAAATTAAATATAAACTAAACTGTAGAAATAATATTTTGCACTGCACTTTTTGCAATATTCAGAGGGCTAAAAGTATCTCTAATTAAAGCTAAGAGTTTTTTTGCATCAGTAAATTCTAATTTTTCATCTTTTATAAGACTTAAAAGAAGATTCTTTCTAACTTCAGATCCTTTTTTACTGACAAATAATTTCAATCCAGCGTTAGCAACTGGTATGAGATCTGAATTAATATTCTCTGAATCTCTAAATAAAATGTTTAGTAAACTTTCAACTTTTTCTATTTGGATTTGACCTTTTTTATCAAAAACGACTTCTAAAAGTATGTCTAAAATCTCTTCAGAATTATCGGTCAGTAGTTTTTTTGCAATATATGGATAAGCTATTTTTAAAATTTTAAATTCAGGATCTAACCTTAGTGCTAAACCCTCTTGACTAACAACGGCTCTAATTATTAAGGCAAACCTACTGGGAACTCTGAAAGGATAGGAATACATTAGTTTTGAGAATTTGTCAGTTACATTTTTAAGATTAAAATTACCAACCTCAGCGCCAAAAGATCCTCCTAGAACTTCTTTTAATGGTTCAACAAGTTTTTGAAGATCTTGTTCTTTGGTTAAAAAACCTAATTTCTGGAAATCTTCTGCGAGAAGATAATATTCTTCGTTTATTATGTGAACAATTGCCTTAATAAGAGTAAGTCTGTCTGAATTTGTAATAGTATCCATCATTCCAAAATCAACATAAGCTAAATTCCCACAATCTGCATTTCCTCCTTTGAGAGCAAACATATTACCTGGATGTGGGTCTGCATGAAAATATCCAAATTCAAATAATTGCTGTAGTCCACTGATGACACATGTTTTTATAAACGAAGCAGGTATTAAGTTATTTTCCTCCAGTAAAAATCGATCTCTTAACTTAACTCCATCAATCCAAGAAGTTGTAATTACCCTTTTGGATGAAAACTTTTTCTCTAATTTAGGAATAAAAATATTTGGATTTTCTTTGAATAAATTTGCAAACTTCAAAGCATTTTCGGCCTCTTTTTGATAGTCAATTTCATCAAAAAGTGCCTTACCGAATTCATCTATTATCTCTCCAATTCCAACACCTATATTTAATGGTAAGAGTGGGGATAAAAAAGTTCCTAAAAACCTTAAGATTACAACATCCCTTCTTATAAGGAAGTGTAAATTTGGCCGCTGTACTTTCACAGCTAGATAAGAATTATTTAATTTTGCTTTATAAACTTGACCTAAGCTTGCTGAAGCAATAGGACTATCTGGAAACTCTTCAAATAATTCATTAGCAGGTGATCCAAGTTCCTCTTCAATGATTTTTAAAGCAATTTTGTGATTAAATGCTGGGAGATTATCTTGTAGGTTTGTAAGTTCAGTAAGCCAATCTTGTCTAACAAGATCTGGTCTAGTTGAGAGTGCTTGGCCTAATTTGATAAAACAAGGCCCTAAATCAGTTATTACATCAAAAAGATATTTCGAAAGATTTTTTTGTACATTTTTATTTTTACTGTTACCTTGAAAAAGTATTCTTAAAAAAAGAAAAATAAAAGTTAAAAGGATATATAAAACTCTTGGGATAAAAATCCATGGTCTCAAAACTAACCAAAGAAAGTCTTCTTTTGCTGAATATTCTGAATAAGATCTTTTCATTAAAGTTAAAAAATATCAAAAAAGATTACTTTGTAGTCCATTCTATATATGTCAATAATACTTTATGAGCATTTCATCTTTTCTAACTAAAAAGTTTTTAAAATCTTCATTCTTTCCTGCTCATAACAGAGGAGCAGCTTTACCAAAGAAACTAGTGCAGTTGTTAAAAAATCCACCTGGGTATTGGGACTTACCCGAACTACCAGAAATAGGCTCCCCACTATCCCAATTCGGATTAATTGCTAAATCTCAAAGAGAATTCTCCGACAAAATTGGAGCTAAAAGATGTTTTTTTGGAGTTAATGGAGCCTCCGGATTAATACAATCAGCAGTAATTGCAATGGCAAATCCAGGTGAAAATATCCTGATGCCTAGAAATGTTCATATAAGTGTCATAAAGATCTGTGCGATGCAGGATATAAATCCAATATTTTTTGACTTAGAATTTTCAACCATAACGGGTCATTACAAACCAATTACAAAAATTTGGTTGGAAAATGTATTTAAAAAATTAAATTTTGATGAGAATAAAATTGCAGGGGTTATTCTTGTAAACCCCTCTTATCAAGGATATGCCGGAGATTTAGAGCCTTTAATAGATTGTTGTCATAAAAAAAAATTTACCTGTTTTAGTTGATGAAGCCCATGGTTCATATTTCCTTTTTTGTAAAAATCTTAATTTACCAAAACCAGCCTTATCCTCAAACGCTGATTTAGTGGTTAATTCATTGCATAAATCACTCAATGGATTAACTCAAACGG
>QCDK01000054.1 GCA_003278765.1 Prochlorococcus sp. AG-355-G23
TTGCATTATCTCCAAACTGGGAAAATATGATTAAAAGCAGAAAAGTTATAATTGAAAATACTGTAAAAAAGATATTTGGAGATCAAATAATACTTAATTTCTCAACTAAAAATTTAAATAAAAGTAACCCAACAAATACTACAGAAATTACCCAAAATGAAGTAAATAATTTTCGACCATTAAAAAAAATAGAACCTAAAACTAATTCATCACCAAAAATATCTAACGAGGAGAATTATGATGATAGCTCAAAAAACTTAGCAAATTTTTTTAATGGAGAAATTATAGACCTTGATGAATAAATTAAACTCCAGTGTGTATAGTTTTTCGCCAAAGTATCTTTTTGGGAAAAATAGACATCTTTATTGTGACCCAAGGGATTACTAAAAACCAATGTGATAAATAAAAAACCGAAACAAATACCATCAAAAAATTGCTTTTTTGCAATACTGGTACTTCGCTTTTACAAGAAGAACCGTACCAAAACGCAATTCCAGATAACATAAAAGCTGTAAATGAAATAGGCCAGTAAATTGGTGAATCTAACAAAGCAATACTGAAAAATAAATCAAAAATAGAAATTATTGGTAGTGCATATTGCAAGATGAAGAAGTAAGTTACATCAAATTTTTGCAAATAATCAATTTTATTAGTAAATAATTGATCTCCATAATCAAAGAATCTTTGCAAACCCCCCTCTGCCCATCTTTGCCTTTGCGCTAATAAAGCATTTAAATTCTCAACTGCTTCCTCCATAACTGGAGGATCCCACAAGATTCCAATTCTAGATTGTGATAATAATAATCTTAAACTCAAATCAAGATCATCTGTAACTGTATCTTCATTAAAAGAACCACATGCCATTAATGTTTCTTTCTTAATTAATTGGCCATTTCCCCTTAATTCAGAAACTCCAGCAACTGATAATCTTCCATATTGAAAGATTGCGTCCATAGCCATTTCCATTGACTGACAAGAAGTTAAAAAATTCTTACTTACATTTGTGACTGATTTTCTTAGTTGAACTGCAGACCAATCACCATCTTCCACAAAACTAAATAACCTTATCAAAGAATCTTGTTTTAATTCAGCATCAGCATCCAAAACTAATAACCATTCACCATGAGTAAACCTCAAGGCATAATTCAAAGCTCCTGACTTTCCACCGCCTGCATTTGGAGAACGACTTATTACTTTTAGCTTGTCATATTGTCTAGCTAATCGATCTAAAATTAAAGGCGTCTTATCAGAGCTACCATCATCGATTATGTAAATATTTAATTTATTTGTTGGGTAATCTAAACTAAATAATCTTTCAACTAATCTTGCTATGACATTCTCTTCATCTCTAGCAGCGACTAAAATATCAAGCACAGGTAACTCTTTATTACTAATTCTTCTGCTTACAATGTTTGCAAAGTTGTTCCTTTTGACATTTCTAGAAATAACTATTAAACCGTAAAAAACAATCACAAAAGAAAGAGTCAATATAATGTAAAAGAAATTTTCGATATTGAAAGCATGAGGAATAAAAGCTATAAAAAAACAAGCACTAAGAAATATAAACGACTTCAATCTTCGATTTTTATAAAAACCCTTACTCATAAAAGTAAATTTTAATTACTTAACTTTCATTGAGACAATATCTCAAATTTATTCAGTTTTGCTTTTCGATAGTAATGATTCAATATTTGTTCATAAGAAAATCCTAATTTAGCCATTTCAATCGCTCCTGATTGAGATAAACCTACACCATGACCGAAGCCTCCTCCTCTCAAAAGCCATAAATCATCACTTAATTTATTAATAGTAAACAAATTACTAGGGATAAAATTTAATACCCGTCGAATATCATCTTTAACTAGAATAATAGATTTATTAACTTTGTCCGTTCGTATTTCCAATTTTGTCACTCTGCCACTAGAGCCTCGTTCAATAGAATTTATATCCAAAACATCGTCATTAATACTTATAAGTTTGTTTTTAATTAACTTTTCTTTAATTTCAAGACTAGAAATTTTCTTATTCCATCGAAAAAGAGAATGATTACTCCCATAAAACTGTTTTTTATCAAAATCTAAAAAATTATTTAAATCAGATTTATTCGTAAATGGAAGTTTAAAAATTTTATTTAATGATTTAGAACCATCAATGATCGAATTGAAATAAGAATAATCTTGAATTTGCCAAGACTCGCCTGCAGTAGCAGATACACCACCATTAGAACCATGGTAAAAAGCATTAATTGGTTGTTTTCTATAAGTGAGAATTAAATTTGATGTTGCTTCTATAGCTTTTTTCACGTTTTTATTTGTAATTTTAGGAGGTTTATAAACTTGACATTGAGTGGTGATACATAAATGATATCTGTCCATATTAAATCTATGAGAATTAAATATTCCCCAAGTTCTTGCAATAACTGCTTGTGCTTTGA
>QCDK01000055.1 GCA_003278765.1 Prochlorococcus sp. AG-355-G23
AATTTTGCCAATCTCAAAGCCCATAAAAATGCAATTCCTTCATTTACAAATTTGCCATCAAGTGTAAAAACAAAAAGATTTGATAAATCCTTGGTTTTATATATTTCTATAAGGAATTCATCTTTCTTTGGAATATTTGAAAGAACTTTTTGTTTCTTCAATATTGGGCGTAATGAATTGAGTTCAGGATTTAAGCATTCATAATTTTCTAGTTCGTTGCATATATCTATTTCTTTTCTCAAACTCTCACAAAGTAGATCAGAAATTGCCATTTGACCTCCAACCCATGCAGGAATTAGAGAACTTTTTTTTGTTGATTTTTTAACGTATAAAACCATATCTCTTATTCTTACAAATTGAAGCATTTTGCCAGCGAAGTAAAATGTATCCCCGGGAATTAATTTTGAAGCAAAATTCTCCTCTAAATTTCCTAAAGATTTACCTCTCATATATTTGACATTCACAAATTTGTCACTTGTAATTGTCCCAATATTGAACTTATGCATTCTTATTAAAGATTTGTCTTTTACAAAATATTTAAAGTTTTCATTATTATTTTCTGATTCTTCTTTAACTATTTTTTTATATTTTGGGTATGCTTTAAGACATTTTCCTCCATACTCTAAAAAGTCAAGACACCAATTCCAATCTTGATCTTTTAAGTTTCTATAACTCCAGCAATTCTTAATTCTTTCTTTCTCAATTATAGGATTAAAGCCATTTCCACATGCCAAACTTATTAGATGTTGTAAAAGCACATCATAAGATAATTCAGGAAGTCTAATTTCCTCAGATATGCCACTTTTTATTATTCTTCTCATTGCACTAATCTCTAATAACTCTAAAGAATTAGTAGGCATAAAAATTATTTTTGATTTTCCACCTGGTCTATGAGCACTTCTTCCAGCTCTTTGGATAAGTCTAGCTAAATTCTTTGCACTACCAATTTGAACTATTTGATCTACAGGTTGGAAGTCAACTCCCAAATCTAACGAGCTGGTGCAAACTACCCATTTTATTAATCCGTCTTTAACCCCTTCTTCAACTCTTTTTCTATCTTCTTTATCGAGGGAGCCGTGATGTAGTGCAATTTTGTCTTCCATCTCTGGAAGACAAAATTTAAGACATTGATACCATCTTTCAGATTGGTTTCTTGTATTGGTGAATAATAAGGTGCTTTTATTTTTATCTAGGATTTTTAAAAGTGAAGAATGACTTCTGATTCCAAGATGGCCACTCCATGGAAAGGTTGTTTCCTTCTCTGGCAAAACGCTTATAATTTCTATCTCTTTTTGAATACATGTACTTATAATTTTTGGTTTAACACCGCTCATCCCAACTATTGCTCTTGCTGCTTCTTCAATATTTCCAATAGTTGCAGACATTGCCCAAATTTGTAAATTTTTTATATTACCTCTTAGCCAACTTAAAGATAACTCGCACTGGTTTCCTCTTTTGCTACCCATCAATTCATGCCATTCGTCAATAATTATTGATGTCAACTCTTTGAACAGATTATTAGATTCTTTATTAGAAAGTAAAAGAGATAAAGTCTCAGGAGTGGTAATAAGTATATTGGGTGGTTTAGTTAGTTGCTTTTTCTTTTCATATGGGGTTGTATCCCCGTTCCTAATTTCAACAGTGATTTCATTATTAAAATGTAAAGCTGCTAATTGTATAGAATTTTTTAGATCTCTACTTAGTGCTTTTAAAGGTGTTATTAATAGTATTTGCACACTTTTATTATTTTTGGGATCTTCTATCTGTGATATAGGCCCCATTAATGCCGCGTAAGTTTTCCCGCATCCAGTAGGAACTTGTATTATTCCGTTTTCCCCATTTAAAAATGCTTTCCAAGATTCTACTTGGTACGGTAATGGCTCCCATCCATTTGAGAAGAAAAACTGTTTAATTTTAGAAATTAAATTATTTTGTTTACTATTTTGCGTAATATTTTCCATCATATTTTTTTCATCAGTTCATAAGCATTCTCTATGCTATCTGCATCATTAATTTTTTTATCTTTTCTCCATTTTGTTATTCTTGGAAATCTTACTGCTATGCCAGACTTATGACGTTTTGAAATTTGAATTTTCTCAAAAGATATTTCGAATACCATTTCTGGTTTTAATGATCGAACAGGACCAAATTTTTCTATTGTATTTTTCCTTATCCATTTATCTAGCTCTTTAATCTCAATATTAGTTAAACCAGAATATGCACTTGCAAATTTAATTAATTCTTGATCTTTCCATAATGCAAAACTGTAATCTGTATAAAGACCAGCTCTTCTACCGCTACCGCCCCTAGCGTAAATCAGAACAGCATCCAGTTGCATAGGATCAACTTTATATTTCCACCAAATACCTTTTTTTCTACCAGGTGAGTATAT
>QCDK01000056.1 GCA_003278765.1 Prochlorococcus sp. AG-355-G23
AAATTGAAGAAATTAAGCCTGACAATAAAAAAACTAATATTACTAATTCTTCGGTAGAAGATATATTTGGTGATGAACAAACTTTTCCATTCGTTGCTGGTTTAGGGAAAAATGCGGCCCATTGATTTTAAGGTTCTTTATAATGTAGAAAAGATTTTTTAATACTAATGAAAGGTCTTAGGGTCCTAGAACTTTCTGTAGCACTTAATGTTGATAGCCCTGATTTATTAGCTGTTTGTGCAATTCTAAAAATAAAAGCCACATCTAGATTAAGCATGCTTTCATTTGAAGAATGTAAAAAGATAACTGATTACTATGAAAATAAAAATTAGAATTTTTATTAATTATGTTATTTTTTAATGTCTTTAATCATTGATACTAATGTTGAATGAATTTCTTCCTCAGATATTTCATTTTTAAAATTGATAATTGCTGATTGGCCATCGTAATTGATTTTTATATAACTATTATTAATTTCTTCCATATAAGCATTCTCAAATCTTGATATCTTCCCATAATGAATAAGATATTTGTGTACTGAATCTATGTGATCATTGTTCATGTGATCACAAACTCTTTTACTTGTTTCTTTACTAATAATTTTCATTTAAAAAATAAATTTGTTTTAAACTAAACTATTTTTTTCATTATTCAAAGTTTTAATCATTTTAATTATTAAATTTTTAACTTCATTTTTATCAACAGCTCTAACCAAGTTATTTCTCAAATTTGATGCTCCTTTAAAGTCTTTGCATGTCCATGAGATATGTTTCCTTGCAATTAGCAATCCGTGATCTCCTTTTTCTTTTATTAATTCATCAAGATGCTCAATAATTAAATATAGTTTTTCTTCTGTGTTTGGTTCTTTAAAATTTTTATTTTCTCTCAGGGCATAATCTATTTCTCCTATTTTCCATGGTGATCCTAAAATTCCTCGTCCAATCATTACACCATCAGCATTTGTTTTTTTTAAACAATTAAGAGCGTCATTTGGATTTTTGATATCTCCATTAGCAATTACTGGAATTTCCAACAACTTTTTAAGTCTCCCGATCATTTCCCAATCTGACTTTCCTGAAAAACCCTGTTTTCTAGTTCTTCCATGAAGCGTGATCATCGTTGCTCCTGCATCTTGAAGTTTAAATAAGAAATCCTCTATATTTTCTTCTTTACTATCC
Source organism: Prochlorococcus sp. AG-355-G23 (assembly GCA_003278765.1). Taxonomy (GTDB): domain Bacteria; phylum Cyanobacteriota; class Cyanobacteriia; order PCC-6307; family Cyanobiaceae; genus Prochlorococcus_A. Next base: position 1,179 of record QCDK01000056.1, read on the forward strand.
CATCCGAGTCGTGTTTTTACTGTTACTGGAACCCTAACAGCTTTTACAACATTTTTGACTAATTCTATAGCAAGTTTTCGGTCTTTAATTAAAGCACTGCCTCCTCCTTTCTTTGCAATTTTTTTTACTGGACATCCCATATTTATATCAATTAAGAAAGCTCCAGAGTCCTCAGCTTGTTTCGCAGCTTCAGAAACAGCATATGGCCTATTATCAAATATTTGTACTCCAATTGGACCTTCTTCTAAATCTATTTGATTGATTTTTTGTGTGCCATATCCTTTTTTAAGACTTGTGGCATTTATCATTTCTGTAAAAAGTAGAGAGTTTGGAGCCCATTTACGTACAAGTCGTCTAAAAATGTTATCTGTAACTCCTGCTAATGGCGATAGCATAACCTTACTCGTAATTATCCTGTTAACTCCCCTTCCTTTTATCCTTATATATGAAGACATATAATTTAAAATTTATTTTATCTTTCCTTATTATAAATTCAGATATGTAGATGATTTTATGTTTTCTATTTATTTCTTAATTTATAATAAGTGCTTTTACTAAAATAGGCCTAATTGATTACTTTTTTTGCTAGTTTATGTTGAGTTAAAATTTAAAAAGGAAATTTTTTCTTGTTTATATTAGTATCTTTTTTTCTTCCAATAATTATTTTTATTGCACCAATAAATGTAAATGCTATTCAAGGTAATTTAGATTTATCAAGTGCTCAAACTTCTGTAGGCAAAAGATTTGCTAAAGTTTTTTGTGATGCTAAGAGGGAGGGTTTAGATTCTGATTTTGCTAGTGAATATGCTTTGAATAATACATATTTAAAATTTGTAGCATTTCCAGATGATGACGAATATTTGGCTGATTTATGGAATTTCACCCATAATAATATATTAGATAATTGTGGCGAATTTGTAGATATTAATGATCTAAATGACCTAGAGATTTTTTTTAAAGAAGAAGGTTTAATTGCATCAAATAGGGAACTCTACTTACCAACTTTTGAGAATAATTAGATTAAATTTTTAGCATGTACTAAAATATAAATAGAATATGAAATTTCATGAAACTATTAGGTTTAAATTCACCTGAAATATTCATAATATTAGTAATTTTCCTTTCTATTTTAGGTCCAAAAAGAGTTGAAAAAGGTTTCATATTATTCCAAAAACTATTAA
>QCDK01000057.1 GCA_003278765.1 Prochlorococcus sp. AG-355-G23
CCTTCTTCCATGATTAATCTACTACCCATTTTTTTCCAATTATTTCTTAATTCTTGAAGCGAATTTCCTAGAAACCAAGCTCTTGAACTTGCATTGAAATCGTGTGAGTAATTTTTATCAAATATATAAGTTGAAGTAATAGCATTTGATAATGAAAATGCTTTGATTAAAGCTTGATTATCAAATATTCTTAAATCTTTTCTATGCCAAAAAAGTATTCTAGGTTTATTCATAATTTATTTAAAAATTGTTTAGCTCTAAACCAAGCCGTCACGGTTTTTGCGTCAAGAATTTCATCCCCACTAGAAATAAGATTATCTAGTTCGTCGGGATCTATAATTAATACTTCTATATCTTCATCTAAATCTCCTTTGACCTCGGATTTGAGTTTGTTTAAATCTCGAGCTAAAAATAAATAAATTTCTTCATCTGCATAACCAGGAGCAGGGACAAGAGTTCCTAGTGCATTCCATTTGTTTGCACTGAATCCAGTCTCTTCTTGTATTTCTCTTTGAATCGAATTAATAGGTGTTTCACCTATTTCTAATGTACCTGCTGGAAATTCTAATAAATACCTTGAAACAGCAAATCTATATTGCCGAAGAATGATAACTTTATTGTCTTTTGTAATAGGTACGGCTAACGCTGCCCCAGGATGCTTTATGTATCCATATTCACCTTCATGTCCATTTGGAAGCTTAATTCTATTTATTTCGAAACTAAATTTTTTTGACTTTAACTCAGATATTTTTTCTTTAAAAATGGATCTTTTTATAAGGTTTTTGTTGCCCATAATTTTTTAAATAAAAATAGCCTAACAGTTATTTTCTTGTTTTGTAAATCATTTATATAGACCATTTTGGGGCATTAAACTTTGTGATTTTTTGGCTTCTACTTAAGATTTCAGATAATGGTGTAACAACGAAATTCCGATTCATGAATCTAGGGTGAGGTAATGTTAATTCCTCGTCAATCGTATGAAAATCTTCCCACCAAAGAATATCTAAATCGAGACATCTTGATAGCCATCTCTTGTTCTTTGGCGTCTCTTCTCGTCCGAAAAATCTTTCTAACTTTTTTAGCTCTTTTAAAAGTAATTTCGCGTTTTTATTTGATGGCTTAGGAAAAGAATCACTTTTTATAAGTAACAGAGTATTTAAATAATTTGGCTGCTCATTTTCAACACCATGGGGTAATGTCTCATAAATTGAAGACCAAAAAAAGTTTGCATGAAATTTGCTTTTCTTTTCTTTTTTTTTGTTAGCAATATCTCCCCACTCATTTATTATGTTTTCTATTTTTGGTTTGCAAATTAATAGTGACTCAAGAGGGCTTCCGAATTTACTATCAATATTTGCTCCAAGGGATATACATAGTCCATTTTTGATATTAAGATTTGATAATTCCACTACAAAAAAAAAAGTTATTGGATAAATTCTATATCAGGCATTTTTAAAGTGATTTTGAACCCCGATTTAAAAGAAAAAGGAGAAATAAAAGATTTAATGAATTCAAAAGATTCTTTTAGAGCTTTTCCTTTGGCGGCAATTACGGGTCATAGCTTATTGAAATTATCTTTGCTTTTAGCAGCAGTTGATCCGAGTTTAGGAGGAGTGATTATCGCTGGCGGAAGAGGTACTGGTAAGTCAGTATTAGCAAGGGGTTTGCATACTTTGCTCCCTCCTGTAGAGGTAATCGATAATGAATCAATACTGGAAACACTATCTAAGAGAAATAGTAATACTTCATTAAGACCTATTGGTAGGAACCTAGATCCAGATAAACCAGAGGAATGGGATATTAGTACTAATAAATTGTTAGAGGAGGCAATTGGAAGTGATTATTTGACTCAAATTGATGAAATTCCAAAAAAAGTAAAAGAGGCACCATTTATTCAAGTTCCCATTGGTATAACAGAAGATAGACTTGTTGGATCAATTGATGTCGCTGCCTCATTAAGTACGGGAGAACAAGTGTTTCAGCCTGGAATTTTAGCAGAAGCTCATAGAGGTGTTCTGTATGTAGACGATATAAACTTATTGGATGATGGAATTGTAAATTTAATTCTTGAAGCTATAGGAAGAGAGCAAAATAATATTGAAAGAGATGGTTTAAGCCTTTCTCATCCTTGTAAGTCACTTTTAATAGCAACTTATAATCCCGAGGAAGGTGCTTTGCGA
>QCDK01000058.1 GCA_003278765.1 Prochlorococcus sp. AG-355-G23
CTCCTAATAATAATATTTCTAAACCAGCAACAAAACATATTCCAAAAACTCAGGTAAACATAAATTCTTCAACAACTTTATCTAGTAAAGAGTTAGTAATACAGAGAAGAAAAGCAATGTCTACCCATGGGAAATCAGCTATAACGTCATCCGATAGAACCCGTACTGATGTTAAAAAAGAAAGTCCTGTAAAGACAGTTAAATCAACTTTAAGTAAAATTCAAGAAATTCAGGATTCAACTAGTACAGAATCTAAGTCCCTAAAACCCAACGTTAAGAGAAGAATTAATCAGAAGAGAAAGCCTATTACTAATACAAGTAGAGATATTGTTTTGGCCAGAAGAGAAGCTCAATCTAAACATGGTAAATCTGCAACTAAACAAAACACTAGTGCCGCTTCATTAGCTAGGAGGGGAGACCCAGATTTAAGTAGTAGAGAAATTTCTCAGAGAGTAAGAGAGCTAAGAAGTAAAACTGGTGCCACAGGCAAAAAAGGTAATGGTAAATGTAGACCATGTGGTCCAAACAAAAATGGTGCCAAACAAAATATTGCAGATGCTAGCTGGAAAGTTGGTAAAAGTGAAACTGATTCAGGTCAAATAGTTACTGGAACTCAAGCTAATAGATCTGTAAAAACTACAGGTAATGAAGCAAGTACATGCAGAACTGTAACTGGTACCCAATATATGGGAGCAGAAGTTACTGATCAATTTTGTCAAGAGAGACCAAGTTATAAACAGCCACTTAGATCTACTGTTACCTCTACAACATCAGGTAATAAGGTAACTGGAAATGAAGTTGGTAGATCTGATAGGGTCACAGGCGATGAGCCAGGGACTTGTAAAAACCTTACAGGGACTGAATATGTATCTTCTAATCAATCGCAGAAGTATTGTGGTGATGTCCCAAGAAATCCTTCAAAGGTTAAGCACAGCACTACAACCGATGGATTAAAAGTATCTGGATCACTTCCTGGTAGATCAACCCTAGTAACTGGAGATGAATCAGGTTCTGGACATCAGTTAACTGGAGATCAATATCTTGGCTCTGAACCAAATCCAAAAGGTAAAGCATTTGAAAAAGTAGGCAGTTACAACACTCTTAATGGGAATAATGTAACTGGTACCGGGGTTGGAAGATCAGACCATATGACAGGTAATGAAAATGGGAGTTGTAAGAATGTAACTGGCGATGAGTACATAGGATCTCAACAATATGAGAAGTTTTGCGGTTCAAAACCAAAACCAGAAGCTAGAAAAGTAGGTTTAAGCCTTTCTTCAAAGTCAAATTTAATAAGTGGCACTATGACAGGAAGATCAGAAATAGTAACTGGAGATGAACCAGGTTCATGCAAAGTGTTAACAGGAACACCATACGCAGGCTTAGATCAGATTAATGAAAATTGTGGTACTGAGATTTCAGAAGATATGAAATCCCGAGCAACAGTTAATTCTGGAAATAATTCAAATGCCAGACTTACAGGACAGCAACCAGGAATTGGCGGAGTAATGACAGGTGCTAAGAAAGGTGCTTGTAAAAATCTAACAGGGACTCCCTATGTTGGTGGAGATCAGCTCTCACAAGCTTGTGATAATCCTGCACATGATGCGGCTTATGCGAATCCGGAAAAGTCGGCAGGTAACTCTTGGAAGGAATTCTCTGTTAAATCACCATCAAGAGATAAATATTCTGAAAAAAATACTCAAGGTGTTACGGGTAATGAATATGAAAATGGTTCAAAGATAACAGGACCTTTTGATATGGCAGTTGATAAGGTCACTGGCACTGAAAAATTTAGATTTGAACCGAATAAAAATATTACTTATAAACAAAAAATGGAAATTGAAGAAGTAGACCGTGCTGCAAAGACACCAGAAAAAAGAGTCGCATCAAGGATTACTGGAGAAGGACAATCAGTAGGAAACGTAACTGGGGATGATTGGGATCGCGGTGATAAGGTAACAGGCACAGAGGGAGCTTCTTCTAGAAAGCGAAATCCATCAAGAGCAGGATTCATGAGCGCAATGCCACCTATGGAAGTTAAAAGGAATGAGGAAACAGAAAAACCAGATTTCTTGATAACTGGTTCTAGTGGAAATACTCGTGAAGGACAACTTGTTACCTTTTCAGGTGGTGCAAGAGGTTAAGTAAATAATGCCTTTAAGAGGACTG
>QCDK01000059.1 GCA_003278765.1 Prochlorococcus sp. AG-355-G23
GTTTAAATTCTTTAAAAAGACTTTTGAAAAACTTTCTCCAAAAATTTTTTTGGAGAAAGATATTAACTACGAAAAGTAGCTTTAACGTCCTTGGAAAACTACAAAAGCTGTTCCTTGACTTTGAGTGTAAGCATCGTATCCGATAATTCTTACATGATGATCAGGGTATGCTCTATGGCATGCCTCTAATTCGCTCACGATCAAGTTAAGATCTTTTTCCCCAAAGAATGGGAGTTTCCAATAAGACCAATAAGTTTGCATACATCCACTTGGATGAACATGCTCAATAACTGGGCTCCAACCTTGAGCAATTATGTACGCAATTTGGTCATATATTTCTTCCTGGGTCATCGGTGGTAAAAAACCGAATGTTTCCAGGGTTGCAACTGTTTGATAGTCGCTTACTGTGCTCTGGAAAGGCATAATTAATCAAAATGTGAATGAAAGTACTCGTAAAAACGAGATTTTAATAAGTCTGAGGAGAATAAATCTCCTCGATTTCGAAACTTGAGTTAACCCTGAACATCAAGTTTGTCGACAGTGTCAAACTCAAACTTAATTTCCTTCCAAGTTTCTAGAGCAATAGCTAATTCAGGACTATGCTTAGCAGCTTCCATGAGAATGTCTCTACTCTCTTTTTCGATTTCGCGACCAGCATTACGAGCTTTTACACAAGCTTCTAATGCAACTCTGTTAGCTGCAGCTCCAGCAGCTGAACCCCATGGGTGACCATGTGTTCCTCCACCGAACTGAAGGCAGGAATCATCCCCAAAGATCGCTAGAAGTGCAGGCATATGCCAAACGTGGATACCACCTGATGCGACTGCAAATACTCCAGGCATTGAACCCCAATCTTGATCAAAGAAGTTACCTCTTGATCTATCTTCAGGAACAAATGACTCTCTTAAGTTGTCAATATAACCAAGAGTTGTTTGACGATCACCTTCTAGTTTTCCAACAACGGTTCCAGTATGTAATTGGTCTCCTCCAGAAAGTCTCAAACATTTTGCAAGAACTCTGAAGTGAATACCATGCTTAGGATGTCTATCAATAACAGCATGCATAGCTCTGTGAATATGCAGAAGCATGCCATTTTTACGACACCAATTAGCTAATCCAGTATTTGCAGTAAAACCACCAGTTATATAATCATGCATGATGATTGGCATATCTAGCTCTTTTGCAAATTCAGCTCTTTCATAGAGTTCTTCAGGAGTGTTAGCAGTACAATTTAGATAATGACCTTTAACTTCTCCAGTTTCCCGCTGAGCAAGCTTAACTGCTTCTGCAACAAACTCAAATCTTTCTCTCCAACGTTGGAATGGTTGAGAATTAATATTCTCATCATCCTTCGTTAAATCAAGACCGCCTCTAAGACATTCATATACAACTCGACCATAGTTTTTACCAGATAATCCTAATTTAGGTTTGATGGTACAACCAAGTAGAGGTCTTCCGTATTTGTTAAGTCGATCTCTTTCAACTACGATTCCGTTTGGTGGACCACCGCAAGTTTTAATGAAAGCAATTGGGAATCTAATATCTTCTAGACGTAGATGTCTTAGAGCTTTAAATCCAAAAACGTTTCCTACAAGAGATGTTAATACGTTTGTAATTGAGCCTTCTTCAAAAAGATCTAAAGGATATGCAATAAAAGCATAGAAAGCTTCAGGATCTCCAGGAACGTCTTCGATTCGATAACAACGTCCTTTATAAAATTCTAAGTCTGTAAGTAACTCGGACCAAACTGTTGACCAAGTACCTGTTGAAGATTCAGCAGCAACAGCTGCTGCAACTTCTTCTCTTGGAACACCTTCCTGACCTGTACATTTGAAACAGGCTAGTAAATCGGTGTCTAGGGGTACATATTCTGGAGTCCAGTAGGTATCTCTGTACTCCTTTACCCCTGCGTCATACTTCTTACTCATAAGGATAAATTTAGGTCTGTGTAGGGAAAATAATTATTGTGCAAAATTTATAAATCTTGCTTTACTTAATTAGTCCTTTTGACCAAGAAATTCACCGTTACCTAGAGCAGGTTCAACTTCTCTATGAGGACGAGCAATAATGTGAGCTGCAACTAAACCGTCACCAACTC
>QCDK01000060.1 GCA_003278765.1 Prochlorococcus sp. AG-355-G23
AGTGTAAGTCCATCGCTAAAACTCTATCAACTCCTGATTTCTCTAGTAAATTGGCAGTTAATTTTGCAGTTATAGACTCTCTTCCTGAAGTTTTCCTATCTGCTCTTGCATATCCAAAATAAGGAATTACAGCCGTTATTTGTCTTGCAGAAGCTCTTTTGCAAGCGTCAACCATGATCATAAGCTCCATTAAACTATCGTTTACAGGAGCGCATGTAGGTTGTATGAGGAATACATCACAACCTCTAATAGATTGCTGAATCTGAACATAAAGTTCTCCATCTGCAAATCTTTTAGATATTAAAGGTACATTTTCAATCCCTAAGTATGATGCAATTTCTTTAGCTAACTTTGGGTTTGTTGTCCCACTTACTAACCTTAATCTACTATTAGTTAGATTAAAGTTTGATTCTTTACTCTGCATTGCCGTGATAAAACTTGTCACGAAATTTGCACCATAAAACTATACTATCATCGTAGTCGTTTATGTGAATTTCGCAAAAGAAAATAACTAGATATTTTCAAAAGTCACCTCAATTAAGGAAAAAATTGTTGATTAAAAATTAGAATTTATAATTATCTAGAATTAAAAAAAAGGAATGATATTTGTCAATTAAAAAAAATTTGTATAAGGTTAAATTTAGAGAATTAAAAAACACGTTAAGTTTAAAGAATCAAAATATATTGAAACCATGCCTATAGATTCAATTATTGCAAGAAAATCATTAGGCGTACTTATGCATCCAACATGTATTCCGGGAGGAAGAGTATGTGGAACTTTTGGGAGAGGAGCTAAAGAGTGGATAAGAAAACTTCATAAGCATGGAATTGAATACTGGCAATTTTTACCACTTACACCTACTGACTCTACAGGTTCGCCATATAGTTCCCCATCTAGTTTTGCACTAAACCCATGGTTTTTGGATATAGATGATTTAATCGAAAAAGGTTTTATCTACATCTCAGACAAAGAAAATCTAGGTCCAACAAATCAGAATAAAGATCATTTTGATTTTGATATTGCGGATGAACTAACAAAAAAATTAGGTCTCCTCCTTTTGCAAGGTTGGAGTTCACAATCTGAAGAAAGAAAAATTAATTTTAACAAATGGGTCAGTAGGCATTCTTGGGTTGAAGATTATGCACTATTTGTTGTTATCAGAGAGGAATTTAATATGTTGCCTTGGTGGGAATGGCCTCAAGAATTTAAAATAAAAAATAACAAGTACTTAAAATCGTGGATTAAGAAAAAAAGTGAAGAGATACTTATTAAAAAATTAATACAGTGGCATCTTGATGAGCAATGGAGCGTAATTAAAAACTTTGCAAAATCAAGAAATATTAAGCTGATAGGGGATTTACCTTTTTATGTCTCTAGAGACAGCGCCGACGTATGGAGTAATAAATCATTATTTTCAATTTTTAAAAATGGAGATTTAATCTTTCAGAGTGGTGTTCCACCTGATTATTTTTCATCAACAGGACAATTATGGGGTACCCCAACTTACTTTTGGTCAAAGCATAAAAGGACTAATTTCAATTGGTGGAGAAAAAGATTTCAAAGACAATTTGAACTTGTTGACATATTAAGATTCGATCATTTCAGGGGTTTAGCAGGTTACTGGAGAGTTAATGGCAATTCGAAAACGGCAATTATTGGGAAATGGATAAATTCTCCAGGTAAAACACTATTAAATAAAGTAAAAAAGGATCTAAGGGGTAACTATCTACCTATTATTGCGGAGGATCTAGGAGTAATAACTCCAGATGTAGAGAAATTAAGAAAATACTTCGAACTACCTGGCATGAAAATATTACAATTTGCTTTTGATGGCAATGAAGATAATCCTTATTTACCAAAAAATATTGAAGGAGAAAATTGGGTTGTTTATACAGGTACTCACGACAACTCTACTTCTGTTTCATGGTGGGAAAATTTAGATTATGAATCCCAAAAAAGAATAAAAGATGAGTATAAATTTTCAGAAAATCCTTCTTGGGATTTAATAGAAATTGGCATGAAAACAAATGCTAATCTCTTTATCGCTCCAATAC
>QCDK01000061.1 GCA_003278765.1 Prochlorococcus sp. AG-355-G23
CCCTCCAATGCAGCAGGATCTGGTAATTGATCTTCAGAAAATTGATTTTCAGCATTAGGCCTTGCGAAAGCCGCAAAATTACTCGACGAAGGATCGATTCCATGTCTATTTCTCGTTGTCTCCAAATCTTCATCACTAGGATCATCAAGTATTGCAGTAGAGCTTACGGCAGGTGATTGTGGCATATCAACTGTATAATCTGGCCTTAAGTTCTGTGCTCTTCTGTAGCCACCAGATTCTTCTGCAAGTATATCGGGATGTGGACCAGCTTCTGATGACAATTCCTCCAAGAAACCACTAAAACCAGTACCTGCAGGTATTAATCTACCGATAATAACATTTTCTTTTAAACCTCTTAACCAATCAGATTTACCTTCAATTGCAGCTTCTGTCAGAACCCTTGTTGTTTCTTGGAACGATGCTGCTGAAATAAAGCTATCTGTATTGAGAGAAGCTTTAGTAATACCCAACAAAACAGGAGTAAATTCTGCTGGAGCTCCTCCTGTAATTGCCATTGCTTGGTTTGTATCTTCCACTTGTCTCAACTCTATGAGTTCACCAGGCAGAAGAGTAGTATCCCCAGCATCTTCTATACGAACTTTACTTGTCATCTGTCTAACAATAACTTCAATATGCTTATCATCGATTGCTACACCCTGTGACTTATAAACATTTTGCACCTCACTGACCATACTTCTTTGTAGTTTTGATATGGACTCTCGAGCTGCATCTATAAGAGGTTTTTGATCATTCAAATCATTGAAATAGCAATCTAATAGTTCATGCGGATTAATCGGACCATCAGTTAGAGATTCACCACCTGTAACTTGTTGTCCATCACTGACCATTATATTTTTTCCAATTAGTAGTTGATATTCATTAACCGAATCATCTTTTTCAATAACCGATAAAGAAACTGATTCTTCATCATTGCCTTGTTTAATCTGAACAATTCCAGATTTTTTACATAAAATTGCAGAATCTCTTGGTCTCCTAGCTTCTAATAACTCTTCTATACGAGGCAAGCCTTGCACGATATCTCCAGTTTTCTGCCTCTCAAAAACAAGTAAAGCTAAACCATCGCCCCTAAGAACTAAATCTCCATCTTTAACATGCAACACTGAATCAGGAGAAACCATATAAGGCCTGCCAAGTCTTAAAGTTACTGAACTATCAGAAATTTTTTCTATTTCTCCACAAGAAGTCGATTTTACAGATTTACTAATAGGATCACCATCAACTACACGTTCACCAACTTTAACTACTGCTTTATCACCTATTTTAATTTTAATTTTATCTTGTTCTCTTTCAACAATTAACCTTCTTATCGGCTCATCGTCAATCACATTTGGTAATTGAACCACTCCCTTCTCTTTACAAAGAATTTGAGTAGTAGCTATTACATCTCCTGCTTTTACTTCTTGGTTATTTTTGACTTGCAGTTCTGTATGTGTTGATCCATGACTGGAGTCAGATATAGTATCTCTTCTTACAAGGATAGACTCCAGTATTACTAAATTTAATCTATTGATCGACTCATCATTCTTATCTTTTATAGACTCGGCGTCAATAGTCATTTGAGGAGTAGCGTCAAAGCTTTCAATGCTCAAATGTGTTCTAAGCAATTCAACTCCTTCAACTGATTTTATCAATTCACCGTCTTTATAAGTAAGCCGTTGGATAGCTTTTAAGCCTAAATGTGGTCCTTTTTCCTGCTTAACATGTGATAGTTGGGGTAATTCCGCTTGGTCAGGAATAGTGAATTCTTCAACAGTTCTTAGCAACAAGCCTCGACATTTACTTGTTTCTAATTTTTGAACAAATAAAATTTCTGTATTATCAACTCCATCTAAAATCTTTTCGCCCGGATTTACAAGAATTCCTTCTTCTGTAAATCTACTTAAAACTTCTTCATCATCACACTCATGAAAAGTTCCATTTCTTACAGTTATTTCCCGTAGAATATCATTTTTTTGAGTAATAGTAACAATTCCTGATGTTTGACTAAAAATATCTTTTACAACT